>CALWVF010000022.1 GCA_944384925.1 uncultured Clostridia bacterium
CCCTAATTGAAAGGGGGTGACATCTAAATGGAATACTTAATAATGTTTGCGATATTATTGCTTATTTTACATAAGTTTCTATATAGATAAAAATAAAGATAACACTCTCTCCTACCAAGTTTGAGTGCTATCTTTTTATCACTTGAATTATTGGAACGAGACCGCTTTTCAAACGGTGCTTCATACTACTTTTTATTTTACACCTAGAAAATAGTTTTGTCAACCTTCTTTTCTTTGCGGAAGAAAAGGAGGCAAAAGAACCGTCAAGTCGCGCCAAAGCTAAGATATGATTTAAAGATTTCTGCACACAAAAAAGCACCATGCAGAAATTTTTTTATTTTAGGGCTTGATTATTATTCGACATAATTATTAAAATAATTTTGTGCGTTAATCATCATAATGCCATTACAGCCAATAACATAAATCTTATATTTATAAATCTTATAAATCAGCCTAAAAAAAGAATATTTTAGAATATATTGTGAAAAGATGTAATTACATGTTGAAATTCCAACTAGCTTTGTGTTATAGTAGATAAAGTAGTATGGAGTTGCTCGTGGAGAGCGGTTATTGCCCAATCCCCTTTTAGAAAGGGGGGTGAGCCGATGGAATATTTAATCGTACTGATAATCTTATTATTAATACTTGATAAGTTTTTACATACAGGCAAAAAAAGATAACCGCTCCTCGGTAAAGTGATGCGGTTATCTATACCCTAAACTTTATGAGTAAGACCGTTCTTTAAACGGTACTTCATACTACTTTTTATTTTACACCTAGAAAATAGTTTTGTCAACCTTCTTTTCTTTGCGGAAGAAAAGAAGGCAAAAGAACCGTCAAGTCGCACCAAAGCTAAGATATGATTTAAAGATTTCTGCACACAAAAAAGCACCGTGCAGAAATTTTTTATTTTAGGGGTTGACTTTTGTCTACAAAAGTATTAAAATAGTTTTGTCAGGCAAAAGGAGGGTAGAATTGACAAAGCCGAAAATAGGTAGACCTACTGACGATCCTAAACCTTTCAAGATAGATGTTAGATTAAGTGAACGTGATTTAAGTATACTAGATGATTATTGTAATCGAAAACAAAAAACTCGTCCAGAAAGTGTTAGGGAAGCAATTAGGAGCCTAAAAGACAAATAAAAAAGAGAGTAGGCATATTGTCAGACATTTATTTACCCACTCCCTATCCACCCGCAATTACCAAAAGATAATTGGAGTATAAATATTATATCATACATTTTAGTTTCTTTCAAGGGGTTGTGAGTACAAAACTATGAGGAAATTTTTTTATTTTAGGGGTTGACTTTTGTTCGACACAATGTTAAAACAATTTTGTCGAGCAAAAGGAGGCAAACTTTGTCCGGCAAGAAAATTGGTAGACCTACTGACAACCCGAAACCGATTCGTATGGGTATTCGCATGAACCCAGATATACTGGAAAAATTAGATAAATATTGCGAAAAAAATAACATCACACGTTCAGAAGCCGTACGACAAGCAATCAATATGTTAATAGGTCAAAAATAAAAACAAAGTGGCACCTCCGTCGAGCAGAATTGGCACCACCTTGAACTATACCCACAACTACCAAAAGATAATTGGAGTGTAAATATTATACCATGCATTTTAATTTCTTTCAAGGAGTTATGAATACAAAAATGATATTTCTATTTATGCGCAACTTTTTAAGGCTGAGAATTAGGCAACCCTATCTGAATAATGAACAACGGCAATTTCTGTAATAGTTTTTCTCATAGAATTTATTATTTTTTGCAGTTGGAGCGCAACATTATTACTATATGATATTTCTCCACACTGACTACAAATTTCTGATGGTACGTCTTTAATAATAATAATACAATTTCCTAGATCTACCATAAATGTGCTCGTTTTGCTTTCCAGATTGCCTTTACACATGAAGCAAGTCATTTATAATATCTCCTTTCTAGTTTTAAAATCTTTATTCCATTTTTCTAGATTTGGATAGTAAGCAGTAATCAACCATAAATTGTTTTCCGTTATTCCACAAACTACATGGATTACTTTTCCAGGCCTAGTTACTCCGAGAACAAGACAGCTCGGATAAGGATAGTCTGTCGGATAGTGTTCGATTATTTCTCCATTATTTATGGCATGTATAACATCTTCTAGAGCTATGTTTCTTTGAAAAAGCCTAGTAATAATATGATTAGTCCACCTTAAAGAATTATTATTACATTTATTTCTAATTTCATTTATTTGAATTTCTTCCAATACTTTCACCAATCCAAACATTTATACTTATTATTAATATATTATCATTATTATTAAAAAAAGTAAACCCTTGGCGTTTTTCGAGCAAGCAAAGGGAGGTGAAAATATTGCCAAGAGAAACCATGCAGAAATTTTTTATTTTAGGGGTTGACTTTACGGAACTCATAT
This sequence comes from uncultured Clostridia bacterium, assembly GCA_944384925.1. Taxonomy (GTDB): domain Bacteria; phylum Bacillota; class Clostridia; order Oscillospirales; family Acutalibacteraceae; genus CALWVF01. The sequence goes on from CALWVF010000022.1 coordinate 2,425, forward strand.
ATTATAATTTAATTGGGACTCATAAAGTGAGGTGATAGTTTGTGTCCTAGAACTGGCAGACCAAAAGTGGAAAACCCTAAAAATGTTGATGTTAAAGTTAGGTTTACAGAAGAAACGAATAAAAAGTTATTACACTATGCAAAAGAACATAATTTAACTAGAGCAGAAACAATTAGATTAGCGGTTGATGAACTTTTGAGTCAGCAATAAAAAATGGGAAAGCAGTGTCTCAATGCTAATGAAATTCACTACTTCCCCCATTACACCCACAACTACCAAAAGATAATTGGAGTGTAAATATTATACCATGCATTTTAATTTCTTTCAAGGGGTTGTGGGTACAAAACTATGAAAAAATTTTTTATTTAGGTATTGACTTTTGTATCACCATATACTATCATATTATTGGTGACACAAAAGTGAGGTGATAACTTGTCTCCAAGAACAGGTAGACCAACAGATGACCCTAAAATTTATGAAACTAGAGTTAGAATGTCCGAAAATGACTTAAAAATGCTAGAATACTGTTGTAGCAAAACAAATCTGAGTAAAGCAGAAATCATAAGACAGGGAATTCGTGAAGTCTACGACAAATTGCAAAAATAGGGGGAACGGTGCCCGACAAAGCAACCCGTATCCCCCACCACTACCAAAAGATAATTGGAGTGTAAATATTATACCATGCATTTTAGTTTCTTTCAAGGGGTTGTGGGTACAAAACTATGAAAAATTTTTTATTTTAGGGGTTGACTTAGGTGTGTCCTAAGTTTATAATTTAGGTGTGCCCAAAGTACGGAGGTGAGAATTTGGGTTCAAAAAAAATGGGTCGACCCACGGATAATCCAAAGCGTTACCGTATGTCAGTTAAATATGATGAAGAGTGCAATCAAATTTTAAACCAGTATTGCCATCAAGAATCTGTTACAAAAGGCGAAGCGGCAAGGCGTGGAATTAAGAAGTTAAAGTCTGACCTTAAATAAAAACAGGGGGAACGGCGCCAACCAAAGCAACCCGTATCCCCCGACAACCCACAACTACCAAAAGATAATTGGAGTGTAAATATTATACCATGCATTTTAATTTCTTTCAAGGGGTTGTGGAAGCAAAAATTTGAAAGGAAATATATATAAATGAACGAAAAATTTAATTTTAATGAAAAAATAAAAATTGAGAATTTAGCACGTGAGATGTTATGCACAATTTTAAATTGATGCTATTATCCCCAATATTTCACCCAGTATCACAAAGATGCACAGGAGTATTACAATGAATTTGAAGAAGCCTTTGTAAGTGGTTTAACTGATGATCAAAAGAAAGACTTTGACACCCTATGTGATCTAAATAATGATACCCAATCAACATATTTTGTTTATGATGTACTTTATGGTATGAGAATAAAATCTGCATTAGATGAGCTGATAAATAATCCTCTTAAAATGATTGATTTATATGACAGCAAAGCTACCGACATAAGTGAAATGCATAAATCAGTAAAGCAAAAAAGGGAGGAACAAGACAATGAATAACTTTAAGGAAAACGTACAACTGTTTTTTACTCAATTAATGCAGGATAGTATTAAAAATTTAAAAGAATGTGATGAAAACTATAAATATATGTGTTCAAATAATGCAAATGTTAGCAACCGCTTTTACGACTTATTTCAAAATTTTAGCGAAAAGGACAAGAAATTTGCAGAAAGTTTTTTAGAAGAGAAGTTATTACTTGACAGCATAGAACAAGACTGGATTTATTTGCAAGGCTATAAGGATTGCATTAAATTATTAAAGCTGATTGAAGCAATTTAGAGTGGAAGTTTGTGTTTTAAATATTTTTTATTTTTGTTAGACTTGCCTTGTAGAGGGTAAAAAATCAACATTTTCTCCGTATATATGAGGGGATACTTTTTCCCTATCATAATTATGGAGGTTGAAAAATTATATGTATATCAAAAAATTGTATGCTTATATACCATTATGTGAACAGCTGGACTTAGTTTATAAGGGCTTACTTGACACATATGCTCCACTAACGGTAGATAGCATACACTGGAAAAACTGGATAACTCATATAAGCCCTACAACGTGTCAGTTGTGCATGCAGCAAAATGGGCAAATTTATGGAATCAATGATATTTACACCATGAAACCACCGCTGCATCCAAATTGTAGGTGCACATTAGAGCCAATGAAGGCAGTAGAGGCAGGAAATGGGACTAAAGATGGTCGAAATGGCGCTGATTGGTGGATGAAACATATGGGCCGACTACCGGATTATTATATTACTGAAAAAGAGTTGGAGGCTTTGGGATGGAAATGGGGAAAAGCGCCACGAAAATTTGCACCTGGTAAAATGATGACAAAAGGAGTTTATCAAAATAGAAACAAACATTTACCTGATGTACCTGGGCGAATATGGTATGAAGCTGATATAAACTACTATGAAGGTCGACGGAACAAGCACCGATTGGTATGGTCAAATGATGGATTAATGTTTTTAACATACGATCATTATGAAACATTTTATGAAATAATTTAAGGAGTTAATAATATGAAAAAAGAATTAAAAAAAATAAATGAAAAAGAGAAAATAGTTAAATTAGATTTTACAGGATGTAAAACATGGCAAGAATTTCACGAGCGTATTAGAGTAGCATTTGACTTTCCTGAATGGTACGGTAGAAACTGGGATGCTTTTTGGGACTTACTCTGGAGTGAGTGTGATGCAGATAAAGTTGAGATAACTGGTGAACATACATTAAGTAAACAATTTTGCAGCTATATAGACATGACTCATGAGATATTAAATGATCTAGTAGATAGTAGAGCAAATTCAGGATATATATTTGAATATGAAGTAATAGATTAATTGGAAAGGTAATGTGCTTATATTTATGACATGAGCACATTACCAAACCTTTTATGAGTTGAATTTAGGAGGAAAAAATATGGAAAACAACAGTGAAAATAAAAAAATAATAAGATTAGATTTTACAGGATGTAAAACATGGCAAGAATTTCACGAGCGTATTAGAGTAGCATTTGATTTTCCTGAATGGTACGGTAGAAACTGGGATGCATTTTGGGATTTACTTCGAACTTCTTATGATATTGGAAAGGTAGAAATAACAGGGGAGAGTACTTTAAGTAAAGAATTTAATGATTGTATAAAAATGACACATGAAATTTTAGATGATAATATAATTCATCAGGCTCAATTAAAAGAACATTTCGAATACGAAGTAATAGATTAATATAATTGTAAACATTATAATTGGGTCAATCCACATTATTACTGCATTTTATAAGGTCACTTATAACTACTCAGGCTAGTCTAGAGTATCGGTATGCGATTCACATTCGAGACTTTTGTTTTTGTAAGTTAATCTCACCCTTTGTTCCCTTAGGATTCTTATGATTACTTAAATAAAACAGAGTTTATAGGCAATTATAACGCAAAATTAAAGGTAAATTGTTTTCGTTTATATACACTTTTAGCACAGATTTCTATTAGTGTGCCGTAGCAAATAATTGTTAATTTAGACTATGTCTATATTTTAGGTGCAACTTTTTACCTTTTCTAAGAAATCCTGTTATGGGTTTACCGATTACATATTTGTATGGTATTAAGGCATTAATTTAACGCAGCTTAATTTTTACATTGTAATTAAATTTTTGTTAAGAGGCTCAATTATGATATTTTTGTAATCAAAGATATTAATCTTTAAAATAATTGTCAATAATAATATAATCTATCTTAAAAATATATAACACCTGCAAGAATTTTAATTTTTATCTTGCAGGTGCTATTGTATGTAGTTAAATTTATTTATGATATTGTATAGTATAACCTATGCCAACAGATTTTATTTTATCTTTATCCCAGCTATATATGCATCCTATAGCATCACCGTATTGATAGAGTGATGTGGAACTAAAACGATGATATCCTTTGCCGCCTACAAGCAACACATAATTTAAGCATACCTTTGTCCAAGAATATGAATTTTTTAATGATATTGCATGTCCTCCTTTAGCACTACTGCTACACTTTTTTCCTCCATATATTGAAACATTTGTAATATTAATTTTACCCTCTCTTGGATTCAAGGCTGAATGTGAGTCGTCAGCACCGAAAATAAATCCATTTTTTATATTTATTTCACTCCAGGAATAAATATCTATTATAATACCATTTTCAGAATTTACAAATGATAAAGAATGATAATTAAGATCTAATGTAAGCGACTCTTTTCCTAAATCTAAATCTCCAGAGACGGTTATATTATCTTTAAGGCGAATAGATATATCATCAAATGAATATCTATATATTTTTAATGCATCTTTTAACTCGGTTTCAGTACTCACATTTAAAACTTCTTTTGCTTGAGCATTGTAAACTGATCCTAATTTTAAAAAATCCTTTCATAAAATTTAATAACAAACTTTATACTAATATTATAAACTAAAACTGTGTAAAACACAAGCTGAGAAATTAATAAAAACAACAATAATTTAAATTGATTTATTGTAATTTTTCATAAAAATAATTTAACTGAGATACAGTTGTAAACTATTTATTTGTATCCTAACATTTGGAAATAATGAATCTAATAAGAATAGAAAATAATAATACAGTATGAATGACAATGATTTATGCTGCTGATTCTGAGTAATCAAATGTGGAAGTAAAATAATTGCTTAACAAATGAAAATGAGGCGGAAATATTTACTCATTGCAGTAATACTTGCTATATTTCCTTGGCTCAAATTTCTTTATATTTTTCTTATATGTAATTTTTATAAAGCTCTTTGCCTTACTTTAAAATAACAATCTATCTAAAAATGGGAATAAAATCATTATGAAATGATGAAATTTTTACAACTCTTCCGTGTGATACTGTGAAATAGATTTTACTTTTAAATTCTGCTCCGCTTTTAGCTGATATATTTTCATATAAATAAGGTTTAACTTGTTTATATATTTGAATACTATTTCCATGTTTTATTTCTATGGTATTTTTATCGATTGTTCTTATAAAATATGGAATAAATGGAGTAGTTCTATTATGAAACCTATCTCTTACATACAAAAAAGCTCCTTCGACTTCAGAGGAATCAGGTAATTCATAATAAGGAAGAGTTTGAATACTGTAGAAATTTGTAATTAAATTTATAACTCCATATGATATATCATACCCGTAATCATCGTTAACAAGTGCAATAGCTGCTAAATTTTCATTTGGATTTATTACAAAGTGAGATACAAATCCTTGAACACATCCGGTATGCCCAATACCTGTATAATTGCCGTTAGTTCCCCAAAATCCGTGGTGTATAGAAAACAACTCACTATTTGTAGGGCTATAAGAGGTTTCAAACATTTCGTATAAAGTATCATTACTATTAAATAAAGGAGAAATCTCGCCATCTGCAGGCATTAATGCCTTAGCAAATAATGCTAAATCGTTAACAGTACCAACAGCAGAATCTGAAGGATAGAAGCAATCGCGATGATAACAAGAGGTTAAAGAGAAATCTCCATTAGTAGAATGAGAATATCCTTTAACTTTATGATCCATACATTCTAAATTTGGATGACGCTCTGGGTAACAACATTTCATACCGCAAGGGTTAAAAATGTGTTCTTCAACATAACTGTAAAAATCTTGACCAGTAATTTGCTCTATGATAAAAGCTGCCAAGTTAGAACCATAATTAGAATATCCAACATAAGTATTTGGAGCAAAACATTGTTCAACATCATAAAATCTATATAAAGCAGCACCTATAGAGTCAAAACCGGCATCACCTTCTTCACCAAGTGTAGAACAATCTGCATCGAAACCGGCATTATGGTTCATAAGATTTAACATAGTGACATCTGTATCGTAGTTCAACTTTATAGGATAATCGTCTGGTAGATATGCGCTAATATCCTTATTTAAATCTAATTTTCCCTGTTCAACAAGTTGCATAGCAGAAACCCAAATAAATAATTTACTAACTGAAGCATAGTTAAATGTTGAAGAAGAAGGATCGATAGGCAAATTATTTTCAATATCTGCATAACCATATCCTTTTAAAAGGGTTTCTCCATCCTTAACAACAGCAATTGAAGCACCAGGAGCAACCTGTCCAATTAAAGGATTTACATAATTATCTAATTCCTTGCTCATCATATTAAGGAAAGAATTATTACATTTTACATCTGAAGCGTATGTAGGTATTAGCATAAAATTAAAGAATAGCACGAATGCAAGCAGATAAGAAATTACATATTTAAGTTTTTTCAATTGGAATACCCCCTATTTATTATATTATCAAAATTATATCATTAAATCGTATAATTTACAAGTATATATACCAAATTGATATCTATAAATTTAATAACATTAACTAATGATATATATAGTTAAATTACACAAATAATTTAGTATAAGTATTAAATTTATTTTTACAATGCTTGACAAAATTTGATTTTTTTGATAATATATATTAAATAATTTATAATGATTTATTTTATTGATTTTATATATTATTATACAAAAAGCCTTAGTAATAAGGCTTTTTTACATAGATAAAAGTATCTTGAGAAGGAGTTTTATAGAAATATATGATATATCATCAAACAGATTATCTTTTATAATTTCTAGTATAGGAGCATCAATAGGGTGTGGAATTATATAGATGTTTCCATTTAAACTTGCAGGGTATGGAAGTTCTGCTTTCTTAATAATGTATTTTTTATTTTTAGTTATATTAGGAGGTGTAGAACTTATAGTAGAATTTACATTAAAAAAATGCATAGATTAGGTTCTTTATTGAGAATACATAAATTTTTTAGACAACATGATATTGGAAGTAAAACAATTATAGGAGGAGTATCTTTTACTGATATGATGAAGCATTAATGATTTTGATTAAATTAATAAGGAGGAAAATGGCAGTTATAATATTTACATTAGTTTCAATTATAGCTGTAATACTGTGGCTATTAAACATGAGATGGGTTAAAAGTATTGCTGCGCTTAATATAATCGTAAATTCTCTGCTTGTAGCATTAATTACAGATATTACATTTTTGAGTAAATTTAATTATAAAAACACTTTAAATATCTTAGAAACAGACAGGATACTATATGAAAAGTTAGTCTATGTGGGAAAATATGTTTTTATATCGTTTATATTTTTTATAATTTTTTTAGTTTTTTTATAAAAGTATTTTTTAGTACTTAATATAATAAACTTCAAATACCATATATTAATTTATATATGGTATTTTTGCATTTAATGAATTAACATATTTATAGTTAATTATTAAGAAGCATAACATTAATTTTAAATCTATAATTAGTTTTTAATTAAAATTGATTGAAATAAAATTAGAATAACATACCTTTTATCACAAATTTCATCAAAGATGAGTGATATACTTTTAAAAAAAATTAAATTAGGAGAACAGGTATGAAAAAGTATGGTTATATCAGAGTATCTGCAAAAGATCAAAAAACAGATCGTCAACTTATTGCTATGGCTGAACAAGAAATACCAAAAGAAAACTTGTTTATAGATAAACAATCTGGAAAGGATTTTAATCGTCCTGCATATAAACGTATGTTAAAGAAATTGAAAGCAGGAGACAAATTGTATATAAAAGAACTTGATAGATTAGGCCGAAACTACGATGAAATTATAGAGCAATGGAGAATTATTACAAAGGAAAAGTGTGTGGATATTGTTGTGTTGGACATGCCAGTTTTAGATACAGGAAGTTATAAGGATTTAATAGGTAATCTTATTTGTGACTTGGTATTACAAATATTGTCGTTTGTTTCAGAGAGTGAAAGAGAGAAAATTCGTAAGCGTCAAGAAGAAGGTATAAAGGCAGCTAAAAGAAAAGGAGTGAGATTTGGACGACCAGAGAAATATTTGCCAGATAACTTTAAAAATATGTACTTACAGTGGCAATCTGGTGAAATTACAGCTAATGAGCTTGCGCAAAAATGTGGAATGAGCAAGCCTACACTTTTTAAACGTATTGGAGAAAAAAAATTGAAACAAATTCAAAGCTAAGGTAATTACTATAGCATATATTCTCATATTAAATATTTATTACAAAAAATGATTATATTACTGGTAACATTAATAAATATTTAATATAAATGCTTATATGATGAAAATTCTAGATTATGCCCTTATAAATCTTAAAGTTGAATATGTGAGAACAATAAAGATAAATTTGTTTGAATGACTTTATTATATAATGTAAAATCGAACACTAGAGAGTGGGCTCTAAGCTAATAAAGGTATTTAATAAAAGTTTCATGCATTTTATAATTCAAGTTGGACTTTGGTTTATATGAGTGATTAGCGTGATTATATGTTTATAATAAAAAAACAGGTTTCATTTGGAACCTGTTTTTACATTAAATTATACCCTTTTTAACTCTTCATATTTACAAAAAACCTCATGAAAAGCTGTTTAATTAAGACATTTGAATTTAAAATATAACATAAAAATAAGGTATGCAAAAATTACTGTATAATAGAAATTAATATAGTATTACAGTATTATTTTTAATGCTACACTTACAATCGAATGTTTCTTCGGTAGATAGCTCTGAATCATAAATAGTTATATACTCATATCTATACCCTTCACTACTATCATACATTTCTTTTTTACATATTATAAATCTGTTTTCAATACAACCAAGTAAACTTCCGAATCTACTTTCATAAGATGCATTTATGTTTGAATTTAATACACCAACAATATCGGTATAATCACCATTGTTTTTTATTTTATAAATTTTTGCTGCGTTTGAATCTATGTAATAATATTCATTTGAGTCGGGTTCTAATTTACTTAACTCACATACGGTTGAAATTTCGCTTGAATTTTTGTCGTAACAGCATATTTTTTCGGAGCCGGTTGGAAAATGGTGAACTCTGAAATAAACATAATTATCATCCATACTTATAAATCTTGCCATTCCATCTATTCCTGCAGTAAATATATTTTTTAAATTTATTTTATCGCTTTGTGATTTAACACCATTGATAAAATCTTCTAAAGAGCATGTCCAAACATTATCTTTTATATCTATGCTAATCCAACGTGATTCCTTATAGCACTTTTCTTTAAGAGAAGCATCTCCATATTGATCGAGCAAAATAAGTTGACGACCCAAATGGTTATCGAAAACCTTTAAACCATCAGCCATTATTTTGCCAATCAAATTATTTTTGACAAAATACTTTTTATTGTTTTCCAAATCATACATATATACAATGCATGCGCTACCTGTAATTTCCTTATAGCCACGAAATATATCGACAGATTCTTCTGTTTCAACAGTATAAATCAATACATGAAATTGATCTAATGCTTTGCAATCAAAAAACCTTCCTATACAATGTATTTGATTTCGAGAGGTTTCTTCTCCGCTATTCTTATCGACAGCAATAATCCAAACAGAATTGCTGCCATTTTCCATAATTATTAATATATATTCGTTAACAGAAAATATATGTTGTACAAATGTTGGATCATCTAAAGAATAGTTGGTAATAAGTCTTTCTACACCAGATTTTCTATTATATTCAAGTAAAAATAAATTATTGTGCCCTTCTTCATTTTTTTCTTCTGCATAGTATATAAAATCATCGGTTGCTTCTATAAGCTCAACATTCCTAACAACAAAAAAATTCCTTATATCAACTACTACCACAATAATTCTCCTTTATATATAAGAATATGTTATATCTATTTATACATTATATCATAAAGAACAGTTATTTCCATAGTTAAATTAACAATAAAAACATAAAAATTCTACAAAATAAAATAACCATAAATATAACAATAATATTACTAAAATATTATATATAAAAGGATATTTTATTTATATTTTAGATAAAACTAATTAAAAGAAAAAAGCTAATGTTACTATTGTAACATTAGCTAATTGTTAGTTATTATATTGATGGAACAAAAGGCAATTTTTGGCAAGGCATACTATTTTTTTCAAATATTGTTAAACTAATAATAGAAGGCTTTGTAATATCGATAGTATCAGCAATATCAATTAAAGCAGCGTTTGGATCAAATAAGAAGAAAGAACTTTGATCATTGATTTTTATTATGCCCGCCCAAAGTGATGTAGCATCAAAAGGTATAGATATACCTTCGTTAATGTTTACATGAACAACAAGGTATTGAGTTTCGGGATTAAATCTATTTATTTCTTTTAAGTAAGATACTACATCTGTTAATGAATCGTTTATAATAAACTTATCTGAAATTTTTGTTAAGCTGCATAATCCATCGTTTGAAACAAAAACGTCAATGTTCTTATTTAATGGAATATAAGAGATTGATAGGGCTGAATCGTCTTCTTTATTGTCGGCTTCAGGAGATTCCGCGAAACTAGCAACAGAGAATAGAATACCTACAATAGTTAATATAGACATTATAAGGGCAATAACTTTAACACTTTTCTTCATTTTAAAAACTCCTTTTACATATTTATTCATGTGGTTACTTTACATATTTATTATATAACTTTTATATATAATAGTCAAGTGGATGATTGAATAAAATATCAAATAAGTATCGTAATTTATTTATGAATTTTTACATAATATTAATTATAATTTATATTGTACATGTTGCACTTGCGTTAAGATACAGAAGCCTTTATAATAATATTTGTATTATATTAACTTAGATTGGGGATTTATCGATGAAACTTGGCATAGTTGGTTTACCAAATGTTGGAAAAAGCACATTGTTTAATGCAATAACTAATGCAGGAGCACAATCTGCTAACTATCCTTTTTGCACCATAGAACCTAATGTTGGGGTTGTTGCAGTGCCAGATAGTAGGTTAGACAAATTAGCGGAAATGTATGAACCCGATAAATATACTCCTGCTACAATTGAATTTGTTGATATTGCAGGATTGGTAAAGGGAGCAGCAAAAGGGGAAGGGCTTGGAAATAAATTTTTATCTAATATCAGAGAAGTAGATGCTGTCGTTCATGTAGTTAGGTGCTTTGAAAATAATGATATTGTTCATGTTGAAGGAAGTATAGACCCTGCTAGAGATATTGAAATTATAAATTTAGAGCTTATATTTTCAGATATTGAAATGATTGAAAGGCGTATTGATAAAACAAAGAAAATGCTTAAGGCAGATAAAAAATATCAGGCAGAATTAGAATTTCTTGAAAGAATAAAAGATGTTTTGGAAGCAGGAAAGCCAGCAAGGTGCGTTGAATGTAATGATGATGAGCGAGAATTTTTGGGAACATTGAACTTGTTAACAACAAAAAAGGTTATATATGCTGCTAATATGAGTGAACTCGATTTTAAAGGTGGTGTGCAAAATAACATATACTTTAAAAAGGTAATGGATATAGCTGAATTAGAGGGTGCTGCAGTTTTGCCAATAAGTGCTCAGATAGAATCTGAAATAGCAACTATGGAAGCCGAGGAAAAGATTTTATTTTTAGAAGATATGGGATTGAGCCAATCCGGTTTAGATAGACTTATAAAAGAATGTTATAAGCTTTTAAATCTTATATCTTATTTAACTGCAGGGAAACAAGAAGTTAGAGCATGGACTATAAAAGAGGGAACAAAAGCACCGCAAGCTGCAGGAAAAATACATACAGACTTTGAGAGAGGATTTATTAGAGCAGAAGTTGTTGCATACGATGATTTGATTAGTTGTGGCTCTATGTCTGCAGCAAAAGAAAAAGGATTGCTACGCTCTGAAGGCAAAGATTATGTGATGAAAGATGGAGATGTTGTATTATTTAGATTTAATATTTAAAAATGGTTAACAGCTTTTTATTTTGGCTAAGGTATATTTTAGAAATATTCCTTGGCTATATTTATAATTTATTTTACGTTTATTTTACAGAGATAAATTTAAGGAATTTTACATAAAAAGATATAGACATTTTAAAAATATTAATGTATAATATAAAAATATAATAGCAAATACTATAAATTATAATTGCGTTTGGAGTGTTTATAGTGGAAAGAAAACTAAAAATAGCTCAATATGGTTGTGGGAAAATGTCTGTATACACAATGAGATATGTATACGAGAAAGGTGCAGAAATTGTTGCTGCATTTGATGTAGACAAAAATGTTATAGGAAAAGATATAGGAGATATTATGGGTTGCGAAAAAAAGGGTGTGACAGTTAAAGATGCATCTAAAGCAGATTTAATATTATCTTCTATAAAACCCGATGCTTGCATAATAACAACAATGAGTCTAATGAAAGATATAGTAGATGCTTTTAAAGTCTGTGCTAAAAATGGAGTGAACGCAATTACAACATGTGAAGAAGCGTTCTTTCCGTGGAATTCCTCTGAGAATATTACACATGAATTAGATATGCTTGCCAAGGAGAATAAATGTACATTAACAGGCTCTGGATATCAAGATGTTTTTTGGGGAAATTTAATTGCAGCTCTTGCCGGAGCAACACACAGGATTACAAAAATTAAAGGTAAATCTAGTTATAATGTTGAAGATTATGGTATTGCACTTGCTAAAGTTCACGGTGCAGGCTTAGATTTGCAAACCTTCGAAAAGGAAATTGCTGCAGCAGATAATATATCTGAAGAAGAACGCAAAATTTTAATTGAAAAAGGTGAATTTTTACCTTCGTATATGTGGAATGTTAATGGTTGGCTTTGCCGTAGGTTAGGGTTAACAGTAAAAAGTCAGATACAAAAGTGTATTCCTCAAACACATACTGAGGAACTAAGTTCTAATACTCTTAAAATGACAATACCAGCAGGAAATGCAACAGGGATGTCTGCAGTTGTTATTACAGAAACAAATGAAGGAATTACATTGGAAACTGAATGTATCGGTAAAGTGTATGCTCCAGATGAGTTTGATCAAAATGATTGGACTATATTTGGAGAGCCAGACACTCAAATTGTGATAAACAGGCCATCTACTGTTGAGCTAACATGTGCGACAGTAGTTAACAGGATACCCGAGTTAATAAAAGCACCATATGGATTTATAACAACCGACAAAATGGTAACCAATAACTATAAAAGTAAACCGCTTAATAATTATATATAATTTTATTTATATATTATTTTGAGGTGGGGTTTACCCACCTCTTTTTTCTTGAAAACAAAATTCTATCAATTTTTTTAAAAAATTAGCATATAATAATAAAGTCGTTTTGAAAGGGGGCGGAGTAAATGAATATATATAAACTTAATAATATAAAACTTTATTTTAATTTTAATAATGAAGATGAAGATATAGATGACTTAATATTTGCCGATGAAGAATGGCATAAGAGTGAGCGTTAAGTATAATATGTATTTATATAATATAATGATTGTAGTCTGAATAAAATCAATTTAGATTTTATTTCAGGCAATTTTGTTTTATAGACATTTATAATAAATTAAAACCAGTATAGATAAAACTATCTATACTGGTTTTTTAAAATAGAAAAGAATAAGTGGTTATTTCATGCTAAATTTAACTGCTTATATAATTATATTATTGTAAACTTAATATGTTTGTTACAATTCCACTAGGTGTAATATCTATGATTCCATATGTACCGTTGCTTTCCTTTAAACTGCCTGGATTCATGATATACATATCATCTTTGTAGTCTTGAAATTTTTGATGTGTATGACCAAATAATAAAATGTCTGCTTTATATTCTCGTGCAGCCATAAATACATGGTATATGTCATCCTTTACTCCATAAATATGACCATGTGTTAAAAAAATATTTTTTCCTTGTATATCTTTAGTTTTAAATAATGCTTCTGTTGAATTAATATCACAATTACCTTTTACTTGGATAATCTCTAAATTAGGATATTCATTCTTTGCTTTGCATATATCATTTTCACCATCTCCTAGGTGTATCAACATTTCAATATCTGGGTTAATATCAATACATTTTTTTAAAGACTCATAGTTATTGTGAGTATCGGAAACTACAAGAATTTTCATAATTACAACCCCTTTAAAATTATATATTATATCTTATTATAAAATTTTTAATTATTTTCATACTTACTTATTTTACATCATAAATATTATATTAGGTGGTGATAATATGTCAAATAATAACGAACAAATTGAAGAATTGCTAAAAAACCTTTCAGAAAAACTAGGTACCAGCCCTGAAGAATTAAAAGAATCTGCACAAAAAAAAGATTTTGGGCATGTATTAGATAATTTGAATGCTAACGATGCAGAGAGGATAAAAAAGGTATTATCTGATAAGGATGCAACGGAAAAAATTCTTTCGACACCGAAGGCACAAAAATTATTAAACAAGCTGCTAGGAGATAAGTGGAATGGATGATATTTCAGGAAAATTAGCAGATATATTAAATAATCCAGCTATGCTAGATCAAATAAAGGGCTTTGTTAATAATATGGGAAAAGAGGAGACTACTAAGAAGGAGCCTCCTCCTCCAAAGCAAAGTGGTATGCAATTATCACCAGATATGATGAACACAGTTATGAAGATAATGCCGTTGTTATCATCTATGAATAAAGAGGATGATACTACTAGGTTACTTTATGCATTGCGGCCTTTGCTAAGTGAGCCGCGTAAAATAAAGTTAGATGAATCTATTAAAATGATGCAGATGATGAAGATACTTCCGTTACTTAAGAAACAAGGTATATTTTGAGGTGAGTTATGCAACATCTTGATAACAATCAAGAAGATTTAAAAAAAATGCAGCAAGAAGCTATTAGAAGAGTTAGAGAAATGCAATCTAAGGCCAAAAGGAATATATATTCTTCTGCGCAGTCCAATGTAAACAATAATGCACCAAAAATACATAATGCCAATAAACCTATAAATAATTCAAACAGTGATAACCATATAGTTAACATACCACCGAATGAAGCACATAACTCATATAACCAACAATCTGAACAAACCAAGCCAAAAAGACGCATGGGAAAGTTGAAGTTAAAGAAAAGTTTTGGATTACAAAGTGTATTTGATATGTTAACTAAAGATAGTGAAAAAAGCATAATACTTTTATTAATAATCATTTTAATGGAAGAAGAATGCGATAATATGCTAATATTGTGTTTAATTTATTTACTTATATAATATACTGGTTGTATTATTCCGAATTTCTTAAACTTTCAATATATAAATTTTGGGTTTCAGAATCTTTTTTTAATATATAATCCATATATTTTTCTGGATTAGGTTCATTTTGAATTTCTGAATCATATGTAGTTCTAGACATATCTGAAGAAGATACATATCCAACTTTTACTACTGTTGTATCAAGCTTATCTGAAATTGAAACAATTATAGGCATATAGCAATCGCAATTACTAAATGGTAGAACATAGACGGATTCTGTGGTTTTATCAATTTCAAAAAAAGAGTCATGCTTTGGTGTAATAAAGTTAATATCAGACTGGCTGCCAAATAGTTCTTTAGCAGACTGTTCAATATCGCTTAATGGTATTATAATTCTATTTTTATCATCATATCGATTGTATTCATTATTTTGATGCGTTAGTATCGTATACCATAAAGCAGCGTATGTTAAGTCTTCATTATTAACTTCAGAGATATTATTAAAGGGCTCTATATTTTGTATAGTAACCGGACAAATTATAGAATACAATTCATCTACACTATAATTGTTTCCGACATCTAAAAATGGAGATTTTAATTTTACTGAAAATATAACAGTAATAGTTAATGTAAAAGCGAGTAAAATTAAAGCTCTAAAAAAATATACTTTTTTTTTAGGTTGCTCTAAATTATAATGCCGGTTATGTTCTGGGTTTATAGAGTCTTTAAATTCATTGTTATAATAGCTTTCAGAGTTAAAATCTTCCTTGTCCTCTTCATTAAGTAGGATATTGCTTTCGTAAGTAGAACTACTTTTAGTGTTTTGGCCACTTATAAATAATTCTAAATTTTTTTGTTCTCTGTAATCAGCATTAAAAGAATCCACAAGGTTAGAAGTAAAGCCCTCTTTGAAGTCATTGTCAAGTTTATTACTTTTATTATACATTGTAATAACCTATAATTTTATTGATAAAGTAGATAGATTTAGGTAACATATAATAAATAAAACTAGAATTTAAGTTATTCTCTTTATTTTGCGACATCAAAGGGGCTTTAAAGAAAGTTAAGGCAAACATTAAATCAACTCCATTATGATATTTTTAGTAATGAATTTAATATTATACCTAAAACTTTACACCAAAGGATTTGATTTTTTGCTCGAAATATAGAACTTAAATTTACTCTAAGAAAATAACTAAGCTTGTTGCTCCTCGACATTCTTTTTAAAGATAAATAATTTACTTAAAACATAGTTTATAATTACAACAACAACATTCATAACTATTTTAGAGATAGTGAAATTAAAGCCGCTTATATTAACTAATAAATACATACCTAGTAAATCAACAATTAAAGAGAGTAATCTGGCACCTGTGAATGAAGAAGCTTCTTTAATTAATACTTTTGTATCAAAGCTTTTGCTTTCAAACACATATAATTTGTTGGTAATAAAAGCAAATATTAATCCGGCAATCCAAGCAATGCAGTTCGACAGAGCCGTTTGCAAAACAGGGGAAATATAATCTAAAGCGTCATACGACAATTTAGCGACAGCAATATTGATGATAGTTGTTAAAACTCCAAATACCAAATATAATATAGTTTCCTTATTAAAAAGCATTAAAATTAAACTTTTAATTTTATTCATTAGGGTACCTTCCTTCTTATTTACTTTATGGCAACTAAAATATTTTATCATTTTCTAAAATAAATATCAAGTAATAATATTATCTCTTAAATATGACTTAATTATTTTAAAAACAAATCAATTTAAGCAAATAGTGTATATAAGTTTTTAGCAAGCCTAGATTTTAATAAATCTAGGCTTTTATGCATAATTAACTTTAAGTTGATATTAAATTATGTAAATATATAGAGCATATTTATTAAAATTAATAAATATATCGAAATAAAATTTTAAAATATATAAAAATAATATCAAATATGTTGAAAAGATATTTATTTTACAGTATAATTTTATTTTAAAAGAAAGCTTTTATTATATAGGGAGGTGTATTATGAGGAGTTAAAAAAGGTATACATTGTATTGATGGTAGTGTCGAATTGAAACTAAATTTATTGAGTGCTTCAGATTTGTCTCAAGACTCAAATACATCAAAGGATACAAATACATCTCAAGGCTCAGATCTATATAAGGATACAAGTTTACCTCAAGGCTCAAACCTATCCCAAGGTCAAAATTCATTAACTAGCACATATAAACAAAATAATAGCACTGGAAGCATTATCAAAACAGTAGATAGTAATATGTCATTTGCGTGTTTAACAATGATGATTTTAGTATCAGGAGTATCGACAGTTTTACTGTATAAATATAAAAAATATAGTAGATAATCATTACTTAAAGAATATATTGTATAATAATCATTTTACCAAGATGAAATATTTTAAAAAAAGAGACCGATTTTCTTTCGGTCTCTTTCCATTATTTATAAATAAGGGTAATTAGTTGTTATTTTCTTCTAGAGAGTTTTCATAAAAATCAAATTTTCGATAAAATTCTTTTGTTTCAGGAACTCTAATAATTTCAGATTTATTTTTTTCAAGTAGTTTAGTAATAGAATAAAGACTAATCCATATTTCATTGTTACACTCTTTTTGACATTCGTCAAAAATTAATTCCATACCTAAATGTAGATGACTTGTGTCGATATTATTGGTGTTTTCAGTTGAGCTGTATCCAGTTCTTCCGATGTATCCTATAACATCACCGGCCTTAACAGTTTTTCCTTCTGCTAAATCTGTATGATACGGTCTGTTTTGACGTAAGTGAGCATAGTAATAATACCTTTTTTTGTCGAAACTTCTAATACCTATTCGCCAACCACCATATTGATTCCATCCCATAACTTCAACAAATCCAGATTCAACAGCAACAACAGGAGTCCCGGTAGCAGCCATTAAATCATGACCTAAATGTTTCCTCTTAAATCCGTAGGTTCTAGATGCACCGAAATCATCGAAATGAGAAAAAGGAAAAGTTTTTGCAATTGGTGAAAATACTTTTAATCCGTATTTTTCTTTCCATTCTAGTTCATTTGTATCTTTATTTAATACTTGTATCTTGTGCTCTCCTAAGAATTCTCCCAACACAGCAGTATAAACTTCTTTAAAGTAATTATAAGTTTTCATTTTTTGAGTAATCTCATCCATACTAGTGCCGTCTTGCAGCTTAGATACAATTGAATCCATATCTGTACTTTTGTATTTTTTGAAGTCACCGCCATATTTAGATGCTAAATATGCAAGTATTTCTATCCAATTTATTTTAATTTGTTCTTCGTGAGTTTTTATATCTATAGTCATTGCTTTTTCAAGAGCATCGTATGGAACGTTAAATTCTGCATATTTTATATAATCTTTTTTTTCACAATCACCATTTGATTGAGCAATAATCAAGTTATTTGGATATAAGGTTATACTTGATATAGATATAATGAGAACAAAAAATAAAACTAATACATATTTATAAGAAGTTTTTAATCCGATTATTTTCAAAATACCACCTACGTTAACAAACATTATTGTTAATATATATGACTTTTGGTTTATGTATATTCTTATGTTAACTGTCTAATCCAATTACCTTTATTAACTTTAAAATAAGCTACTATAGATTTAAATATTTGGTCGGATTTTATTATAGCAAACACAATAACAGGCGATAAATTAAATACAAATGCCGCTAATAATGCAGCTGGCAAAGAGAAACACCACATAAATATTATATCGTTTATTAGAGCAAACTTTGGAGAACCGCCACCACGAACTATTCCTACTAATGTAGGATATTCATATGCAGTACCTAATACGCTTATTGATAATACAACAGAGAACTTAGATGCAAGTAGTTTTGTGGATTCAGATATATTATAAAATGACAAAATATATCGATTACTTAGGAAAAGTGTTAAAGCGGTTGCAAATCCTATTATTAAGTATAATATTTGTAATGTTTTTACATATTCTTTTACATTGTTTAGGTTTCCTTTGCCGATATTTTTACCTATTATCACAGAAGTAGAATTTCCTGCAGCATAGCATAAAACAGTTATTATCTGGAATATAGTTATAGCAATGCTATTAGCAGCGATAGACTCTGCACCCATATGACCAAGTATGGCTGTTTGAATACCCATAGCTATTCCCCAAAGAAAATCAGATGCAATAGTTGGAATACCAATTCTTATGTAATGTTTAAATAAGTTATAGTCTAATTTCTTGAAATCAGATAATTTCAATTTTATTTTTTTATCGAAAAATTTACAATATATTATCGTTATTACAAATTCAGATATTCTAGCAGATAAGGTTGCTATAGCTGCACCTTTACAACCTAATTCTGGTGCTCCAAGATTGCCATATATTAATACATAATTTAAAAATACATTTATTGTTAAAGCAAACACAGAAACAATAAACCCAATTTTTACAGTTTCAACACTGCGTAATGCAGCAAGGATTGAGTTTGTTAATGCAAAAAATACATAGGAAAAGCAAATTATTTTAAGGTAAGATACACTTTCGGCGATTATTTCGCTTTCATTTGTCAACAATAATACAACTTGATGAGGAAAAAAGAATATTATTAATGTTAATACTAATGCTACAACTATAGATGTTTTGATACCTATATTTGTAATTTTTTTTATATTATCTAATTCTTGTTTACCCCAATATTGAGAAATTAAAATCATCATTGCTCCACCAATTCCTAGAACAATCATTTGAAGAAGGAATTGAATTTGGTTTGCTAATGCAACTGCAGATAAGGATATCTGTTTATATCCGCCAAGCATTATGTTATCTGCTAAATTAACACTATATATAACAATGTTTTGTAATGCTAGTATTATTGTTAGGCTAAAAAAAGTTTTATAAAATGATTTGTCTTTAACAAATAATTTCATTAATATTTACTCCTTTCTTATTCAAAGTAAAAACCGAGGGATATTTAATCCTCGGTTTTTACTGATTTTAAAATTTTAATATTTATGTGATATTAATACGACAATCTGTATTATTTGTGATTTTTATTATAATCCGATGAGGAATGTTTTTTAGAGTAATCAGATTTAGAAAATGATTTATTAAGTCCATGGCGTTTCTGATAGTGTGAATTATTGTTTTCTGGTTTAATACCTTCAATTTCTATCATTGCAGCTCTTTTAGATAAATTTAATCTTCCTTTATCATCTATATCTGTAACTTTTACAAACACTTCATCGTTAACATTTACAGCATCAGTAACTTTATTTAATCTCTTTACATCTAATTGGGATATGTGGCAAAGCCCTTCTTTGCCAGGAGCAATTTCTATAAATGCACCAAAGTCTACTATTCTTGTAACTTTTCCTTTATAAATAGCACCGATTTCAGGTTCAGAAACGATTGTTTCAATAATAGACAATGCACGTTGGCAGTTATCTAAATCTGTACCTGATATATATATATGCCCATTTTCTTCTATATCGAGCTTGACATCACACTCTGTGCAAATTTTTTGCACAACTTTTCCGCCAGTTCCAATAACTTCACGTATTTTTTCAACAGGAATAATTGTTGAGAGCATTTTAGGCGCATATTTAGAAAGTTCGTTTCTTGGTTTATCTATAGCCTTAAGCATGATTTCATCTAATATATATATCCTAGCTTTGTGTGTTTTTTCCAGGGCTTCCCTTATAATTTCAGGGGTTAATCCATCTATTTTTAAATCCATTTGAATCGCTGTAATACCATCGTGTGTACCGGCAACTTTAAAATCCATGTCTCCAAAGAAATCTTCTAGACCTTGTATGTCAACCATAGTCATGAATCTATCGCCTTCAGTTATTAATCCACACGAGATTCCGGCTACAGGAGCTTTAATAGGAACGCCGGCATCCATGAGAGCAAGAGTAGATCCACATACGGATGCTTGAGATGTTGAGCCATTTGAAGATAAAACCTCAGATACTAATCTTATAGAATAAGGGAATTCATCTACAGATGGTATAACAGGCACCAAAGCACGCTCGGCCAAGGCTCCATGCCCAATTTCTCTTCTTCCAGGGCCTCTGCTTGGTTTTGTTTCTCCAACAGAATAAGAAGGGAAATTGTAATGGTGCATATATCTTTTACTTTCTTCATTATCGATGCCATCGAGAAGTTGTTGTTCTGCAATAGGGCCGAGGGTTGCAACAGTTAAAACCTGAGTTTGCCCTCTTGTAAATAGCCCAGAACCATGTGTCCTTGGTAATAATCCAACTTCTGCGCTTAACGGTCTAATTTCATCCATTTTTCTACCATCAACGCGCTTTTGCTCGTCTAGTAACCAACGCCTAACAACATATTTTTGTACTTTGTAAATACATTCATCAATCTGTGAGACTTCATTTGGATACATTTCATCGAATTGATGGTGTACTTTTTCGTATATAGGACTTAAACGTTCATCGCGGATTTTTTTGTCGTCGGTATCTAAAGCTAATTTTACATCTTCTTCGATTAAATTTTTTATGGCCTCAAGCATTTCCGGTTTAGGCTCTGAACTTGGATAAGAAAATTTAGGTTTACCGATTTCATTTTTAATTTTTTTGATAAACTCAATGATTTCCTGATTTGATTTATGACCTTCCATAATTGCATTGAACATAACCTCATCTGAAACTCCATTAGCTCCTGCTTCTATCATTGCAATTTTTTTATCGGTTGAAGCAACAGTCACCGCCATTTCGGATACAGCTCTTTGAGAAGCGGTTGGATTAATAATGTATTTGCCATCTATATATCCAACGCTTACTCCGGAAATAGGCCCATTCCAAGGAATATCTGAAATACTTAAAGCGATCGAGGTACCGATCATAGCAGTAATTTCAGGCGAACAATCTGGGTCAACAGACATTGCGGTGCATACAATAGAAACATCATTTCTCATATCTTTTGGGAAGAGGGGTCGTATTGGCCTATCGATGACCCTAGAAGTTAATATAGCCTTATCGGAGGGACGTCCTTCTCTTTTTGAAAAAGAACCAGGAATTTTGCCAACGGAATATAACTTTTCTTCGAAGTCTACCGACAATGGGAAGAAATCGATATCTTCTCTTGGCTTAGAAGCAGCTGTTACAGCAACATGTACAACAGTTTCTCCATATCTTACCAAACAAGAAGCATTTGCAAGCAAAGTCATTTTTCCAGTTTCAATTATCAGTGGTCTTCCGGCGAATTGTGTTTCATATTTTTTGTAGTTTTCAAACATTTAAAGTCCTCCTAGTTATTGTATTTACAAGGAAGAATGGGTTAGCAATAAAACCAATTATTAAGGATAATAACTCGTTTCACTGCTAATAGCCATATACTCTTCCTCGTATAAAATTTAATTATAGTTAACATAGATATAAATAATATAAAATTATATATTTTAATAAAATAAATATGTTCTAATCTTATAAATAGGCAGACAGTTAAAAAACTATCTGCCTCAAAATATAATTACTTACGAATTCCAAGCTTTGAAATAATAGAACGATATCTATCGATATCTTTTTTCATGAGATAATTTAGTAAGTTTCTTCTTTGACCAACCATTTTTAGAAGACCTCTTCTAGAATGGTGATCTTTTTTATTTGCTTTTAGATGAGCAGTTAAATCATTGATTCTTCTAGTTAAAAGGGCAATTTGAACCTCAGGAGAGCCAGTGTCACCTTCGTGTTTTGCATATTCTGAGATAATAATAGCTTTTTCTTCTTTTAGCATAAAAATTTCCACCTTTGTAAAATAAAATTTATATTCCCAAAGCAAAAGCCGCAAACCTCAGTGTATGGCTGGTGAATTACCTAAAATAAGGAATACCCAATATACCGAGATAAGGGGAAATACATAACGCCATTAGTATATCATATAATGTAAAATTTGTAAATACAAAAAAGCAATTAGTATAAAAATTACTTGAAAGCATTACTGCCTTACAATAATGAATAAGTAGAAAGTGATATTTAATTTTCCTATTATAGTTTTTTATATTATTGCATTTTACTTTAAAAAGTTAATAATTATTTACATTTTATATTAGATTTATATTGTTTTGTTTCAGAAATCACTTCATTAGAGAGCAATAAAAGAGCAATTAAATTTGGGATAGCCATAAGTCCATTGAACGTATCTGAAATTGACCATACTAAGTTCAAATCCATAACACAAGCAATTGCAGCAATTAAAATATAAACACATTTATATATGGGGATGCATCTTAATCCTGCCAAATACTCTAGGCTTTTTTCTCCATAATAAGACCATCCTATTATAGTAGCAAATGCAAACATAATTATAGCTATCGAAACAAATATTCCTCCGAATACTCCAAAGACATCCTCAAAAGAGGCTATGCTTAATGCAATACCTGAATATCCATTGTAGATTGCTCCAGAAAGCAGTATGCAAAATGCTGTTATACTGCAACCAATAATTGTATCGAAAAACACCTGAAATATTCCCCACATACCTTGCACAACAGACTCGTTAGTTTCGGCGGCTGAATAGATTATCGGAGAGCTTCCTAAACCGGCTTCATTTGAAAAAACTCCTCGGGCAATTCCATATTTTATAGCTTTAAATGTCATATATCCGCAACCACCACTGAAAAAAGAACGAAAGTTTAATGCTTGACTAAATATATCTTTAGTAACTATAGGCAAAAGTTTAAAATTATAAACAATGACTATTATTCCGCCGGAAATATAAAAAAACGCCATGAAGGGCACTATTTTTTCGCTAAATGAGGCTATTTTATTAGTACCTCCAAATATAATAGAGGCAATCATAATACTTAATATAATTCCGGATATTCTTTTGTCTATGTAAAAACATTCATATAATGCACCAGCAATAGAATTTGCTTGAGTCATATTTCCCATTCCAAGTGTAGCTAATATACAAAATATAGAAAATAATACTGCCATGAATTTGTTATTTAAGCCTTTTTCAATATAATACATAGGTCCGCCAACCCACTCACCATTTTTATTCTTTTCTCTATATTTTACACCTAGCACATTTTCTGCAAATATAGTCATCATCCCAAAGAAAGAAGCTACCCACATCCAAAATACAGCTCCTGGCCCTCCTAAGGAAATTGCAGTTGCAACACCGACAATATTTCCTGTCCCTATAGCACCAGCTAAAGCTGTTGTCATAGCTTGAAATGATGAAATCCCTTTAGCGTCTTTACTTTTTTGCTTTTTTTTAAATAAAGTTACAACGGTATTTTTAAACCACAAATTTAAATTAGTTAATTGAAACCATTTAAGCCTAATTGTGAACATAACTCCTATAAACATGAAAAATATTAACATTATTGGACCCCAGACAATGCCATTAATATAGTTATTTACTTTTTCTATAATACTAAGAAAAGTTTTCAATGTGTAATCACTCCATAATTTGTTTTTAAACAATATCTATGCTTGTATGCTTAATAACATGATATTATGTTTGAATTCAAAAATATAATTAAATTAAAGAATGATTTTTAGTAGTTGCATTTAGGGTTATTTAAAATTAGATGCATATCGTGTACAAGTTGCAAATATATTTTTATAAAGTTAAAAATATAAACGGATTTGGAGATGGTAATATGGATTGGCACAGTATGTCGACCGAAGAAGTGTTAAAAAATTTAAGTGTTGAAAGGGAGTATGGACTTAATTCTAAGCAAATTAAAGATAGAAGTTTAAATTATGGAAAAAATAAAATTACAGAAAAGAAAAAGAAGTCTTTATTAATGAAATTCTTAGAACAATTTTCTGATTTTATGATTATAATACTTTTAGTAGCTGCAGGGATATCTTTTGTAACAGCTCTTATCGATGGAAGCAAAGATTATATAGATTCTATAATTATTTTAATTATTGTAATTTTGAATTCAATTACGGGAGTAATACAAGAAAGTAAAGCAGAAAAAGCAATAGATGCATTAAAAAAACTATCGGCACCTCATTCTAAGGTTATAAGAAATGGGAATGAAGTTCTTATAGATTCTGAAGACTTAGTTCCAGGAGATATATTAATTTTGCATACAGGAGATTTTATAGCAGCAGATGCTAGAATAATAAAAGCAAATTCTTTAAAAGTAGAGGAATCGTCTTTAACAGGAGAGTCTGTTCCTGTCGAAAAAAATGATAATAAGAAATATAATAACGACACTCAAGTAGCAGATAGAAAAAACATGTTATTTTCTAGCAGTGTAATAACATCGGGAAATGCTGTTGCAGTGGTTGTAGAAACAGGAATGAATACACAAGTTGGAAAAATAGCATATATGCTAGACAAAGAAGAGGCACCTCAAACACCTTTACAAAAGAAACTTGCAGATACGGGAAAATTTCTTGGACTAATAGTCATGATTATATGTTTGGGTATATTTATTTTAGGGTTAATACAAAAAACACCGCCTCTAGATATGTTTATGATTTCTATAAGTCTAGCAGTGGCAGCAATTCCAGAAGGTCTTCCGACAGTGGTTACAATAGTACTTGCTATTGGAGTTAGAAGAATGGCTGCAAATAAAGCCATTATACGTAAGCTGCCGGCTGTCGAGACATTAGGAAGTGCAAGTGTTATATGCTCTGATAAAACAGGAACACTTACTCAAAATAAGATGACAGTTAAGGATATAAGGGATTTAAATGGGAAAGTAGATTTAAATTCAAAGTTTAGCGCAGATATTTTAGCTTTTTCTGCTTTGTGTAATAATTCTAAACTAAAAGGTGAGCCAGGAAATTGGTCTGCAGCAGGAGAACCAACAGAAACTGCACTTGTGGTAGCAGCGGCAAAGGCTGGAAAGAAGAAAAATGATTTAGATGCTTATTTCCCCAGAGTGTTAGAAATACCTTTTGATTCTACATATAAATTCATGACAACAGTTCACTCATTAGGAAATGGCAATTACAGAGTCATCACTAAAGGTGCGGCAGATATTCTTATTAGAAAGTGTAAAAATGTTTATAACGCTGGGAATATTGCAAATATAACAGACTTTGACATAAAGAAGATAGAGAAAAGTGTTAATGAAATGGCAAGCCAAGCTCTTAGGGTGCTTGCTATAGCATATAAAGACATTACATATATGCCCACGAAAGGTGAGAATATTGCAAATGATTTATGTTTCTATGGATTAATTGGAATGATCGATCCTCCAAGACCACAGGCGAAAGATGCTGTTCGAGATTGCCAAAAAGCTGGGATAAAACCAGTTATGATAACCGGAGATCATGTTATTACAGCAAAGGCAATTGCTAAAGAACTTGGTATTTTTCAAGAAAATGATATGGCTATAACAGGAAAAGAATTAGATCAAATATCTCAAAAAGATTTAGAAGAAAAAATATATTCATATTCAGTGTTTGCTAGGGTATCTCCAGAGCATAAGGTAAGAATTGTAAAAGCATTCCAAGAGAATGGAAAGGTTGTCGCTATGACAGGTGACGGTGTAAACGATGCACCGGCGTTAAAAGCAGCTGATATAGGTTGTGCAATGGGTATTTCAGGGACTGATGTTGCAAAAGGTGCGGCTGATATGATAATGACAGACGATAACTTTGCTACAATAGTTGAAGCGGTTAGGCAAGGCAGAGGAATATTCGAAAATATAAAGAAAACAATACATTTTCTGATATCAAGCAATATCGGTGAAATAATAACAGTTTTATCAGCATTTTTATTAAGAATGCCGGCACCGATTTTGGCAATACAATTGTTGTGGGTGAATTTAGTAACGGATTCGTTGCCAGCACTTGCATTGGGGGTAGATCCTGTTGACCAAGATATAATGGAAAGAGAGCCTGTAGATGCAAAAAAGAGTTTATTTTCAGGAGCGATGGCTTATAATATAGCAATAGAAGGTATGTTTATAGGTGCAATATCGTTGTTGGCATTTGTGATAGGTAGATCATTTTTTGATGTAGGCTCTAATCCAGTTATAGCAAGAACTATGGCATTTTCTGTGTTAAGCTTTTCTGAACTTGTTCATGCATTTAATGTTCGAAGTGAAAAATCTGTATTTAAATTTAGCATATTTAATAATATAAAAATGCTATACTCGTTCGTTATATGCATAATTCTTCAAATTTCTGTTGTTTCAGTTGAGTCTTTATCTATGATTTTTAAAACTGCACAGTTAGACTTGTTGCAATGGATTATTGTAATATTGCTTTCTCTTTGCCCGTTAATTGTTGCAGAAGTTGAGAAATATGTTTATTCTATTAAATTAAAAAAGGAATGTGCATAAAATTAAGTTACCGAACAAAATGATTTTTGTTCGGTAACTTTTTATGAATCACGATATTTCCTAGGTTATTTATATTTGTATTTCGATGCTTTTAACCTTTTGTTGTAGATTGTAGTTAACATGATATATAATATAGTTAATATAAGTACAATTACCATTGAAATAATAAACCATTTTGAGGTAATAATATTTTTTATCATAGATATAATATATAAAGTTATATTTCTATTTACCGTTTTACTGGCAACTAAGTCTATCGTCGATAAATCTTGGTTTGCATATCTTAAGGTGGCAGTTCCTATTTTATCGTCTTCATTTACAGTGGCATTCACAAACTCCGGAATATTTGGGATAATTTCTACACTAGATGCTTCAACATTTTTAGGAAGAATTGTGGAAAAGTTACTTGAAGGAACAAGCAGCAACGTATCTGTATCCCAAGAATATCTGATTTTAACTTCTGTAACAGGGGTATTAGAATCTAGTATTTTTTTCATTGTAAATGAATCAAATGCCCAAATATACAATTCCTTAGAATCTTTCATAGCACCGTTTAAAGTGATTTTATCACCATTTTTATCTATAGAAGGAGCACCTAGTGCAACACATATATATGTATGACCATTTTTAGTAGCTGTTGAAACTAAACAATATCCAGATTCATCTAAATGGCCGGTTTTAATTCCTTTAGCGTATCTATAGTAATATTCACCTCCTCGAGCTTTATCTATCAAGCTGTTGGTTGTTACTATCGGGTAACGATCTTCACCAAATGGATATGCAACAACTGTATTAACTATTTCACTGAAATATGGCAACGACATAGCATATTTTGTCATTTTATATAAATCACTACTAGTGGTATAATGTTCTGGATCATAAAGTCCATGAGGATTTACAAAATGTGTATCGAGGCATCCAAGTTCGATTGCTTTATTATTCATCATTTCAACAAAAGCATCTATATTACCATTTCCAATATATTTAGCAAGTGCAAGCGCAGCATCATTTCCAGAAGAAATCATCAAGCATTGCAAAAGATTATATATAGATATGTTATCGCCTTCTTTTAGGCCTGAAATAGAGCTTTCTGTTCCTAATAATGTATTTATGATATTTTTAGTAATGGTTATTGTTGTACCTTCTAAATCATCTATTTGTTCAGCAACGACTATGTATGTCATTATTTTAGTGAGAGACGCAGGACTCCTGCGAGTGTTGGGATTTTTTTCATAGATAGTAACATCGCTGTCTAAATTAACCAGTAGTATGGATTCACATGTAGTTTCGACAGGACAATTAAATGAAGCAGCATAGCAATTATATGAAAGAAGTGGTAATATTGTTAATAAAATAGATGTAAAAATATAAAAATTTTTTTTCATCAAAATTCTCCTTGAAATGAGATAATTAATATACTAACATATTACTATATGTTAATAATTAAATCAATAATTGTTTATATATACAGAATTATTAAAATTATAAAATATATAATAATATTTAAAAGTAATATAAAAAATAAAGGAATTTTAAATACATAATGGAGGAATAATTTTATGGTATATGTGACAGGAGATATGCATGCAGATTTAAAAAGA
This sequence comes from uncultured Clostridia bacterium, assembly GCA_944384925.1. GTDB lineage: Bacteria > Bacillota > Clostridia > Oscillospirales > Acutalibacteraceae > CALWVF01. The sequence continues at coordinate 31,443 of CALWVF010000022.1, forward strand.
TTTAATAGCCATGAGATAAAAAGGCTAAAAAAGGACGACATATTGATTGTATGCGGTGATTTTGGGTTTGTATGGGATGGCAGTGACTATGAAAATAAAATTCTAAAAGGTATAGGAGAAAAAAAATTTATAACCTTATTTGTTGATGGAACACATGAAAATTTTGATTTGCTTAATAGTTATGAGGAATTAGAGTGGAATGGGGGCAAAGTCCATCATATTTCTGGTAATTTATATCATTTAAAACGTGGTGAAGTATACAATATTAATGGAGAAAGATTCTTTGCATTTGGTGGTGGAGAGAGTCTCGATAAAGATATGAGAATGTCTGTTGGAAAATGGTGGAAGGAAGAGTTGCCTTCTATTGCAGAAATGAAAGTTGGAGTTCAAAATCTTAATAATGTCAATAGGGATGTCGATTATGTTATTACTCATGAACCTCCATTTCATGTTACAAAACTTATCGATATAGGGAATAATAATATTAATATTTTGGGAAAGTTTTTTGATGATGTTGATAAGGAAATTAAATACAAAAAGTGGTTTTTTGGTTCGTGCCATATAAATAGAAGACTGTCAAGTAAGTATTGTGCTCTTTTTAATGATGTGATATCTGTATGTGATTATGCGCAGGTGTCGAAATGATTAAAATATTGCATACTTCCGACTGGCATTTAGGAAAAAGTGTATGTGGAAAATCTATGATATATGACCAGAAGTATTTTTTAGAGAAATTTTTGGTAGATATTATAAAAAAGGAAAAGCCAAATGTGATGGTAGTAGCAGGGGATGTATTTGATAAAAAGTTTGCACCTGTAGATGCGATAGAATTGTTTAATAGATTTATTACTAGGATGTATAAAGAATTTAAGATAAATGTTGTGATTGTTTCCGGTAATCATGATTCGCCAGAGAGGCTTTCTGTTGCATCTGAAATATTGAGAGACAGTGGGGTATTTATTTCATCTTGTATATCAGACTTGTATCGGCCAATTGATGTTAAGGATGATGTGAGTAACATTAAAATTTATGTATTGCCATATTTTGATTTACTAGATGCCAAAGTAATGTTTAAAGAAGCTAATATTAAAACTTACAATGATGCATATAAGGTTATTATAAATTCTATAAGTGATAAACTAAAGGCCAGTGATTTTAATGTGTTAGTTACACATTGCTTTGTTGCAGGAAGTGAGTTTTCAGACGATGAAGAAACAATATGCATTGGAGGAAGCGAAGAAGTAAGAAGCTCACTGTTTAGTAGTTTTGACTATGTAGCATTAGGTCATTTACATACACCTCAAAAAGTAGAAGATAATATAAGATATTCAGGTTCACCACTATCTTATTCATTTAATGATAAAACATTTAACAAGTCAATTACAATTATTGAAGTAGATAAAAATACAAGCAAAATAAAAAGTATTCCGATAACTCCATTACATAACTTTAAAGTTATTAAGGGGTTATTTTGCGATGTAATAGATAAAGCTAAAAGGAACCCGCTCGATGATTATATATATATAATTCTAGAGGACAAGGTTCCAATATATATGCCAATGGAGCAACTTAGAGTTTATTATCCAAATCTGATTATGCTGAGCAACGATTCAATTTTGGATGTTTGCGAACAGAATAAAGTGATAAAAGATTTTATTTTAGGAAAGGAATCTAATGACAGAGCTATTTTTGAAGATTTTCTAAGTAATATTTGTGGTATTAAAAATTGTAAGGAAGATTTAAAGGTTTTTGAAGAGCTTAATGGGCTTATAAAAGAGGAATAAAAGATGAAACCAATAAAAATTAAAATGCAAGCTTTTGGAGCTTATAGTGATTTAATTATAGTTGACTTTAAGGAGTTAAAGGACAACTATATATTTTTGATAACAGGTTCGACAGGTTCCGGCAAAACTACTATTTTAGATGCTATGTGCTTTGCATTGTATTGTCGTGCAACAGGTGGGCTTAGAACATGGAAGGATATGAGGAATATATCTGTTCCAGATGATGTTGAAACTTTAGTAGAATTTGAATTTGAGTTGAATAAAGAGGTATACATATTTAGACGTAGCCAGAAGATACACTATGTTAGGGGAAGCAATAGGAGAGAAATTCGAGAGAATCATGAATGTTTTATTAAAAGGATTAATGAGTTAGAGGTACTAGCTTCAGGGACTGAAACTAGAGTTAGAGAACAGGCTGAGAAAATACTGGGTCTTGATTGTGAACAATTTTCTAAAGTTATTATGCTACCACAAGGTGAATTTAGAAATTTACTTTTAGCTGGTTCTAGTGAAAAAGCAAGAATATTTGAACGACTGTTTCTTACAGATAGGTGGAATAGATATATTGATGTCGCTAAAGAGAGAGTATCATTGCTGAAACAGGAAATTGATATTTTAAATTCAAATACAGAACTTATTTTTAGCAATTCAAATGTTAACAATGTAGAGGAATTACTGGATAAGCATGAAAATAACATGACTCAGCTAGAAAAAACGAAGAATGATTGTAAAAAATATGAGAATGAATTTAATAATTTAAAAAGTGAATTTGATAAGGTTATAAAAGTTAACGAAATTATAGATAAAATAAAGAAATCTGAAAAAGAGAAAGAAGAACTATATAATATTTTTAAAATTAGTAGAGAACAATTTTTAGAAGCACAAGAAAAGTTAAAATTGCTTCCATCTATAAAAGAAAAAGAAAAAGTATACTTATCTGAAATTTCTGAACTGAAAGAAATAATGGGCAATTTCAAAAGAATAGGTGATTTACAAGAGGAAATAGAAAAAGTTTTATTGGAGTTAAATGATTTTGAAAATAAAAAGGGAAATCTAGAAAATAGTTTAAATAAAATCACAGAAAACATTTATAAGGAAAATCAAATTTTAAATGAATATTCCAGCTATTTAGGAATAGTAAATGATTTATATGAAGAGGTAGAAAAGCTAAAAAAAATATTTTCTTTATATAACAATTTATCTGAAATTAAGGGTAAAATTCAGGAAAATGAAGATACATATAATAGTGTGCAATGTGATGTTCATTCTAAAGAATTAGTTATAGATGCAATAGAATCAAAGCTAAAAGAAATAGATGGGAATCTTAAGCAATATTATATCTCATCGTTGGTACAGGAATTGAAGGAAAATGAACCATGCCCTGTGTGTGGGTCAAGGGAACACCCTAATATATTTTTACAAAAAAGTGGAAATAATACTGAATTGATTAACCAAAGGTCTGCATTATTAGATCATTTAAATGAAGAAAGGTCCGAATATAATGCAAAGTTGGCTAAGTTAGAGGCTTATCAAATATTAATAAAAAATTTAAATGAAGATTATAAACGAATAAGTTTAGAAGTGGATAATTTTAATATGCCCTTTGATAAGGTGACTTGTCGATTAGAAGAGGAAACTAAAAAATTGGAGTATATAAAGAAAGGTATAAATAAAATTCCATCATTTAAGGAAAAAATAAAGTTGTTAGAGGAGAAGAAAAATGATTTTGTAATTAATATTAATAATATTAGTTCACAAATACATTTACTTTCTATAAAACATGAAAAATTAAATGCAGAGAAAAAAATAATTTGCAATGAAAATTTACCTCAAAATATTAGTATTAATGAAATAAAAGAAAAGATAAACTTACTAAAAAATAAATTAAAGTTGATTGAAAATAAACAAGAATATATAAATTCTCAATTGATTGAATCGAAGAGTAAATATGATATTGCTAAAACTAACTTAGAATTTGTAGATAAAAGATTGAATTCTGAAAAAGATGAATACAAAAATATATTATTATCTTTTATGCAGGGAAACATAAAAGATTTGAATTATTATAAAGAAAAATTGAACGAGCTGAAAGAGAGTAAAGATAGCTCTTATAAGTTAATGGGGGAATTACAACAAAAAGTTAAGCGCTTAAATGAAGATATAACACACGTAAAGGCCAATGTGAAAAAATGTAAGAATATATCTGAAAAATATTCTAAAACAAAACGAGTATTAGATTTAATGCAAGGAAAAAATAACCTTAAAATCCCAATTAAAATGTATGTATTGAGTGTTATGTTAGATGAAGTGCTAAGTAGTGCAAATATATATTTTATTGATTTTAGTAAAGGAAGGTACGCTATTAGCAGAAAAAGAGAATCATTGAATAGACAGGGGTATGGGGGATTGGATATAGAGGTGTTTGATGCACATTATGGAGCAGTAAGGAGAGTGGATACTTTATCAGGAGGAGAAATGTTTTTAGCTTCCTTGTCGTTGGCCTTTGGGCTTTCGGATGTTGTTCAAAGGAATTCCGGAGCAATACATTTAGACTCAATATTTATTGATGAAGGTTTTGGTTCTTTAGATCAATCTACAATTGATGTTGCTATAGGAGCAATAAATAAAATTAAAAATATGGGGAGAATGGTAGGAATAATATCTCATGTTAGTGAATTAAGAGATAAAATTATGGCTAGAATAGAGGTAAAAGAGACAGATGAACATAAAAAGGTTGTTTCAATAATATCATGATTAATATTTTTAAGTAATATTAAATGTTTCTGAGACCTATAGATAAATTATATAGAATATGACCTGAATTGTTATTCAGGCCATTTTTTTCAATTTTTCATAGTTTTCTTTTTTAATCTCTTGCCAAATTAAATTCCACATATAATATAACTTTCCCGGATTCATCGCTTTTTAACTTCATGTAATCTGCAATTTGGGTAATGTTCATAATAGATTCCATTTCGCA
>CALWVF010000023.1 GCA_944384925.1 uncultured Clostridia bacterium
GTTGTTTTAGCAGCAAGGATTTTGAGAAAAAATAAGAAAAATCAGTTTTATTATCAATCAGAATTGAGCGATGAGATAAATAAAAATTCAGTGATAATTGTACCGTTAGAGGATGTGCTAACAGAAGGAGAGGTTTGATGTATGCATGGTTAGTCATTAAACTAAAGACAGAACGAGGGAACTAAGAGGGTAAGAAGCTTTTAGTTTCTTTTTATTTGTAGAGTTAAAGCAAGAAAGACGACCAGAAATGCTTGAGAATGAAGAAATCGACAAAAAATAAAAAATGAGAGGAGTCAGAAAATGAAGTTTGAAGAAATAAAAAATTGTAGGAACCAATGGATATGGGATAATGCAATAAGAACATATTTTTGGATAATGAGCGCAGATGAAAAAACAAGGAAAGTAAAAGCGAAAGGGCTAAACGGAAGAGAAACAGAGTTTTTCTTTAAGGAAAATAGGTTTTTTCACAATATAAAAAGATAAAGTTAATAACTAACAAAGCATAAAGGACTAAAAAGCATAAGGAATGGAGGAAAGAAGAGAATTTTCCGGCTATTAATTTAATATTAAGATTGAAGGTAAGAGAGAAAAAATTAAAAACATTGTACTATTAAAAGAAGAGAAAAAACGTGTTGAAATTCAAAGAAATATAATGTATAATGAAAGACTGTAACAAGAGGAAGTCCGGGCAAAGGGCGGTTAGTCACTCCTTTAAGAGAGGAGTGGTATTATGACTATAGATTTAGTACTTATTTTACTATTATTTATAACGTATTACTTAATACTAAAAATAGACATAAAAAAATAACTGCCCTCCGCCAAGAGCAGTTAAAAATTAATAGCTTTTAAGGACTGGCCGTCTTTTGAACGGTTCTTCTTGTTACAACAATTATTATAACACAAAGAATTAAAATTATCAATAGGAAATAAAAATATAATAAAAGAAAAAAAGAGAAGCTTATTAGAAATGATAAAATCGAGAAAACATCCGTACATAAGGTTATATGTAAGGATGTTTATTTTTTTAGGAGGAATATATGACAAAGAAAGAACTATCGCAACTATACTATTTGAAAAAAGAAATCAAAGAACAGCAAAGGCGGCTATCGGAATTGGAGTCGGCAGCAACATCATGCACAGCAAAAATAACGGGGTTGCCAATGGGGAAAGGGATATCGGATAAAATAGGAAATTATGCAGCGCAAATAGCAGACTTAAAGGCACTTTTAGAGCAAAACCTGGAAAAAAGTTTAAATGAACTCAACCGTCTTGACAGATACATACAAAGTGTGGAAGAGCCACTTGTAAGACAAATAATGATGTATAGATTCATAAGAGGATATAGCTGGGGAAAAATAGCATTGCAAATAGGAGGAAATAATAGTATAGATGGATTAAAAAAGAGGTTATACAGATACTTAAAAAATAATTAAAAGATGCCCCTTTTGTCCCTTTTTACTTTGTTATAATGGTAACATGAGATAATAACTAATTTTTTCAAGATTAGCCTTTGCAACAAAATATACTAAAACAAAAATAATAACACTTGATTTTTTGTTTATATATGGTAAAATAATATATAAAAAAGATATAGAAACTCTATGACTATAAAGCAAGGCTGTGTGAAGAATGTGAATATTTGTACAGACAGAAAACCAAAGGCATCTGGTAAAGATATTAAAAAAGAATCTTCCTCTTTTATTTATGATAATTTACCTGTTGTAAAATCTCAAATACCTTTTCGGCTTAAAAATAATGATACTTCAAAAGACAATGCACACTCTAAATCTTCAAATGACAGAATGACGTATTTATTTGAGAAATATAAATCAATTGTGCATTATAACTCTCCAGAACCAGAAAGATATGGAGTAAGGGCGTTTACAAAGAATAGCGAAATATACATAGCTCCGGGTGGGGAAAGTGCGTTGCCACATGAATTAGCTCATGTGTATCAGCAGAAAACTCAGAACATACCTGCTACAGGAAAGATAAATGGAGAAAAGGTAAACACGGATTCTAAACTGGAAAAAGAGGCTGACAAAATTTCTAAAGATATCGGTGGTTATATACCTAGGGTAATTATATCTGGTAAAAGGCGGGTTAATTCAAACAATGTTATACAGTTTGCTCCTCCAGATGAGGAAAGTCTACCTGAATTAGCAAATGAAGAATCTGAATCATCCGAAATGTCTTTCGATTCAATGATACAAAAGCGAAGTAAGATTATCCCCATGTTAAAAGAACACCCACGTTTAGCATTAACTGGTGGAATAGCATCTATTATAGTATCTGTTGCCTTAGTCTATTGGTTAAGAAGTAGATTAAAGGAACGGAAGCGTATTTTAGCTATAGATGAAATGTTGAAATCCGACAAAATATTTGATGATAAAAAAACATTTAAAGAGGTAAAATCCTCTATATCAACTGATTGCACTAAAACATTAAATGGTTGTATCACAAGATTAAAAAAATGTTGTGATACAGAAGGAGTTAAGTCTGTAATTAAAGGTGCAAATGAAAATGTCATGTATTATATCTTAGCAAATTCTGAAGATGTTGAATCTGAAGAAAATCGTGAACAATATTTTGTTAATAGATTAGAACTAATGACCACATACATAGAAAAAGTTTACAAGCAATTTAAGGGTAAATACTGGATACGCTCTACCGGTTCTGATCCTCATAAAGATGCACAGCATGCATTATTTTTAATAAACAAAATAACAAATAAAATAATATCTGTTTATAAACCACACGATATGAGTGCTGATGCTGCAGTTGTAGGACAAAAAGGTATGTTTGCTCAAATAAATAAATTATTTAAAAAGGGTAATACATTAGATGATACACCAATTAAAGGAAAAAATGCTTTTGCAACAATGAGGATCGATGTTAAAAAACATACAGAAGAATTTATTACCAAAAAACATGTAATGACATATCAAGAAGCATTGATTTATTATTTTCAATTCGGAATGTTAAAAGCTATAACAGATGCTATGGCAATTATAGACCTGCATACTGATAATATTATGCCGACAGAAAAGGGTCCTATGATAATCGATGCAGAGATTGACTTTTTTCATTTTGGAGATCATACATTGCTGGTAACCGGACCAAGTAGTGCTGCAAAAGGTGCATACACAAGTAACTCAGGATTTAAAATTAAGGTTATTGAAGATACAGGAAGTAAATGTAATAAAAAAACTTTATTGAATTCAGCGATTGTATTTAATAATAATGACCATTCTTTAGAAGAATGTCGTAAAAAATACGAAGAAGGCTATAATTTTATGATAAAACTCATGAAAGACCAAAAAGGTGTTTTTAAAGAAATGTTTAGAGAACAATTAAAAAATGTAAATAAAGTTCGTATATTGCCTATTGCTACAAATGTGTTTGCTGAAAATTTGCAAATAGCAATATTATATACAACAGAACAAGAAAAAATAGCAAAGTCACTAAGTATCGAAATTATTAGTGGTTTAAGTGGAGAATCTTCGAATTTCCTTAACAATAACAAAAATGTTTTCCCAGATGTAAACAATGATAATAGAATAAGTGTTAATATAAACGAAGGGAAGTTAAAAGAAGATTTATTGCAAACATTAAAAAAGGGAACTATTCCTTCAATGTATGTTGATATGGAAGGAAATATATACCTTTACGATAATATAGCTGGAGATATAAGTTTTAAGGCAAAACCAAAAAATAAAATTAATAGAGAAAAGTTGATTGAAATAATAATAAGCTGTTTCTTAGAAAGAATTCACAGTTTTAAACCTCAACCTCTCGAATAATGATACTATGTGAAAAATACAGGATCTTTTAGTACTTTCAGTTTGCTCAGAGCTACATGATTCCGATTCTTCCATAAAGTCATCAAGATCACTTTCCGTAGATACAAGGAGATCCTGACGATGCACAAGTACGTTTTGGCCAACTTTTATGGTTTCCGGTATATTTAACTGAAGTTTTTCGCAAAAATAAAAAACATAATTTTCTATAGATTCCAAACCTTCAGGTAAATCAAATTTTTGTAAGTTTTCGCATTGGACAAAACAATTTCTTTCTATAGTTTTTATATCAGGAGGACAAATAAATTCTTCTAAATTATATTTACAACAAAATTCGTATGAAGGTATTCTATTCGCTTTTACTTCATGTAAATCAATTGATTTACAATTAGATGACATTAAGGACAAACAACCAAAATCCTTATCATTCATATTTCCGCTAATTTTAATGTGTTTATATTGATATTTCGAACTAGCTACAAGTATATCATATAAATTTCCGGCGGTTTCATTGTGAATTTCAAGTATATTGCCATCTGGTGATGGTATAAGTTTCATTATTGGTTCATCAGCATATACAGTAAGTGAAAGACTTGTTATAAAAGCCATACACAACATAAATGTTGCTAATAATTTTGATAATTTGTTTTTCATAATATAATCTCCTTTAATAAACAATATTTTAATGATATATTTATTATTATAATACAATTATATAGTAAAGACAAGTTTATATTGATAAATTTTAATTGTTTCATCTTAATATAATTTTCTATACTCAAAAGGAAGTGACGACATACAAAAGTCATACAACCAGCGTAAAGCTGAAAATAATTTGCGACTTAAATCTGCATTTAAACTAGATCCATCGCACTCAAATAAAGTAAAAGCGTTTCGGAGTTGCCGATATTGTGGGAAAGTACACGAAGAAGAAAATATATGCAGCAAGAAGCCTGTCAAGAGAAAAAAGATAGACGATATTGTGAGGTTTAGGAACAGTCCGAAATGGCAAAAGAAGCGAAGAAAAATAAAG
>CALWVF010000024.1 GCA_944384925.1 uncultured Clostridia bacterium
AAGAAGCACATTAAGATAATTAATATTGCTCAAAACTAAGCAGAAAGGAAGTTTAATTAATGGAAAATGAGGTAACTTATGAGTATAATTTTGATTTTTCGGGTCATGATTATGATGACGATGAACAGAAACAAGACCTTGCTTTTAACGACTTTTTAGAGAAAGTTATGAAAAAAAGAGAAAAATTCTATAAACCAACAACGTTAGATCCATTTAAAATAAAAAAATTTATCTCCGCAAGAGATGATCTAGTATGTATTGCAAATGCAAATCTAGCAACAGTAAAAATCAGTATGCAGAAAACCAAAGTATGTATTACAATAGAAGGTACTACTATTATGATTCGCTCAGAATGCGAAATGGAATCTATTATGAACATTACCCAAATTGCAGATTACATGAAGTTAAAAAGCGATGAATCCGGGAAAGTTATATTATATGTGGAATTTAATTTGGCAAGAGATTAAAAAAATTTAGAGAAAATTAAAGGAGCCTTTTAAAGCTCCTTTTTAATATTTATTAACAATTTAATTACCATAATATGCTTCCTTATAAATCTTTTCTATTTCTTTTATTAATGGATATCTAGGATTAGCTGTTGTGCATTGATCTCCATGCGCATTTTCAGAAAGCTTTCTTATATTTAATAAAAACTCTTCCTCACTAACACCACATTGTTTTATACTTGTTGGCAAATTTATTTCTTTTTCTAATTCTATTATTGCATTTATAAGATTGTCAACACTTTCTGATACAGTTTTTCCTCCTCTGCCTATAAATCTAGCAATTTTTGCATACTTTTCATCGGCAATAAATCTTTCATACTTAGGAAAGGTTGTAAATTTAGTAGGTTTACTAGCGTTGTACCTTATAACATGTGGCAACAATACTGCATTTGCTCTTCCATGTGGTATATGATACTCCCCGCCAAGTTTATGAGCCATAGAATGGTTCAAGCCCAAGAATGCATTTGTAAACGCCATTCCAGCAATACACGATGCATTATGCATTTTTTCTCTTGCCTCTACATCAGTTTCTCCATTATGATATGCACGAGCAAGATATGTAAATACCATATCTATTGCCTGAAGTGCTAAACCATCCGTATAATCGCTAGCCATAACAGATACATAAGCTTCTATAGCATGTGTTAAAACGTCTATACCTGTGTCTGCAGTGATAGATTTAGGTAAAGTTGTAACAAATTGAGGATCTATTATTGCTACATCAGGAATCAGTGAGTAGTCTGCTAATGGGTATTTTATATTTCCATTCTTTTTATCTGTTATTACCGAAAATGCTGTAACTTCAGAGCCAGTTCCAGATGTTGTTGGTATAGCTACAAGTTTAGATTTCTCTCCTAGTTTTGGAAATTTATATGCACGTTTTCTTATATCCATAAACTTAAGTTTCATTCCGTCAAATGTAGCATTTGGTTTTTCATAAAATAGCCACATTCCTTTTGCAGCATCTATAACTGATCCTCCCCCAAGTGCTATTATTACATCTGGGCCAAATTTCCTCATTGCCTCTACTCCACGCACTATTGTATCTACATCGGGATCAGGTTCAATATCTGCATATATTTTTGAATGACAGTATTTTTTCCTTTTTCTCAAATAATATAATATTTTATCTACATTGCCCAACTTAATCATTGTTGGATCTGTAACAATAAATGCCCTCTCTATATCTTCCATTTTCTCGAGATATTGTATGGAGTCATTCTCAAAATATATCTTTGGTGGAACTTTAAACCATTGCATGTTAACTCTCCTTTTTGCAATCCTTTTTTTATTTATCAAGTTAACTGAAGATATATTAGAAGTTGTAGAATTATGACCATAGGATCCGCACCCTAAAGTTAAAGATGGAATATTGGTGTTATATATATCCCCTATTGCCCCTTGCGATGATGGTGAATTAGAAATTATACGTCCTACCTTCATTTCATTGCCAAAATTATTTATTATTTCCCTATTATTGCTGTGAATGACAGCAGAATGACCCAAACCACCAAGTGAAAGCATTTTTTTGCAATATTCAAATCCTTGTTTGCTGTCTTTCACTTTAAAGTAAGCCAAAACAGGAGATAGTTTTTCAATTGAAAGAGGGTATTCCAAGCTAACATATGGCAATTGTGCTATTAGTATTTTGGTGTCTTCCGGCACATCTATTCCTGCTTGTTTCGCAATCCAATGTGCAGATTTTCCTACGACCGCTGGATTAACTGAACATTTATCTAAATTTACAACATAATTAGATATTTTAGTTATTTCTTCATCATTTAAGAAGTAGCAATTATTTTCCTTCATAAATGATTCAAACTTGCCAGATATTTCTTCATCTACTATAACCGCTTGTTCTGAAGCACATATCATGCCATTATCAAAAGTCTTTGAAAGCATAAGATCAGTGCAAGCTCTCTCTAAATTTGCAGTTTTTTCAATATAGCAAGGTACATTTCCAGGGCCAACTCCAAGTGCAGGTTTTCCTGTTGAATAAGCTGATTTTACCATTGCAGCTCCACCTGTTGCCAAAACAAGAGATACATCTGGATGATTCATCAACATAGTTGTTGCTTCAATAGAAGGATGTTCTATCCATTGAATACAATTTTCGGGTGCCCCTGCTTTAATTGCTGCATCACGCACTATTTTGGCTGCTTCAACAGAAGATTTCTGAGCAGAGGGATGAAAACCAAATATTATAGGGTTTCTTGTTTTTGCACAAATTAATGATTTAAATATAGTTGTTGAAGTCGGATTTGTAACAGGTGTAGCAGCAGCAACTACTCCTACGGGCTCTGCAACTTCAATGTACCCTTCCATTTCATTTTCATCAATAACTCCGACTGTTTTTTCATATTTTATTGAATGCCATATGTATTCACTTGCAAACATATTTTTTATAATTTTATCTTCGATAACTCCTCTTTTTGTTTCCTCAAAGGCCATTTTTGCAAGCTTAACATGATTGTCCAGAGCTGCCAGTGCCATAACATGGACTATTTTATCAACTTGTTCTTGGTCTAATTTCATATATTCCTCAAGAGCCACATAAGACTTAGCTACTAAGTCATCTACCATGTCTTTAACATTCAAAGACATATCCTCATTATTTGAATTTCTAATATTCATTAACATACCTCCTAAGAATTATACTATATAATTATAGCACAAAATACTAAATTAATGATATAGAAATCCAAAAATATTAATTACATAAATTAAATACATAAAATTGAACTTTATATAATATAATTTTAATTTAAAATATCTTTACAATATAAAGTATAAACAAGCTCATAATAAATATTTCAAAATGAGTCAAATCCATATTAATTTATTAAAAGCATGTTGTCACTTAAAAATAACGTTTTTATAAAAGTTATTTAAATTAGGCTTAAAAAAACATAATATCAAAATATTTGTAAATTGTAACTTAAATATTTATAACAAAAACACTTTATAACAATTTATTATACCCTGCTTAATAAATATACAAAATAAATGATATTAATGCATATAACTTATTGACTTAATGAGGGTTAAATATTATTATTTTATATATAAAATATCAGGTATATTTAGTATAATTAATGAATAAATCTACTTTAATACTTTGGGTTATTTTATATTAGAATTTATCACATTTAAACGGCAGCAACACTTTTAAGCAAACTTTATTATCCCTTTGCCGTAAATTAAATGTTCCATTATATTTTTCTACTGTATATTTTATAATTCTTAATCCCAGACCATGTTTATTATTTGATTTACTCGTCGTAACTTTGCCATTTAAAACTGGCATTGGGGAATAGTTAGTATTTTTTATAACTATTTCAATATTCCCACCTTTAGGTAAAAGTGAAATCTTTATTTCTTTATCTATATTTCTATCCTTAATTTTATTGCAAGCTTCAATTGCATTATCTATTGCATTACCCATAATGATACAAATATCATTCTCATAATTTGGATCTATATAAAATCTTTCGCTTATATACTCTAAGTTTATGTTGCAAGATTTTATCTGGCTTGTCTTAATCTTTAAGAATGAATCAATAGATAAATTTCCCGTACTGATTTCTTCTCCCTTGTTTACCATTATATTACACACCTCTTCTATTTTACGTTTTGCCTTTTCATAATCTCCAATAGATATGTAACTGTATATTATAAAAAGATGATTTTTTATATCATGGCAAGTGGAAGTATATTTTAAAACCGCCTCTTCTCCCACATTGTATTCAATTGTATTTCTTGTTTTTTCATTTGATAACTTTAAGTCCATATTTGCCATAGCACTTTCCTCGATCATATTAAACATTATATTTATAAAATTAAATATTAATTAATTTTACATTATATATTTTAATTGGGAATATTTTTCACTTGGTTCTTTTTTAGAAAATAAAAAATTCTTATTATAGATATTTTTAATGCATATTGATATGTTTTTAGTCAATACAGCTAATGAGTTTTAACAATTATGTCATTAAACATATTATATATAAATATATTTATTGTAAATGACTTTCAATTTATAATATTAAATAGTTATATTATTTTTTTGTAATGAATTTTGTATTGTTTTTTATTCATGTAAGCTGTTGATTTTATCATAATATATGTTATAATTATTTTATAATTTATCTTCTGGGAATTGAGTCAGATAAAATAATTCAATTCTGTTAATGTAAGGCTCTGCAGATTAATATTAATATACTTTACATTCTATTATATGCGGAAGTAGTTCAGTGGTAGAGCGTCAGCTTCCCAAGCTGAATGTCGCGGGTTCGAATCCCGTTTTCCGCTCCAAGTGGAACCTGGAGGCAAGTTGCGCGCAAAGTTTAGTAAAAACTATTTTCATTTATGCCCGCATTTTTCGCTTCCAGGCCTTTATTGATTATTCACACTAGTCAAGAGTCCCGACACTCATTTCGCGTTCTTGGCTTTTTTTATAAAGTTACCCATTTGCGTTTCAAAATTTCAGGTACCTAATGCTCATCCGTATACGGTAGTCCCTGGAAAGTAAATCGCGTGCAAAGACAAGTAAAAGTTATTTTCATTTATGCTCACGCTATTAACTTCCTGGTCCATATTGATTATCTGTACCAAGCAAGTGTCCCGAGAAATTTGCACACAAATCTAAAAGTAAATGTTTCTATTTTTTGTGCGCAATTTAATCTTTTAGATTTCCATTAATATACCATAATAGTCAGTACCTTGAGATAATTTGTATCTTAGGTTTAATTGTAAACTTATAAATCATATGTGCACACTTTGAATCTTCAGGTTACTTGCGGTATTTTATACTAAGCTTTATGATTGAAAGAAATTAGATTATTTTAATAACTAATTTCTTTTTACTTTATTAGGATTAGGAGTTGTTTATATTGCAAAAGAGTTGGAGGAAAAGTAGAGTTAAAATACCAAACTTTAACAAAGAGAATTTAATTGTACTCCCTGCTACAAAATTTTTCGATCAATTGTCATTTATTGGCGATGAGTTTGTTGGTTGCTTTTTATTAGAAACAAAAAAAGGTTTGGTGCTTTTCGATTGCATTAATCAAGACGAGCGCTCTGTCTCCATCATTGAACATGGAATATCTGATTTAGGAAAGACAATTCATCAGCTATATGCTATTATTATTTCTCATGGTCACGGTGATCATTTTGGTACAGCCGACTATTTTCAAAAACAATATGGTACTAATATTTATATGTCAAAAATTGATTATGAATTTGCAAAAAATATGTCACCCAAGCTAAATTGGAAACCTATCAATTTTGTGGTAAATCATTTTTTGCAAGATGGCGAGGTTCTCGATTTTGGGGATATTCAAGTTAATGCAGTATTTACTCCAGGCCATACACCTGGATGCTTTTCATTTTTAATCCATGTGACCGATGAGGGCCGTCCACATACAATGGCTTTATGGGGTGGCGCTGGTATAATGCAAGATTCTAATGTACATGATTATTTAAATTCATGGAAAAAATTTAGTGAGATATGCAAGAATAATAAGGTAGATGGTGAAATTGCAACTCATCTATTTTTAGACATGGGCATAAATAGGTTGGAAATGATTAGAAATATATCAGATGGTGTACCAAACCCATTTGTTTTAGGCGAAGAGGGATATCGTTACTACGAAAAGATGTTCTATAATTATGCTCTAAAAAGTTTATCTGATAGTAATATAGGTAAAAATTATGTGCAATAATTAAAAATATTTATATAAAATATAGTGGTACTAAGAATATATCACCTTAAATTGTAAAAACTAATATAGACTTTATATTAGTGTGGTGAAGACATGAATAATTACAATACTATCCCCGTTGGGCTCGGAATGGCATTAGCTAAAGATTCAAAAGCAATGGAGTATTTTGCATCTTTATCAGATGAGCAAAAAGGTAATATAATTAATTATACTCATAATATTGAGTCCAAAGATGAAATGATGAAATATGTAAAATCTCTTTACGAAAATAATTTAAGCTAAAAATAAAAAGACAGATCAATTACAATCTGTCTTTTTATTTTTGACTCAACCTAAAAAATTGCCTATTATAGACTCACTATAATAGGCAATTTTCTATCAATTATTTTCTATATTATCCTTAGATAATGTTTCTATATAGTCTTCAAATTCACTTTTTATAACAGTTACTCTAGGGCCATATATAATTTGTACTCCATTTCCTTTTTTAATTACGCCAGATGCTCCACTTTTCTTTAAAGTAGTTACATCAACTTTTTCACTACTATTAACTTTAACTCTAAGCCTTGTAGCACAACAATCAAGATCTTCAATATTATCAAGCCCACCTAAGCCATCTAAAATTAGTTGTGAAACATTTTGTGATTCTTCGTCTTTGTTCCTTGTCTCTATATCTTTTCTTGTATATAAACGTGATTCAACATCATCGGCTTCTCTTCCCGGTGTAGTTAAATTAAACTTTTGTATAATAAACCTAAACATAAAATAGTATACAACAAAATAGAATGCTCCAACTATTGGTATATATATCCAGTTAGTTTTATCATTTCCTTGCATAACACCAAATAAAATAAAGTCTATGCAGCCTCCTGAAAATGTCATACCAACTCCAACATTGAATATGTGCATTAGCATAAACGAAATTCCTGCGAAAACACAATGAATTGCATATAAAGCAGGCGCTACAAACAAAAATGTAAACTCAATAGGCTCCGTTATACCTGTGATAAATGCTGTAAGTGCTGCAGATAATAACAATCCACCAACAACCTTCTTTTTGGAGTCTTTTGCCACTGAATACATAGCTAAAGCTGCTCCAGGTAAACCAAACATCATAAATGGGAATTTTCCTGCCATAAATCTCGTTGCATCTACACTAAAATGAACAGTGTTGGGGGAAGCAAGTTGAGCAAAGAATATATTTTGAGCACCTTCTATTGTTGCTCCATCGATTACCATCGTTCCTCCTAGAGCTGTTTGCCAGAATGGCATATAAAAAACATGGTGCAATCCAAATGGTATTAAAGCTCTTTCTATAATTCCGTATATCAGTGTTCCAGCATATCCAGAACCTGTAACTAAACTTCCAAGGTTATGCATTCCAATTTGTATATATGGCCAAATGAAAAACATTAAACAACCAACTAATATAAAAACCACAGTAGATATTATTGGAATAAACCTTGTACCTCCAAAGAATGAAATAACATTAGGCAATTTAATTTTATAAAATCGGTTATGTAGCGCTGCAACACCTAAACCAACAATAATTCCACCAAAAACACCCATTTCTAATGATGTTATTCCTAATACAGAGCCGATAGATCCCTCCGGAAGTTCGTTAGAACTAATTTTTTCTGTTACAGTTAATAGCGTTGATATAGTCTGATGCATTATAATAAATGCAATCGCTGAAGAAAGAGCAGCTGTTGCCTTTTCTTTTTCTGCCATACCAATTGTAACTCCCATGGCAAAAATTAATGGTAAATTTGCAAAGACAATGTTTCCAGTATCTTTCATAACAAGCAATACAGAATTCAAAAATGTGCCACTACCTAACACAGACTGAAGCCCATATGATGCTATCATTTGCTCATTTGTAAAAGATGCACCAAAACCCAAAAGTAATCCTGCAACTGGTAAAAGTGCTATAGGAAACATAAATGAGCGCCCAATCCTCTGCAGTACACTAAAAATTGCGTTTTCTTTTTTCATGACACACACACCGTTTCATTTTAATTTTAATATTATATTTATAATATAGTCATTTTGTATAAGTTATTATGCAATCCTTCCCTGCCGAAACTAATCCTGTGTGAAGTTTAAAATCTTTTATCTCAGATATATTTGTTATAATTACAGGAGTATATATTTCGTAATTTTTTTCTTTTAAAAGGTTTATATCTACATCTGCAATATGGTCACCAGATTTTACCTTATCTCCCTCCTTTACATAAGAGAAAAAGCCTTCTCCTTTCAATTCAACAGTATTAATTCCAATATGAATAAGTATATCTATTCCTTCATCTGTTTGTATACCATACGCATGTAATGTATCTGCAATTTGAATAACAGTTCCATCAACAGGAGACAGAACCCTATTGTCACTTGGTATAATTGCAACACCTACACCAAGCATATTTTGCGCAAAGGCTTCATCTGGAACATTAGATAGATCAATTGATTGACCATTTTGTGTAGAAACTATTTTAAATTCATTATTTTTCTTTTTAAAGCCAAACATAAATATTCTCCCTTAAGATTCATCTATATATTACATAGCAAATTCTCTTTTAAATTTGTTATATTTGATTCAATAACCTTTTTTCTAATTTCTAAAATAAAAAACGGAGATACAGATAATTCATCGATTCCCATAGATAAAAATGTTTCGGTTAAACTAACATCGGCGGCAAGTTCACCACATATTCCTATCCATATACCATTTTTATGTGCATTTTCAGCTGCTATTTTTATTAATCTTAATATGGCTTTATGATGTGGGTCATATATATCCGTTAAGCTTTCATTTTGCCTATCTATAGCTAAAGTATATTGAGTTAAATCATTAGTCCCAATACTAAAAAAGTCTACCTCCTTAGCAAGCTCATCGCTTATTAGCGCTGCTGCCGGAGTCTCAATCATTATACCTATTTCTACATCATCTGAGTATTCTAAATTTTCAAATAATAATTCATTTTTAACTTCTTTAATCATCTTTTTTATTTCCAAGACTTCAGAAACAGATATAATCATAGGGAACATAATTGAGAGTTTACCAAATGCAGACGCTCTATATAAAGCACGTAACTGTGTCTTAAATATATTAGGCCGCCTTAAGCAAATTCTAATTGCTCTGTAACCCATCGCAGGATTTTCTTCCTCCGGTAGATTAAAATAATCTATTTTTTTATCTGCCCCAATATCAAGTGTTCTTATAATTACTCTTTTACCAGACATCTTTTCAACAACATCTTTATATACAGTAAATTGTTCATCTTCCGACGGATAATTGCTGTTTTCCAAATATAAAAACTCACTTCTAAATAATCCAATTCCACCAGCATCATTTTGCAAAGCAGCGCTAACATCATTGCTATTTCTAATATTAGCATATATGTTAATACGTTTACCATCCTTTGTAATATTTGGTTTTCCCTTAAGACTCTGCAAAAGCTCAAAGTATTCATTTTTTTCTTGTTGCTTTTTCCTTAATGCATCAATAGTCTTAGAATCTGGATTAATAAAAAATTCACCTGAAAAGCCATCTAATATTGCCATACATCCATCTATACTTTCATTTATTGGTTGATTAACAGCAACTATTGCAGGGATATTCATCGTTCTAGCTAGTATTGCAGTATGAGAATTAGATGATCCTTTTTGTGTGACAAATCCAATAACTTTATTTTTATCTATCTGAACAGTTTCGCTTGGTACAAGATCATCAGCAACTATTATATAAGGTTCATCTAAAACTTCAGAATCATTTGAACAATTTAATAATATATCCAAAAGTCTATTTGAAACATCTTTAACATCCATAGCCCGTTCTTTCATATAGCTATCTTCCATTGATGAAAACATTTCAGAAAAATGTTTTGCTGTCACAGAAATAGCATATTCTGCATTTACATTTTGGCTTTCAATAATTCCTATTATAGACTCCTGATAGTCTAAATCTTCAAGCATCATTTTGTGAATTTCAAATATCATAGCATTTGCTTCACCAACTTCAAGCAGCGC
Organism: uncultured Clostridia bacterium; assembly: GCA_944384925.1. Lineage (GTDB taxonomy): Bacteria > Bacillota > Clostridia > Oscillospirales > Acutalibacteraceae > CALWVF01. The sequence goes on from CALWVF010000024.1 coordinate 10,259, forward strand.
CTTTTTATATAGCTGCTGTAATTGTTCAGTTGCAGTTTTCTTTGCTACTTTAAATCTATTTATTTCAAATTCTACATTTTCTACTTTATATCTTTTAACAGCTTGCTTCTTCCTTTTATAAAACTTAATTCTGCCAAAGACTATTCCTCCAAAGATACCCTTACCCTTTAAAATAGTCATATTAATTCTCCTTAAATACTATAAGTTTGCTTTTAAGAACTTTTCTAAAGACTCGGCAGCATCGCTTTCATCCTGGCCCGAAATACTAAATGAAAGTTCATCTCCCTTTTTTGCAGCTAAACTCATAATAGAAAATAAACGTTTTGCATCTGCAGACTTCTCACCTTTTTGAATATTTATAGATGATGTATATTTAGAGGCTTCCTTTACAAGCATACCCGCTGGCCTTGCATGTATACCGTTTTCATCTGTTAAAATATAATTAAATTGTTTCAACAAAAACACTCCATTCAAACAAAGCAAAATACTAAATAATTTGTTTTCAAATATTCACAGTAAAAATTTAGATGTGAATGACATTAATATTATGCATTAATTATAGATTATTGTCAATAGCTTCCATTATAGCATAGAACTCATATATTTAATTAATATATTATATATTATATTTTTTAAAATATTATAATAATCAATAATTTTGTGAAATTATAAATAATATTTTCTATTATTTACAAAAAAATATTAATTTATAAAAAATACTAACATAAAAATTTATGTTAGTATTTTAATAAGTACCATATGAATTTATTACTCCAAGCAAGGTTTATTTGGATAACAGCAATACGCGTTATTGTAATAATCACCAGATGAAAAATAACTTAATTGTCTACACCCACCAGCGCAATATGGCCCCATATCACATCCTTTACAATATCCTTTTAAATCTTTGGGATCAAAATTTCTATTATAAGAAAATGCACCTTCTTTATTCCAGATTTCTTTTAGAGTGTTATTGCGTAAATTTCCTTCTATAAAATTATCTGAGTATAAAGATTCGCAACCTTTTACATTTCCCACACTGTCTATGCCAACAACATATAAACCAGCTTGGCATCCTGAAAAACTGCAAGAATCTATACTTGGTATACGAATATCTTCCTCATACGGATCAAAATAACCTATGTTGTCTCCAGCTAAAACTATAATTTTACCTAGCTTACGTTTGTCATGCACAAACTTTGTAAGTTTAGGCACTTGGTCATGAGCGATAAAAATATCTTTATTATCAGAAGCATTCCCCATAGGAGATGCAAGTTGTAACTGCCACATATCAATATTATTATCAACTAATATGGAATACATATCTTCTAATTCCTCAAAGTTATCTTTTAATATAGTTGTTAAAACTGCTATTTGGTACCCTGCTTCCTTTAACTTTTTAAAAGTATCCATAACCATTTTGAAAGATTTGTCATTTCCACGTATTTTATTATGAGTTTTTTCCAATCCGTCTAGAGAAATACCAACCAATTTAATTCCAGATCTTTTTATTTGTTCCATTTGAGCATTTCCAATCATGTATGCATTTGTAATAATATTAGTGTCTACAGATGAATCAACAAATTTTTTAGCGAGCACATCCCAATCTTTATATAAAAATATTTCTCCTCCAATAAGAGTAATCTTCTCGCACCCCATATCTATTAATTGTTGTGCAATATCTAAACATTCATCTAAACTTAGCTCTCTATCCCTTGCAGTTCCAGCTCTAGAACCACAATGCATACAACTCATATTGCATTTTAATGTTAATTCCCAAACAGCATATTTAGGATAATATCTCATTTAATTCTCTCCTTATATAAATAGTTTAATAGCTTTAAGTTAGCTTACAACATAATAAAATGGAGAAGATTTTACACTATAATAAATATTTGTTTAAAAACTCCTCCAATTCTATTATTCCATTAAAATTTTATTTTTTATAAACCCTACTCGTAACCTTTATTCTGATTTACTTAAACGTTCTAATGCTTCTTTTAATTCTTCTGCAGTACGATACGATGGTGCTCCATATTCCAATACAGGAATATTCGGCCTATTTTTTGGATACATCACACTTTGGCCACCAGCTATTCCTGATAAATCATCCTCATCTATTTCTTCTCCTAATGAAGAATCTCTTATAAGCTCCTGTTTCTTTTTATGTGGGTGATCAGGATGTTTTGGATGATGGTGTATATGTCTTCCTCCAGACACACCTTCTAAATCTTCATCTGGAATAGATTCAGATTTAGAAACAATTTCATAAGTCAATTTGCCATTTTCATCTTGTAAAAACTTTACTTCTACTGCCAAAAGTTTGCCTATCTCCTGATAAATTGCTTTATCACTGTCTTCAATTAATCTTTTTTTGAGGTCATCATCTTTATTAGCCTTTTCAATTAATGATTCTATAATTTTTATACATTCCATATTTAACCATCCTTTCATATTTCAATATATAGCATACCTAATTATTGTAACATATATTTACTATTAAGTCAATAATATACAAAAAAACATAAAATTCGATTTATATAATTATAAATTATTCATAAAACACACTGATTGAAAATTTATTTGTTAATTTCTATATAATTTTAACTAATATTTTGCAATACATCTTTGTGAAATAAGACCTAATCTATTTAAGTTAATTTCCAATAAAAAGGTAACAATTTTAAATCATAACAAGTATTTTTTAAAATCTCCTCCAATGCTATTGTTATATTAAAAGTTTAGTTTTTATAACTTGCGTTAGTCATTTGCATATAATTTTATTAATACGTTCTAATAATTCTTCTGGGTTAGGAGTGGGAAGCGACGGTGGTGCAGCATACATCACTACAGGAATATTCGGCTTACCTTCTGGATATTTCTCTAGGAGTAATTTTTGTATTTTTTCTTTTACTTCTTCATATTCCTTCGTTTGTCCGCCAGCTATTCCTGACAAATCATCCTCATCTATTTCTTCTCCTAATGAAGAATCTCTTATAAGCTCCTGTTTCTTTTTATGTGGGTGATCAGGATGTTTTGGATGATGATG
>CALWVF010000025.1 GCA_944384925.1 uncultured Clostridia bacterium
TCAGAATGCGAAATGGAATCTATTATGAACATTACCCAAATTGCAGATTACATGAAGTTAAAAAGCGATGAATCCGGGAAAGTTATATTATATGTGGAATTTAATTTGGCAAGAGATTAAAAAAGAAAGCTATAAAAAATTGAAAAAAATGACCTGAATAACAATTCAGGTCACAGGCTGAGATGTATCTATATCTATTATAGATACATCTTTTTGATATTAGATTTATATTTTTAATTCTTCACCAAAAATAGTTTTATATTGTAATTTTACAGCATTTATAGTATTTTGCATCAGCATAGTTATAGTCATTGGTCCAACCCCTCCAGGAACAGGAGTTATATAAGACGCAACATTTTTTACATTTTCAAAGTCTACATCTCCACAAAGTTTACCATTATCATCTCTATTTATTCCGACGTCAATTACAACAGCATCTTTTTTTACCATATCTGCAGTTACAAATTTTGTTTTTCCCACAGCAGATATTATTATATCTGCATTTTTGCATATATCTTTTATACTTTTTGTTTTAGTGTGGCAAATTGTTACTGTAGCATTTGAATGTAATAACAGCATAGCCATAGGTATTCCCACAATATTACTTCTTCCTAAAACAACACAATTTTTTCCGCAAACATTTATATTTTCAAACTTTAACATTTCCATTATTCCTGCCGGTGTACAAGGTGAAAGATAGTAGTCTCCTAAAATTATCCTGCCAACATTTTCAATATGAAAGGCATCTACATCCTTAAGTGGATTTATAGATTTAATAATTTGTTTTTCATTTAAATGTTTGGGAAGCGGTAATTGAACCAATATACCATTGATATTAGCTTTTTCATTTAACATATATATTAAATCAAGCAATTCCTCTTGTGTCACTTGTGGGGAAAGAGAGTATTCTTCTGAGTATATTCCCAAACTTTCACATGCCTTTTTTTTATTGTCTACATAGGTTCTCGATGCCGGATCACCCTCAACAATAATAACAGCTAACCCAGGAATTATTCCCATTTCTTTTAATGATTTTAAATTTTTAGAGATATTATTTCTAATGTGTTCAGATATTTGTTTTCCATTGATTATTTTTGCCATTACTACACCTCAGTTCATAATTCTTTGCTTATTTTTTCTAAATATAAATAACAATACAATTCCTGTTACTACACTAATAGCGGCTACGACTTGAGAAACTCTTAACCCTAACACAGGAATTATAAGGCTGTCGGTTCTAAGGCTTTCAACAATAAACCTTTCTAATCCATACCAGACTATGTAAATCAAAAAGAGTTGTCCGAAATATTTTTGAAATTTTTTACTGTATAAGTCTAAAAATATAAAACCTATTAGGCACCAAATGGATTCATATAAAAAACATGGATGAACAGGATATGGGGTTTGTATTAAGGTTTTTTCACTCATCATACCCCAAGGAAGAGACGTTGCAACCCCAAATGCCTCTTGATTTACGAAATTGCCCCATCGGCCAATAGATTGTCCTATTAGTAATCCTAACGATGCAATATCTAAACAAGCAGGAATATTGCATTGTTTAATTTTTGCTGTTACTATTCCTCCAAGTAAACCACCAATTATACCACCATATACTCCAATTCCACCTTGATGGATAAAAAATATTGCAATAGGATTTTCTTTATATAAAGTTCCGGGATAAAATAGTACATAGTATAACCTTGCTCCAATGATACCGGTAATTAGTCCTATTACTATACAATCGGTTAACTTGTTGCAATCTAGGTTAAATCGTTTAGCATTTTTTAATATATATAAATAAGCAATTAAAAAAGATATTGAAACTATTATACCATACCAGTAAATGTTTACTGTTCCTACATTAAAAGCAATAGGATTTAAGGTTAATTTTATACCAAGTGCGGGAAATTCTACATTATACATAAACATGGCAATATATTAGTTACATATAAAAGTGATACTAATATATTGCACACCTCACTTTTACATTAATTTTTATTTATAGGGCTAATAATTGACAATGCGGTATTGTTACAATCGAGTTGTTCACTTAATCTATTTGTGACAGATTCTATAGTTGCATTTTTTAGGCATTCTATATATTCAAATATTTCATTTTGGGAAAATGAAATATTTGAAATAGTGCTAGCTATATTTTCTATAGAATTAAATATTGAAATGGTTTTACCATAAATAGATTTTTTTGCAGTTTCAAAATCGATTTTGTTAATACCATCATGGCGTATTTTTGATATATAATTTTTAATAATTTCAGAAACCTTATCGGGATTAGATGATTCACCAGAAAATATAACACTTGAATATCCTGGACCCTCAAAGTATTCATAGTGAAAAGAAGAAGTATTAATTAGATTTTCATCTAAAAGATGTTTATATAAGGGCGAAGATTTAGATGCAACTATGGATAACAATATATCGGTTTCAGCCAGCTCCTTTGAAGTTTTTCTTTTTCCAGTAGATTTCTCCTTAAATCCAAATTGAAAAATGGGAACAGAAACTTCAAAATGTTGCTCTATACGATTTTGTACAACCTCATAAGGTTCATCGGGAAAAATTCTTTCTATTTCTACTGGCTTATTTGTCTTTAATAATTCATCGAGCATATTTAATACACTTTTGTAGTCGATATTTCCAACAATGCAAATTGACATATTATTAAGATTATAAAAACATTTATAACATTTATAGAGTTGTTCAGCAGTTATTTCAGCAATTGATTCAATACTTCCGGCTATATCTTTTTTAACCGGATGATTGTGATATAAACAATTTAAAAGGTTAAATAAAACTTTCCAATCAGGGTTATCTTCATACATGCGTATTTCTTGCCCTATGATACCTTGCTCTTTTTTTACTGTTTCTTCTGTGAAATAAGGAGATTGAACAAAATTTAAGAGAATTTTTAAAGACTCTTCAAAATTTTCGCTGCAAGAGAATAAATATCCGGTAAAATCAAAAGAAGTATATGCATTTGCGATGGCGCCTGTTTTTGCATATTCCGAAAATGCGTCTCCTTCTTCACTTTCAAATAATTTATGCTCTAAATAATGTGCAATTCCATCTGGAACTTCAATAACTTCGTTGCTTCCTTTAACTCTAAACTTTGTATCTATTGATCCATAATTAGTACCGAGTATTGCATATGTTGATCTATATCCTGTCTTTGGATATAGATATATGGTCAGACCCGATGGATGTACAACTTTGAAGTATTTTTCATTTAATTCTTCATTTTTAATTTCTAATATATCCATTAGTTATTAGCATCCTTTCCTGTTAAAGTATAAATAGTATCTAATAAAATATTTTTTGAGGAACTAATAATATCATCCTTTGAAACGGACAAGATTTTATCAACAACTTCTTCAGGAGACAGTATTTCACTATTGAAGGCTTGAGATATATACCAATCACCAAGGTCTGTAATACTGTCAGAAATCATTTTTAAGCTATTTGCAAGTATCAACTTATTTGATTTTATGTCAAAGTCCGAAAAGTCACCTGCTTTTATTGCTTCAATTTGTTTTAAGACTTCTTCTTGTACTTTTTCAACATTTTCTTTCTCTACACCTGATTCGACTAAAATAATACCCTTATTTTTATTGTATCTAGCAGAGCAATAATAGCATAGACTTAATTTTTCTCTAACGTTGATAAACAACTTAGAGTTCGGAGTTCCCCCAAGAATAGCTGTAGTAAGCATAGTATTAAAAACTTCCTTTTCAGGAACAGCTGTACCGGCCCTAAAACCCATCACAAGCTTACATTGCGAAACATCCATTTCATCGTTGTAATTTTTAATTTTTTCAACCGATTTGATAACATTTGTTGAAACATTTATGATGTTATCTCTGTCAATTTTGCTAAACTTATCTTTAAATATATTATAAACAAAGTCTGGTTCAGAGTTACCTAACATAATAATTTCAATTTTAGAATTTTGTAAAAAGATATTCCAAGCATTATAAATATCTTTATGAGTTAATGATTTTACTTTTTCTTTAAAGCCATATTTAGGAACACCAAATGCCTCATTTTGGCACATAAATTGCTCACACCGTTGTTTTGCATATAATCGTTTATTGTTAAAGTCAGATTCAATATTTTCTATTAATTGACGTTTTTCTTGCTCTAAATCTTGCTCATTAAACATAGAATGTTGATCAAATGAGGGATTAAATATTACATTACATAAAAATTCAGCAAGTTCTTTGCTTATTTTTGAATTATCGATTGAATATCTGTCGTCTATGCCTAATATGGAAATTGTAATTGCTTGGCATTCACCTATTTTTTCAACGTCAACAAATAATGATGCACCATATAAATTGCTTAATTTTTTATTCATAGCAGTAAAGTCAGGGAAGTTTTTACACGAGTGTTTAAGAACATATGAAAGTAGTGCATTTTGAGAAGCAGTGTTTTCGTTTAGAGGAAGGAAAAATGTAACAGATAATCTCATGGTTTTAAATTTTTCGCTTTTTATAAATCTAAAGTTTACGCCATTAGACACAGGTATTTTGTCTATAGTTTTCAAATCTATCAGCTCCTGATTCTATATTTTACCATAATAAATTTATTATATCATAGTATACCTCAATATAGAAGTTATAATTTACATTTATTTTTATATTCTGTCTTGACTTTTATAAATAAAAAAATTAATATATTAAATGTATAAGATTTCTTGAGGCATAATAAGGTAGCCAAAGTATGATGTTTTATTTTTCTAAAGTTTTTAAATATTATATATTAAAAGCTAGATTATATAATAATGTATTTGTTGCTATTTAAAAATTTTTGTTTGAGCTAGTCTTATCAAAGTGAGTTAACATAAGTGGAGATGTATCGAAGTGGTCATAACGAGAACGACTCGAAATCCTGCGGGAAACTGTCCGTAAAAAAAAAAAAAAACCTTGTAACCATGCGGGTTTTCCACGGTTCGAAAAACTAAATATTTTGCTGTTCTTTCCGTCAGTTCTTTCCAAAGCCCTTTTTCATCGAAAAAAAGCGAGGAAAAACAGCGGTTGAGCATATAGGGAGCGGTATCGAAGTGGTCATAACGGGCCTGACTCGAAATCAGGTAGCCGTCACGGGCTCGTGGGTTCGAATCCCACCGCTTCCGCCATCGAAAAATCCAGTAACCATGCGGGTTTCTGGATTTTTCTTTTTTTGCGCCCGCTCCAAAAATCACCCGATTTTGGGCTGTTCTTTCCGTAATTTTGGAAAGAACAGCTTTTTGCTTTATGCCCCGCTTTTTTCTGCGTTTTGCTCCCATCTGCTGCCGAAATCGCCCGCTTCGGGAAGGGGCATGCCGCTCACCATCGCCTGCGCCGAGGAGAGTTTCGAACTGTAATCCAGATGGGCGTAGATATTCGCCGTGGTGGAAAAATCCGAATGTCCCAGCCAGTCCTGAATCTGTTTGAGCGGTACGCCGTTGACAAGCAAGAGGGAGGCGCAGCTATGCCTGAGATCGTGGAAGCGCATTTTCTTCATGCCGTGCCGTTGGATGAATGCGGGGAATTGCGAGGTCAGGTAATCGGGCTTCATTCGCTCACCCAGCTCGTCTA
>CALWVF010000026.1 GCA_944384925.1 uncultured Clostridia bacterium
ACAAAGAAAGGTTAAATTACAAGTTGTGATATTTAACCCTATTTTATTAAAACTATAATTTTATTTTAACATTAAGCTCTCTGCACATTTAATACCATCCACTGCAGCTGAAACAATCCCTCCTGCATATCCAGCTCCTTCACCACAAGGATAAATACCAGATAATGATATTGATTCTCTTTTTTCATTTCTTAATATTCTCACAGGAGATGAACTTCTTGTTTCAGGTCCTGTTAAAATAGAATCTACACTAGAAAAGCCATGAAGTTTCTTATCCATTTCAACAATACCCATTTTCAATGACTCTAAAATAAAATTAGGAAACAAATCTGAAAAATTACAAAATGAATATCCAGGTTTATAAGTTGGCACTACTACTCCAAGTCCTTTAGAAACAGTACCATTTAAAAAATCACCGACTTTTTGTATAGGAGCATTATAATTTCCTCCTGCTATTTCAAAAGCTTTTCTTTCTAATTTACGTTGAAATTCTATCCCAGACAACGGGTTACTGTCATTAAAATCATCAGGATAGACATTAACTAACACTGCACTATTAGCATTTAACTCATCCCTCGCAAATTTACTCATGCCATTCGTAACAACAGAATATTTCTCTGATGAAGATGCGACTACTTGTCCACCTGGGCACATACAAAATGTATACACCCCTCTTTTATTGCTCAAATGTACTGCTAATTTATATTCTGCAGCTCCCAAAGATGGGTGATTATAAAATTTTCCATACTGACTTTTATTTATTACACTTTGTAAGTGTTCTATTCTCACACCTACAGAAAACGGTTTTCCTTCTAAGCTTATATTGCTTTTATAAAGCATTTCAAATGTATCTCTTGCACTATGTCCAATTGCCAAAATTACATTGTCAACTAATACTTCGTATTTATTCCCATTGCTAAGTAAAATAGCAGATTTAATTTTTCCATTCTCTGATACTATTTCTATTAGCTTTGTTTCAAACCTGATTTCTCCACCTAATGCAATAATTTTTTTCTAATATTTTTTACAACTTCGTGGAGGTTATCTGTACCAATATGAGGTTTAGCTAAATATAATATTTCTTTTGGTGCTCCTGCTTCCACAAATTCCTTTAATACTTGCCTGCAACGTTCATCATTAATGCCTGTATTCAGTTTGCCATCTGAAAACGTTCCTGCTCCTCCTTCTCCAAACTGAACATTACTATCTACATTCAAAATGCGATTATTCCAAAAATTATAAACCTGTTCTTTTCTTTTATCAACATCGTTTCCTCTTTCAATTATTATAGGATTTTGGCCAGCTTTAGCAAGTGTCAACCCTGCAAACATTCCTGCAGGACCAAACCCAATTACCAATGGCCTTGTTTTCAACGTTTTATATTTATTTATATAACTTTTATTATCTTTAACTAATACAATTTTTTTCTTTGATTTATTGAATTTTTTTAAAACTTTAGTCTCATTATCAGTTATTATATCTATACAATAGACAAAGTGTATATTATTTTTATCCCGAGCATCTATAGATGCTTTAAATAAAAATGCATCCTTTATTTTATTTTTTGGTAATCCCAAATATTTCGATACTATCTTACCTAATGACTCTTTTTTTTCATCTAATGAAACTGGAATATTATATATTCGTAGCATAAAATCCCCTTTATATTAAGCTTTTAGCGGCCGATAAACCTACTATATGTCCACTTGCCCATGCCCAGTGAAGATTATATCCTCCACACATTCCATCAACATCTAATATTTCCCCTGAGCAATACAGTCCATTAATTTTTTTTGATTCTAAAGTTCTGTTATTAAACTCTGATAATAATAATCCACCTGCTGTAACTTGTGAGTTTTTCCAGTCCATCACACCTATAGGCTCAAAACACCAATTTTTTATTAATACTGAAATTTCTTTTATTTCATTTCTAGTAAGACTACTAGATAATTTATCTAATGGAAGCAAGTCTAAATGTTTTAGAATACATTGAGATATCTTTTTATTAAGTATTCCAGTAAGCAAACTTTCTATAGATAGGTGTCCTAAATTACTTAATCCATATTCTAAAAATTTTTGAATATCTTGTATTTTATAGTTTGGCATTAAATCTATTCTTATCTTAATATCATTAAAAGAATTTTTCTTATTTGCATTATATAAAAATTCTGATACAAATCTAGATAATTGAAACACACATATCCCTGATAATCCATAATCTGTAAATTGAATTTCACCAATCTCAGAGGCAATTACATTGTTATGTATTAACAAATCAGCTTTACATTGGCATCTTACACCTTTTAAATGTTTCAACGGATTACAAACTTTTATAGGAGTCAATGCAGGATAAACATTAGCTATACTATGACCAAATTGCTTCATATATCCATATCCATCCCCATCATATCCTTTAAATGGAGAAGATTTACCACCTGTTGAAATTATTAATTTTTTGCAATTTATAATTATATTTTCCGATTCAATTCTAAACCCAAAAACTGATTTTTCAACTTTCAATATATTAAATTCACAAAATTCCTTTATTTTAAGACGCCGTATTTCTTCTCTAAGTAAATCAACTACAGTTGAGGCTTGATCATTATATGGATATGCCCTACCTTGAGAATCATATTTTATTTTTAAACCAATAGATTTAAAAAACTCACACAAATTTTTAAAATTAGGATTTCTCAGTTAAAATTTCTATACCCCTTGAAAGCACTGGCGTTTACAGCGTTTTCGCCACTTCGTTTTGGCCCTTTTCCCTCATTTTTTCCCTTGCGAGAAGAAATGAGGGAAACTTTTTTCAGGCTGTCCCTACAACCTTATCCAGCAGCCTTGCGGAAGTTC
>CALWVF010000027.1 GCA_944384925.1 uncultured Clostridia bacterium
ATAATTTACTACCTTATAATAAAAGCTTTTACTTTGCATAATTGTATTTATTTGTTATATTTTCATAATAAAAACGTTTGTTTAATTGAAATTATACTACAAAATAAATATTTTTGCAATAGGTTTAGTTTAATTTTTATATGTTTTAAAATTTCAACCTAATATATTTAATCAATGTTATGATTCCAATTAATTCCATTTGATTTAAATAATTTTTATATCCGATAAATTCTTCTAAGATTGTCTCAATTTTTCTTTTATACTTTACTCCACTATTTCTTGCTTTGATATTTCATCTTGTTGTTGCAATTTGCTTAGATTAATCTTTAATTTTTTAGCGTCAAGGTAGGTTAATCTGTGAATTATTAATCTGCTTTACTATACTATAAAGTTCTTAATATATACTATATGTAAGGCCTGCACTTTGCCCGTAACAGAGTTTATTCCCCTCCGTATGACGTTGCATTAATACTAATTTTAAAATTTTTATTTAATATATAGTACTTGATTTTATTTTTCAAAATGGTAAAATTATATATATAAATATTTTTGAAAAGGTGAAAGTATTATGAATTATAACAAAATAAAACATCGTACACCAATAATAATATCTGTTATTATTGTATTAATTATTGTAATCCTAATGTTTGTTGGAAATTACTTTTTTAATTATGCACTAGTGCGCAGCGATGGCGACATAGGCGGCGCAGATAGAAATATAAGCTCTGATACATCTAATTACAACCAGGAAATTATTTCTAATAACATGGCCATTCAAAAAGAAAAAACTGAACATTGGTTAAATAATATAAGCAAAGAAGAAATATATGTAAAATCCAATGATGGTCTTAGCTTATTTGCTACTCAGTTTAATACTAACGACAGCGACAATTGGGCAATATTGGTTCATGGCTATGCATCTGAACAAAAATATATATATGATGTTGCTCAACATTACTCTGAACATGGATATAATGTTTTAACTATGGATTTGAGAACGCATGGAAAAAGTGAAGGTAAATATATTGGCATGGGCTGGCTTGACAAAGATGACATGATAATATGGATAAATAAATTGCTAGAGTCTTATCCAAATGCAAAAATAGTGCTTCATGGGATATCAATGGGTGCTGCAACTGTTATGATGACAAGTGGGGAACCCCTCCCAAGCAATGTAAAAGCTATAGTTGAAGATTGCGGATATACATCAGTGTGGGATATTTTTGCATCCGAGCTAAAGGCACGTTATAATCTACCTGCATTTCCTATATTAAACGTTGCAAGTTTAATAACTAAAATTCGCGCTGGTTACTCCTTTGGCGAGGCATCTTCACTTGAACAAGTGAAAAAGTCTATTACTCCAACTTTATTTATTCATGGTACTGTAGATAACTTTGTTCCCGTCGATATGGTATACCCTCTATACGATGCAGCACAATGTGACAAAGATATACTAATAGTAGAAGGGGCTGGCCATACTGAATGCAAATCTCTTGAACCTAATATTTATTACGACAAAGTATTTAATTTTATAAATAAGTATATGAATTAAAGTTTTAAAATTGGACAATTTATATCTCGTCTAATTTTTATGCTATACAATAAAAAAGTCGTTCCCTTTCTACAGGGAACGACTATATAAGATCTTGGGGCGGGTAGTTATAAGAGATACAAAGACTAAAAACGTGTGGCTAAAAATAAAAAATCGCACACAACTATGTGCGCGACTTTCCTCCAAGGATTCCTTGGTGCGAGTGACGGGACTTGAACCCGTACGTCGAAGACACACGCCCCTCAAACGTGCCTGTCTGCCTATTCCAGCACACTCGCATTTGACTAATAACATAAAGTATGATAACAAACTTTACTTAGAAAGTCAATAGTCTTTCAATATTTTATAGTTAATATTTTACTAATAAATTTAAGCAAATACACTTTTAATATAATTATCAATAGAAACTGCTGCTTTTTTTCCTGCGCTCATCGCTAGTATAACGGTTGCTGCACCCGTAACTATATCTCCACCAGCATAAACCCCATTTTGGGTAGTTTTTAAATTATCATCAACTATAATACATCCTTTATCATCTGTTTCAATAGTATTTAAGTCTTCATATATTAGTTTATTTGGTGCGTTACCTATAGCAATAATAACAGTGTCAACGTCTATAATATGTTCAGAGTTAGGTTCTGCAATAGGTCTTCTCCTTCCTGTCTCATCTGGTTCCCCTAATGACATTTTAACACACTTAATTCCTTTTACAACTCCATGTTCATTTCCTATAATTTCTATAGGATTAGTAAGTACTTTAAGTTTTATTCCTTCTTCCTTAGCATGACGAACTTCCTCTATCCTTGCTGGCATTTCATTTTCCGAGCGTCTATATATTATATATACATTTTGAGCCCCTAATCTTTTAGCACATCGCGATGCATCAATTGCTACATTTCCGCCACCAATTACTGCAACATTTTTAGGAACTATTATAGGAGTATCATAATTTTCTTTATAAGCTTTCATTAAATTAATTCTTGTTAAAAATTCATTAGATGAATATACTCCTATTAAGTTTTCTCCTCGTATTCCCATAAATTTCGGCAGTCCTGCACCTATACCTATATATATTGCTTTATAACCTTTATTAAACAAATCATCTATTGTTAATGTCTTACCTATAACTACATTAGTTTTTATCTTAACCCCAGAATTTCTTAAGTTATTAATTTCACTATCTACAATATATTTAGGTAGTCTAAACTCTGGTATTCCATACGAGAGCACTCCTCCTGGAGCGTGCAGTGCTTCAAATATGGTAACATCATATCCTTTTTTTGCTAATTGGCCAGCACACACTAAACCTGAAGGTCCAGAACCCACAATTGCAACTTTATAGTTATTTTTTTCTATATCAGTATATGAATCATTATCCTTTTTATTTTCCATATACCAATCCGCAACAAACCTCTCTAATAATCCTATCGCAACAGGTTCTGATTTTATTCCTCGTACACATTTAGCCTCACATTGAGTTTCTTGAGGACACACCCTGCCGCAAATTGATGGCAGCAAATTAGAGGATATTATTGTTTTGTAAGCCTCTTCTATGTTTCCTTCTTTTATATAGCCAATAAATTTGGGAATATTTATATTTACGGGGCACCCAGAAACACAAGGTTTGGATTTGCAATTTAAACATCTATTTGCTTCATTCATGGCTTCTTCTAATGTATACCCTAAAATTACCTCATTAAAATTTTTATTTCTAATATTAGATTCCTGTTCAGACACTTGTGTCTTTTTAGGATTCATATTTGGCATCTAAATCCCTCCTAAAAAGATTACAATATTCATCTCTCGATTTGCACTCACTTTGATTAAATATAGATAATCTTTGAATAGATTGATCAAAGTTTACTTTATGACCATCAAAATCCGGCCCATCCACACAGGCAAATTTTACTTCTCCATCAACTGTCAATCTACAGCCTCCACACATACCTGTACCATCTATCATTATTGGATTCATACTTACAATATTTTTTATTTTATAATTTTTAGTAATTATACTAACAGCTTTCATCATAGATAGAGGACCTGCTGAGAAAACCAAGTCATAATTCTTTCCATTTTTTATCTGAAATTCCAACGCTTCAGTTACAAAACCCTTTATCCCTGCACTTCCATCATCTGTAGTTAAAAAAAATTCATTACAAATTCTACTAAACTCATTTTCCAAAATAATCATATCTTTATTTCGAAATCCAGCAATCACATCAACATAAATTCCTTTATTGTAAAGTGCCTTAGCTTGAGGGTACGCAATAGCGCAACCAGTCCCACCACCTATAATTAATACCTTATTATGCCCAAAAAGCTTTGAAGGTTTTCCCAATGGCCCAACAACATCTAATATGTAATCACCATCGCCCAAATCATCAAGTAACATAGTTGTTTTACCTACTTTTTGGTAAACGATACTTATTGTACCGCTTTCTTTGTCAAAATCAGAAATTGTTAAAGGAATTCTCTCTCCTTTTTCATTAACTCTAAGAATTATAAACTGACCTGGTTGTGCCTTGTTTGCAATTAAAGGTGCTCTTATAACCATCTTAGAAGTAATAGAATTTAATTTGTTTTTGCTAACAATAAGATACATTCATACACTTCCTTATTTACAGATAAACTATTATATGATAAAATTAATATAATTATATATCAAATAATACTAATTTTCAATATATCTCGTAATACAAATTATGGTATCTATAATCCAAGGTATTAAAAATTATAAATAAAATCTTGCAAATAATAAAATTAATAAATTTTAAATTTATGTTAGGGGTGTAATTATGATAGACACAATTATAATAGGCGCAGGTCCTGCTGGATTAACTGCAGCTATTTATTGCCTTAGAAATGGACTAGATGTAGTTATATTTGATAAAAACATATATGGTGGTCAAGTAGCCATAACAAATGAAATAGAAAATTACCCTGCTATTCAAAAAATATCTGGAGTTGAATTCTCCAATAGCTTATATAATCAAGTGATTTCTTTGGGAGGTAAATTCATTTTTGAAGAAATAGTAAGTGTTAACTTTAGTAAAAACAAAAAAACTGTATTCACAAGTGAAAAAGAATATACCTCAAAAACAGTAATAATAGCTACAGGTGCAAAACGAAGGCACTTGAATTGCGAAGGAGAAGATAGACTAATTGGCCGAGGAGTTTCTTACTGCGCTACATGTGATGGCGCCTTCTTTAAAAATAAAACTGTATGTGTTGTTGGTGGAGGAAATACTGCTCTGGAAGATTGCCTATTCTTATCAAATATATGCAAGAAAGTAAATTTAATACACCGTCGTGATTCATTTAGAGCTGAAAAATCTCTCTCTAACTTAGTTAAATCAAAAAAAAATATAAACATTCTCTATAATAGCACTGTTAAAAAAATTAATGGAGAAAAAACTGTTAGCTCGATTTTAATAGAAGATTTAGTTAAAAAAGATAGTTATGAGTTAAAAACAGATGCTATATTTATAGCTATAGGTTTAGAGCCAGACACAATGATGTTTAAAAATATACTAGATATGGACAACAATAATTATCTGATATCTAATGAGAATTGTACTACCAATATCGATGGTGTATATGTTGCTGGAGATTGTAGAAGCAAATTATTAAGACAAATTGTTACTGCATCTTCTGATGGTGCTATAAGTGCGTTTCAGGTTTCTAAATATTTGTATTGATAAGTTTTTCATGTATACATTAAAATAAAAGCCTACTGTAATAAAACTTACAATAGGCTTTTATTATTTTTTAAACCACACTATCCTTAATGCAATTATTAAAGATACACAAATCAATATACTTTTGATAAACATTTCTTAGTTAAGAAAACAATTATAAATGATGTTACTTTATAACTAAGTTTACCAATTTTCCTTTAACATATATTTCTTTAACAACAGTGCTATTAATTAAAACATCTTTTATCCTTTTTTCGTTTTTAGCAATTGACAAAACTTCCTCTTTTGTGGCATCTTCTGAAATAATTACTTTAGATTTAATTTTACCATTTATTTGTATTGCAATTTCAACACTTTCATTCTTACATTTCGATTCATCATATATTGGCCAGTTTTGTTCTGCCACTAAACCATTTCCTAATTCTAAATCACTCCATAATTCTTCAGTAATGTGTGGTGCGAATGGATTTAACAATATAGTAAATATTCTTAATTCGTCAAGTGTAATTGTTTCTTTTTCATATACCTCATTCAACAGCGACATTAATGCTGCTATTGCTGTATTAAATTTTAAGTTATCTATATCTTCAGATACTTTTTTTACTGTTCTATTTAAAGAACATTCTAAACAACTCCTAATCCCACTTTTTGCAGAAATCATATTTTTGAAATTAAAGTAACGTTCTATAAATCTTCTGCACCCTTTAATACTAGATGAATTCCAAGGGGCAGATTTCTCAAAGTCTCCCATAAACATTTCATATAACCTTAAAGTATCTGCGCCATATAATTCTACAATTTCATCTGGATTTACAACATTTCCCTTAGATTTACTCATTTTTTCACCATTCTGGCCTAATATCATTCCATGACTAGTCCTTTTATAATAAGGCTCAGTAGTAGGTACAACCCCTATATCATATAAAAATTTATGCCAAAATCTGCTATATAATAAATGTAATGTGGTATGTTCCATACCTCCATTATACCAATCTACTGGAGACCAATAAGATATTGCTTCTTTACTAGCTATACATTCCTTATTATGTGGATCCATATATCTTAAAAAATACCAAGATGACCCAGCCCATTGTGGCATAGTATCGGTTTCTCTTTTAGCTTTGCCTCCACATTTTGGGCAAGTTGTATTTACCCAATCATGAATATTCGAAAGTGGTGATTCACCTGTATTTGTTGGCTCATATGATTTAATATCCGGTAATTCCAATGGTAACTCAGATTCAGGAATTGCAACATACCCACATTTTTCACAATTAACTATTGGTATAGGCTCTCCCCAGTATCTTTGCCTAGAAAATATCCAATCTCTAAGTTTATAGTTAACCCTTCTATTACCTTTTAAATTATTTTCAAGCCAGTCAATAATTTTAGATTTAGCTTCTTTCACATTTAAACCATTTAGAAACTCAGAATTTATTATTAATCCATCATTAGTTTCAGTAAATGCTTCTTCAAGCACATTTCCTCCAGCCACTACTTCTCTTATAGGTAAATTATATTTTTTCGCAAATTCCCAATCTCTACTATCATGTGCTGGAACTGCCATTATGGCCCCCGTACCATAAGACATTAATACATAATCTGAAATAAATATTGGAAGTTCTTCCTTAGTTATAGGATGAATTGCATTTACTCCTTCCAACCTAACCCCTGTTTTTTCTTTTACCAACTCTGTACGTTCAAAGTCTGATTTCTTCAAAGTCTCATTTTTATATTTTTCAATTTCATCTATATTTTCTAATTGTCCAATCCACTTATCAATAATAGGATGTTCAGGCGATATAACAACATATGTAACTCCAAAAATAGTATCTGGTCTTGTTGTATACACCTTCAATTTATCTTCATTAGTAGTATAAAAATCTATTTCTGCACCCTCTGATCGACCAATCCAATTAATTTGTTGTGCTTTAACACGTTCTGGATAATCAACATTCTCCAAATCATTTATTAACCTTTCTGCATAGTCAGTTATTTTTAACATCCACTGTGACTTTATCTTTCTAACTACTTCATTAGAACAACGCTCACAAGTTCCATTTATAACTTCCTCATTTGCTAAGACACACTTACAAGATGTACACCAATTTACATTGGTTTCCTTTTTATAGGCTAAGCCATGTTTAAATAATTGTATAAATATCCACTGAGTCCATTTATAATACTCTGGATCTGTTGTATTTATTTCTCTATTCCAATCAAAAGATATCCCCAATGATTTCAATTGCTTTCTAAACCTTGCAATATTGTTTTCTGTAACAATTTTAGGATGAATATGGTTTTTTATAGCAAAATTTTCTGTAGGCAGTCCAAAAGCATCCCAGCCAATAGGGTACAAAACATTATATCCTTCTAACCTTTTTTTTCTTGAAACTATATCTAACCCTGTATATGACCTTGGATGCCCTACATGCAGGCCCTGACCGGATGGATATGGAAACTCAACTAAGGCATAAAATTTAGGTTTATTGCTATCATTTTCAGCATTAAATACTCCCATATTTTCCCATTTATTTTGCCATTTTTTTTCTAATTCTATATGATTATAACTCATTGTTATTTCCCCCAAATATGTGTCTTACATATCAATTTTTTCAGAATCTTTCCAAAGATGCTCCAAATTATAAAACTTGCGAGCTTCCTCTGAAAATACATTCACTATCACATTTCCATAATCCAATAAAGCCCAAGAATTTGAATTATGTCCTTCTATATGTTCAGGAATAATATCCATTTGCTTCAACTTAAATTCTACTTCATCTGCCAAAGCTTTAACTTGTGTACTGCTTGTACCTGATGCAATTACAAAATAGTCTGTCAATGAAGATATCTTGCGCACTCCTAAAATGTTCACATCAATAGCTTTTTTACTGTCTAGTATATTAGCAGCTGTTTTAGCAATATCAATAGATGTCATCATTTATTCTCCCTTTCTATCTTGAAGTAAATAATAATTATAAGCCTCTATTGTACTCGGATGTATCGGCAATCTTTTAATAAGCAAATTTTCCAAACTAAACTTGACTCCTTCAAATACTGTTTGATCTAAGTCAACATCTGCAAGTTTTCTTAATTTGTCAACACCATCATAATCTCGATCCTTTGATGTAAAATCTGCTACAAAAACTACTTTTTCAAGCACAGACATATCAGCTCTTGCTATTGTATGAAATCTAACTGCATTTAAAACATCTTTATCTAATATGTTTAATACTTTCTCAATATAAACTTTTCCTGAAACAGCATGCCACAACTTAAATTCAGATAATTCAAGCTCTGATAATTTTACTCCATATTTATTTAGAAGTTCTAGTTGCTCATCTTTATCTGTTTCCTTCATAATGTCATGTAAAATTCCTGCTAATTGTGCCTTCTTAGGGTCTGCACCATATTTATTTGCTAGTCTTACAGCTTCTTCTGCAACATTTTTGGAATGTTTAAATCTTTTATATGTTAATTTTTTTTCTAATATTTTCTCATAGCCTTCCATAATTTTACTACCCCTTATAAAATATAGTAACATTATTAAACGTATAAATTGTTTTCATATATATAATCTTTTACACCCTCAGGTACCATCCTTGAAATATCTTTTCCTGATTTTATATTATTTCTAATATTGGTTGACGATATATCAATAAATGGAATATTAAATATCATATTCCTTATTGAATTTTTATTAAGTTTATCAGAATATTCATTCAACATCTTAATCTCTCCATAACGTCTGGGTGCTGAGCATATAATTGATAAGTCAAATATTTCTTTTGAACTCTTCCAATTTTCAATTGTGACAAACATGTCTGAACCTACTATTAAATATAATTGAGAGTCTGGATGCAATAGTTTAACTTGCTTTAATGTATCTATAGTATAACTAATTCCACCTCTTTTTATTTCTATATCAGAAACCTCAAAAAATGGATACTTATCAAGAGCGATTTTACACATATCAAGCCTAAAACTTGCAATATCTATATGTGTCTTTTTATGTGGAGGTATATTATTAGGTATAAATATTACTTTAGATAAATCAATCATATTGTAAATTCCAAGCGCAAAGTTTATATGACCATTATGAATCGGATTAAATGTTCCACCATATATTGCTATTTTTTTCATTTCTTTTTAGTTGGTAATAATATTTTAGGTTCTTTCTCGTTTCTCTTATATAAAACAAATTTATTGCCTATTGTATGAACTACATCTGACTTAGTAGCTGTTGCTATATTATTAGCGCATTCCTTTACATCAATATAAGCAGTTTCTAATACTTTAGCTTTTATTATTTCTCTTGATTTCAAAGCATCTTTTGCCTGAAGTATAATGTTATCGGTAATACCACCTTTTCCTACCATCAATATTGTATCTATGTTATTTGCCAATGAACGCAAATAAGCTCTTTGTTTGCTTGTTAACATTTTTCCCTCCTAGTTTTTCAAACAATATTTATTTAATTCTTCCTTTAAAAGTTTTAATGCATTTCCTCTATGGCTATATTTTATCTTTTCACTTTGTGTCATTTGTGCAAAGGTTTTTCCATTTTTAAAAATAAAAATGGGATCATAACCAAAACCATGTTCTCCTATAATACTATTACTTATAATACCTTCACACTTTCCTTTAACCACAAATTTTATTTTACTAGATATAACACAAGAAACAGCACAAATAAATCTAGCCGTACGCTTTTCGGCAGGAACTCCATCTAATTCACTTAATAATTTTTGTACATTTTCGTTAGAGCCTTTACCTGAATATCGTGATGAATATATGCCTGGTTTTCCATTAAGTATGTCTACACATAAGCCTGAGTCATCTGCAATTGTCGGCAACCCCGTAATTTCATAAATATATTTTGACTTTAATTCTGCATTTTCTTCAAAAGTTGTTCCTGTTTCATTAAAAGAACTTAAATCTATATCCAAATCGTAAGCAGCGATAAACTCAAATTCTGGCATAAAACTTTTTATTTCTTGAACCTTATTTTTGTTATGCGTTGCCAATACAAATTTCAACTATTCTTCCCCCTTAAAAAATAATGCTTCTACAAATAATTTTGAATTAAATTCCTGTAAATCATCTATTTGTTCTCCAACTCCTATAAATTTAACTGGTATATCTAAATCGTCTTTTATTGCTAAAATAATTCCACCTTTTGCAGTCCCATCTAATTTTGTAAGCACTAAACCAGAAATATCCAATGAGTTTTTAAATTCTCTTGCTTGGTTTACAGCATTTTGGCCAGTTGCAGCATCTAAAACTAGTAGCACTTCCTTACTTACATCTGGCAATTCTCTATCAATAATTTTATTAATTTTTGTTAATTCCGCCATTAAATTTTTTTTATTATGGAGTCTTCCCGCAGTATCACATATTATAATATCAGATTTTCTTGCTTTTGCTGCAGATATACAATCAAAAACAACAGCAGCTGGATCAGAACCTTCATTTTGTTTTATTAAATCACAGCCTACCCTGTTTGACCACACTTCTAATTGTTCTATTGCTGCCGCTCTAAATGTATCTGCTGCACCTATTATGACCGATTTACCCTCTTTTTCAAATTTTGCCGCTAGCTTCCCTATTGTTGTAGTTTTCCCTACCCCATTTACACCTATAACTAATATTATTGATGGCTTTGTTGATACATTCAATCTTTGCTCTTCTCCTAAAATTTCACAAACTATTTCTTCCAATAGTCCATATATTTTTGAAGGTTCTGTTACTTTATTTTTTTTAACTCTATTCTTCAACTCGTCACATATTTTTGTAGATGTTTTTATTCCTACATCCCCCATTATTAATATTTCTTCGATCTCTTCAAAAAGTTCATCATCAATTTTTGAAAAGTTTTTTAAAATATTATTTATTTTTCCAAAAATATTATTACGCGTTTTAGCCAAACTATTTTTAATTTTATCAAATAATCCCATATTTAATCACTCTTTCTAAAAATTAAATACCCAATTTTTGTTCAACTTCGTAAACACGAAGCTCCAGAATTTTAGATACTCCTTCGTCTTGCATTGTTATTCCATAAAGCATATCTGCTTCTTCCATAGTTCCCCGTCTATGAGTAATTACAATAAATTGAGTCTTATCACTAATATTATGAAGGTAAGATGCAAACCTGTCAACATTAACATCGTCTAGCGAAGCCTCTATTTCATCTAAAACACAAAAAGGAGGTGGACTAACTTTCATTATTGAAAAATATAATGCTATAGCTATCAATGATTTTTCTCCACCAGACAATGATTCTAAATAACTAATAATTTTCCCAGGAGGTTGTACAATTATATCAATTCCAGAGTTCAATATATCATCTGGTTCTACCAAAGATAAGCTGGCATTTCCTCCACCAAACAGTTGACTAAATATACTAGAAAAATTTTTACTTATTTCCTCAAATCTTTCTAAAAATATTTTTTTCATTTGAGTAGTTAAATCATTAATCATTCCAGATAATTCTTTTTTTACATTTTCTATATCTTTAACTTGATTTATAAGAAAATTATACCTCTCTAACAGCTCCTTATACTCGTCAATAGCCGAAACATTTATTGTCCCTAAGCTGCGGATTTTCAATTTCAATTCATCCAATCTTCTTTTAGCTAATTGAATATCATCAATCTTTCTTATAGACGCTCTTGCCTCTCTTCTTGTAAGCTCATATTCATCCCATAAATTTGCAATAATAATGTCATATTCCTTCTGTAAATTTATCTTTTGCTCTTCTAGTCTTGAAAGTTCTTTAACTATTACTTCTTTTTCTAAAGACTTCTCTTTTTCTTTTTTTCGCATATCAATAGAATCTTTTTCCATTAAAATTCTCTCATTAGTAAGTTTCTCTATTTCTATTTTTAAATTATTATTTTCAATCTTAGCCTTTTCTATCTCTTCTTTTCTCACAGAAATTTGTTTATCAATACACTCATTTTCTTTTTTTAGATTATCCACTTGTGACAATAAATCTTTACTTTTTTCATCTTGAGTAATTTTTTGTTTTTCAAGTGATGTTATCTCAGCATTTAAAGACTGCATATCTTTTTCATAAGATAAGATATCAAATTTTTTATTTTGTATTTCTGAAAAAATACTTTCATTATTTACAAGTAATTTTTCTCTATCTTTTGTCTTAACATCAATACGCCTTTCTATATCATTAATATTACTTAAAAACTTTTGATATGTAACTACAGACGATTCCTTTAATTTATTTAATTCGCAAAGTTTCTGTTTTACTTTATTTACATCTTGTTCATAATTACAAATACTTTTTTTATGCAAATATATTTCAGATTCATAGCTTTTACATTTAGATTCAATACTTAAATAATCCTCTTGAGCTTTATATAAGTCATTTCGCAGCGATATAAATTTATCTTTAATTATTAATATTTCATCATTTAAACTTTGAACCTCTTTTTTTGCTATCAAAGACTCCTTCTGAATACGCTCAACTTCTAATTTAATTTTGCTTATTTCCGACGCTCTGCTTATAAGCCCAGATCCTTTTAAAACAGATCCTCCTGTTAGTGAGCCCCAGGTATTTACTACTTGTCCATCAAGAGTTACTATTCTAAATTTATTTCTATGATTTTTTGAAATCAATATTGCATTATCTAAATTATCTACAATAATAACCTTTCCCAACAATGCTTTTAAAATATTACAATATTTATCATCACAGCTACACAAATTACTTGCTACTCCTATATATCCATTGCAATCCTTAATTTCTAAGTCATTAATACTATTACCTTTTATTGTGCTAATTGGCAGAAATGTAGCACGACCTGCGTTTTTAGCCTTTAAGAAATTTATTGCATTTTTTGCATCTTCCTCATTATTAACAACTATATTTTGTACAGAGGAACCTAATGCTATTTCTACCGCAATAGAATATTCTTCGGGAACTTTCAATAGCTTAGAAATAGGGCCATGAATACCCAAAAGTTTTTTATTATTAGATTCTTTTATTATTTCTTTTACACTTCTACTAAAACCATCCATACTTTTTTCTAATTCATCTAGAAGTTTTAATTGCCTAATTTTATCTTCTAACTCAAGTTCTAATTTATTAGACTTCTTCTTTAATTGTTCATATAATTTTTGACGTTCATTTAATTTTAATTCACATTTATTAACAGATTCTGATAAATCTTCTAATATTGACTTTGATTTTAATTTATTCTCTCTATATAAATTAAATTCACTTTCTAATTTATTAATGGTTTTTCCTACAGACAATTTTTCATCTTTAAGCTTAGTCAAGCGCTCTTCTAATTCACCGATAGAATACATTGCATTTAAATTAACAGATTTCGCTTCTGACGCTCTAGTTTTTATATTTGAAAGCTCTTTAGAAAGATCATCTATTTCTAAGGAAAGGTTATCTGCTTGACATTTTGATAAGTCAAACTGTTTTACCAAATCCTCTAATAGTTGTTTACTATCACTAATAGTTTTACTACACTTAACAATTCTTTCTTTCCTTAAATCTAATAAATTTTGTACGTCCATTGAAGATTGTAAAAATTGTTCTATTTCACTTTTAATTCTATCAATATTTTTACAATTATGAAGAATATTATTTTCTAAAATAGAAATTTCATTCGATTTTAAAGCAGAATCTTCATCTATATATGCTAAACTTTTTCTAAGCTCTTCTATCTTCACAGCATATAAGCTAGAGTTATTAAATAAATTATCTATTTTATTCTGTATTTCCTCAAGGGTTCTATCTATTTCATTATACTCGTTCCTAGATATTAATATTTTTGATTCTTGTTGACTCATAGTAGCTTCATACTCATCCAGAGTATTAAGCCACAAACCAATTTCTAAATTTCTTTTTTCACTGTTATATTCTAAGTAAACTCTGGCCTTCTCAGATTGCTCTTTTAAAGGTTTTAGCCTTCCTTCTATTTCAGTTGTTATGTCTTTTATTCTAACTAAATTTTCATCTGCTTGCTTTAATTTTTTTTCCGATTCAGCTTTCCTATATCTATATCTAGATATACCTGCTGCTTCCTCGAAAATTTCACGTCTATCTTCAGACTTTGATGAAACCACGCTATCGATCTTTCCCTGTCCAATTATAGAATACCCGTCTCTTCCAAGCCCTGTATCCATAAATAGTTCATGAATATCTTTAAGTCTTACCAAAGAACCATTGACTAAATATTCACTTTCTCCAGAACGATAATATCTTCTAACAATGTTAACTTCATCAGTATCAAAAGGTAACTCTCTAGAAATATTTTGAAATACAAGCTTAACTTCTGCAAAACCTTTAGATTTTCTTATAGGCGTACCATTAAAAATGACATCTTCCATTTTTGAACATCTTAAATTCTTTATAGATTGTTCTCCTAATACCCATCTTATTGCATCACTTATATTGCTTTTTCCACTGCCATTTGGTCCTACAATAGCTGTTATTCCATCATTAAACGATAAGTTAATTTTATCTGGAAAAGTTTTAAAGCCATTTAATTCCAAAGATTTTAATAACACAATTTCACCCACAATTTATTATAAATATACAAATCTAAAAACTTTCTATAATTAAATCTCTTTCTCCTAAATTATCATCTTTTTTAACTTTAACATTATATCCCATTTTATTAAGCTTTTTAATATTACACTTATTATTACCTATTACTTTAGATAGATTTTTTCCATTCACAAATATTATAATATTGTGCTTTACCTCATTAGAAGAAATATATTGAATAATTTTATTTAAAAAATTTTTGCTCTCACATATTTCCCTAAATGATGGATGCCATACACCTGCAATTGCATTCTCATCCAAGCTTTTCATATAATGAAGGCCTAACCTTATTACCCTAATGTGATTCTCTTCAAATAGTATTAATAATTTAGAACATATTTCAACTGTTTCATCAAATGTCATTGGAAAGTACTTTCTTTCATTATATAACTTGTGTAATAATGTATTTTTCATAGTAACCGTTGGATATATCCTGACAGTATCTGGATTTAATTCTACTATTTGTTTTCCAGTATCATAATCTATGTTGATATTACTTCCATATAGACCAGTCATCATTTGAAGTCCAAGTGAAAATCCTTTTTCTTTAATAAGCTTAGATGAAAAAACAATGTCTTCTTTTTTATGCCCTCTTCTATTCAATTCTAAAACCCGATCATCCATACTTTGAGCCCCTAATTCAATTGATGTGACAGATTTACTTTTTAATACATCCAAAATGTCGTTATCTATTGCATCAGGTCTAGTAGAAATTCTAATTCCTGCAAAGGAATATTCCTTTACATATTTATTTGCTAAATCCAGTAAAGCATTCATATATTTTTTATCAATAGCTGTGAAGCTTCCACCAAAAAACGCTATCTCTGTATTTTTTACTCTACTTCCTAAATTTTTTATTGATAATTCAATAGTATTTTTTACATCCTCTAATGTTGGTTGCAATGATTTTCCTGTAATACTATTTTGTTCACAAAAACTACATTTGTTTGGACATCCATTATGAGGTATAAATATTGCTACATTAGAATGCTTCAATATCCCATCAGCTCCAAAGCCTTTTGAGCTGCTCTTTGTTCAGCTTCCTTTTTACTTTTTCCTCCACCCTTACCTATAACATTATTATTTAAATGAACTTCCACTACAAAATGTTTATTATGATCGGGTCCGCTTTCGTCTATTAATACATACTTTAAAATTTCTTCAGGATTTCTTTGTACAATTTCTTGAAGAGATGTCTTATAATCTTTAAATGCTATATTTTTTGGATGCTTTATTTCCGGAATAACAAATTTTAAAACAAACTTCTTTGCTTCTTCCATACCACCATCCAGGTATATTGCAGCTAATATGGCTTCAAAAGCATCTGCTAAAATTGAAGGCCTTTCATTGCCTTTTGAATGACGTTCTCCTCTACTTAGTAAAAGATGTTTCCCAACATTTAATTTTTTAGAAAAATTACATAGTGAACGCTCGCATACAAGTGATGCTCTTAACTTTGTTAATTCACCCTCTGGTAAATCTGGACAATTCGAAAATATATAATCAGAAACAATTATACTAAGGACAGAATCCCCTAAAAATTCCAATCTTTCATTACTCTCAACTTTACCTTTTTTTTCATTTGCATATGAAGAATGTGTAAGTGCAGTTTTTAAATATGCAATATTGTTAAACTTATAACCTATACTTTTTTCTAATTCTTCCATTTTAATAAATTACTCCTCTATACTTTTATAGTTAAAAAATAAATTTATTACTCAGATTCTATCTCTAAAATCGCTTTACTAATTTCTTCCGCAACATTTTCTTGAACATATTTTGAAACAAGATATAAGGCATTCTTTATTGTTTTTGAATCTGAATTACCATGAGCCTTAAATACTGGTTTTTTAACTCCTAGAATAGGTGCTCCCCCATGCTCACTATAGTCAATTGATTTTTTCAGTAAACTCATTTCTGGCATTATCATAGCTCCAGCTATTTTTGTCTTTAAATTATGATTAAAAACACCTTTTATTTTTTTCATTAAAGCCATAACAACTCCCTCAAACATTTTTAGAATAATATTTCCTGTAAATCCATCACATACAATTACATCTGCACCTTCCATAGGAATATCTCTAGCTTCTACATTTCCTATAAAATTTATAGGCGCTTCTTTTAACATTAAAAATGCATCCTTTTGTAATTCACATCCTTTATGCTCTTCAATTCCAATATTTGCAAGACCTACCTTAGGATTGTCTATTTTCATAACCTTATTCATATATATAGAACCCATTATTCCAAATTGTTTAAGCATTTCTGGCCGACAATACACATTTGCTCCACTATCTATAAGCATAAAAAAACCTTTATCTTTTGGAACAATTGGTGCAAATGCACATCTTTTTATTCCTTTTATTCTTTTTACTAAAAATGTTGCTCCAACAACAAGTGCTCCACTGTTACCTGCAGACAAAAACGCATCTCCAGCATTATTAGCTAATAGCTTTAAACCCTGTGCCATTGATGAATCTCTTTTAGATTTCATAATTTCAGTACCCGGTTCTTCCATGGTAATTACATCATCAGCATTATATATTTCTATATTTTGAAGAGGTATATTATTTTCATCTGATATTTTCTTTATTATTTTTTCTGAACCTACCAATATTATTTTAAACCCATATTCACGAATAGCATCTGCACAGCCTTTTATTATTTCCAATGGGGCATTATCTCCTCCAAAAGCGTCAACTATTATTTTCATGTTTATATCTCCTTTATCAACTTATTTAGTAAATTTAATGACCTTTCAGAAAATTTTGCATAACGTTCCCTTTTTTCTTTTACATTTGGCACTATAGGTGGTAATATACCAAAATTTGCACCCATAGGCTGAAAATTCGATACTGTAGAATCACTTATGTAATAGCTTAGAGCTCCCATCATAGTCTCTCGCGGTAATATTAAATGATCAATTCCTTTTAAACTTCTTACAGCATTAATTCCCGCTAGTATCCCTGAAGAAGCCGATTCCATATAGCCTTCTACACCTGTAATCTGACCGGCGAAAAATATTTTATCATTACTTTTCATACTAAAACTTTGATTTAGAATCTTTGGGGAATCTATAAATGTGTTCCTATGCATAACTCCATATCTCATAAAGTCAGCATCTTCTAATCCTGGTATCATTTTAAACACTCTGTTTTGTTCAAAAAATTTTAAATTGGTTTGAAAACCTACAAGATTATATAATGTACCATCTAAGTTTTCTTTACGTAGTTGAACAACAGCCCATGGTCTGTGACCTGTACTTGGATCTCTCAAACCAACAGGTTTAAGCGGTCCAAATCTCAAAGTATCTTGTCCTCTATGTGCCATTACTTCTATAGGCATACATCCATTGTATACCTTAGGATTGCTAATATCGAAATCGTGAATCGGCGCACGCTCTGCTTCTAATAAATTGCAATAAAATGCATAGTATTCTTCTTTATTCATTGGACAATTGATATAGTCATTTCCCTCACCACGATCATAACGTGATGCCAAAAATGCTCTATCCATGTTAATACTTTCTGAAGTTACTATAGGTGAAGCTGCATCAAAAAAACTCAAAAAGCCATTACATATTTTAGATATTTCTTTTGCAAAAACATCAGATGTCAATGGTCCAGTTGCTATAATATTAATGTCATCTAGTGGTAAGGAATATATTTCTTTTTCTACAACACTAATTAATGGATGAGATTTTATTCTTTCTGTCGCCATCGCCGCAAATAATTCTCTATCTACAGCTAATGCGCCTCCTGCTGGAACTTTACATTTATCAGCACACTCCATTAATAATGAACTAAATAATTTCATTTCTTCTTTTAATAGACCCGCAGCACTATCTATTCTATAGGCCTTTAAGGAATTCGAACATACTAGTTCTGCAAAATTTTTATTACTATGTGCAGGAGAGAGCTTATTTGGTTTCATATCAAATAGCGTAACTTCTATTCCATGATTAGCTATTTGCCAAGCAGCTTCACATCCTGCAAGACCTGCACCTATAACATTAATTTTCATAATTAAATTATACTATTCCTCTTCTATTATTTTTTCATATCCACAATTCTCTGTTAAACAATATACTTTTTTTGCCTTACCTTTCTTTTTAAATAGTGTCAACTTGCCACAATTAGGACATTTATCTTTCAAAGGCTCATCCCATGTCATAAAATTACATTCTGGATAATTATTGCATCCGTAAAATGTTCTACCTTTTTTAGATTTTCTCATAATTACATTTCCACCACATTTAGGGCAATTTGCACCTGTTTCATATATTATTTTTTTTATATTTTTGCACTCCGGATAACCTGAACAACCTATAAACTTCCCATATCTTCCTGTTTTTATTACCATCATTTTACCACATTTTTCACATATAATGTCTGTTTCATCTTCTTTTAGTTTTATCTTAACATCTTTCATATCTTCTTTAGCTTGGTTCAATTTTTCTTCAAAAGGCTTATAAAAATCTTTTAAAGTGTCAACCCATTTCGCCTTGCCTTCTTCTATTAAGTCAAGGTTGTTTTCCATTTGTGCAGTAAATTTAATATTAACTATTCCAGAAAATTTTTCTTTCATAAGATTAGTTACAACTTCTCCAAGTTCAGTTGGTTTTAATGATTTCGATTCTTTCTCTACATATCCCCTACTTAGTATAGTACTAATAGTACTTGCATATGTTGATGGTCTTCCTATTCCATCTTCTTCAAGTGCCTTTATTAGCGATGCCTCTGTAAATCTTGGCGGAGGTTCTGTAAAATGTTGATTTGGAGATATTTGTTTTAATTTTAGTGGCATATCAACCTTTAAATCCGGAAGTGCTTTTTCCTTTTCTTCTGCAACGTCTTTTCCTTCTTCATATAAAACAGTATACCCATCAAATTCAACTGTATATCCAGAGCAAGTAAATATATATTCTCCTGCACTTATTTCTGCTTTTGTTGTACTATGAATACAATCAGCCATTTGGCATGCTGTAAATCTTTCCCATATTAGCTTATAAAGCTTATATTGATCTGCTGTTAAAGATTTTTTTACTTCTTCCGGTGTTAAAGACGGCATTGTTGGTCGAATAGCCTCATGGCCATCCTGTGCATTAGCCTTAGACTTGAATACCCTTGGTTTAGCTGGTAAATATTTTTCCCCCCAGCGAGATAATATATAGCCTTTAATTTCTTTTATCGCATCCTCAGATATTCTTAAAGAGTCTGTTCTCATATAAGTTATAAGACCAACCGCACCCATATTTTCTATTTCTATACCCTCATATAATTCTTGAGCAACTTTCATAGTACGCTTTGGCTGAAATCCTATTTTTCTAGAAGCGTCCTGTTGTAAGGTCGATGTTATAAAAGGTGGTGAAGGTGCCCTTTTACGCTTACCTTTTTTCACACTAGAAACAATATATTCTGAATCCTCTAATTCTTTTAAAATTTCAGTAGCTTGTTTCTCATTCTTTATTAGTATCTTGCCATCCTTATTGCCATATAATGAAGCTGAAAATACTTTTCTATCCCCTTTAGGTATAAACTTGGCATCTATTGACCAATATTCTTCAGGAACGAATTTTCTTATTTTTTCTTCTCTATCTACTATAATTCTTACAGCAACTGATTGTACTCTTCCTGCTGAAAGCCCTCTGTGAATCTTCTGAGATAAAAATGGACTAAGTTTATATCCAACTAATCTATCTAGTATTCTTCGAGCTTGCTGTGCATTTACAAGATCAATATCAATTTTTCTAGGGTGTGCCATCCCTGTCGAAATCCCAGTTTTTGTTATCTCATTAAATGTAACTCTATTCTTATCGTCTAAACTTAAACCCAATAAAAAAGCTAAATGCCAAGAAATTGCTTCACCTTCGCGGTCAGGGTCAGTTGCTAAAAAAACCAACTCGCTATTATCTGATTTTTCTTTTAATTCACTCACAATATCCTTTTTGTTTTTTATAATTTCATATTTAGGTAAAAAATCTTTTTTTATGTTAACACTTAATCCTCTTTCAGGCAAGTCGCGTACATGGCCCATTGATGCAACTACTTCGTAGTCTTTGCCCAAATACTTTTTTATTGTTTTAGCCTTTGCTGGAGACTCAACTATAACTAGCTTAGACATCCTTACACCACCTTATTAAACTTTATTTTACCGAATATCTTTTACCAGAATGTGATAAAATTAAATCATTTATTTCTAATTCTGTAATGGATTGTAAAATAACACTCATATGAGCATTCATTTTCTCCGATAATACATCTATATGAGTTGGCTCCTTTGTTAATAAATTATATAGCTTCCTTGCATTTTCTGAAATATGTGTAGGCAATTCTTTCTTTTTATCTTCAGTAAATTTATTTTCATTATATGTATAAATTTTTTTATTATTATTAGTTTCATAAGAATAATCATTAATATTTTTTGCCGAATAGTTGTTGTCTGCATTAATACTTATATTAGAAAATTCATGCATATAGTCTTCTAATATATCTTCTATACATGTTACCGGTTTTGCCCCCATCTTTATAAGATTATTAGTGCCAATCGAAACTGTACTCCTTAAATCACCTGGAGTAGAAAATACATCCCTATTTTGTTCTAAAGCTAAATTAACTGTTATTAATGAGCCACTTCTTTCCCCTGCTTCTATTACTACAACTCCCCTACAAAGCCCTGAAACTATCCTGTTTCTACAATGAAAACTCCATTTTCTTACAGGTGTGTCTGGTGCATACTCAGATATTATAGCCCCGTTTTCTGAAATCATTTTTCTTAAAGAAGCATTACTTGCCAAATAATTGTAGTTAATACCACTACTTAGAACACAAACAGTTTTTCCTTCTGCTGAAATAGCTCCTTTATGCGCCGATGAATCTATTCCCAAAGCACCTCCACTAACTACTACAACATTTGCCTTTGCTAGATCAAAGCCAAATTTAAAAGACGTTTTCAATCCACTATCTGTTGCACTTCTAGTTCCAATTATAGCAATACATAATCTATCATTAAGTTCAGGAAGCTCTCCTTTAATATATAAAACACATGGAGGATCACTTATTTGTCTTAATAATTTAGGATAACAATCATCTTCATAAGTAATAATACTCTGACCTAGCTCTTTGCATCTAAGAATAATTTTATTTGCATCTTCCAAACTATATGAACTCATCAAATTTAAATCCTTATTCGTAAAACACCCACACAACTTCCATGAGTTCAAACCAGAATCATAAAAATCCTTTATTGAGCTATATAATGAAATTACTTTTTTAATCTTTTTACTTCCATAGCCAATACATTGTTGTAACCATATCCAATATATTTTATTATCCATTAAGTAAGGCTGGTGCTAAAAAGCGCCAACTACTGCACCTCCTTAAATATAAAGTAAAGTAACTTTACTTATTTGCTATTTACCATTTCCCACATAATAATTCCAGCAGCCATCGACGCACTTAAAGAATCTGCTTTTCCAAACATCGGAATATTAATTTTATGGTGTGAAGATTTAATTACTTCTATGCTTAATCCATTTCCTTCATTTCCAATCAATACAAAACTACTATTATTGAAGCTTATATCTTTTATCGATAAAGCTCTACAATTGGGAACAGAAGCATATACATTAAAATTTAATCTTTTCATTTTTTCAATTTCTAATATCATATCATTACAATATAATATTGGAATTCTGAAAATTGCTCCCATACTCGTTCTGATAACCTTAGGGTTATAAATATCACAGCAGTCTAAAGATGCAATAATACCATCTATTCCTAAAGCTTCTGCAGTCCTTATTATTGCGCCAACATTGCTTGGATCTTGTACATTCTCTAATCCAATAAATTTTCCTCTATTATTTATTTTATCTATGTTAATATTATTGTCAAGCATTTTACAAACACATATAAACCCTTGAGGGTTAACAGTACTTGATAAATATTTCATAATATCTTCACTTACTTCATATTGACTATTTGCTAAAATAGATATTTCTTTAAAAGCATCTTCATTTTTTACTCTTGATTTGCTTGTATATATAAATTCGCATATATCAACATTACTCTTAACCGCATCTAGGCAAATTCTCAAACCATCTATTACAAATAAACCTTTCTTTGTTCTATATTTACTAAAGTTGATTAACTTTACAACGTCTTTTATTTTTTTATTATCTTTACTGCATATTACCTCAGGCAAAAAATGCACCTCCAAAATTATTATACAAAATTGCAATAAAAGATACATTTTATTTTTTATTGCAATTCAGTATGTGCATATAAAATTTGCACCCGAAAAACTTGGTCGGGTGCAAGTACATAGTAATTTTAAATATGCTTTACTTGTTCAACTAACTTAGTAAATGATTCAGAATCTGATATAGCAATTTCAGCAAGCATTTTACGATTAAGGTTTATATTTAGTTTTTTTAACCCATTCATAAAGGAAGAATAATTTATACCATTTAAACGACAAGCTGCAGAAATACGAGTTATCCATAAACGGCGAAAATCTCTTTTCCTATGTTTACGTCCTATATATGCATAATTTCCAGATTTCATGACAGCCTGCTTTGCCATTTTAAAATGCTTACTTTTTGCTCCCCAATATCCTTTAGCAAGTTTTAAAACTTTTTTCCTTCTCTTTCGCGTTGCTAACGCACCTTTTACACGTGCCATTATAATACCTCCAGTTAATGGTTATTTATGAAATCAGATTGAGGCTTAGATTATATTTATTTATATGGTATCAATCTTTTTACTTGTGCAATATTTGTCTTATCTGCCACAGTTGTCTTTCTAAGGCCTCTTTTTCTTTTTGTTGTTTTTTTATTTAAAATATGTGATTTATTTGCATGAGCACGAATAACCTTTCCACTTTTAGAAAGCTTAAAGCGCTTTTTGGCACCACTGTGCGTTTTAATTTTAGGCATTTTATTTGCTCCCCCTTGAAATATATACTATTTATTTGGTTTGGCTGCAAGGAACATTAACATATTGCGTCCTTCCAACTTTGCAGGTTTTTCAACATTGGCTACTTCAGATGCTGCTTCTGCAAACTTATTCATTATTTCATATCCTAGTTGAGAATGCCCCATTTCTCTGCCTCTAAATCTAATTGATACTTTTACTTTATCACCATTTTTTATAAAACGTATGGCATTATTTAACTTTGTATTAAAATCATGAGTATCTATATTAAGAGAAAGTCTTATTTCCTTAATGTCAACAATTCGTTGATTTTTACGTGCTTCTTTTTCACGTTTAGCTTGCTCAAAACGATATTTACCATAATCTATAATTTTGCATACAGGTGGATTTGC
The DNA here is from genome assembly GCA_944384925.1 of uncultured Clostridia bacterium. Lineage (GTDB taxonomy): Bacteria > Bacillota > Clostridia > Oscillospirales > Acutalibacteraceae > CALWVF01. Next base: position 24,165 of record CALWVF010000027.1, read on the forward strand.
CTGCGGCGCAATCTTTACTAAATCCAGGTTACGCTCAAGCGCCTTTTCTAAGGCAAGTTTAGCTGACATTATTCCAAGCTGAGAACCATCAACATCGATAACACGCAATTCTTTATCTCTAATTTCTTCATTAATCTGTAGTTCCTTGTTGCTAATAATCAAGCACCTCCAAAACATAATAAATAATTAAAATTATAAAGCACGAGCAGAATATTCTCCACCCGTGCACCAATACATAATATATCAAATAATAATATAATCTTGCATTGACCCATGAAAGATAAATCCACATAGGTGAGAACTTTTTTGCTCTACTTTATTATATTTTCTACAGTTTAACATAAATTGCTTAATTTGTCAATACTATTTAAAAATTTTATATTAGGTTTCATTAATTTACTTTTCCCAATTACATAATACAATATCTCATAAATTATCGCAATTTACTTGATATATAACGATTTGCCACAATAAATTATATTATTTCTATTCTAGTTTAATTATCAAGAATATTAGTCTATAGTACCAATTTATTTAGTTATTGTATCAGAATTTTAAACAAAATTATAATAAAAGCAAATCAATACTATCTATTTCAGAAGCTTCAAACTTATCACTATCTTTACAGTCTTCAAATTGATCATTTATAAGTCCTGCTAATTCTTTTTCTCTTTCTGTATATCCTTTATCATTAAACATCTTAACAATACCCTTAACTCTTCCCTCATTATACATTTCACTAATATTCTTTAAAAATACAATATATCTATCTCCTTCTCCTAAGGATTCTATAATTTCATTACGAGTATATTCTTTTAATATATCTATACAACTAACTCCCATCATATTTACTTCATTCGCTTTATATCCTTTATCCCTAAATTGTTTAACAATATTATATGAATTTCCACTATACTTATAATCCTCCTTAACATCATTTAGAAATTCCTTATATTCTTCTCCCTCTCCAAGAGACTCTATAATCTCCTCACGAGAATATTCTTCAAATACTTCTATAAAACTAAATCGTGCCATTATTGATTCTTTTGCTGTATAACCCTTATCTTTAAACTTTCTAATATTACTCTCAATACTTTCCTCATCTTGCGCAATCTTTCTATCTAATTCTAACTTAACGCTTCTTAAAAATGTAGATTTTTGTGATTCATTATCCGCGAATGACTCCATAACCTTAGAATGACTGCAATTTTCAAATATGAATATATTTCTAATACCAACTCTTTCCATTTCTTGTATAGTATAGCCTTTATCAACAAATTTTTTAATAACATCTTTTTCTGTTGTCTTGCCATCCATAATATCTTTTCTTAATTCTTTCTTAAGGTCACTTAGAAAACTTCCATATCTCCCGTTCCATGTTAAGGCACCTATAATTTCCTCACGTAAATATTCATTAAATATTTCCAAATTACTAAAATTTACAACCTTTGCACACATTACTGAATACCCTTGATCTCTAAATTTCTTAATATCATTTCCCATTACTCCTTTAACAAGCTTTAAAATAATAGAATCTGGTTCACTCATTGTATTTTCATATTGACTTTCAAATTTTATATAATCGAGTCCTTCAAACATTTCCTCATCAATAGCAGCTTCACCCATATTTTCTTTAACCTCATAACCATCTCCATTACAACTACTAATATAATTTTCACCCTTTCCCGGAGGTGTACCTAGATATAACTCCTTCGATGAAATTGGACTTATTTCTATATTAGCTTTACTTACCATATCAATAGCTACTTTGCAGGCCATACCAGCTACTAATAAAACACATACACCTTTTTTTAATATGCTCTTAATTTTGATAAGCATTTCACTCATCCCTTCTTTGTTTAATTTATTATATAATAGTACATTAAATAAATAATTACAATACCACAAGCACACAACATCAATAACTATAATTATAAAAAACTATCAAATTTTAACAATAAATTATGTGTTGATATTTTCTCTTAAACAAGAAATATACTTGAACACAAAACAAAAAATCCCCCAGCTTAATTAGCTGGGAGACTTTTTATAATATTATACATATCAAGCCATTACATCCGTCATTTATAATCCTCTCTATTGTTTCTTTTATCTTCATCCTTGCGTCATTTGGCATGCGATTTAGCTTCGTATGAAGACCCTCATTCACAAGCTCATATAATGACTTGCCAAATATGTTTGATTCCCATATTTTAGCAGGATTTTCTTCAAACTCATTTAAGAGGTACATAACTAAATCTTCTGATTGCTTTTCTGAACCAACTATTGGAGTAATTTCTGTTGTTATTTTACTCTTAAGCATATGTATTGATGGTGCTGCAGCTTTAAGTTTTATTCCATATTTTCCTCCTTGTTTTATAATTTCAGGTTCTTCCAAGGTTAACTCTTCTACAGAAGGCATAACTATACCATAACCAACTTCATTTACATCATCGTATGCTTGCTTTATTTTATCATAGTCTTTTTTTATCCTAGAAAGCTCTAGCATACAATCTAATAATCCTCCTTCATCGTTTATGTCAAATCCTGTCTTTTCTCCTAAAACTTTATAAAATAGACCTTCATCTAAGCCTACAAATATCCTTGAACTTCCCTCACCTAGTTCCAACGATGTTAAATCAACTTTATTTATATATTTGCAATTAGACATACTATCAATAATATCTTGAGTATCTCTAATTTTAACTACATTCTCTGTTGATTTTTTAATACATGAGTATATATCTTTTTTTAACCAATGATCTTTTTCTAAAGCAATTAACCACCTGGGCATATCTATTTTTATTTCTTTTATTGGAAATTCAAAAAGCAGTTTAACCAATATTCGTTTAATTTCATTTTCATCTATATTACTACAGTCAACTGGTATAACAGGAACACCATATTTTTCAGACAAACTTTCTGACATTTTAATAGTATTCTGATCCCCTGGATAGATACTATTTAGCAAAACAACAAACGGTTTGTTTATTTCCTTTAATTCAGAAATAACCCTTTCTTCTGCCTCTTCATATTCATCCCTAGGAATATCACATATGCTGCCATCTGTTGTTATAACCAGGCCAATAGTAGAATGATCTGTGATTACCTTTTTGGTTCCTATCTCGGCAGCCATATTAAATGGTATTTCTTCATCAAACCAGGGTGTCATTACCATTCTTGGAGTTTCATTTTCAATATAACCTAAGGCACTAGGAACAATGTAACCAACACAGTCAATCATTCTTAATTTAAGTTTTGCATTACCTCCTATATTAACTTGAGCTGCTTCTTCGGGTATAAACTTAGGCTCTGTTGTCATTATTGTTCTACCCGCTGCAGACTGTGGCAATTCATCAATTGCTCTATCTCTTTGATAGCTATTATCTATATTAGGTATAACAAGTGTATCCATAAATCTTTTTATAAAAGTAGATTTACCTGTCCTAACAGGACCTACTACACCTATATAAATATCCCCATTAGTGCGTTGCGCAATATCTTCATATATATTCTTATCTTCCATTTTTACCTCCAATTAAGAAGAAATTAAATTTATTTTTATAATGCATACTACATTGGTATTAAAATCATACCTCTTTCTTCTAAAACATCATTTGTCAAGTCATTTTCCTTTTTTATTGCGTCTACAGATGTGTTATATGTTCTAGCTATATTCCACACACTTTCTCCTGGCTCAGCATAATAAATTGTTAGTGCTACTTGATCTTCCTTGTCTTTTTCTATTTCTTCTTTTGCAGATATTTCTGATACAAAGCTAATATTTCTCATTTCATAAACTACAACCGATAAACTAAGTTCTGTTTTTATTTCTATTCCATCAGATCCAGTTATCCTAAATCCTACAGAAATAACAGATATATCAGCATCACAAATTATATTTTCTGATTTGCTTGACCAGTCATAATAGTATTCAAAATCCATTACCTTTTCAATATAAAATGGGACTTCTTGCTTATCTAAAGCTAGTATGCAAATATTAAGCTTCCCTGTGAACTCAATTTGGTTACCCTTTAATTTTGCATTGACAGAAGCCATTTCACTCCACACATCTATAACTTTCGATACCCCTTCACTTTGCAATTCAATAACACATTTATTAACATTATTATCATTTATATAATCCAGTATATTTTTAAACGCCATTTGTTTATGCGATACTTCTAATTCATATTCTGTTGAATAAACATCTGCAATAGGGTTAATTTGTGTTTTATTATAAATTTTAACTACAGCAACAATTTTTAAATCTATAGACAAAAGATTGTCTTCACCAGAAGTGTCAGAACGCACTTGTATGTCCTTACTTAAAATTTTTAATTTAATATCACATACACAATCGTCTGTTATTCCATCGACATCAATTATCTGGCTTATCGGAACTGAATACTCCATTGTTTCCATTTGTCCTGTATTCATATCGCTTATATATAATATTTTTATAAATGCTTCGCCTTTTATTATTAACTTATTAGTTACTATCTTATAGTCTTGTAACATTAATGAAACATCTGTTCGAACTATAGATTCAATAGGTGGTTTTCCTGAACTTACTTCTAAGACTTCATTAACAGAAAATTGCTGCTGTGCTAAAGCAATTACATTGCTTACAGGTATTTCCATCATTTTTTGTTGTACATCATCTGACTGTATCCTCGAAATTACCTCTTGTTGATTTCTATTTATAACCTTCGAACAAATAGAGAATGCACCATGTATATCCAATCTCCTAGGACTAACCGCACGGCAATTTATGTATTCTACCTTTAAATCTGTTAATATTGCTGGATCATCAGGAGTCCCATTTAAATTAAATGAACAAGAGAAAGGAGTAGATTGTTCACAAAAACGTATACCTTTCTTATCAGAATCAATATATAGTACTTTTACTATTGCATTTCCATCAACATCAAGTCTATTAGATGATAATCCTCTGGATGTAATCTGAGGGTAAACCTGGCACTTAAGAATTTTTTGTATGTCCGGACAATAATCAGGTAAGTTAAAATCCAAATCTACCGCTTGCTCTTGACATCCTTCGAAAAATATTTCATCTGTTGTAAACATATCTTTTTTGATATCATACTCCATAGGATAGCATCTCCTTTTTTTATGTTTCTATATAATTTGTATTCTAATCATGTCCGTTATATGCAAAATTAAAAAAATATTTCTAAATAACTTTACACACTCTTATGCAAAAAATTTAAATAATATCTGTAACAATCATAACCACGCCCGAAAAACTTGGTATAAAAATCCATATAAAGACAAATGCCCCTAAAAAAACAACCTTTACTGCTAATTTAAACAGTAAAGGAAACTATAAGAAACAAAAGAATCAAGAGAGGAAATTAAGTCCCGTTAGAGTTTAAACAATTACCGAGAATACCTTTTTCCTTTGACTTTCAGCATATTTTATAGTGTTATACGTACCTCCCATTTTTCGCCCATCCCAAATAGCAATTACAACATCAGAGTTATCAACCATATATTTATTTCTTTTCATAAAACATGACATATCATACTTCTCTTGGATTACTGTAACTTTGTCGCAACGCTTTAAGATATTAATAAATTTAATGCTTTTGCATTTAAGCCTATCCCTATATGGTACAGCAGCTTCTAAAAATATTTCTTTATCTATAGATTTAAAATCCAAAACTATTTTTGCTGCTAGTAAATCAGCGCCATCTGCCATTCCGGTTATGAAATGTGTATAACCTTGACATATTAAATTGTCTATGTACTTAGCTATATAGTCTGTTGCACATCTTTTCTGCTCTTCTGTTATATTTCTATGCCCTGTAAAACAACACGTTTTCATATTTTTACCCTCTCTTACTGATTATTGTCGTATATATTTTACTATAATAATTATTAAATTGCAATAATATGTCATTGTATAATTAACGATAATAATTATTATCAAAAGGGGAAATTGCTTGATGGATGTTTTAGGTAAAATAACTGAGTTGAGAGAAGCAAGAAATTGGACTGAATATATGTTAGCTGAAAAATCAGGATTACCTCAATCTACTATTTCTTCTTGGTATAAAAAGGGCATGTTACCATCGATTACATCATTGGAGAAAATATGCAATGGTTTTGGAATAACAATGTCAAGGTTCTTTTCAGATGGTAATGAAGCCGTAGAACTAACTTTAGAACAAAAATTAATGTTAGATAGATGGGATACACTTTCGAAGGAGCAAAAAAGTGCACTGATAGAATTTCTTAAAACTATTTAAGCTACATTTATTATGATAACCTTTACGTAATATAAAAACGAGGTGCAATTTATGAAACAAGTCAAAGATATTATTAAAGGGCTTAGAGAAGATAATGATTTGAAGCAAAAAGATGTTGCTCAAGTTTTGAATATAAATCAGCAATACTATTCAAAGTATGAGACTGGTGAATATGAGATTCCAACTAGACATATTATAACCTTGTCCAAATTTTATAAGGTATCTTGTGATTACATTTTAGGTCTTATTGATTTTAAGAGTCCATTAGGTGGAGAATCGTACCAATATGAAACAGAGCTAATAAAGCAAGAAAACATAATGAAGAAGTTTAACGCCTTAGACCACAAACAAAAGGTTAAGGTAGCAGAATATATTGAACTCATATGTAGTCAAAAAGTCATTGACAGACAGAATTGATTAAAAAATAAAAATAGAGCATTAATAATAGAATTAAGTTAAAGATATGTCACTAATTTAGAACTGATTGCTTTTTCAAAAGTTCTAAATGTTTCTACATCATGGCTTTTGGAAGAAACAGATGACCCTAAATTGGTCTAGCTAAAAATATAGATTATAAAATAAATTTAATAAAACAGTTATAAAAAAGACAACTAATTAATCAATAATCAGTTGTCCTTTTTCTTAATCTTTAAAGTAAATGTTATACCATACTAAAAATACATAGATTGTCCATATTTTTCGGCTATTATCCCATTTATTATTATAATGATCATTCAATATTTTTATTAATTCATCAGTATTAAAAAATTCTTTCGATAACTCTGAACTAAACATTTCTTTTACAATATTATAATATTTCTTATCCCTCAACCATACCCTAGTGGGTACTGGAAACCCTAATTTCTCTTTTTGGGCTGTCGATTCCGGTAATCTCTTCATAGCTGCCATACGCATTGCATACTTAGTATTTTTCTTATTAACCCTAAATTTAGTGGGTATTCTAGATGCTACTTTAAACACTTCTTTGTCTAAAAACGGAACTCTCAATTCCAGTGAATTGGCCATACTCATTCTATCTGCTTTTAACAGTATATCTCCGACCATCCAAAGATTTATATCTAAATATTGCATCTTTGTAACATCATCATACAACTTGGCTTTATCATAATATGGCTTACATAGCAATTGAGGTTTTGTTGCAATAACTGGATCCCTTAACAATTTCTTCTTGTCATCATAAGAAAACATAAAAGCATTTCCAATATACTTTTCTTCTACTTTCCTTGAGCCCCTTATTAAATAGCTCCGTCCTCTAAAGAAAAATGGTATTGCTCTCATAAGTTTTTCAATCCAATGCCTAATAAAAGATGGTACTATTCTTTGATATAAGAAGAATACTCTTGGCTCATTATAAACAGTATATCCTCCAAATAATTCATCGGCTCCTTCCCCCGATAAAACAACCTTTACATGTTCACTAGCAAGTTTAGACACAAAGTAAAGAGCAATACATGATGGATCTGCTAATGGTTGATCCATATAGTATTGAACCTTTTCTATGCTATCCCAAAATTCTTCTGAAGTAATAATTTTATAATGGTGTTCTAAACCTATTTTTTCAGATACAGATTTTGCCCAATTGATTTCATTATATTTTTCTCCAAATTCAAAACCCACAGTAAATGTTTTCTGGCCTTTAAAGTATGTAGATACATAGCTAGAATCAACCCCGCTTGATAAAAAACATCCTACATCAACATCGCTGCTTGTTTTATGAACATTCACAGAATCTTCAAATACATTTTCAATATCTCTTATTGCATCTTCAAGTGTCATATTATCATCAGGTTTAAATTCTACTTCAAAATAAGATTGAATATCTAGGTTACCATCTTTATACCACAAGTAATGACCTGGCATCAAACAATATATCCCCTCAAAAAATGTCTCTGGCGGAACTACATACTGAAATGAAAGGTATTTATCCAATGCACTAAAATTAAAAGATTTTTTTATTTCTGGGAACTCCAATATGCTTTTTATTTCTGATCCATAAATAAAATGGCCATTTACTTGACTATAGTGCAAGGGTTTTATGCCAAAGAAATCTCTTGCCATAAATAGCGATTTTTCTTTTATATTCCAAATAGCAAAAACAAACATGCCTCTTAACTTACCAAGAAGTTTCTCTCCCCATTCTTCAAATCCATGAATCAAAACTTCTGAATCTGTTTGTGTAGAAAATAAATGTCCCTTTTCTACAAGTTCCTTTCTTAATTTTTTGTGGTTATAAATTTCACCGTTAAATGTTAGAACTAATGTTTTATTTTCATTATAAATAGGCTGACTTCCTTGCTCTAAATCTATAATACTTAACCTTCTAAACCCCATAGAAATATCATCGTCAAAATACGTTCCTGAACTATCAGGACCCCTATGTATAATAATGTCAGTCATGCTTTTAAGAATTTCATTTTTATTTAATATTTCACCTGTAAAACCACATATACCACACATATAAATTCTCCTTTTTGATTTGTACTATAATACAGATACATTGTAGCAAAGTTAAATAATACATGCAATAACTAAAACAAAATTTTAAAATAATTAATTAATATTAATTATACATTTTTATAACTTAACTATTGTTTACAAATACACAATGAACAGGCAAACACATGGGTATAAATGTTTGCCTGTTTTGCAAATATTATTTTAATAACTTATAGTATAGTTCCTAATGCTAATAGTAATAGAGTCAGTATAAAAATAACCAATATTAATTTCCAAATATACTTTAACCATTTTTCATAAGGAACTCTTCCAATTGCCAAGCCGCCCATTACTACAGCGCTAGTAGGTGTTATAAGATTTATAATACCTGACGCTGACTGGAATGAAGTAATTACTAAATCACGACTTACACCTGCAAAATCTGCTAAAGGTGCCATTATTGGCATAGATAAAGTTGCTAACCCAGATGTTGATGGTATTAAGAATGATAACGGCAAATAAATAATATAAGTTAAAAGTAAAAATACTATGGATCCTGCTCCTGATAAAGCATTCTCTCCCCAATTTAAAATTGTATCTGTAATACTTCCATTATTCATTATTACTGTTATTCCTCTAGATATACCAATAATAAATGCTACACCCAGTAAATCTGCTGCACCAGCTACAAAGCTATCTACTATTTCTTTCTCTTGCAATCTACATAGTATTCCTAAAATTATTGCACCTACAAGGAACAATGCAGATAGCTCAGGAAACCACCAACTCAATGTATAAATAGGTATGCCCATATCAGAAAATGGAATAACTGCATAAATCATTACTAAAAATGTAATCGCAAAAATTATTAGCGCTAATTTTTGATTTTTAGTTAATAACTTTTCATTTCCATTAATAGAAGCAAAATGTTCTAGATTTTCTTCATGCATATCTGCAACTATAGAATAAGATGGATTAGATTTCACTTTTGAAGCATATCTCATTACATACCAAATCGACACAACAAGCACTACTGCTAATATAATAAGCCTTATTAATATGCCATCCCCTAAAGATATCCCTGCAAATCCTGCAGCAATTCCTGTTGCAAATGGATTAACCGTTGAGCCAAGTACACCTGCACCTGCACCTAATAATATTATCGAAACCGCTGTTATTGTATCATACCCTGCTGCTACAACTATAGGTATAACTAATGGATAAAAAGCTATTGTTTCTTCAGACATTCCAAATGTAGTTCCTCCCAATGCAAATGCACACATTAAAATTGGTATCAACATTTTTTCCTTACCTTTAAGTGTACGTATAATATTGCTTATGCCAGTGTCTAATGCACCTGTTTTAGCAATTACTCCTAAAAATCCTCCTACCATTAGAATAAATGCAGCTATATCTATGCCTTCATAAAGACCCTCCAATGGCGCCAATACAATATCTCCCGGAAGTTGACCATTCTTTTCTACCTCATGATAACTGCCTGCTATAGGTTCTCCATCACTTTTATAATCATACTTTCCTGCCGGTATTATCCAAGTCAAAATTGCCATTATTATTATTATGCTAAACAATATTGTATAAGCAGTTGGCATCCTTATTTTACTCAAAAAACTCTCTCCTTTACGTAATTAATGTTCCACATTTACCTTCTAATGCCTCTAAACATAAATCTAAAGAAGTAATAATAGCTTTTTTGTTGTTCCCACTCCTAACAAAGTCCAGAGCAGCAATAACTTTTGGCAACATGCTTCCCTCTTTAAAATGACCATCTTTTAAATATTTTTCAATATCATTAGCTTTAACATCTTTAAGCTCTAATTGGTTAGGTGTATTAAAGTTAATATAAACAGCTGGAACTTGGGTCAATATTAATAAAATATCTGCATTCACTTCTTCAGCTAATTTTTCTGCAGCCATATCTTTGTCTATAACAGCAGCTACGCCACTTAAATACCCATTTTCATCTGCTACAACAGGTATACCTCCACCACCGCAAGATATAGTAATAGCATTATTACTTAAGTTTTTAATAGCGTCAATTTCAACAATTCTGCAAGGTTTGGGTGAGGCCACAACTCTCCTCCATCCTCTTCCTGCATCTTCTATAACAGTATAACCCTTTTTTGATTGCAATGCAATAGCTTCTTCCTCTGTATAAAATGGTCCAATAGGTTTTGTAGGTTTAGAAAAAGCAGGATCATTTTTATCTACTACCACCTGAGTAATTATTGTAGAAACAGGTACGTTTTTTCCCTGTTTTCTCAAGGACTTGCTTAGTGCTTGCTGTATATGGTATCCTATATAACCTTGACTCATAGCCCCACATACATCAAATGGTAAAGGTGGTGTTATATTTGCAGATGCCTCAGTTGAGATTAATATTCTTCCAACTTGGGGTCCGTTCCCATGAACAATAAATATTTCATAACCAGCAAGATAAAGTTTCGATAGATATTCTGAAGTACGTTCTACTACTTTTAATTGTGACTCAGCTGTAGGAGGTAACCCCTTTTCTTCCAAAGCATTACCTCCTAAAGCGACAATGACCCTTTTTGAATTACTCATATTGTCGCTACCATAACAGCTTTTATCGTATGCATACGATTTTCTGCTTCATCAAATACAACAGAATGTCTGCTTCTGAAAACTTCATCTGTAACTTCCCTAATATCTATTCCTTTATCATGCCATTCTTTCGCCAATTTTGTTTCAAAGTCGTGAAACGAAGGTAAACAATGCAAAAATAAAACATTTGGATTTCCTGTGCTTTCAATCATTTTTTTGTCAATTCTATAAGGGGAAAGTAGTTTTACTCTTTCAGGTATAAGATTTTCTTCCCCCATTGAAGCCCATATATCACTATAAATAACATCAGCACCCTTCAATGATTCTGGATTACTAGATAATTCAATAACACTTCCTGTTTCTTTAGCAACTTCTTTACTTTTCATTAGTATTTCTTTATCTATATCATTAATAAGTTCATCAGGGCCATACCCCACAAAGTGCATTCCCATTTTTGCACATCCAAACATCCATGCATAAGACATATTATTCCTAACATCGCCTACAAATACAACCTTACATTCATGTAATGGTTTTGATAAATGCTCTTCCATTGTTAACATATCTGCTAAAATTTGAGTTGGATGATCTAAATCTGTCAAACCATTAAATACCGGCACTCCACTATACTTAGCCAAATCTACAACAGCTTGTTGATCATATCCCCTATACTCTATTCCATCGAAAAATCTTCCTAAAACCTTAGCAGTGTCTTCTAATGATTCCTTTTTTCCCATCTGAGAACTACCAGAATCCAAGAAGGTTACATTTCCTCCCTCTTCGCGAGCAGCTACTTCAAATGCACACCTAGTTCTTGTAGATGTTTTTTCAAAAAGCAGCACAATATTTTTACCTTTAAGTGCTTGTCCGTGTAGGCCCATACGTTTCTTTGCCTTTAAATCATGTGCTAAATCTAATAAATACCTTATTTCACAGGGTTTAAAATCCATAAGTGTTAAAAATGATCTTCCTTTTAAATTAACTGACATAAATATACATTCTCCTTTAAACATTTTCTCTTAATAATGGCATTGTCATACATCTTGGTCCTCCTCTACCCCTCGATAACTCAGAGCTTGGAATTGTAAGGACCTCTATACCTGCATCTTCCATAATTTTATTGGTAACATAATTTCTGCTATATGCAATAACCTTTCCAGGAGCAATTGCAAATGTATTAGAGCCATCATTCCATTGCTCCCTTGCTGCATCTATAATACTATCTCCACCACACTTTATTAAGGTTACTTTATCTAAATTTAAATTTTTCTTTAATATATTTTCTAAACTATCATTATCTTCTGATATTTTTAAATTTTCATTATCCTTTAATTCTAAACTCATAACCTTAAAATCATTTTTAATATTAGGGTGAATAGTAAATTTATCTTTATCAACCATAGTAAAAACAGTATCTAAATGCATAAAACTTCTTGTTTTTGGAATATCGATTGCTAATACTTTTTTAAATCCAATATCATCTTTTAAAACTCTTTTAGCCAATATTTCTATCGACCTAGGTTGAGTACGTTGAGATACCCCAACAGCTAATAAATCAGATGATAAAACCAGCACATCCCCACCTTCAATAGACGATTTATAGTCTCTATTATAAACTATAGGAACATTTTTGTAATCAGGATGATATTTAAATATATATTTAGCAAAAAGAGTTTCTCGATTTCTGGTTACTGAAAACATTTTATTAATACAAACACCTTTGCCTATTGTGCAAAAAGGATCCCTGCTAAAATAAATATTAGGTATAGGATCTACTATAAAAGGATAACTATCATCTAAAAAATCTTTAAGATGCCTCTTAGTATAGTCTTTTACATCATTTTTTCTTATACCCTCTATCATTTTAGATATCATATCTTTATTTGACATAGACTTAAAAAATTCTTTTAATTCTTGAGCAATATTTTCTTCTAGTATTTCTGCCTCACATATATATTCACTAATTAATGAGTCCTTAACTTGTTCATCTATTATAGATTCTGCAGCTAAGTCATTAAGATAAACAACTTCAGCACCGTTTTCTCTTGCAGTATTAGCAAGAGAATCGTGTTCTTCCTGAGCAATTTTTAAATAAGGTATATCATCAAATAGTAAGCGATCAATATATTCAGGCATTAAATTTTCTAATTCTTTACCAGGTCTTTGTATCAACACTTTTTTTAAAGGCCCAATTTCTGATTGAACCTTAATAGCATCTAAATTCATTATATCACTCCTTCTGATAATAACTATATAATTCCATGAAAATAGTTATTTATACAATATAAATCTACTTAAACTTAAAAAAACTAAAATACAAATCTCTACTAAACATAAAAAGGTTTATCAAATAAAATGATAAACCTTTTTAATTCACTAACTTTTATATTTATATTCCTGCCATAAAACCCATAAAGGACCAGCTATACTAATAGTAGAATAGCATCCTGCAACTATTCCTACAACCATAGGCAATGCAAATGACACAACAGAAGGTAACTTAAATAATATGGATACAACCAACACTGTGCCTATTGCAATAACTGTACTCACAGAAGTACTAATAGTACGACCTAAAGTTTGATTTATGCTTTTATTAACCAACGTGGCAATATCTATTTTGTCTCCAAAAATTTTCTTGTTTTCTCTAATCCGATCATAAATAACTATAGTATCATTTAGAGAATATCCCAATATCATTAAAACAACAGCTATAAAGCTATCATTTAACGGTATTCTAAATATTATAAATGTAAAATATACCATTATAACATCATGTAATAATGCTATTAAAGCGGCAGCTCCAGCAGATAATCCACCAATTTTTTTAAATCTAAATGCGACATAAAACATCATTAACACAGATGCAAGAATAATTGCAACTATGCATTTCATAAAGAAAGCTTTTCCCATACTTGGATTTACAGAAATAGATTCAATAGATTCAAAATTATTGTCTGGAAAAGTTTGTGTTAAAGATTCTGTCATGCTCTTTTGTTGTTCAAGAGATATGCCCTCATTCCCTGAAAATTCAACAGATACATTATTTTTAACTTCTTTATCACTAGAAGATACCACATTTTCATTTAACTGTATTGATACTGTTTGATATGTAGCTTTTTGTATAACATCCTTAAGACTACTTTCATCTATTTGCCCTGTATATGAATATTTTACAATAGCTCCACCTGTGAATTGGATATCAAGCTGGGTTCCAAAAATTACATTAAAAATAATCCCTATAAGCATTATTGAAATAGATATGCCAAAAAATATCTTTTTATTCTTTATAAAATCTATATTATACGTTCTCATTTTTATTACCCCCGTACAACCATTTATTTCTAGCAAACTTAAATTGTGAAATAGATTTCAGCATTATACGAGAAGCAGCCACACCTATTAAGAAGTTTGAAATTACCCCTACTAATAAAGTGTATCCAAATGAATATATTACCCCTGTTGTAGAAGGTCCAAATAACATTGAGAGGATATTAGATGGTCCAAAAACCCCCATAAGTATAAGTGCAACAATAATAACAGTTACATTGCCATCAAATATTGCAGAAAAACTTGCTCGTGTTCCTCTATCAATAGCACCATCTATAGTCTTGCCAAGAAATAACTCTTCTTTAATTCTTTCAGCAGTAATAGTATTTGCATCTACTCCCATACCAATAGATAATATAATGCCTGCGACACCAGGCAATGTCATTGTAAAGCTTTGTATAAAAGGGAAAAAACCAGATATAGCTGCTAACGATATTCCTACTTGCCCAACCAATGCTATACAAGCTATAAAGCCAGGCAATCTATACATTAATATCATAAATGTGCATACAAGGATCATTGCTATAATACCTGCAATAGTCATGGAATACAGTGCAGATGAACCAAGGGTTGGACTTAATGACCCAAAATTGTCTGTTTGTAATTTAAACGGTAAGGCCCCGGCATTAATTTTAGAAGCTAGTGAAGATGCTTCTTGTGATGTAAAGTCTCCTGATATTGTTGCTACTCCTTCTGTTATTGTATCGTTAACAGTTGGATATGATATCATTACATCGTCCATCCATATTGATATTGTTTGCCCTTTAAGCCTTGACGTTGCTTCCGCAAACTTTTTTGTACCCTCTTCATTAAAGTTCAATTGTACAACATATTTTTGCTTTCCTGTTTGTTGATCTTGAGTAATCATTGCAGAAGCACTGCTTATATCTTTTCCTTCAATCAAAACATTAGATGCAGTCACTCCTGTTGGAGTTTTGTAAACATATTGACCTTCAGAATCATATTCAACATTTAAATATTCATGGCCTTCCCTAAAAGTCAACGACGCTGTTGCAGAAAGTTCCTTAATTGCATATTCAGGATCAAATTCTGTTTCATCTTCTTTCCATGGAAACCTAACAATAATTCTATCGTTATCATAATCAGCATACAGCTCATAATCAGTAATATTATTTTTTACCATACGTACTTCTATAATTGACTTTGCTGAATCTAATTGTTCTTTTGTAGCATCGACTCCATCTGCAGGGCTAAAAGTAGCTTCTACCCCACCCCTAATATCAATTCCCCACCTGATATCCTTAACACCTTTTATATAAGTAATTGGAATATCGCCATTAAGTCCATATATTCCAAAAAAGGCAATATATGAAACTAATAATATAAGTAGGGATAAAATAAAAAATACTGGTTTTCCTACTCTCTTCATTAATAAACATCCTCCAATACACTATTTTCTGTTAATTAAATCAATAAGAACAATTAAAATAGCAATACAAATTTTAAGCAAAAGTTCCATAAACTAAAAAGAGCAATCTTAGTAATATGTTATTTTAGTTTAAAAATCCATATAATTGTTATCAATTAACAGTTGTTTTAGATATAATTATAAATTTTTGTTTATAAAAAGTCAATCTAAGTAAAAAAATAAATGTTTATTTGACAAATCAATCACAAACTTCTTAAAAATATAGTATTAATGGAATATCACTAACAAAATTATTGCATTATTACATTTATATATGTTAATATTGATATATAAAAAATTAGAGGTGATTCCTTTGAAATGTCCATATTGTAACTTTGAAGAAAGCAAAGTAACCGATTCTAGACCGACAGACGATTTTACAAAAATAAGACGCAGACGAGAATGCTTAAACTGTAATAAACGATTCACAACCTTTGAAATTGTAGAGACTATGCCAATTATTGTTATTAAAAAAGATAAATCCAGAGAATCTTTCGATAGAAATAAGTTACTTAATGGTCTTTTAAAAGCTTGTGAAAAGCGCCCTGTTTCAATAAGTACACTCGAAAAAATAGCTAATGATATAGAAATCAATCTTCAGAATTTATTAGACAGAGAAATTACTTCAGATTTAATAGGAAAATATGCTATGGATGCTCTTAAAAACATAGATGAGGTATCATATGTAAGATTTGCATCTGTCTATAGGCAATTTAAAGACATAAATACATTTATGGAAGAATTAACTAAGCTAATAAACAATAAGTAAACTCACAATGTTTTATTATAAGTGCATAAACTTATTATAAGGATTAAAGGACCTAATTTATTTTACAAAAAGATACTACAATAACTATCTTGAAACAATTTATAATTTTCTAAATTATAAGTTAACTTTAAGTAATTAACCTTTATTATATTGACATGTCTTACTATATAATTTCTATTTTATATTATTTTTCAACTGTAAAATAATATATTACAGTTAAATATTTTTAACTTAAATGCAAACTAATGTTTTATTTGAAATTATCAATATTGATTTTCTATCATAATCTTATCTTTATTACAATTAATGTCAAAAATAATATTAAAAAACTTTTACTTTAACAACAATTCAATAATAATTCATAATAACATCAAAATTTTTGATTTAGTACAAAACAATAAACAATATAAAAAAATACACTTTGATAAGACGAATATTCATATCTAAGTGTATTTTATTCTTAACAATTAATAAAATTTACTTACAATACTATAAATAAAAAATACTTTTAGCATAATTTAACTATATAAAACTGTAGATTCAAAAATCTTAATGTTTGTGTCTTTTAATTTTCCAACTACATAAAATGAATTTTCAGTAATACGTTTATTAAATATCTTTATTATATTACCCTCAAAGCTTTGATTTACAAACTTAATTTCAAAATGTTTTAATGTATTTTTGCTTAAATAATTACAATCAAAAGAATTTATTATCATTTTCCCATATGAAACATTGTTTACGTGCATATTCATATCTATATCACATACTCTAGGTTGATATTCATAAGAAAAATCTTCGTCTGACACATCTACACTAAGCCTAGTGTATAAATTACTCTTCAAATTACTATTAAATTCTGTAGAATCCATTAATAAATTTTTCAATTCATCAAACTTTTTTAATTTATTCAATTTTATATCATACAAACACCACTCTGCAACCCCATTAACCAGGACTTCATTTTTTTCATTATAAATAATATAATAACGGTCTTGTTTAAATCTTTTAGGTTGTGCTACAAATGTTTCAATAAGTAACCTATCGTCCAAACACGGAAAATAGTTCACATCCACTTTTATTCTTGTTATAAACCAACAAATATTATAATTTTTTATTAATGTTTTATTATCAACATTAAATAATTTTGCATGATCCCCAGATATTTCTTGAAATTTCTCCATAATACTAGTGATACTCATTTTGCATTGAAAGTCTATATCACTAGATGTAACAAAAATTTCCTTTTTAAAACTACTCAAAAAAATACCTTCTTTTCTTTTTCTTAATATTATAACAAATTTTTTAAAAAAAACAAAGTACATTTTATAGCAAAAATAAGCTTCGTAATTATTAAACCTTAACCCATATTATTTCAAAAATATCTTTTATCAATAAAGAAATAATTTTATTCCAATGCTTTACTAAGAATTGATTCATATTAATTATTAACAGACACATCACTGTTATCATTAGATAAAAATAAAATATATAATCTTATCAATGACACAGCTATAACAATTTCACTTAAACAAACCTCTACACGCTGTTCCTCTGAAGCAGTTGAAGATTTTGATATATTTTTAGATTGATCATAAAATCCAAAAAGTCCATATAGAACCAATAATGATGAAATTAATTGCATACAAAATCCATTTGAATTATTATATTTATTTCTTATTACGCATAATTTACTGTTAATTAACTGATATTTTTGTTCTCTCAAATATATAAGTCTTATTAAAGAGCCAATAATTATTATTTTTAATAATACTTCACTATTTTCTAGTATATCTAGCTGCTCTTTATGTCCATCATAAAAATTATCATGAATTAGCATTACTTTACCTCCAAATATAAAGTAATAATTACCTTACATTCTATGCTCTATTAAAATAAATGTAACATTATGAGAAAGTAACTTCATTATTAATTTATTAAAATAATACAATAGTTTATAAAACACAAAGAGTTTTTTAATTATTTAATGTTATATTCTAACCAAAATAGATAAATATATACTATAATTAAAAATAAAAGATAAAGCCTTCTGCAATTTCATACATTACAGAAGGCTTTATAATATACTTATCAAATATTATTACAATTCACACATGTTTTAGTAAACTATATATTCATATGAGAAATTACCTGTATTATCACAATTAATAATTCCTCCTCTATTTGTTTTACCAACATAGTTAGGTATTGAAAACACAGTTATTATACTTTCATCATTAAATTTATCATCATACCCATCTACACATTGATGACCACGAACAATCTTATTAAAACTGAAGGTTTTTAAAAAATTAAGAACTTGTTTATGACCAAATAGCTTGCCTTTACCCCTCTTTTCATTTTTTTTGAAATGATTAACATCACTTGGATCACTCCATACTAAGTCCATAATTAAAGATTCCTTTTCTTTATTTTTTGTTTCACAAAGACTCTCATATGAAATAGGTTTTCTCAGTTCACTTAATTGATTAAGAGAACTCATTTCAGGTGTAATTCCTCCATGCACACAAAAAACAGAATCATTTACAACTGCTGATATAGAAAGATAATTAAAAACCTCATTTAGTTTCACAAACACATGATCATCATTGTATTTTTTTCGCACTTCTTGTAAAAAGCCATACTTAGGGCTTGCATATCTTTCTCTTGATTTTTCATTCTTAACTTTCTTAATTTCATGATTTCCTCGAAGCAAATAAACTTTATCCGGAAACATAGTTTTTAATTTAAGCAGTAAAACAGAACATTCAACACTGTTCTTCCCTCTATCAACATAATCTCCGAGGAAAAGAATCGATTTTCCAAAGCTCATTTCTTTTAAGAATTTCTTAATACAAAACTCAAGTGATTTAATATCTCCATGTATGTCTCCCACTATAATTAAAGGTCCGTTTATTTTTAACAAACATGATTCATCTTTCAAACAGTCAATAGCTTCTTCACATATTTTATCAATTTTCTCCACATCAAACACATAATTGTTATTAGCACAATTATCTAACAATTTTTTATAACTGTCAATTTCATTTTTTAAGCTACTATTCAAATAATAAACACTTCTAATTAAACTTTTGTACTTGTTTGCATCTGCCTCACTATAATTCACGTTTTTAGAAAACACCAAATTAATAGCTCCACATTGCAAAATCAACACATTAATTAATAAAATTGTTAAACATTTCCTAATCATAGTTACACCTCATTTATTTTTTTATACAATTTTATTATAGCGTAAATTTTTTTATTGTCAAATATTAGAAGAAAAAAACACATTTTGAATAAAAATAATTTAAGTTATATAGTAAAAATTATAAACTCAATAGCTTAAACCTTAAAACAATTTTGAGCAAATTACATAATTTATAAATATAGATAATAAATTATAATAAAATTGAAGTCATTAATATAAAATCTATTTGATTTCCCCAATAATCTAATATAATTTATAATGGTATACTTTAAAAACATCTTTAAATAAATATAAAATAAATAATCAAAAAGTATTTATTTAAAAATATATAACATAAAATTACTTTCTAACAATCTTCACTACACTCAATAGATAGTACTTACTAAGATCTTAAACATCAATAAAACTATATTAAATAAACTTTAGCTCTCATGTATAATCATAAAAAAATCCCATTAGTACTAGGATCTCCTAGAACTCTAAAAAAATAAAATTTACTATATTTAATACCCAAATTGTTGATATAATCACACAAATATTTTTAAATGTTATAAAAATATTATATCATTTATTTAAAATTTGCATAAATATTAAATCACTTTTAAAATTTAAATATAAAGAATTAAATAAAACAAAAAATATAAACTTTTTAAAAAAATTTTCACCTTGCATGTAATTATAAGAAAAAATAAAACTATTCAAAAATATTCTATACACATTACAAAAATGCAATAGTAAGCCTATAACCATTATTTTATCATTTTTCAATATCCCTACTAAACTATAAGTTTATGTACATTTTATATATAATCATATATTTCTAAGGTATACTACAAAACCTCCTTCAAGTTTTTTCTGCCTAGTATGAAAGATTGTTTACATTCCAAATATTAGTTCTAATTGCTTTCTGCACTAATTAATTCATAAAATATAAATAATATTGTTATCCTTATTATTTACATTCTGAACTCAAGCTATAGATCCATTTCAATATTAAATGACAAATTTTAAAATTCATACATATATATGAAAAAGCCCAGCAATGCTGGGCTTATCTGTACATTAGAAGATACATTTTTACATTTCTAAATATTTAAATTTTAATAAAATTGAGCGTATAACTTTAACACTATGACAATACACAAATACCCCACAACATAATTGCCCTCCGTTATCTTCTCCTTTCGATCATTTCATCAAACCATTCAACCATTTTTGGATCGTAATGTGAAAAAAATAGGCTATTATTAGTGTCTAATCCATTAATTTTCTCCATGTCTTTATCACTCAGCGTAAAATCAAAAATATCAAAATTCTCTTTCATTCTCTCTTTATGAACCGATTTAGCAAGGGCAACCACATTCCTTTGCATTAACCATCTTAAAATAATTTGTGCAACTGATTTATTGTATTTATCTCCGATTTCTTTCAATATTTGATTCGAAAACATATTATTTCTACCTTCTCCAAACGGTGCCCACGCTTCAATTTGAACTTTGTATTTTTTCATGTTTTCCTGTGCTTTCACTTGAGCATTTAATGGATTTGTTTCAACTTGATTTATTTGTGGAATAACCTTCCTACCAAATAAACAAATATCCGACAATCTATCGGGATAAAAATTAGATACCCCTATTGCTTTTACTATACCTTCCCCATATAGTTCTTCTAATGCTTTGTAAGCACCATAATAATCAGCAAATGGTTGATGCAAAAGAATCAAATCCAAATAATCTATTTTTAGTTTTTTTATTGACTCAAACACTGACTTTTTACATTTTTCATAACCGTAATTATCTATCCATACTTTAGTGGTTATAAATAGTTCTTCTCTAGGCACTGAACACTCTAAAATTGCTTCTCCGACTTCTTCCTCATTAAAATATGCTTGCGCTGTATCAATTGACCTATAACCAACTTCGATAGCATCTAGCACTACACGTTTGCATTCAGCTTTTGACACTTGATAAACCCCAAAGCCTAATTTTGGCATTTTTACACCGTTATTCAATGTAACATATTCCATGTTTTTTCTCCTTTTATTTACTTAATAGTTATATTATTTACTAAATAAAGTAATTTATAGTCTTTTACCTATTTCATATGCCTCTAAAAGAGCTTTATGTCCCACAATTTCACCAACTACATTAACTCCCCCTGCAAAGATGGTTTCACAAAGCCTCGCTTTCTCAAAGCAAGCTATCCATCCTTGAACCGCTTTTTCTGTGCCCTCAAATGTATTAGATTCGTCTTCTGCAGCAGTTGCCAATAAGTAAACTTCTTTAAAAAAATAGTCTGCATTATAAAGAGGATTAGCACGATCAAGCATAGTTTTAAGCTGACCACTAACACTATAATAATACACAGGTGTAGCAAAAACTAAAACATCTGATACCATCATTTTTTGTGTAATAATGTCTGCATCGTCATGTATTACACACCTATGCGTATTCAAACAAGCAAAACATCCTATACAAAATGATATCTTTTTATCATACAGACAAATCTTGTCAACAGAGTTTCCAGCTTCCACTGCACCTCTTGCAAATTCATCAGCTAAGGTTTCAGAATTTCCTCCTTTGCGGGGACTAGAAGAAATAATAAGCACCTTTTTATTCATAACTAGAACTCCCCTTTAATATTTCATACTTTCTTTTAAAATTTGAATAACGTCATCATGCTCAAGTACTTTGTATCCGCCTTCCATGATAAATGTGCCATCGGCAATTCCTTCAAGCATTTCTTCTTTAACCCCTAATTCACTAATATTCATCACAAGTCCAATTTCTCTCATATAATTTTCCATCTCTGCAAGACCTTGTTCAGCTATTTGTTCATCAGTTTTTCCATCAGGTTTTACATCCCATACGTTGATAGCATATCTTTTAAATTTCTTTAAACCATACGGCATAATGAATTTATAATATGGAATAGAAACCGCTGAAAGAGTCATGCCATGTGTAGCGTCTGTATATGCTCCAATAGATTGTCCAATCATATGCACTTCCCAATCGGTGGTTTTTCCTTTTGCCACAAATGTATTAAGAGCCCAAGTTGCAATCCACATAATATTACTTCTTGCTTCATAGTCTTTAGGATTTTTAACTGCAATTTTTGTACTGTGAATTAGAGATTTAAGTAATCCTTCCATAATATAATCAGACGTGTTATCATCATATCCGGAAAAATATTGTTCTAAAATATGGCTCATAATATCAAAAAATCCAGCAGTCATCTGATATCTTGGTAATGTAAAGGTATAAACAGGATTCATAATAGAGAATTTTGGCATAACATTGTCCCCAAATACATGGCCTATTTTGCGCTTTTGTTTGTGATTTGTAATAACAGATCCGCCATTCATTTCTGAGCCAGTACCTACCATAGTCAGTACACATCCTACTGGAATAATATCGTTATCTACATCTTCCATTCTAAGGTAATATTTTTCCCAAGGGTCTTCCTTGCAATGAGTCGATACAGAAACTGCTTTTGCGTAATCACATACAGACCCACCACCTACAGCAAGAATCAAATCAATATTGCCTTCCCTGGCACGTTCACAACCTTCATATAGCTTTTCGACTGTAGGATTTGGCATAACACCGGCATCCTCGATAACCTTTTTTCCACATTCTAAAAGAATTGCTATAACATCATCATATATTCCGTTTTTCTTTATTGACCCACCACCATAGACCAATAATACATTTTCTCCATACTTTGGAAGTTCCTCTCTCAATCCATTTAAAGCATTCTCTCCAAAATAAATTTTAGTTGGGTTTGAATAAATAAAGTTTCCTAACATAGTTAATCTCTCCTTTTATTTTATATATAATAATTGAGTAAAATACTTGTCATTAAAATCTTTAACCATTCACACGAAGTGTTTTCTCGTTGATATTTAACTTCTAATAGCAGCTTTAAGGTACATGTTTTAACCTTTCACTTTTAAATTTCTGCATACTTCTCTACTTTCATATGCAATCCATATTTGTCGCGAAGCTCTGCTATTTTCTTCATCATCTCAGATTTATGATGTAAATTCAACGCTTCTTTATTTTTCCATTTGTCAATTAATAAAACTGTTTCAGGATCATACATAGAGAA
Organism: uncultured Clostridia bacterium; assembly: GCA_944384925.1. Lineage (GTDB taxonomy): Bacteria > Bacillota > Clostridia > Oscillospirales > Acutalibacteraceae > CALWVF01. The sequence goes on from CALWVF010000027.1 coordinate 48,326, forward strand.
AAAATATTCGTATTTTTCATTTCCCTCTTCCTTTCTAATCTTTTCTACAGTTCCGCTTGAAATCATTTCTTCTGCAAATTTTTTTGCTCCGCCATTTTTTCCAGAATAATAAATATTAATTGTCAAACTCATCAAACCACCTCTGTTTTAAAAGAATTACTCGATTATGGACTATAATTTATTATACTCCTCATCTTCAACAGGTTCACACCATTCGTTGGTAGTACTTTCTCCTGGGCACTCTACAGCTAGATGACTAAACCAAGTGTCTTTTTTGGCTCCATGCCAGTGCTTGACATTTGCAGGAATAGTTATAACATCGCCTGGCTTTAAACTTTGAGCAGATTTTCCTTTCTCTTGATACCATCCTTCACCATCTACACATAAAAGGATTTGTCCACCTCCATTTGTAGCACGATGAACATGCCAATTATTTCTGCTCCCTGGTTCAAAAGTTACATTAGCAATAAATACAGTATCTCTTGGATTTGTAAGTGGTTTTAAATAACTTTTACCAATAAAATACTTTGCAAAATCTACATTTGGTTGTCCAAGGCCAAAGAAACCTCCATGTTGCTCCCTGCAATTATCATCTTTATAGACCTCTTTTGCCATACGAAATGCTGCCCAAACATTAGGCCACCCTGCGTAAAAAGCAAGATGAGTTAAAATTTCAGCCATTTCGGTACTAGTTACCCCGTTTATGCGAGCAGTAGATAAATGGTAGGATAAAGAATTATCTACAATACCTTTGCTAACTAACGAAGTAATAGTTATAATGGAGCGAATTTTAAGAGATAATTTATCATCCCTTTACCACACCTCTCCAAAAAGTACATCATTGTTAAGTTCCGCAAATTTTGGAGCAAAATTTCCAAGTGAATCTCTTCCAGCTGTTTGCTTTTCCATAAAATGACCTCCTTTATTACTTTAATTATATTATACTTTACTCTAAAATACAATTATATTATTTTTAAATATTTTACTGAGATTCAAAGTGTTCAATAAAAGTAAACCTATAAGGCTTAAAATAATAATCTTCGAATCATTTTATTACCTCAATTTCAAGGATTATAAACTTATCTTAATATTTAAAGATTATAGTATATTCATTCCAAATCTTTATATACTTTTCTTTGAGACTATGCTAGCTTTCTTCAACTTTAGCATTAAATCACTATCAACAATTTATAACATCTTTACTTAAATAAAAATAATTTATAAATATATCAAGAATAAATGTCTATCTTAATAACAATAAAAATCTGCCAAATAAAAGCATTGGCAGATTATAAATTAATATTCTATATTGATACAAAAACTTGTGTTTTAGGGTGTAGGCAATGTAAACTTTCTTATAGAAATAAAATTATTTAGAAAAAATATCTAGAAAGGAATCCCGCAATAAAATTTATTATTGCCAAACATCTCCAGGATAAAAAATTAAGAGCTTTACTGCGATTACATTATCATAAAGACAAATTCAAATAACATTTAATGCCTTTAAAGCTATTATAGGCATAACATCTTTTCTTACTTTCTGTATCCTATTTTGATCCTCATTAGTTCTACCACTATATAGTGATTTATTAGCAATTGTATTATCTGAAATATTAAAAATCGCCGTAGCCTTAATATTTGCTACATTTGCAGCATCAAAAAACGTGGCAGCTTCCATTTCTATAGAGTTACATCCCATATTTATAATTTCTTCAAGATGTGCATATTGGGCAAATATCGTATCTGTACTGTAAGTTTGGCCTAAATGTATTTTTATATCTGTATTTTTGGTTACCTCTCCAACGATACTTAAAGCTTCATTGTAAAACTCTTTATTAGGGTAGTATTTTTTTCCAAACACATTATTTTCACAAATAGATCCTGAAGTTAAGTATTTATTTGTTCCCACACCACAAACCGAATATTCAGGAATTATAATATCTCCTATCTTCATATTTTTATCTAAAGCTCCAGCAGAGCCAATAAATACTATTTCTTTACAGTAAGTACATCCAAGAGCAAGTGTTGCATCTAAAACATTACAAGCTCCAACTCCAGTAGAAATGTAAGTTACCTTTTTACCGTTTATTTCAAGTTCGCTTATATCATAACCACGACCGGTAGGCCCCGAAATATGTGCTATATTATTAACATGAGAAGAAAATATATCTACTTGCCAAGTAGGAGCTATAATCACTTTTTCTTGTATTTGTTCCGGCTCACACTTAAAATTTCCTCTACATATTTGTGGTTTAATTGAATCATATTTCTGGTTACCCTCAAGCAAGTATTGATAAATTTTCATATCAATTTTATTCCTTTCTAATGGAGTATTTCGACAGCCATGCATTATATATTAATAAATATAATATATGTCTTTTTTCATAGAAACTTATCCGAATTTTATTTTCCAAACATCATATAATAACAAGCAAATAAAAGAACAAAGCATACTTGTATATTTTAAAAAATGGCATTTTTTGTAATTACTACTTGTAATTAAAAGTATGTCGGTGTATTATAAAAACCTAAAAACTATAAATTGTTACAAATTTTCGCCCCAAAAAATATAGCCATTATTCTTTAAAAATTGTGGAGTAATCGTTACATAAAATTACATTCTACCCAAATGTGCCTACTGATATGCCTAATCACTCAAGCTTTGATGCAAACGCATGGTCATTTTTAATTGTGTAAAAGTATTATATCATTTCTTTAAAAAGTGCAGAATTATGCACAAAGCATTAAAATTATCTATAAAAACTAAAAAACGTATAAGTATTTTTTAAACATATTTACGATTTTACAAGAAAATCTTTACTTTTAACCCTAAATTTGACTTACAATTTTAATACTCAGTTAAACTTACTAATCAATCATCGTTTATGTCACGAACATACATAATCTTATATTCCTTCATACCTATTACGTGCATACTTTTTTTAATTAAATCATTAAACCCAAATGTATATGCAGTTAAATACCTACAACCCTGAGATTTTACCCACTCCTTACAACGCCTATATAATCCAACAGATATTTTATAGTTTCGATATTGCTTTAGTACAAACAAATCACAAATATGTGCATGTTCTCCAAATTCAAAAGAAGGGTCATCTCTTCTTATTATAGCTTTTATCATTCCAACTATTGTATCATCTTCAATTGCAACGAATATTCTTTTATTATTATTCGTTGTAAAATATTTTTCATATTCACTATAACAATTGTCCGATTGAGAATTGCTTATATGCACCCCAAAAGTATTTCTATCCCTTTGGTCTTTCTTGAATTCTTGTTTAAGTTTAACAATTTGTGGAATATCATCTATTTCTAATTCTCTAATTTTCAAATTATCCACTCTTCTTTAAGTTATTTTTACAGCCTATTATTCAGCCAATTTCATGCACCCTATGTACAAAATACTTATTTATAAGTTAAACAGAATCTTCAAAAGTACTGCATACACCACAAATACCTCCGCATGTACCATTACAATCGCCTACTTGTAATTCTACATAAATAGCATCATTTCCAAATAAATACTCCATTCTTTTCACCTCGTTTCAGTCTTATTTAAATATTATATAATCTAATCTCAAAAATATAAAATCCTGCTATGTCTATAAGCTAAATTAAAAATAAAATTTATATCATTAAGTACAATTACATAAATGACATGAAATTAGCTGGATAATAGGCTGTAAATTATCAATATAGTAATATAAAAACATTACTTTTAAAATGGTGATTTCTTTCCAATAAACTTTCTAGATATTTCAGCCTCTAAATTACTTACTTCACATTGTATATCAGGTGATATACTATATTCATTCGTCATCGTTTTATTTAGATAAAGGCATCTTTTACAATGATAGTTCTTACACCCACTACACTCTGGAAAATTGTTATTGTGTAAGGAATCTCCATACTTAAATGTAAATCCGTTGTCTAAATCTCCTATACTATATTTATCTGCATCTTCGAAATAAAAAGCCGGGCAAATATATATCTTACCATTGGGTGCTAATGTATATGAATTTACCCCGGCATCACATCCATAATAAATCCGCTCTGAAACAGTAACATCATGCAATACATTTACCTTTATATATAATTCTTTTTCTTTAATAAACGATGCAACATTTATGAGTTGCTCTGAATATAAGGATAAATCTTTTTCTAACCAAAATTTGATATCTGATAATATAAAATTAATTCTTGAAACCTTCATATCTACTAGGTATTTAAATCCTGAAAATATATCTCTAATACTGCTTTTATCAATTAATAAGTCAACTATACTACTTACCTTGCTCTCATGAATAGATTTTAAATCAATTACTGAAACCGATACAACTGGTTTGTTCGAGTTAATAATATCAATAACATCCGAAAGATGTCCATTGTTATAAAATAATGGTTTTAAATTATTTTTTTCTGCAAACCTTATTGCATCCTCTATCATATCCTGAGACATTTTTTGATTAGCAGAATTATTTAAATCCTTTCCACATAAACAATATGGTCTATCATTACCGTTCATATATATAATTAAATGCTTAATTTCTTTAATGTTAGCTATTTTAATAGCAGATTTGCGAGGATTTTCCAGTCCATTAAGAAGTGGATCTAACTTATTCCAAAAATAGTCATTTGCTCTCACATTTGCCTTATGCATTTCACAGATGTATGTAGTTCTATGAAAAATTGTTCCTTCTTCTGAATCATCATAGCTAGAGCCCACACAATTCATACATCCTCCGGCAATCTCACATGAATTACATTTTTTAGGAGTCATATTTTCTCTTATTAAGTAGTTAAAAGCCTTTAACTTATTTTTGTCTATTCCATCATTAACATTTCCTATGCAATAACCACTATGGTTTGACAGTGTGAAGTTTAAAAAACGTATACATGGAAAAAAATTACCATCGCAGTCAACCGCTAACATTGCCCCTGCTCCACAATACTTTTTGTACATATCTATTTTTTTTAAAGGTAATCCAACATATGGGTCAAAAAATCTTACTGTATATTCAGGATCTTTCCAAATTTCTTTTTCAATAACATAATCTGCAAGTTCTTTTAATTGACTCTCAAAAATAACAGGGTCATTTTCATCCCATACATCCTCAAGAACAATGTTGGCCATAACTTTTTTAATACCAATATTCCATAAATGTATAACACTGTCTTTTAAATATGGAATGTCATCGTGTGAAAATGTAGCTTTCGTTGAAGCATTTGGAAACTGTTTTTTCCATAATTCTACATTCCTTATAACATCATCATAAGAGCCACTGCCATCTTTATATACCCTTTGGTTATCGTGTTTAACTTTGTTTCCGTCGACACTCATACCTACAGAAACGTACCCTTTATTTTTGAGCAAATAATCTTGAAACGCAGGAAGGTGATAGAGTATTCCATTGGTAGAAAAATGAAAAATATAATTATCTTTCCATGGATGATTTAATTCTTGCATTCTATTTTTTATATATTCACTAATTTCATCAGCTAGATTTATCTCTAGTAATGGTTCTCCTCCGATAAATTCCCAAACAACACCTTCACGGTTGTATATATCATTTTTAGATAGTACAAAGTCTACTACTTTTTTCGCTGTAGCAAAACTCATCTTTCTTTTGTTATTCTTATGAACTTCATAACAATATTTACATCTTAAATTACAATCTTCCGTTAAACAAAAGGTAATATTATTCATATTGCCTTCATTGGCTGATTTAGGAACCATGCCAAAAACTATGCCTTGCTTAATTTCTTTCATTTAGACCAGTCCTCATTTGTAAAAACTTTTTAAATTCTTTTTCTTAAAATGTTCCAAAGTTAAGCTGAAAAATTACATTTTAACATTCTCGCTATACTCATTATTATATTTACTCATGTAACCAATTTCAACAAATTTATACCATATTTTCAAATATCTACACATAAGACATTTTCATTATTTTATAAAATGTTTTTCTGTGATAAATCACAACTACATGAGTCTAAATTAAAAATCAAGAAGATGTAATAAGAAATCTTATATTGCAATATGCTGTTCGACTATGTTTGTGGTTCTAAGTAGTATCAATATTACTTAGAATAATATAGGCAGATTATTGAGCCAAAAGCAAATTTTTAAATTTAATTTGTATTATACATACAAAGTGTAACAGAAAATGAAGATATTAATATTTTAAAATTGAGCTAGGCAAATAAAAATGGAAAATGATATCCACACAGAAATTGATCCTCTGATGAATGTATATTGTAAAATCTATAAAATTGTTCAAAGCTTTTATAGAAAAAGTATCTTACATCAAAAGTTTAAACTTTTAATTTGTACATTACAGAGTGAACGCTTTAAATTTGATAAGGCAAAAATTTAAAATCAAATGTTATTATGGTTACCACCGAAGAAACATAAACCTATGAGACATTTTTATATATTTGCATCCTTTTTAACTTTCGCTAGTTGTTCATATGTTTATAAATAAAGACAAGAAGAAAGCCCAGTATTACTGGACTTTCCCTATGTATCAAAAGATATGTACTTATATGGCGGAGAGATGGGGATTCGAACCCCAGAAACCACTTTAATGGTTTACACGATTTCCAGTCGTGCTCCTTCGGCCAGCTCGGACACCTCTCCAAAAACTGTAGCATTAATATTTTAACGTATAATTTAATTAAAATCAATATAAATATAAAACATATTTTTATATTTGTTGATATGAATAAATATATGCTCTAATTATATTTTTATTTTGTTATTTTTCTCCAAAATTACTGTTACTAAATAAAAGCTAACTAACAGTAAAGAGAAATTATATTTAGATTTAAATAATATTAAAAATCCAATCGACATCAAAGGTATCAATATAATAAATGAAATTAAATGTAATACCCTTTTTGCAACTACTACATTTAATTTTTCAGAAATTATAATATAAAGCAAATCACCACCATCAAGAGATTCAATAGGAAGTAAATTCATCAATCCCAAAAATAAATTCTCTTGCATTAGTATTAGACATATATCGTTATCTACAGCCAACCCTATAAAACAACATATAATTAATACAACTAAGTTTGCTAAAGAGCCAGATATTAATATAATAACTTCATCTTTAAAATTTATATAATTAAACTTTTTATTATTTATGATACTAATGTCGAATAGTCCTAATCTAATTCCCTCTGGTTTAATGTTTTTATATAGCATTGCTACTATATGACCCGCCTCATGGATAAAGGCCGCAAAAACTCCCCACTTTATAATACCAGAATTGTCAAACAACATTAAGCTTGTGATAAAACATAAAAATAAAAAACTTACTGTTATATTACAACCAAAAATTTTAAAGCACATATGTATATGCATCCTTAAAAATTAAATTTGGATCATATCTTCTACCATTTATTATTAATTCTATATGTAAATGATTTCCTGTCGTTCTACCACTATTACCCACATGGGCAATTAAATCTCCATAACCTACATTATCTCCTACATTAACGTCTATACTATTACAATGTGCATACAGCGTCTTTATTCCCTTTCCATGGTCAACTATTATATACTTTCCATAGCTACTATTTTCATCTAGTTTCTCTACAATTCCTGGAAATATTGTATAAATGTCAGAATTTGCTTCAGATGATATGTCTAAGCCATAATGAAATTCCTCTCTATCATTAAATGGACTTTCCCTCTTACCAAACGTAGATGTTATTACACCAGTCGATAAAGGTAAGGTAGGCTCAACAGACATTATTAATTCTTTACTATAATCGTGGTAATTATTGTAAGTTGCTCCATAAAAATAATTATTTTTAACTTTATTATAAACCACATCTATTGTATCTTTGTAGTCACTTATGCTATTTCCCAAAAGTAATGAATCATTAATATTTTCAATATACCAATCTTTCATATATTGATATATTGATACATTAAAATCTCTTAACAATACAAAAAATACGATAATTAAAACAGACAAAACTACTTGTATCATTATCATTAATTGATTTTCTGCATACTCTTTTACTTTTTCCTTATTTAATTTTACATGATTTGCCTCTTTTTTATCACAATATTCAAAGTTATTCAACATCTCACTCATAATTAATGCATGCACAAATAAAGGTTAATTATAATTTGTACACTTTCCTCCTTTTGTTAAAAATAGAAATATTTATTTAAATTAAAAACTACCTACATAAACTTATGCATGCATGCAAAATATAATTACTACTTTATTAAAATCACACATTAATTTAAATAACAATAATAAACTACAATTATTATATTAGTTATTAATATTGCTATTTTATTTAAAATACATATAATATTGGCACTTTATCATGCCGTTGTACAATTTCCTTCTTTTATCGGCTACAGTTCCATAGCAATCTTCAAACTTATTGTATGGGCTTATAACATAATAGCTCCATCCTTTTTTTCTTTTAAATTTTTTGCCCATTATTCTATATAATTCTTTTGCCTTATCAATATCTAAAAGCCTCTCACCATATGGGGGATTACATATTACTATCCCTTTTTCTTGCTCTATATTAAACTTCCTTATATCTTGTAGTTTTAATTTAATTTTACTCGATACTCCTGCTTTTTTTGCATTTTCATTAGCTATAAATAGTGCATTACTATCAATGTCAAACCCATAAGCATTAAATTCTACATCTTTTCTAATTAAATCTTGTGCTCTACTTCTTTCTACCTTCCATATGCCTGAGTTTATATTGTTCCACTTTTCTGAAATAAAATTTCTTCTAAGGCCAGGTGCCATATTCATTGCAAGAAGCGCAGACTCTATTAAAATAGTTCCAGAACCACAAAATGGATCAAACACATTAGAAAATCCCTTTACATGTGCTAAATTTGCCATAGCTGCCGCTAAGGTTTCTTTTATTGGTGCTATTGTTGAGTTCCTTCTATATCCACGTTTATGTAACCCTTCTCCTGAAGTATCTATCATTACGCTAACTTTATTTTTCATGATTAAAAATTGTACTCTATATAAATTTTCTGTCTCTTCAAACCAAGGTATTTTATATTTTAATTTCAATCGTTCTACTATAGCCTTTTTTATAATAGATTGGCAGTCTGGTATACTCGATAATTTAGAACTTAATGCTCTTCCCTTAACTGGAAATGCATCTTTTTTACCTATCCATTTTTCCCAAGGTAATTTTTTAACATTTTCAAATAGTTCATCAAAGCTATGTGCCTCAAACCTTCCCATAAGCACCATAACCCTTTCTATATATCTAGAGCAAATATTAACTCTAGCTATAGATTGTATATTATCAGAAAAAAGAACCCTGCCATTTTCAGCTTGCACATTTTTAATACCCATGTCTTTCAATTCATTCGACACAAGGCCTTCTAAGCCAAGCAGGCACGGACAAACACAATTAATATTTTCCATAAACTATGTAACATATTTGATAACTTAAATATAATAAGTTTATTAAATATTTTTACCTCCAAACTTATATCAAATTTTGCATGAAATAAGGTAGACAATTGCATTGCCTACCTTATTAATTTCTATAATTTTATAATATTAAACTTCAGGCTCAAGCAAACCATAAGCTCCATCTTTTCGCTTATATATCACATTAATTTCATTTGTGTCAACATTTCTAAACATATAGAATGAATGCCCTATCATATTCATTTGTAAAATTGCTTCTTCAACAATAAGAGGTTTAACAGGGAATTGCTTAGATTTTACAACTTTATAGTCTGTTTCTTCATCATTTTCATCAGCATAATATTCTTTTATATAATCTTCTAAAGATACGCTTTTTATTTTTTTCTCTAGCTTAGATTTATTTTTTCTAATCTGCCTGCCCAGTGTATCTACCACTGCATCTAGTGCATCATTCATTTCTGGAGCAGTTTTTTCCACTCTATATATAATTCCATTATGATTTATAGTTATCTCTACTATTTGGCGATTTTTTTCTACTGTTACTGTAACTTTTGCAACTTGATCTTCCCCAAATATTCTATCGAACTTAGAAAGTTTTTTATTCACACGTTCTTTAAAATTTTCTTTTAAATTAACTTTTCTCCCTGTGAGTATTACATTCATACAAAGTTCCTCCTTAATTTCAACTACCTTTTTAAACATAAAATTATGTTTGTTACCTTGTTTATTATAACACTATACATAAAAAAAATCAATCTCATAATTATCAATTAGTGAATTTTGCTGATTTTTGATAATTTATATGTATATATTAATAAAATATCAACCTTGTTAATAATAACTATAAATTACACTCTATTTAATATTTAGAATTAATTCCCCTGAGCAAATTACCATCTTAGGTTTATTATTAATATTTAGAGGATCTCCTTCAAAAAAGACCAAGTCAGCATCTTTTCCAGCTTTTATACTTCCAATAGTGTTATCAAGTCCACAAATTTTTGCAGCTCCTATGGTAATTGCCTTCATAGCTTCATACTTGTCCATTCCTTCCCTAACCGCCAATGATGCACACAGTGGCAAATATTGTATAGGAATTACTGGGTGGTCTGTAACTATCGCCATTACTACACCCTTATTAGATAATATAGCTGGAGTTTTAGGTGTTAAATTTAATAATTCTGGTTTTGAACGATCTGATAGAAATGGGCCCGACATTACTCTAGCATTATCTTCTACCAATTCATCTACAATAAGGTGGCCTTCTGTCCCATGAATTATAACATAGTCTAAGTTAAATTCTTTTGCTATTCTTATTGCTGTAAATATATCATCAGCTCTATGTGCATGGAAATGTGCTTGTATTTCTCTTTTTAAAAGTGGGATCAGGCATTCACATTTCATATCATAATCTGGTTGCTCATCATCTGAAGATGTTTCTTTATTGATCATATACTGTTTTGCTTTTTCTAAAGCTTCCCTAATTAATGCTGCGGTTGCCATTCTGGTATAAGGCATTTGGTTTTTCTCATTGTAAATAGTTTTTGGATTTTCTCCTAGAGCAAACTTAATCGCTATTGGTGCTTTTAAAACCATTTTATCTATTCTATTCCCATGTGTTTTTATTGCTAAAGACTGCCCTGCAATTGGATTTGAACTTCCTGGGCCAGTTATAACTGTAGTAATACCTGCTGAGACTGCATCCTTAAAACACCTATCCTTAGGATTAACTGCATCTAATGCCCGTAAATGCGGTGTAACTGGCTCACTACTTTCATTGCCATCATCTCCTTCAAACGTTAATCCATCTTCAAATATTCCTAAATGTGTATGTATATCTATAAAGCCAGGGTAAACCTCTAACCCATTACCATTTATCATTCTAAAATCAGATAATTCTGATCCTTCCATAGCTCCAACAGATACTATTTTATTTTTTTCAATATGGACATAACCATTCTCAATAACTCCTTCAGTATCCATTGTATTAACCTTTATATTATATATAATCATTTTTCCTCCTAATAAAACTATATAACCAATAAAGGGCCGATAAATTCGATCCTTATTTATAAATTATTCACTACCTAGATTGATTTCCATTATTTCTGCGAGAAAATCCTCCACGTTTAGATTCAGTAGCTCTTTTTAAATCAGACATTTTTTCGTCACTTGCTTTTTTGAATCTAGACATCATATCTTCAAAGCTTGAAATTTCTTTCTTTTCATTATCCTTTAGAGAGAAATTATTATTAGATCTCTTATTTTTACCTGAGGAAAATTTGCTTGATTTTTCTTGCCTTTCATCCCTTTGAATTGCTTGCTTCATCGAGAGTGCTATTTTACCCTTTTCTCCTACATTTAATACTTTTACCTTTACCATTTGTCCTTCTTTAACATAATCACGAATTTCCTTAACAAAACTGGATGCTATTTCAGATATATGAACCATACCTGTATCGCCCCCAGGCAATTCAACAAAAACACCAAAATTTGTGATTCCTGTAATTTTTCCTTCCAATATTGAACCTACCTCTAGCTTCATATATAATTAAACTCCTTCTTAAATTTTGCACTTTAATTTCCAAGTATATTTATATAGACCTTCTCGCCATGTTTAGCAAAATCCAAACTTTCACGAGCTATCTTTTCAATATATTTTTTCATGTCCTCATCGTCCGAATCGATAATTTCTTGTATCTGTTCATTTTTAATATCTTGAGTAGATATTTGTTCTTTTAACTTATCTAGTTCTAATTTTTTTTTATTAATTTGAACCTGACGGCTAACTAACAAAAAAATAAAGTAAATGCATAAAACCAACATCAATACTTTTAGTAAAACTAACATCTTCTTTTTTTTAGGTTTAACCAAATTCATTTAGCATACCTCTTATATACATCGACTAACATAATTAACTTATATTATACATTATCAAATGCAGATTTTTCAATACATATTTTTATTTGCACAAAAAATTTTTTTAAACTTAATCGTTGCTATTTTCTTTATTATTGCTCTAGCTAAGTTTTTTATAGTATTAACTATAGGATATGCGATTTTCATTCTCAATTTTAAGAAAACATGATTTATAAAACAGACTATTCGATTTATAATGCTAACATTCAATCTTCCAATAAAATAATGATATATCCACCATCCAACTAACATTCCTATTAAAATAAATATTCTTACTTCACCAAAATTAAATATTAATAAAAATATAAATGTTAATATAGAAATAAATACAAAATATATTATATCACAAATTGTTTTTAATATATTATTACACTTTATCATCAATTTTAACACACAAAAAAAATCATAAATTATACTTAGAGCCACTCCAAATATAACAGAACTTATAAATAACCAAATCTGAGATAATAACGTTATTTCTACCATAAATCAATTTTACCTAAATAACTTAGATAAAAAACCTCCATTGCTAGATTTATTATCTGTATATACCAAAGATACTATTTCCCCATCTAGCGAAAGCTCACCTGTTTCTAAACTTAATTTGCTGATATGCAAATTATTTCCTTTAATTGTAAGTTCACCTAAGTCTGTATATGCAACAATTACTTCCTCATCAAAACTGTCTACATCTATAACGCCATTTATTATCGCTGATTTTCTTTCTTCCATTATTAAGTTATGTGGAAGTCTAGCCTTAGCTTTTTCTTCTATCATTATTATATACCCCCAAACACTATAATAAAATAGATATGATAAAACCAAGTATATTATTCCACGTTATTCATCTATCACACAGTACATATCTGAGGATTCTTCTTTCCTTACATGCTCATTTAAATTCATAACTTTTACTTTCAAATTATAATTAGAAAAACTTATACATATTATATCATCAACCTTTACATCATAAGATGCCCTTGCAATCTTCCCATTGACTATTACCTTTCCAGCATCACATGCATTATTTGCAACTGTTCTTCTTTTTATTATTCTTGAAAGTTTTAAATACTTATCTAACCTCATATTTATATCCTTCCATTATAGTTAAAAAGTTGTAGTAATTCTAATTATATCGATTACTACAACCTTTAAAATATTAAAAATTAAAATATATTAATTCACAGCTTCTTTAAATCCTTTTCCAGCTTTAAATGCAGGAATATTAGAAGCAGGAATTGTAATTTCTTTATTAGTTCTTGGATCTCTTCCCTTTCTTTCACTTCTAGCCCGTAATTCAAAAGTTCCAAATCCTATTAATTGTACTTTGTCATCATTTTTAACTGCATCTATAATTGTATCTATAAATGCAGACACTGCTTTCTCGGAATCCTTCTTTGTTAATCCACTCTTTTTTGCAACCTCAGCAATTAACTCTGTTTTGTTCATATCTCTTCCTCCATTTAATATGTACCTTTAGATTAATATCCTTGGTAAAAGCTAAGTTTATTTTAACCACTTCAAAAATTTTTAATCAATAATAAATCATTATTATAAAATTTATTTTTTAATAGGAGCAATATTTCACTTTCTATAATTTTTAAATATTTAATACTAAGAAAAATAAGCATCTATAATTAAATATACCTTTTAACAATACTTATAAATAAAAAGAAAATTTAAAATCACCCTATTTTTGTCATCAACAATGACTCATATTAATCATTATATACATTAAATATAAACTGAAATGATCAAAATTTTAAAACTCACGTTAATTTTAACCTATATTATGACGTTTTTCAAGTATTTTTAAAAATTTTTCCATTCCTGGTATCATTTTTATATCATCAATAGTTATTGCCCTAAATGCAAACAATGCTACTATATACACTAAAACAGCTATACCAACAGCACTCAAAGTAGAAATTTTACTTGATAAAACATGCGATAATAACCCATATGATGCATAAGCAGCTATAGAGGAACAAATACCTGATAACAATGGCTTTACAAAAACAACCTTAAAATTAGGTATTACCTTTGTTTCTTTGCATAGCATGTATAAAGATATTGCTGTTACAAATGCATAGCATACCAAAGTACCTGTTCCTGCACCCTGTATATTAATTTCAGGGATGCCAACTAAAACATAATTAACCAGTATTTTTATTATTACCCCTACTGACAATATTTTAACGGGTAAATCAACTCTACCTATAGCTTGAAGCATACTACATATTGGTGTGCTCGTTGACGTAAAAATTGCTGCAAATCCTAAAATGTTGAGTACTCCTGCTGTAATCTGTATTTCACTTTGTGTAAGCCTACCTCCATAAATAAAATTTGTTATTGGATGTGAAAGAACTACTAATCCTAGGCCAGCCGGTATTGTTACTAGCATGGTAATTTTTAGTACTGTTTCTATGTTTTGTTTTATTTTAACAAAATTCCTACTAGTCCATGCTTCAGAAACAGATGGCAAAGCACTTATTCCAAACACTTGAGTTAATGCTGGAATCAACATCATAATTGTAGTTGCATACCCAAAACATCCATGTAAATAATTATGTGTTTTCCCTGACTGTATCACACTATTGCTTATTAAATCTCCATATTGATTTAACAAAACAGATCCATTATTATCCATAATTGAATTTAATCTTAATAATACTAAGGAAGCATCTACTAAAGTTGAAAAATTCATTATTATTGCTCCAAGACCTATAGGCAATGCAGTAAACACTAATTTTTTAAGTATTTCCCTGTTTGAGCTTTGTTCTTGCTTAATTGATAATTCTTCTGCTGTTATCCCATCGCCTTTCAATTTATGGCTTATAAGAAGAAATAAAAAGCTACACAGAGCACCAATTGTTACTCCTAATATAGCCCCCGCTGCTGCTACCGCTAATATAGCATTTTTAGCTGACTCTATAGAAGGATAATAATTTCCAAATACCGTAGACTTTTTCTCATATTCATTCATTCCATAGTGAACTACTGCATAAGATATTGCTAAACCTAAAGAAAACTTGCTAATTGCCTCTATAACTTCAGAAATGGCTGTTGGCAACATATTTCTTAAACCTTGATAATACCCCCTGTATATAGACATGAGGCAAACAAAAAATACTGTTGGCGCCATTGCCCAAACTGCATATTTTGCTTGTGGAGACTCGCAAAAGTTATTACAATATATCGGTGAAATAAACAACATTGCAAGAGTTCCCACGATCCCTGTAAATAAAAATATAGGTATAGATACCTTATGTATATTTCTCACATCTATAAATCTCTTTTTTTCCATATTTTCAGAAACTAACTTAGAAATTGCTATTGGTAAACCAGCTGTAGATAAGGCCTCTAGCGGTGCATAGACTGCATAAGCTACTGAAAAGTAGCTATTACCTACAGGGCCTAATATTCCCGACAAAGGTATTTTATATAATGCACCAATTACTTTAACTAAAAACATAGCAGCAGTTAATATGATTGTACCTTGTAAAAACGATTGTTTTTTTCTTGCTACATTTACTTTCAACACAAAAACACACCCATTCAAAGACTTATATTTTATTATCGTATTTATGTATATTATGGTTCTATAAATAAATTATATTTTAATATTCAATTTTGTATGCGTGTAATATCATACACTATTTTATAAAAAAAATAAATAAGTAAATTACATATATATATTTTTTTTTACAATTGTAAATTGAAAATTATATTATTAAAAACACATAGATAAATGCACCAATATATATTGGTGCATTTTATCTATACATTAAAACTATATAATCCCTAATCTAATTTCTTGCCACATTTGCAACAAAAACATGCATCTTTGGTATTTTTATTTCCACAGCAATCACATTCATTTTTAGATTCACTTCTTGAAATCTCACCTTTTATAGACTCTAGCTGTAACTTCAATTCATCAATTTTTTTTATATATTCTTCAGAGTTATCATCTGCTGATTTATTTGATTTTATGTTTTCATAAATTAATCTACCAAGTTTCTCATAAATTTTTTTCATATTTCCATTAACTTCTGCCTCATTTATCTTTAACTTAGATACCCCAACTAATTCCCCTGTTTTTTTACTAACAGCATCTACTGCAGACTTAACATTTACTACTACTTCTTCAAATACTCCCATATTTGTTAGCTCCTTTACAAATAAATTAAAATATATAAATAGGTTAAGTATAAAATTTAAATATATACACTAACCTGTAAATTATATTATCAAAAATTTTTTGGAAGTTTAAATAAACTCTCAAACAAGAAACTAATTTACATTATTATATCATATGTTAGTTTAAAAGTGAATCATTATATTAAATTAAAATACACTAAATAAACAAACATAAGTAAATATTTGTAAAAATATATTACTTATTATTTTTATTTTGTCATTCAAAGTCATAATCACCATTTCACTAAGACTTATATCATGCCCTTTTCCAAAGCATTTGCATCTTTCCAAATAGCTTTATTCTAGTATTACCGGAGATTCATATATATTCATCAAATATATTACAAAATTTTTTATCTGTTTTTATTATCTATAATTAGCGAAAACTAAATTCCATTTTAATTATAGTTTTTTAAACAAAAAATCTTTTAAATCTATGTCGAATTTATTATTATCTTATATATAATCACTTATATTATAAAAATATATATAACACAAATTTATTACTTATTCAAATATAGTAAATTCTTTTAAATTTGTAAAACTAAGTTCATATAATTATTAACTTATAAACTCTCTTAACAATGAGTCTTGAGGAACTAAATCTTCTTGTATTGGGTAAAAACGTTCCATTGCAGACAATAACCTTCTTGAAAACCTAAAGAAAATACTATCTTCACTTATATTATGAAGTAAAGGAATAGCAGTTTGACTTAATACACACATTTCATAAAGGTGCAGTGAATTTATAGTTAAATCACTAGTTTTCTTAAATGGATATATATATAATGTTTCTCCTCTAGATACACTTGCCCACATTGAAAATGTCTCTTCAGGTTGAGTAGATCTATGATTATAGTCTCTTACCAACCTGCGTATTAGTCTAATATCATTTCTCGATAATATTTCTCCACTATAATCTTTTATACCTTGCTTAACACTTATATATAACTTTACTAATCCTTCCTTAGCAATAGTATTAGTAAATATTGGATTTAATGCATGTATTCCCTCAACTATAGCAAACCCATTATTTAGTTCAACATGACGTTTCTCGTCACTTCTAGCCCTAACTTTAAAATCAAATTGAGGTACATCACAATAACCATACTTAAACAAATCAAGTAAACATTTATTAACCAAGTCTACATCTAAAGCTTCTACTGCTTCAAAATTACATGTACCATCTTCACTGATCGGATATTTGCCACCACCTAAATAAAAGTCATCTAGAGATATAATAACTGCATTTTTACCCCTAGATATTAGCTCTTTTTTAAGCAGATAAGCCGTAGTTGTTTTACCACTGCTCGATGGACCAGCCAACATAATTATTTTGCAATTACGTTTATGATCCAAAAGATAGTCTACTACAAATGTGACTTCCTGTTTATACATTTTTTCCATCTCATGAACAAACTGAGCTGGATATTTAGCTGCAGCTGCATTAATTTGCTCTAAACCAAAAACAAACTTGTTATATGAGTTCATGAAGTTTACCATAAAACTCACTCACCTGCTCTTTCCTTCTAATAATCTCTTTAAAATTATATATATATTCGTATGGAAATTTAAAATTAAATATACGTTCTAAATTATTTGTATGCGGATTAATTAATTTCGAGACTGCTCCAGCACCACATGATAAAATTGTATGTGTTTCATCCATTACATAAATATTATATAGTCCTTCATAGCCTGGCTTTGACCAACCAACATTCTCTAAATTGCCCACCATCCTAGTCTGTCTATATAAATAATAAGGAATATAACCACCTAAATTTAACTCTTTTGATGAAAATTTCAGCATATCATAAGTTTGTTTTGCGTCTTTAAAGTTTAATTCCAATCCCTCTTCTGTAAGGTGAGACGCCTTCTTCATAGACAATGTATGTATAGTTATACTCTCTGGAGATAAGCTTAAAATTTTCCTTAAAGTATTACAAAATCCCAAATAAGTATCACTCGGTAACCCAGCTATTAAATCCATATTAATATTACTAAACCCCAGATCTCTAGCCATATCAAACGATTTTATAGTATGTTCTGATGTATGTCTTCTTCCAATAAAGTTTAATACATCATCATTCAATGTTTGTGGATTAATGCTTATTCTAGATACTCCATACTCTCTCATTACCTTTAATTTCTCTTCTGTTATAGTATCTGGCCTTCCCGCTTCTATTGTAAATTCTTTGCAATCATCCATATTAAAACATTTATTTACAGTATCAACTAGAGCTTCAAGTTGCTTACTTGTTAATATTGTAGGTGTCCCTCCTCCAATATATACAGATTCTAATTCTAATGAAAACCGATTTGCTATTTCAGCTGTTTGTTCAATCTCAATACATAGCAGCTTTAAATAATCAGGAATTAATTTAGCTGCTTTTTCGACAGATTGAGATACAAAAGAACAATAACTACATCTTGACGGACAAAAAGGTATAGATATATATATACTAAATGATTTTGGTTTAGATTTATTTAAAATATTTTGCTCTATGTCTAAAGTTTTTATTGCTAAATTTAATTTTTCTTCATTAACCAAAAATTCATTTCTAAAATATTCTACTGTCTTTTCCTTGCCTATGTCTGATATTAATTTTCTCATTAATTTAACAGGTCTAACCCCTGTTAATATTCCCCATGGTGGATTTAAAGAAGTTATATTAGAAAGAATATTATATAGCTCTATAGACATTTTCCTTTCACATTCTTTTTCCTTATTTTCCTCACAAAAGTTAAACTTAAACTCTTTTCTCTTTGACTGCCCTAAAAGGCAAATGTCTAAAATAAAATTGCAATAGCTCGCTATTATTTTTTCTGTATAAATATACGGTTTTTTTAATATTACATTTTCTTTTATTTTTACTGTTTCTATCCTTTCATTCGGAAAAAATAGTCTAGTTAAACATTCCATTTCATAACTATACGTATGGTTTTTTATATAAAGTGTAATCATATATTATTTATATATTTATTATATACCTTTTCATGATTAAGAGTTGTTATCTCTCCATGACCAGGATATATAATATAATCCCCTTTCAAAGACGCTATTTTTTTTAAAGAATTTTTCATATCTAAATAACTACCAGTTACCAGATCAGTTCTACCAACTGTTTCCTTCATAATTGTATCTCCGGAAAAAATTAAATTTTCTGAAATAAAACAACTTGAGCCTAACGTATGTCCAGGAGTATGCATTAATTCAATTTTAGAATCGCCCAAATATATGCTCTCTCCATCACTTAATAAAACGTCTGCACTAAATGGTTTTAAATCTTTACAAAGAAATTGACTTGATAAATTTAAATTACTATTACTTAAAAATTCATTTTCGTTTTTAAATATAACTATTTTGGCTTTTGATTTTTCTTGTAATTCTTTTGCTAATTTTATATGATCAAAATGTCCATGAGTTAAAATTATATACACTAATTTCTCATAACCCATTTCATATACTCTTCTATCAAGTTTTTCAGACCATCCACCTGGATCTATAATAGCAAATTTTTGTGTTTTATCGTCAATAATAAGATAACAATTAGTTTTTAAAGGACTAACACTATATCGTTCTATTTTTAGCATTTTCACTAAACTCCTTAGAGTCTAAAATAATTGTAATAGGTCCATCATTAATTATTTTTACTTCCATATGAGCACCAAACAAACCCTTTTTTACATTAGATATCTGATTCGATAAATAAGAGCAATACTTTTCATACATTTCTTTTGCTTTTAATGGTTCTTCCGAATTACTAAACGATGGCCTATTGCCTTTTCTAGAATCTGCACATAAGGTAAAGTTTGGTACCACTAAAATATCTCCGTCTATATCCTTTACAGACAAATTCATTTTATCATTTTTATCTGTAAAAATTCTTATATTTAAAGTTTTTTCTGCCAATAACTTAATTTCTGCATCTGTATCGCTTTTCTCTATACCTAACAAAACTAGTAATCCATTTGATATTCTTGACACTAAATCATTGTCCACATATACTTCAGATGCAATTACTCTTTGCAACACTAACTTCAAACAATTCCACCTCTACATTCTTTTTACCGATATAACTCCAGATATATTACTTAATTGAGAAATAATCTCCTTTAATTGTAATAAGCCTTTTATATTAATTGAAACATTTATAATAGCCTCTCCCTTTTTACTTTCTCTTGAATTAAGAGAAGTAATAAATATATTTAGTGAATAAAGCTTAGATGTTATATCAGCCAATAATCCGCTTCTGTTATCTGCAATAATTTCTATATTAGAAGACAATAGTTGTTGAACCTCTCCTGTCCAATAAACAGGAATCCATCTTTCCTTTTCTTCACACTCCTCAATATTTTCAGGAACATTAGAACAATCAATTTTATGAACAGATACTCCATAACCTCTTGTAATAAATCCAATGATATCATCTCCAGGCAAAGGATTGCAACATCGAGATAACTTAACCAAGCAATCATCCATACCTTCTATTTCTATCGAAGAATACAACTTTTTTGTTTTAACTATTGGTTCTTTTTTGCTAATTTCTAATTTGTCATTAGATGCCTTTAGTTTAGAGTATTCATCTTTAATACTGGGTATAATTCTGCTTAAATGTATACCTCCATATCCAATAGCTGCATATAAGTCTTCTACAGAATTAAAATGATGTTTTTTGGCTATAATATTTAAAAACTCCTGTAGTTCCTTTTCCGAGAGAATTATTTTATTACGTCTAAATTCCTTGTCTAACTCACGCTTTCCTTCAACTATATTTTCATCTTTTTTCTCTTTTTTAAACCACTGTCTAATCTTGTTTCTTGCCTCACTAGTTTTAACAATTTTAAGCCAATCTCTGCTTGGACCGTGTGACGCATCTTTTGTAGTCAATATTTCTATTATTTCTCCTGTTTTTACACTATAATCTATTGGAACAATTCTTTTATCAACTTTTGCTCCTATCATTCGATTTCCGACTTCACTATGAATAGCATATGCAAAATCTATAACTGTTGCTCCTAACGGTAAACTAATAACATCTCCTTTTGGTGTAAATACATAAACTTCCTCGGGTATTAAATCAGACTTTATATTTCTTATAATATCAGTTGCATCTTCATTATCCTTTTGATACTCCAACATTTGCCTAATCCAATATAGCCTTTGCTCTATGCTGTCTGTTTTAGATATTCCAAGTTTGTACTTCCAATGTGCTGCTATACCATATTCAGCAGTATAATGCATTTGCCATGTCCTTATCTGTACTTCAAATGGAATTGCCTCTTTTCCTACAACAGTTGTGTGTAATGACTGATACATATTTGGTTTAGGGGTAGATATATAGTCTTTAAATCTATTTGGTAGTGGCTGAAACATGTCGTGTATTATTCCCAAAACATTATAACAGTCATTCACAGAATCAACTATTACCCTAACCGCATATATATCATATATTTCATCTATAGATCTACCTTGAACAAATACCTTTATATAAATTCCATTTATACTTTTTACTCTACCTTCTAAATGAACATTAGGAATTATTGGAGAAAGTCTTTCCACAATGCGTTCCTTAGTTAAATTTATAAAGGCCTGTCTATCATCTGCTCTTAATGCAAGCGCATCTTCTATTTCTTTATACGCAATTGGGTCTAAATATGTTAGTGATATATCTTCTAATTCTTCTTTTATAGCACTTATACCAAGTCTATGAGCTATTGGTGCATAAACCTCCATATTCTCAAGGGCCTTATCCCTCTGTTTCTGCGCAGACATGCATCCAATTGTTCGCATATTATTAAGTCTATCTGCAAGCTTTATTATAATAACCCTCACATCATGTGCCATAGCCATAAGCATTTTTCTAATATTTTCTGCTTGTTGTTCTTCTCTTGATGAATATGGTATCTTTCCTAATTTTGTTACCCCATTAATCAAATTAGCAACATCAGCTCCAAAAATTTTGCTTACTTCTTCTAAAGTTACATCTGTATCTTCTACTACATCATGCAATAGAGCTGCAACTATAGATTCTGTGTCCATTCCAAGTTCTACTAAAATATATGCTACAGAAACAGGATGTAATATATATGGCACACCTGACTTTCTCTTTTGATCACCATGAGCTTTTAAAGCAAAATGATACGCTTTATCTATAAATTCAATATCGAGATCTCTATCACTTTTTTTTAACATATCTATAAGCTCATCATAAGTATTGTATTCATTCTTGCTATTCATAATATGTCACTCCCTAAGTGCTTTTAAAATAGAAGCAGACTCCAAATTCACCTTAATTTTAGTGTAATTCCATTCTATGTTATATATATCTCCATCTTCATATTTAGTTATTAATTTTAACTCAGACAATGTATCTAAAATTATATATATTTTTATAAAATCTATAAGTCGGTTTAACCTAAGGCTCAATACATCAATAGATGTGCATATTCTTTTTTTAAGTTTTATATAATTATAAACTTCAATAAAATCATTTCTAGTTGGAGTAATTTCATTTAATGTAACATTTATAGAAGACTTATTAGAATTAATCTCTCCTCTTTTTATTCTCTCAAATATCCTTTTATGAATTAAAAGATTTTCATAGTTTATATTAGATAATTTTATATCCTCTATAATTGTTGATACCCTTTCAATACCCATATATTCAGAAATTTCTAAAGTAACAGCTAAATCCAACTCATCCCCACACTCATAAATAAATTGATCTTTTGTTGTAAAAAATTTCATGGCATATAATTCATTTCCATCTTTTTCAACTAATATCTTTAAGTGTTTGCCATCACTAATAGGTTTTATCGCACAAAGCTTCATATTTTTCAGTACAAATATAGGTTTTGGATTTCCACAACCAAATGGCTCTAATCTTGATATCTCACGGACCAAATCAACTGTTATGTCCGAAATCTCGATTTCACAGTCTATATCTAATGAATAATAAGGTAATTCATCCACATTGCTTTTTGCATATTCATTAACTGCAAATTTAAATAAATCTACATCCTTAGAATACATATTAAGACCAACCGCCATATGATGACCCCCAAAACGGGTTAAATACTGTTGGCCTGCACAAACTGCTTCATAAAGTGAAAACCCTTTTATACTTCTACCAGATCCCTTTGCTTCATCACCATTAATAGAAATAATTATACAAGGTTTGCCATATTTTTCTGTTACCTTAGAAGCTACTATTCCTATTATTCCCTGATGCCAATCTTTGCCCTCAATAATTATAACTCTATCATACTTTCTATAAGGTTCCTTTTCTAAAATATCATAAACGTCTTTTAATATCTCTTGTCCTATTTGCTTTCGCTTACGGTTATATTCATCCAGAGATTCCGCATAAAATGAAGATTGTTCATAATTATTAGATAACAATAATTTTACTGCTTTTATAGATGAGTCCATTCTACCGCTTGCATTAATTCTTGGTATAACTGCAAACGATAAATTACTAGCAGTTATTTTTTTACCAGATAATCCTGATTCGTCTATTAAAGCTCTTAATCCTTCTCTGCACATAATATTATTAATTATATTTATTCCTCTTTTTACTAAAAATCTATTTTCACTTATTAGTGGAACTACATCTCCTATTGTTCCAATACTTACTAAATCAGAATACATTTCTATCAAATTATGTAAATCAAGATTTTTTCCTTCCAGTGCAGATATAAGCTTAAATACTACTCCAACTCCTGCTAAATTTTTAAACTGGCTCCCGCAATCTTTTCTATAAGGATCAACAACAGCAACAGCATTTGGCAAAATATCTCTAGGCTGATGATGATCTGTTACTACAGTATCTATTCCTAATTTTTTAGCATAGTCTATTTCATCTACTGATACTATTCCGTTATCTACAGTTATAATAAGTGATACATTTTGTTCTTTTAATAAATCTATTGCATTGTTATTAAGTCCATAACCTTCCAAATCTCTTTGTGGTATATAAAACATGACATTAGCATTTTTCGATTCTAAATAAGAACATAGCAAGACTGTTGAAGTAACTCCATCGGCATCATAATCACCATAAACACATATTTTTTCAAATGTGTCTATTGCCTTAATTATTCTTTCAACAGCTTTATCCATGTCTTTAAATTCCATTGGATCAAAAAATTTAGTATTTAAATTTAAAAATGAATCTATTTCCTCGTCTGAGGTTACTCCTCTTATACTAAGCAAAACTGCTAAAAAATGTGTAACATTAAATTTTTCAGATATCTTTATAACATCATTTTCATTCTTTTTAAATATAATCCATTTTTTTATACACATATAAACACCAGCTCTCTAATAAAATATTATATCACTTTTATATGCTTTTTTCAATATCTTTCAAAATATTATTAAAATGATATCAATAATACACAAATTATTTTAATTCGAGTAATTATTGAATTTTCATATGATAGTATTTTAGACATACAAAAAATTCCTCTAAGCAATTAGTCATACACTTAGAGGAAACAATTAATAACTACTTTTCTACAAACTAAGAACTTTCAAACACTTGAATATTAACATTATAACTTCCATATGCCCAACATGAGTCTTTTCCTACTATCTTAATATCTATTGGCATTTGAGTATAACCTGTAAAACCCTCTTTATCCTTCATATTTACTGTCGCTTCTATATCCGACGAAGATAATTGCCTTATCTGATCATCCAATCCCCAAATGGTTATTCCTAAGCTATCTGTATTAACAACAGCGTCTTTATCACTTTGCAAGTTTAAAAATTTAAAATCAGAAACGTATACCTTTTTAGACTTTATTCGTGACATATCTATATTTATTACAGCACTATTATGATTACTTAAGTTTTTATACTCAGGTGTTAAATTAAAGTTTAACTCAAATTTATTATTATAAGGATTAACTTTAGAAAAATCTAAATCTATCAGCTTTATTGTGTCTAAGTTATCAATAATATCAGATGGAGCTGCCAAGTTTATGGAACTAGGTGTAATTTTGATTCTATCGTTTATAAAATCTGTATTCATTGGTCCATTAATGACATCTACACCAATATTTACTTCCTTTTTCTTTAAAATTGGTATAGTAGCTTCAACAGATTTGACACTCATTTCTATTTGATCACTCGATATAACCTCACCATAACTGTCATACATAGTTAAGGGCACATCTACAACAATAGTTGATTTTAATACATCTGTAGTTTCATAATTAGCTACTACTCTCTTTATTTTTGAGATTTCCGTTTCAGGCCCAGAAATAACAACACTTTGATTAGAAAAACTGACACCACTAGCAAAATAATCTGGATCTGCCCTATATTGTATTGCATCTTCAATTAAAAATTCCGCTTCTCTATATCTATCTACAGAA
Organism: uncultured Clostridia bacterium; assembly: GCA_944384925.1. GTDB lineage: Bacteria > Bacillota > Clostridia > Oscillospirales > Acutalibacteraceae > CALWVF01. The sequence continues at coordinate 74,305 of CALWVF010000027.1, forward strand.
ACTGTTATAAATCCTGGAGATACACCAGATGAAAAGTTATAGTCGTTTAGCCTGCTAGCTTTACGCGCTGTAAGTTCCAAAATATAATTTCCTGGTACTGTAATATTTCCAGCCTGTAATGCTACAACTTCTATATCAGATTCTTTTAATTGACCAACTATTAACCTATTTCCAGAAACATAAACTTCAGCTTTTATATCTTGCCCACTAAAAACTCTTAGTCCATCTTCTATCGCATTATCAGATAATTCAATTGTTACAGGTATGTCTGAAATTTTAACAGCTCTACTATTGTTGCCATTTGAAGATATAGTTAACCAAATAATCAAAGATAAAACAATAGAAAACACTATAGCAAATTTGTCATTATAAAAAAGTTCACTAAGTTTTATTTTAGTCATATCAACTTTTTTCATCTTTTCGTTACCTTTCTTATATAGTCTCTTGCAGTTTTCTTCTCTGGATGAATTAAATGTTCCGGTATAAGTAATGTTGTTAGTTCATCTATAAGAGTTGTTTTGTTATAATTCATTTTTAAAACTCCATTAATTGCTAGTGATATACTTCCTGTTTCCTCTGAAACAACAACAATAACTGCATCTGAATTTTCACTCATTCCCATCGCTGCCCTATGCCTTGTTCCTAAATTAATACTAACATTTTCATTTTTAGTCAAAGGAAGAATACAACCCGCTGCATAAATCATGCTATCTCTTATAATCATTGCTCCATCATGCAAAGGGGCCTTATTAAAAAATATGTTACCTATTATGGAAGTTGAAGGAAGAGCATTAATTATAGTACCTGTATTAATTATATCGCCTAACTTGGTAGATCTTTCAAATACAATTAATGCTCCAACCTTATTTTTTTGAAATGTTTCAGCTGCATCTGAAACTATATTTATTAATTCCTTTTGTACTTGAAGGAAATCTTTGTTTGATTTATATGAACCTATTGACCAATAATCTCCAAAATTACCTCGACCTATTTGCTCTAAAGCTCGTCTAAGTTCTGGTTGAAAAACTACTAATAGGGCAAACACACTAAATTGAAAAATATAATTTAGTAAAGCAGTTAATACAGTAAGATTCAATTGATAAGAAACTATATAAGTTACTACTAGAATTAATATACCCTTTACTAATTTTGCAGCTCTAGTCTCACGAATAAATCGAATAAAAGCATATATTAATATAGAAACTGCGGCTATATCTATAATATCTGTAAACCCAAAAGTTTTTATTATACTAACGAACGAATCATAAATGCCTACAATATATTCCAATTTATTTCTTCCTTCCGTTTATATTAGTACATCCTAAAGCATCTATATTAATTTTATCACACATTATAAGTTATGCAACCTTTTATTTTTTAATAATGAAATTAAAAATTCAATTTCTGAATATTTTGTAAAGACAGACGGGCAAACTCTAACAGCTCCTCTATCTAATGTTCCACAAAACTTATGAGCACTTGGTGCGCAATGTAAACCTGCTCTAACAGCAATACCATTATTGCTTAAAAACCTAGCGACATTTTCACTGTCTAATTTCTTAACATTGAAAGAAATTAGTGGCGCAAAATAATTTAAGTCTGGTTTAGGCATATATAACTCTATATGATCCATATTCGATAAAGCTTCATATAACCTTGATACTAAATTATATTCGTGTCTAGCTATGTTATTTATCCCTTTAGAATTTATAAAATCAATAGCTGCTCCTAATCCTATTATTCCGGTTATATTTAACGTTCCACTTTCAAATTTATCGGGCATAATATTTGGCTGCTCCATAGAAATTGAATTGCTTCCAGTTCCCCCTTCAATAATAGGTCTAATGTCATTTGCATTTTTTATTATGATAATACCCGTTCCCATAGGACCATATAAACCTTTATGACCTGCTAAACACAAATAATCTATATTGCTATCTTTTAAATCTATATTAAATATACCAGCACTTTGTGCCGCATCTACAACAACACGTATATTATATTGTCTAGCCATTGCCGATATACGTTCAATTGGTAATCTTATTCCCCATACATTTGAAACATGCATACAAACGATTAATTTAGTTCTTTCATTTAATGATTTTCTAAAAGAGTCAAGTGTTGCATCATTGTCTTTCGGATACACCTTCGCTACTGAATAATCAATTCCCATCTGAGTCAAGCTTTGCAATGGACGCATAACCGCATTATGCTCCAAACAAGATACTACAACATGATCACCTTTATTTAGTATTCCTTTTAACACTATATTTAAAGACGACGTACAGTTTAATGTAAATACTACATTTTCAGGATTACTTGCATTAAATAATTTAGATATCTTTTCTCTACACTTAAAAACTTCTTCCGATGTATCAATAGACATTTTATACCCGCCTCTACCAGGATTAGCATTATATTTTCTCATAGCTAAGTCCATGGACTTAATAACTTGTAATGGTTTAGGGTAAGTTGTGGCAGCATTATCCAGATATATCATATAAACCCCTCCTTGGACGTTCTACCAAGAACCTTTATACCTTTTTCTATTAAAATTTCTTCAGCTTTATCTGTATCATTTGGTACATAAATACTATATCCACATCCACGTCCAGACACATTTTTTGGTGTTCTAACTATATCAGCACAGAAACCATTATTTGTTAATATTTGTCTTCCTTTTATAGCATAGGTAATAGAAGTTACCATTATTAAAGGCTTGCCCACAAAAATCACTCCACTGTTACTTTATTAACAGTTTATTCAACAACTAATAATTTTGTGATTGTATCAGGCATACAGCATGTGCTGCAATCCCTTCTTCACTTCCAGTAAATCCTAAGCCTTCTTCTGTTGTTGCTTTTATGTTTATATCAAAATGGCTTATTTTACAAGTTTTAGATATTATATCTTTCATTTGACTTATATATGGCTTTATCTTTGGTCTTTGAGCTATAATGGTACAATCTATATTAACTATTTTATAACCCATACCATAGACCCTTTTTATAACAATTTTCAGTAAATCTATACTATCTGCATCTTTGTATGTATCATCATTATCTGGAAATAACCCACCTATATCTCCAAACGAAATTGCTCCTAACAACGCATCTATTATCGCATGTGTTAATACATCCGCATCAGAATGGCCTAAAAGTCCCTTAACATACGGTATGCTAACCCCTCCTAAAATAAGTTTCCTGCCAACAATTAATTTATGAACATCATATCCATGACCTATTCTCATATCAACACCTCACATTAATAATATTATAGCACATTTTAATTATTATTATAATTAAAAAGGTTTTTCTTGTTAATTTTTATTCTAAATTGACAATATTTTATTGATGTGTTAAAATATTATTAGTAATATTATTAGTATTATTAACTTACTTTAAGGAGGAAAATAAAATGCATATATCTAAAGAAATCCCTGCTAAAAAATATACTCGCAATATAAATAAAAAAATCTTAAACACCGGAATTTTTAAAAATCTGAATCCAGTAATTCACTCAGATGATAAAAAATCAATTTCTAATTCTCCTTACAAAACTCTTCCTGATACAAATGAAAATGCATTTTTTCAACGCTCACAATATTCTTTTAACAAAATGTCTCCTTTTATTGAACTCGCAAAAATATCGTATCAACAAAATAAATTCTATAGGTTGTATCACAACAAAGATAAAAACGCATTTTATAGTATCATAAACACATCAAATAAAATAGATAACATTTTGAAACAGCCTAATTCTACTGAAGAAGTACTTACAGATGATGAGAAGATAAAAGAACTATATAATAAATTAGAAAAACTTTGCATATCATATTTAAATTCATACTGTAGAATAACCTTCACTAGAGAAGCTCGGCAAAGAAAAGCCTTAGTACAATCTATCCTAAAAAAATGTCATAA
>CALWVF010000028.1 GCA_944384925.1 uncultured Clostridia bacterium
CGTTGTTGGTTTATAGAATTTTTCTCTTTTTTTCATAACTTTCTCTAAAAAATCGTTAAAAGCAAGGTCTTGTTTTTGTTCATCGTCATCATAATCATGACCCGAAAAATCAAAATTATACTCATAAATTATCTCATTATCCATTAATTAAACTTCCTTTCTGCTTAGTTTTGAGCAATATTAATTATCTTAATGTGCTTCTTCTTCTGTGCATATTCAAAGGTTTTGGCAGCTCCTCCCCAACTGTGTTCAACATAGGCAATTAAAAAATCAGAGTTATTAATCATCCACTCGTTTCGTTTTGAAATAGCGAATCTGAGTGGTGTTTTTTCTATGTCAGGGTAAACAGTATCATCAAATATTTTTGAAATACGTTCGGTATATTCATCTTTTTCTTTGGGCATATATGACAATATCCAATACGATTTTATAAATGGATAATCTTTGCGAAGCTCATCGACTGTGTGTGCACATAGCCAATCGAAAGCTCCTTTGCCACCACTATAAAAAGTAATAACTTCTTCATTCTCAATTAGGTTAATTATTTCTTTTTTCAGTTTTTCTATTACATTATCTTGATTATAGATATTTGCGTGCCCTGCGAAACAACAGACTTTTGTTTTCATATTTTGACTCCTTATTAGTTATATATCACTATTATAACACACAGTTAGTGAATAATCACTAACAAACTTTCAAATAATATTTTACTCTTTATTGTGATATATCACTGGGAGGTAAAAATATGGGAATATATGATGCTGTAGTTAATAGAATTTTAGAATTATGCAAAGAACGTAAGATTACACCAAATGCACTTAGTTACATTTCAGGTGTATCTCAATCAACTATAAAAAGCATTTTAAATGGAGAAAGTCAAAATCCAGGAATTGTAACTTTGAAAAAACTTTGTGATGGCTTTGAAATATCAATTATTCAATTTTTTAACACGGATGAGTTCAAGAATTTAGAACAAGAAATTAAATAAAACTTATGAACGCTACTAAAAAAATAAAGGTGGAATTTTTTCCACCTTAAAGTCTGTCAAAAAAAGCCCAGCTAATGCTGAGCTTTTTCGACAGGCTGAGATGTATCTATATTTATTATGGATACATCTTTTATTTTTTATTTACCATCTAAAATGTTATTTTTACTTAGATTTCTTAAATCCATCTTTTAACGGAACTGAACGATTAAATACTAATTTTCCATCTTTACTATCTTTTGTATCTAAGCAAAAATAGCCTTGCCTCATAAATTGAAAATGTGCTGGAGGTTTAATATCTGCCATAAATGACTCTACTTTACAATTATTCAAGACTTCCAAAGAATTTGGATTAATATAGTCTAAAAAACTACCTGGCGCTGAATCTGGATTTTCAACTGTAAATAAATTATTATAAATTCTAACTTCAGCATCAATACAAGTTTTAGCATCTGCCCAATGTATTGTTCCCTTTATTTTTCTTCCATCTGGGGTATTTCCTCCCCTTGTTTGAGGATCATATTCGGCATATACCTCCACAATCCTCCCTGTATCGTCTTTTTTGCAACCTGTACACTTTATAATATAAGTAGTTTTTAGCCTTACTTCATTGTCAGGAAAAAGCCTAAAGTATCCCTTTACTGGTATTTCCATAAAATCATCTTCTTCAATGTAAAGCTCTCTAGAAAAAGTTATTTTTCTTGTTCCATCCTCAGGTTTGTTAGGATTATTTTCTATTTCAAATTCTTCTATTTTATCTTCGGGATAATTTGTAATTACTAATTTCACAGGTTTTAGTACTGCCATAGCACGTTGTGCATTTTTATTTAAATCTTCTCTTAAACAGTGTTCTAAAAATGAATATTCTACTGTGCTTATTACTTTTGAAACACCTATACGTTCACAGAAATTTCTTATAGATTCCGGTGTATAGCCTCGCCTTCTAAGGCCACTTAAAGTTGGCATTCTTGGGTCATCCCAACCATCAACATAATTTCCCTCTACTAATTCCCTAAGTTTTCGTTTACTCATAACTGTATGATTAATGCCCAATCTCGAAAACTCTATTTGCCTTGGTTTTGCTGGTTGATTTATATGTTTAACAACCCAATCATATAAAGGCCTATGATCTTCAAATTCCAAAGAGCATAATGAATGCGTTATACCCTCTAAGGTGTCTTCTATTGGATGAGCGAAATCATACATTGGGTAAATGCACCACTTATTGCCAGTTTTATGGTGTATAGAATGGCTTATTCTGTATATAACAGGGTCTCTCATATTAAAGTTTCCAGATGCTAAATCTATTTTAGCTCTTAAAGTCATTTTCCCATCTGGAAATTCTCCACTTTTCATACGTTCAAATAAATCTAAACTTTCGCTTATTGGTCTATCTCTATATGGACTAATAGCAGGATTAGATAAATCACCTCTATTTTTTCTAACCTCCTCAGCAGACATTTCACAAACATAGGCTAAACCGTTCTTTATAAACTCACACGCAAATTCATACATCTTATCAAAAAACTGAGATGCATAATAAAATTGATCACCCCAACTATATCCAAGCCAAATTATATCTTTTTTTATTGCATCGACATATTCAATATCTTCCTTAATTGGGTTAGTGTCATCCATTCGAAGATGGCAAATTCCTCCAAATTTTTTTGCTGTTTCAAAGTTTATACATATTGCCTTAGCATGACCTATGTGTAAATATCCATTTGGCTCTGGCGGAAAACGTGTGTGTATTTTTTTACCTTCACATCTCCCACCTTTAGATAAATCTTCCTTAATAAAATCATGTATAAAATTACTAGAGGTATTTTCAGTATTTATATTTTCATTATCTATATTGTTCTGCATATTATTAATCACCTCAACTCAACTTTTCTAGTCCTACTTTTAGCCTTTTTATAGATTCACCTTTTCCTAAAATTTCAAGTATTTCAATTGCACCTCCTGGGGTAACTTGCATTCCTGAAATAGCAATCCTTGTTGGCCACATAACTGTTCCATTTTTCATTTCTAATTTAGTTGCTAAATTAATTAGAGCATTATGCAAATTATCATAATCCCAAACATTTATATTTTCTAATTCATCTATTACATTTTTTAGCACAACTTTAGAATTCTCTATATTAGTTTTGCTTTTTTTATTTATAAATAGCTCTTTGCTGTAATCCGGTAAAATGTCTAAAAATTTGATCATTTCCGGTATTTGAGTAAGCTGAGTAACTCTTTGTTGCAATATAGATGCAACCTTACTCCAACTAAACTCTTTACTAGTAGCTTTTTTAAAATATGGTATGCACATATTTGTAAAGTTCTCTAACGACATATTTCTTATATACTCAGCGTTAAACCATCTTAATTTGTCATAATCAAATATAGAGGGAGATTTGCTAATTCCTTTTATATCAAACACTTTTATAAGTTCACCTAAAGAAAAAATCTCTTGATTTCCTTCTGGGCACCAGCCAAGAAGAACAATATAATTTAATATGGCTTCTGCGAGATAGCCTTCATTTATTAGTCCCTCAAAGCTTGTAGCTCCATGACGCTTAGAAAGTTTAGAAATAGTACCGTCATCATTTTTCCCCATTATTAATGGAAGATGTATATAAGTAGGTATTTCCCATCCAAACGATTCATACAGTAAATTATACTTTGGGGTCGATGATAGATATTCACTTCCCCGCACAACGTGTGTTATATTCATTAAATGATCATCTATTACATTGGCAAAATTATAAGTAGGATACCCATCTGTCTTTATCAATATTTGATCCTCTATTTCTGAGTTTGAAACAGTTATTTTTCCAAAAACACTATCTTCAAAAGTTGTGGAGCCTTCCAGTGGCACCTTTTGCCTAATAACATATGGCACCCCCTCGCTTAATAACCTGATTACCTCTTCTTTCGGTAAATCCCTGCAATGCCTATCATAACCCAAAAAAAGCTCAGATGATTCTTTATGTAGTGATTCTAACCTTTCTTTATTACAAAAACAGTAATAAGCTTTTCCTTCTTTAACTAATTGTTCAGCATATTTTGAATATATCTCTAACCTTTCACTTTGAATATATGGACCATAATTTCCACCAATATCAGGGCCTTCATCATAATCTATTCCAACCATTCTAAGGCTATTATATATAGTATCTATAGCGCCATCTACAAATCTTCCCTGATCTGTATCTTCTATTCTTAAAACAAAATCTCCACTATTAGATTTAGCTATTAAATATTCATATAGGGCTGTACGTAAATTACCAATATGCATAAATCCAGTAGGGCTCGGTGCATATCTTGTTCTAACTCGACTACCTATCATAGCAAAACACCTTTCTAAAATAAAATAATATTTTCAACACAATCATAAAACATTGTTAAAAATTAAAACACACAATTTAAATATACTATACCAATAAACAATTGCAAACACAAATAATTAGTATTTTTAAATTATATCATAAAAACATATATTGGTAAATAACATTACCTATTTTCTATAATTTTTTGAATATACTCTTCTAAGCAAATATCTTTTTCTTTAATTTCTTGTGCAATACCTTTCCCAACATACCTAAAATGCCACGGCTCAAAATTTACCCCAGTTATCTCCTTTTTGCTTTCAGGATATCTAAGAATAAACCCATAATTAAATGAATTTTTAATCAGCCAATCATATTCTTCTGTATCACAAAAATCATTTCTCACCCCATTAAAATCTATTGCCAACCCTGTTTGGTGTTCACTTCTTCTCGCTCTGGCAACATTTTTCTCTGCTAGTCTTTGTGCTTCAAAGTTGCTATAACCTTCCTCTTCAAAGCTTACAACTTCCTCTGAAAATAATTTATACTGTAATTTAACATCTCTATAAGCAGAAGAAATCCACAATTTTACATTATCTCTATATGCATCATCTACCATATTTATCAAGTCATTAATAATTCTATAATCCATTTCCTTTCCCTTGTATTTTCCTAATTTTACTCCAAAATCCTCTGGAACTTCATTTTGATTATTAACAACTATTAAATTCCATTCACAATCCTTATTCCAGTTATCAAAATTATATAAGCCACTAGGTTTTTTACTTGTATTAAAGTTATTATTTGCTACTTCAACATTACTTTTATATTTATGGTCAGTGTCATCTAATGTAATATAAAACAAAATTACAGATGCTATAAGAACTACTATAATAAATAATATTATTATTGCATTAATTAAATAAAATTTTTTATTATTTGCTATTTGAAATCTATTCTTTTTATACGCAATATTCTTCTTCATATACTGCATAAACGCTTCCTCCGGGTCTTTAATACATAATCAATATTATTATGCCCAGGAACCTACAAAAATATGACAAACAATAAATATAAATTTATACCTTTTATAGCAAAAAGCAAGATGTCTATAAAAACATCTTGCTCAATAAATCCATATTAATACTATTTTTCAGGAGCTTCTGTGTCTTCAGATTTACGTTTAGCTCTTGGCTTTTTCTTTTCAGTAGAACTATCTTCACCTTCCGAATCCTTTGCCTCTGCATCCTCAGAATCAGTTTCTTCTTTTTTCTTTCTAGTTCTTTTCGCAGGCTTTTTCTCTTTTTTTTTCTCCTCTTTTTCTAATTCCTTAGTAACTTCATTTTCCTTTTTTAATTCTTCATTATGCTCAGAATCCAATAATTCCCTTATCGATAAACTAATTCTCTTTTTTTCTAAATCTATATCTATAATTTTTGCCATTACTTTATCCCCAACTGAAAGAACATCTTGCGGTTTTTCTATCCTCTTGTTGGATATCTGAGATATATGAATTAATCCATCTATCCCCGGAAGAATTCTCGCAAATGCACCAAAGTTAGTCATACCGGCAATTTGTACTTCTATTTTGTCTCCTATTTTATAATCTCTCTTCAATATTTCCCAAGGATTATCTTCTGTTCTTTTGTATCCAAGCGAAATTTTAGATCTTTGTTTATCTATATCTTTAACATAAACTTCTACAGTATCACCAACATTAACTACTTCTGATGGATGTTTAATTCTAGACCAAGAAAGTTCTGAAATATGAATCATTCCATCAACTCCGCCAAGATCAACGAATGCACCATAATCAGTTAAGGTTTTGACTTTTCCAACAAATTTCTGACCAACTTCCACTGTTTCCCAAAATTTTTGTTTAAGAATTTCTTTTTCTTCCTTTTGAATTTGCTTCACAGAGCCAACTACTCTTCTTTTTCCTTTATTCAATTCTATAATTTTAAATTTTATCTCTTTTCCTAATAAATCTTCCAACTTTTCGCCTCTTTGAACTCCAGATAAAGACGCCGGAATAAATATTTTAACTCCATTAGAGACAGCTATTAATCCACCTTTTATTATATTAACGACAACTCCAGACAAAGCTTCATTCTTTTCATAAGATTCTGCTATTTTTTCTAAACCTTTCATTGCATCTATACGTTTTTTAGATAGCATAATTGTGCCTTCTTGGTCGTTAGTCCTCATAATCAAAAGTTCAAGTTCATCTCCAACTTTTACTAAATCTTCCATTTTAGCATTTGGATCATCGGACATTTCAGCCAAAGGTATAAACCCAGATTGTTTTCTTCCAACATCTACATAAGCTTCAGTAGGAGAAATTCCAACAACTACACCATGCACCTTGTCATCTGTATTTAAATTTTTAAGAGATTCCTCCAGCATTTGTTCAAAGTTTATTTCTTCTTCTTCAAAATTATTATTAACTGTATCTGCCATGCTACGCAGTACCTCCTTTATAATACTCGACGGCGTTGATGCTCCTGCAGTAACTCCTACTTTTGATGCTGTTTTTATTGCAGACATCGGCAACTCTTCGGGTGTCTCTATTAAATATGTATCGCAATATTGCTTACATAAGTCCCTAAGCTTTGCTGTATTTGAGCTATGCCTACCACCAATGACAATCATTAGCTCTGAATTTTTTGCTATTTTTTGAGCTTCTTGTTGTCTATTTGACGTCGCATTACATATTGTATCACAAATTTTTATCTTTGTACAGTCTTTTTTCAATATTTTTAAACAAAAATTCCACTCTTTTATATCAAATGTTGTTTGAGAAACTACTACAATATTATTTTTACATATATTCTCATTTTTCTGTAAAAGATTTTTTAGTGATTTTGAATCATTAAACACATAATAACTACTGTTACAATGACCTATTATTCCTTTAACCTCAGGATGTGTTTCATTTCCAGCAATTAAAATTATATCATTTTTATTTACATTTTCTACTATTCTGTGAATCTTAGCAACAAATGGGCACGTACAGTCTACATAGTCTATTTTCAACGATTTTATTTTATCTATTACTTCCCTTGCAACTCCATGTGATCGTATAACTAAAGTAGCTCCATCTTCTACATTTTCAGGATTTTCAATAACCTTGACTCCTCTTTCAAACAGCTCTGAGACAATTTGAGGATTATGTATAATAGGACCTAATGTATAGACTTTTTTACATTTATCTAACAGACTATATACTTTTTCTACTGCTCTATTTACTCCAAAACAAAAACCTGCTTCATTTGCAACTGTTATAATCAATTATTATTTCCTCCATACATACAATCATTAACACAATATGCACCTGCTGTTTGTTCGCGTAACTTCTTTATTTCATTCATAATCTTTCTACTTGCATTTCTTATTTCTGTACCCTTACCTTCGTATATTTCTAAACTTTCCGGCATTATTGGTTCACCATATGCTATAATTATTTTTTTTAACGGCCTAACTCTGCCAAAGTCTTTGCTTGTTATGCATACCGGAATAACAGGAGTATTAGTATTATATGATATTGCTGCAACACCAGGCTTAGGTCTTAAAAATTCTCCTGTTTTAGAGCGAGTCCCTTCTAAAAATATTCCCAATACTCTATTATCATTGACTATATTCTCAGCCTCATTTAAAGAATTTAAGTCCGCTTTTCCTCTATTAATTGGAAAAACACCCATTGCGTACAATACAGATGCAAAAATTTTATTTTTAAATAATTCGCTTTTTGCCATAAAACAAATTCTTCTTTTTTGAGTAACAATTAATAATACTGGATCGATAATAGAAATATGATTTGAACAAAGAATAAATTTCCCCTCTTGAGGTATTGAGTCTTTATTATAAACTTCGTATCTAAACAGCAATCTTACAAATGGTTTAATTATTATTCTAATTAATTCATAAAACCATCTTTTTTGTTTCATACCAATCTCTCCTTAATTACATTTTCTATTTTATCTATAGATTCTTCTAATGTATATTTTGTAGTATCTATAATTACCGAATCCTTTGCAGGAATTAGCGGCGCTATCTCCCTATGTGAATCATAATAATCCCTAAGCTTTATGTCGCTTAATACTTTTTCATATGAATCTTTTATACCTTTTTTAATTAGCTCTTCATAGCGTCTTCTCGCTCTAGCTTCAGCTGAAGCTGTTAAAAATATTTTTACATCTGCATTGGGCAAAACTACTGTTCCAATATCTCTACCGTCCATCAAAACGTTGCTTTTTAATGCTATTTCTCTTTGTAAGTTAAGTAAAAACTTTCGAACTTCTTGATTTTGAGAAATTTGCGATGCTGCCATAGAAACACTTGGTGTCCTTATTAAATCACTAACATCTTCCCCACATAATATAACTTGTTGAACTCCATCTTTAAAAATTAAATTTATTTTTAAACCTGATAAAGCAGAACAAATAAGTTCATCATTTTTTAAATCTATTCCCAAATTTAACATATGTAACCCTATTGCTCTATATAATGCACCAGTATCAACATATGTAAAACCAAGTCTCTCTGAAACTGCTTTAGCGATTGTGCTTTTGCCTGCACCTGCTGGACCATCTATTGCTACTGAAACCACACAATTACCTCCTTTCCGATGCTGATATGCCCGAGAGATACCCTGTCGAAAATGCTATCTGCAAATTAAAGCCACCTGTATACGCATCAACATCAATTACTTCTCCAGCAAAATATAGGTTTCTTAATAACTTAGATTCCATAGTTTTGGGAGATATTTCTGATGTGTTTACTCCCCCAGAAGTTACGATAGCCTCTTCTATACCTCTAAAATCATCTATTTGTACAACAAAATTTTTAAGCAACAAGACAAGTTTTTTTCTATTTTCCTTTGTAATTTGATTACATTTTATGTAGGGATCAATTTTCAGTAATTTAATAACTACCGGAATCATTTTTCTTGGCAACAATTCCGACAAAGCATTTACAAGTGCTTTATTGCTAAATTTAGAAAAATCTCTTTGTATCCTTGCATCTAACTTTTCCTCTGTGAGCGCTGGCTTTAAATCAATCACTATATTATAGCTTATTTTAGGAATACCCCTCATATGTGCACTTGCACTTAATATTATAGGACCCGATAATCCAAAATGAGTGAACAGCATTTCACCAAAGTCTTCATAAATTACTTTATTGTTTGCTTTAACTTTTATAGAAACATTTTTTAAAGACAACCCTTGTAAGTCTTTACACCACTTATCTTTAGATATTAATGGTACAAGTGAAGGTTTTGGTTCAATTATTTCATGTCCCGCTTTTTGGGCTAATGCATAACCGTCCCCATTTGAACCAGTTACAGGATATGACATGCCTCCACAAGCAATTATTACTTTGTCGCCAAACAATTTTTCGCCTCTATCAAGCAAAACACCCTTTATACTACCTTTATCAACAACTATATCTAAAACTCTCTTATTAATTATATTTACATTATTGCTAATGCAAAATCTATGCAATGCATTAACCACATCCATGGCTCTGTCTGATTCAGGAAATACTCTGTTTCCTCTTTCAACCTTTAACTTTAACCCATTGTTTTCAAAAAATAACATAGTATCCTGACAATTAAACTTATTGATAGCACTATATAAAAATTTGGAATTGGCTGTAACAGATTCAATAAACTCATTTGTATTGCAATTGTTCGTTATATTACATCTGCCCTTTCCGGTAATCATTAATTTCCTTCCAACTCTATTATTTTTTTCTATTAATATAACCTTGCTGCCCTTAGACGCTGCTGTACCTGCAGCCATCATTCCAGCCGGACCAGCTCCTATTACTATCACTGTATTTTTCAATTTTACCATCCTTTTCTCATATATAATATTAATTCTTATATCTACAAAAATCAATGTGATAACAAAATTAATACTATAATGCTCCATTATATATAAAAATTTTTTATTTTTAAATAAACTTATGTCAAATAAATATACATTTAAAAATCAGGGATAGCAAAAGCTATTCCTGATTTTTCTCTTCACATGTTAATATTTTAATTAGTCAATAGATTTTGTTGATATTTTATCTAATATAATCTTTATAAACTCATCTAAATTCATCGATTCCACACTACCAGTTTTTCTGCTTCTCACTGAAACTGTATTATCTTCAATTTCCTTATCTCCAATAACAAGCATATATGGTATTTTCTCAAGTTGAGCTTCTCTTATCTTATAACCTACTTTTTCACTTCGTGTGTCACAAGTTACTCTTATTCCGGCTTTTTTTAATTTTTCTGTAATCGACAACGCTTCTTTGTGTAATCTATCGCTTATTGGAAGTACCCGAACTTGCTCTGGCATTAGCCATGCCGGTAATGCTCCTGCATATTTTTCAAGCAATAACGCAAGTGTCCTCTCATAGCATCCTAATGATGTTCTATGCACTACATACGGGTATTTCTTTTGTCCATCTGCATCAATATACATCATCCCAAATCGTTCTGCTAATTGAAAATCAACCTGAACTGTGATTAATGTATCTTCTTTACCATAAACATTCTTTATTTGTATATCAAGTTTAGGGCCATAAAATGCGGCTTCTCCATCTACCTCTACATAATCTAAATTTAATCCATCTAGTATTTCTCGCATTTTATTTTGAACATTATCCCACTCTTCTTCGGTTCCAATGTATTTATCTTTATTATTTTTATCCCATTTAGAAAATCTGTATGTTACATCTTTGTCTAGTCCTAATGTTTTAAGCATAAAGTTTGCTAATTCCACGCATCCTTTTACTTCTCCGTCTAATTGTTCTGGTGTACAAGCTATGTGACCTTCTGAAATTGTAAATTGACGCACTCTAATTAACCCATGCATTTCTCCACTAGATTCATTTCTAAACAATGTAGAAGTTTCGTTTAATCTCATTGGGAGCTCTCGATAACTTCTTTGCTTAGCTAAGTAAGTTTGAAATTGGAATGGGCAAGTCATTGGCCTTAGTGCAAATATTTCTTCGCCTTTATCTTCATCGCCTAAAATAAACATTCCTTCTCTATAATGATCCCAATGTCCAGATATTTTATATAAATCACTCTTGGCTATAAATGGGGTTTTTGTTAAAAGATACCCTCTTTTTTCTTCTTCATCCTCAACAAACCTCTGAAGGATTTGAATAACTCTAGCGCCTTTAGGCATTAATATAGGCAATCCCTGACCAATATAGTCTACTGTTGTAAAAAAACCCAATTCCCTTCCTATTTTATTATGATCTCTTTTTTTAGCCTCTTCAACTGCTTCTAAATATTCGTTTAGCATTGATTGCTTTGGAAATGAAATTCCATATATGCGTTGAAGCATTTTATTTTTGGAATCGCCTCTCCAATATGCACCTGTGCAGCTAGTTAATTTAAATGACTTAACACATCCTGTAGATAAAAGATGTGGACCTGCACAAAGATCTACAAAATCTCCTTGTTTATAAAATGAAATTTTTTCACCTTTATTATTATGCTCATTTATTAATTCTATTTTATATTTCTGATTAGTCTCAGACATTAATTTTATAGCTTCATTAACATCAAGTTCAAATTTTTCGATATTTAAATTTTCATTTATAATTTTTTTCATTTCATCTTCAATTTTCTTAAGTTCTTCCTGAGCTATAGGTTCTTCGAGGTCAAAGTCATAGTAAAAACCTCTTTCTATTGCCGGGCCTATCGCTAATTTTACATTAGGAAATAATCTTTGAACAGCTTGTGCCATTATATGTGAAGTAGTATGCCAATAAGCTTTTTTCCCATCTGCATCATCAAAAGTTAATATTTTTAGGCTACAGTCCGCCGTGAGCGCTGTCCTTAAATCTACAACCTTGCCATCTAAGTTTCCTGCACATGCCGATTTATAAAGACCAGGCCCCAAAGATTTTGCTATATCTGCAATAGTAATACCTATATTATATTCCTTAACAGTCTCTCCATTAAGATTTACCTTTATCATACCATCGCCTCTTAAAATTCAAATTTATTTTTATATTAACATAACTACTTTTAATTATAAACCTATATTGTAAAAACTTCAATAACTTTTAAACTATTTTAACCCTTTGTTTAACTTTCTTTTATTCAATAAAACGAAAACATATATTGCTATAAATATTAATAAAACAATAACTAACTGTACTAATCCACCTGATTTACCTGTTTTTACTTCTATCCAAAGACTATCTAAAAGTATATTTATTTCATTTGGCAAATTTTTTATTGCCTCAATATTTTTAAAGGATTCCTCGGGTGGATAATAAATATCATTTTGAGATATTTCTGGATCTAGTAATTCCTTAACCTCTTTTTGCGGAGTCGAATACCCTATATATTCTATATTAGCTTTTGCAATTTCTGTGCTGCACATAAAGTCTATATATTGGTGTGCTTCTGTAGGATGTTTAGAACCAATTGGAATACACATAGCATCTACAAACATCATTGTACCTTGTTTTGGGATAACAAATCCTATATTAGAGTTACTCCGCATTAAAAGAGGAGCATCTCCTGCATAATATGGTGCTAGTGCAGCTTCTTCATTTCCCATTTTGTCAAATATTTGATCCATCACATAAGCTTGTACCAATGGTTTTTGATTTTTTAAATCCTCTCCTGCACCATACCAATCATTTTTATTTGTGCTATTTATTGATTTACCTTGTCTTATCAAAGAAATATTAAAGGCGTCTCTAGCATTATCAAACATAAGTATTTTTTCTGCATACTTTGGTTCCCATAAGATGTCCCAAGAAATCTCTTGTTCTGGCTCTGAAACCATTTTCTTATTATAAAAAATACCCACTAATCCCCATGTATATGGAACAGAATATTCATTATTTGGGTCATAAGATAAATTCTTGAATTTGTCATCTATCAAACCATAATTTGAAAGCTTTGAGAAATCTAATTTTTGCAACATATTATTTTCTATAAGCCTTCCTATCATATAATCTGATGGTATTATCACATCATAGTCTGCTCCACCACTAGATAACTTTGCAAACATCTCCTCATTACTTTGAAATGTCGTGTAATTTACTTCTATTCCTGTTTTCTTAGTAAATTCTTTATTTATGTCTAACGTTCCATCAACTCCATTTGATATATATTCACCCCAATTGTATACATTAATTGTAGTCCTTGAAGATTTTGCTTCGCAATTTATGCAAAATATAAAAGGTAATATAATTATAAATAATGTAGATATAAATAAACAAGTCAACCTTCTTATCAATTCGCATTTACCCCCTTTGTAGGAGTAGTAGCTTTCCTTTTAGATATCTCTTTAATTTGCTTAAAATTAACTATTAAAAGCAACGATAAAACTACCACAAATAGCATTGTAGAGAGTGCATTTATTTCGGGGCTTACAATTTTCCTTGTCATTGAATAAATAACTATCGGTAACGTTTGAGTATTCCCACTAGTAAAATAACTAATCACAAAATCATCTATTGATAATGTAAATGCCATCATCATTCCAGAAAGTATTCCAGGCATAACCTGAGGTATTACAGCTTTGCCAAATGCCACAGCAGGTGCGCATCCAAGGTCTTGAGCTGCTTCATATAAACTTACATCCATCAGCCTCAATTTAGGCATAACTGATAAAATAACATACGGTAAACAAAATGTTGTATGCGCTAATATTAAGGTAGCCATCCCAGGTTTTAAAATTCCAAACTTATTATAAATAAAAACAAATAATAGCATTAATGAAACTCCTGTTACTATTTCCGGATTGACCATCGGCAAATTTGTTATATTCATTACAGTCTTTTTAACAAGCTTGTTCATATTCATAATTCCAACTGCCGCCATTGTCCCTATAATAGTCGCTAACAATGAAGACACAATCGCAATTATTATAGTATTCGACAAGGCAGATAAAATTTGTTGATTTTGAAATAGTCTATAATACCATTTAAGAGTAAATCCTGACCAGACAGATCTACTCTTAGAATTGTTAAATGAAAAAAATACTAATACAGCAATAGGAACATATAAAAAGAAAAAAATTATAAAAATATAAATTTTTGATAATGCTTTCATATTATCATTCCCCCCATGCTGTTGTCTTCATGATCAAATTGATTCATTATTCCCATACATATCATTATAAGTATCATTAACACCAGTGATATTGCCGATCCGAGATTGGGATTATATGAGCTGCCTAAAAATTGCATTTCGATTAAATCTCCAATAAGAATATTAGCGCCGCCCCCAAGCATCTTAGATATAATAAATGTGCTCACTGCTGGAACAAATACCATTGTAATTCCCGATATAACGCCCGGAATAGATAATGGCAATATTATTTTCGAAAAAACTTTTCTTCTGCTAGCTCCTAAATCCTGTGCAGCCTCTATGATTCTATTATCAATCCTAGATATTATTGTATATATTGGTAAAATCATATACGGCAAAAAATTATAAACCATTCCTAAAACAACCGCTCCCGAGGTATTTATCAAATTGACTTGGCCTATTCCTATAAACATCAATAGCCTGTTTAAAAGGCCATTATTCTCTAATATTGTCATCCAGGCATAAGTCCTAAGTAAAAAGTTCATCCACATAGGAAGCATTAAAAGAACTATCATAAATTCCTGCATATTAGGAGCTATTTTTGAAAGCGCATATGCCATAGGATATCCTAAAATGACACATATTACTGTTGCTATTAAACCAAGCCATATTGATCTTACAAAAACTGAAGCATAATTTCCAACATTAATAATATTTTCTATTGTAAAATTCCCACTTGAATCTGTAAATGCAAACAATAATACTAATATCAAAGGAACAACAATAAAAATACCTATCCACAATATATACGGAATATTGATTGATTTTGATTTCATTATTCTTCCTCCGTTATAGGCTTATTATGTTGTTCCTCATACATTTCATCACTAAATGCACTATAATCTCCAAAAGCTCCTGAATATTTAGATTTTTTCATTATATGTATATCATCTGGCTGTAAAATCATTCCTATTTTATCTCCTGGATTTTGAACTTCTGTAGATTGAATCATCCATTTAAACCCATTAACATCAACTATAATTTCATAATGCACACCTTTAAATGTTACAGATGTAACTAATCCGCAAATGTGGCCTTTTTCTGGTTCAACTACTTCTATGTCTTCAGGACGTATCACGACATCAACAGGTTCCATTTTTCCAAAACCACAATCTAAACAATCAAACTTTTTCCCAGCAAATTCAACAAGATAGTTTTCATGCATTATGCCATCTAGTATATTACTTTCACCTATAAAATCTGCAACAAAAGCATTTTTAGGTTCATTGTAAATATCTAAAGGGGTTCCAACTTGCTGAATTTCTCCTTTATCCATAACAACAACTGTATCAGACATAGACAAGGCTTCTTCCTGATCGTGAGTAACAAATATAAATGTTATTCCAGTTTTTTGCTGAATATTTTTTAATTCAACTTGCATATCTTTCCTTAGTTTCAAGTCAAGTGCTCCAAGCGGTTCATCTAATAGTAAAACTTTTGGTCTGTTTGCAAGCGCCCTTGCAATAGCTATTCTTTGCTGTTGCCCTCCAGATAATGAATTTACATTTCTGTTTTCATATCCGCTAAGGTTAACCATTTTAAGCATTTCGTGAACTGTATTTCTTATCTCGTTTTCACCTTTTTTCTGAACTCTCATTCCAAAGGCTACATTTTCATATACATTAAGATGGGGGAACAATGCATACTTTTGGAATATTGTATTTACTTCTCTTTTATGAGGAGGAAGATTATTTATTTTTTTAGTATTAAATAAAACATCCCCTTTATCTGGAGTAACAAATCCTCCAATAATTCTAAGGGTTGTTGTTTTTCCACACCCTGAAGGTCCTAAAAAAGTTACAAATTCTCCATCCTTTATATAGAGATTTAAATTATTTAATATAACTTCAGAGTCAAAAGAAACAGAAATATCTTTTAGTACGATTATTTTGTTATCTGCCATTTACACATCCCCTTTCTTCAACATTTATAACCCGGTAAATAATAGCCTAAAATTCCCAACAAATTCTACATTAAATCTTCACACTAATGAAGGAATATGTAGAAATATTTTTGTTAAATTTCAACAATTAAAATGTATCTATATTAAAAGTCAGCATAAAAATAATAGATGTAAAACAAATAAATGTCAATAGATTTTCAACTATTTATATATAATATAAATTTATACAGATAATAACAATTTATTTTACACCACTAAATACAATGCCTCTTTTGGGATCCAGCATAACAGTTGTTCCGCTTTTTAGCAGTTTAGTTGCATTCTCTGCCCCTATAATTGTAGGTTTATTAAGAGCTAACCCAACCACCGCTGCATGGGAGTTTAGCCCAGGCACCTCAACTACTATTCCAGAAGAAATTTTTATTGCATCAAGAATTGCGTTTGTTGTTTGGTGAATAACCAGTATATCACCAGGCTTAAATTTGTCTTCTACATCATTTACATCTTCACAAACACAAACATTACCATAAATAGTTTTATCGCTCACATTAATGCTAGTTCCAGATACTAACACATTACCAACAAGGTGAGCTTTAACAAGATTTGTTGTACCAGATACTCCTAACGGCACCCCTGTAGTAATAACAACCAAATCTCCACTTTCAACCAGGTTGTGCGCCTCAGACATATCAATAATGTGATCTAATAAATCATCTGTGTTTTTTTTATTTTCAATTAAAATCGGAGTAACCCCCCAAAGTAGGTTCATCTGCCTCTGAACCTTTGGATCTTTTGTTCCTGCAACTATCGGGCATTTAGGCCTATATTTTGAAACCATCCTTGCTGTTCTTCCTGAAATAGATACTGTTATAATAGCCTTTGCATTTAAATCATGAGCAATAGTACAAGTCGCCCTAGATATCGCAGATGTAACATTTGGTTTGTTCATCATATCTTTTTTCTTAAATCTTTTCACATAATCTATATCCTTTTCTGTTCGTTCTGCTATTTTAGCCATTGTCGAAACAGCTTCTATTGGGTAGTCTCCTGCCGCTGTTTCCCCGGAAAGCATTATTGCACTTGTACCATCATATATGGCATTTGCCACATCTGTACATTCTGCCCTTGTTGGCCGAGGATTTTTTATCATGGAATCTAGCATTTGAGTAGCTATAATTACTTGCTTTCCTTCATTATTTACCCTTTGTATTAAATCCTTTTGTATTATTGGTATATCTTCTAATGGTATTTCTACCCCTAAATCTCCCCTTGCCACCATAATCCCATCGGATAATTCTATAATATCATTTATATTTCTAACACCTTCTGCATTTTCAATTTTTGCAATAATTTTTATATTTTTACAATTATTTTTAGATAATTCAGATCTTAACATCATTATATCGTCAGCAGAACGTGTAAATGATGCAGCTATAAAGTCAAAGTCTTGTTCAACTGCAAATTTTATATCACTACAATCTTTTTCGCCTAAAAATGGCAATGAAATAGAAGTATTTGGAATATTTATACCTTTGTTAGACGATAATTCTCCTCCATTTAAAACAATACATATTATATCTGTATCTGTAACTTCCTCAACATTTAATTCTATTAAACCATCATCTATCAAAATTTTCGAACCCTTTTTAACATCCCTTGGTAGGCCTTTAAACGTAATACTGCACATTTCGCTATTTCCTAATACATCTTTTGTAGTTAAAATAAATCTTTGCCCTTTTTCTAATGTAACCTTTGCATCACCAAATTTACCTGTCCGAATTTCTGGGCCTTTTGTATCTAAAAGTAATGCTACAGGTATGTCTAATTCTTTTCTTAGCTTTTTTAAAGATTCTATTCTCTTTTTTTGAGATTGTTGGTCTTGATGAGACATATTGATTCTTGCTACATCCATACCTTTAATAATCAATTGCCTTAAGGTATCTTCACTATCAGTCGATGGTCCTAATGTACAAATAATTTTAGTTTTCCTCATTTATATGCCTCCATAAAAATATTTATATCCTTAACTATATAAGATACAACAATAATCACTTATTTTCAAATTATTTTAAAAAAGATTAAATAAAAAATTTTTGTTGAATTTTATAGTATAATGTAGTAAAATTATTTTGATATTTTAAAATAAAAATATATTAACTAAATTATATAAAAGGAAATGTAAATATGCTTAATAATACTTTAAATTTAAATGATAAAAAAATAAAAAGAAACATACCAATAAAATTTCGTAGAATAAATAAGCTTAAAATATTAAAATTTGTCTTTACTATTGTCATTTCAGTCACTCTGATTTTAGGCATTTCCATACCCATTGTTAGAACTCAAAACATACATAATTCTTATAGTCCTATGCCTAGTAAGGTAATTATTAAAGAAAATATTAATAGTTCATATAACTCTAAAAATGAAATTAATAAGTTATTAGTTATTTGTAACTTAAACCATCAGTTACCTGTAAATTACAAAGTAAATTTAACTGAATTCGATAAAATACAATGTGATGAAATTATAGTAGAAAATCTAAATAATATGATAAAAGATGCACAAAAAAACGGCATATCTTTAGAAGTGTGCGATGGCTATATATCTGCCGATGAGCAAAACAAACTTTTCAATAGTAAAGTCGAAGAATTAATTAAAACGGGTGGGTTTTCCAAGGTGAGAGCACAAGCTGAAGCTGAAAAAAGCGTTCTACCCGGAGGTAAAAGTGAAGCACAAACTGGATTATCTGTGAGCCTTATTCCTAACAATTATAACCACACACGCAATTCTGATAGGTATGGAAATGAATACAAATGGCTTAATAAACATTGTGTAGAATACGGGTTTATATTAAGATATCCCAAAAATAAGGAACATAAAACCACAGTTAAATTTAATCCATCTTACTACAGATATGTTGGAATAGATAATGCTAAAAAGATGCGGGAACTAAACATGTGTCTAGAAGAATACTATTATTATATGTCTGCTCAAACATCTTTATAAATAGTGCTATAAGTAAATTTGTACTATTTCCCCATCATTTTCACCTAAAAAATATCTATGTCTATAAATATAATGCAATTTTATTAAAAAACGCAAATTGTAATATTTTGGGTATTGCATTAAATTAATTATAGTGGTATAATAGTTATACTATTGTTATGGTTTCAGTGAAAGAGGTGAAAACGATGAAAGAGAATATACATCCTAATTATAAAAATACTACTATTACTTGTGCTTGTGGAAATGTAATAGAAACTTCTTCTACAAAAGAAAATATCCGTGTTGAAATATGTTCTAAGTGCCACCCTTTCTTCACTGGTAAGCAAAAACTCGTTGATACCGGGGGACGTGTCGATAGATTCAAAAAGCGCTATGGCATTGAAAACAAGTAGTGCAATAGGCTGTTAGTTGTGTTATATGGCGGTGCAGATATTGCGCCGCCTATTTGTTATACATGGGGGAGTGTGTATTGATTTCATATAACACTGTTAAAAATAAAGCTTCATGTGAGTTTACCGAAAAGCGTTCTAAATTTATAGGCTATATTAATCCCGTAGAATCGGAAGATGAAGCTATCGATTTTATTAAAAAAATAAAATCAGAGCACTGGAATGCCAAACACAACGCATATGCCTACTCTATAAAAGAAAATTCAATTTCTAGATTTTCTGATGACGGAGAACCCCAAGGAACTGCGGGAATGCCTATTATGGAAATAATAAATAAAAATGAGCTAACTAATGTTGTAATCGTTGTAACAAGATATTTTGGAGGTATCTTATTAGGTACTGGTGGTTTAGTAAGATGTTATTCATATGCTGCTAAACTTGCTATTAATTCATCAACTATAATAAAAAAATCATTTTGTAAAAATTTTAAACTTAATTGTAGCTATGATTCTTATGGAAAAATTACATCTTCTATATTATCTCATAAAGGTGTAATTAAAAATGTCAATTATTCAGACAGTGTTAAAATTATATTCTATATAGAAAGTGATAAGTTTAGTAGTTTAAAAGACTCCCTTAATGACATCACTTGCGGGAATTTAGATATTATATTTCTTGAGGAATCATTTGAAATTATTTAGTATCCCCTCGATAAAACTATTAAATCTAAAACACAATACAGTGCTATGTTATGAGGTGGTGTTAACATGACTGTTAGAGAACGAACTGAACAAATAGAAAAAAATATTCTGTCTTGCTATGCAGCACTCTCTTCAAAAAGCTTAGGAAGAAAAATTCATGAAAATAAATGCAATTTTCGTACAGTATATCAACAAGATCGAGATAGGATAATACATTGTAAATCATTTAGAAGGCTAAAACATAAAACTCAAGTATTTCTATCTCCAAAAGGTGATCACTATCGCACTAGGCTTACTCATACCTTAGAGGTTTCTCAAATTGCTAGAACTATATCTCGTGCTATGCTTCTAAATGAAGACTTAACTGAAGCTATTGCACTTGGGCATGATTTAGGCCATTCTCCATTTGGTCATGCCGGTGAAAATGCATTAAATAATATATCATTATGTGGATTTAAGCATTACGAACAAAGTATACGAATTATTGATAAACTTGAACGAGACGGTAAAGGCCTAAATTTAACATTAGAAGTCTGCGATGGAATATTATGCCATACAAAAGGTCCTCAACCATATACAATGGAAGGCCAAGTTGTTAGGCTTTCTGACCGAATAGCCTACTTAAATCATGATATAGATGATGCTATTCGTGCCGGAATACTGTCTCCATTTGATATTCCAAAAGATATTAAAGAATTACTAGGTGTTAGTCACTCAGATTTTATTGGAAATTTAATTCAATCATTAATTAACAATAGTAATAATGGAACATTAAAGATGGACAATGATATACAAAATGCATTTGATGATTTATATAAATTTATGTGTGAGAATATTTATCATAATAATTATGCTAAAGCTGAAGAAAAAAAAGTTCCAAAATTAATTGAATATCTATTTAATTATTTTAAGATTAATTATAAAAAAATGCCACCAGATATGCAAAAAATTGCTTTAGAAGAAGGTATTGACAAAGCTGTTTGTGATTATATTTCCGGCATGACAGACCTATTTGCTATACAAACCTTTGAATCTATATATATTCCCAAACCTTGGAACCTATGATAACAAAATAACTATTAATTTTCTTTTACTTAGAAGGGGTTGAACTTTAATATGCTATTGCCTGATTCTTTTTTACAGGAATTAAAACTTAGATGTAACATAGAAGACATTGTATCAAACTATGTTAATCTTAAAAGACAGGGCAAAACATTAGTTGCTACTTGTCCTTTTCATAATGAAAAAACTCCCTCATTTTATGTTTATCCAGAAAGTGGTTCCTTTTATTGTTTCGGTTGCGGAGCTGGTGGAGATGTTATCACATTTATAAGAATGATTGAAAATTTAGATTACATAGAATCTGTTAAATTTATTTCTCAAAAAATAGGTTTATCATTACCTGAAAGTAATTATGATGACAGTTTTAATAAATTAAGATTAAGAATATATGAAGCAAATCGCGATACCGCAAAATTTTATCATAATATGCTTTTTTCTGCAGATGGTAAAGATGCTCTTGATTATTTATATAAAAGAGGTTTGACTTATTCTACAATAAAGCATTTTGGATTAGGGTTTTCGCCAAATAATAGGTTTGCTCTGGTAAATTATTTAAGAAAAAAGGGTTATACTGATTTTGAGATTGTCCAAGCAAATTTAGCATTTAAGGGTAAAAGTGGAGTTCCTTTCGACAGATTTTTTAATCGTGTTATGTTTCCTATTATAGATTTAAGAGGTAATGTCATTGCTTTCGGTGGCAGAATAATGGGAGATGGCAAACCCAAATACTTAAATACTTCAGATACCCCTTCATTCAAGAAAAACTCAAATTTATTTGCCTTAAACTTTGCTAAAAATAATTGTAGCAAACGCTTAATACTTTCTGAGGGATATATGGATGTCATATCTTTACATCAGGCTGGATTCGAAAATTCTGTTGCTACTCTTGGAACTTCTTTAACGCAAGAACAGGTAAAACTAATATCCAGATATTCTAATGAGGTTGTTATAGCTTATGACTCTGATGAAGCTGGTCAAAAAGCTACAAAACGCGCTATCGAATTATTTAGGGGTTCTGGTGTAAGTATAAAAGTTTTAACAATACCTAAAGGCAAAGATCCAGATGAATTTATTAGATCTAACGGAAAAGATGGTATTCTTAGATTTAAAAATCTATTAGAACAATGCTGTAATGATATAGAATATTCATTAAATAAATTAAAGTCTCAAATTAATTTAGATGTCCCCGAAGGAAAAGTTAAATACTTAACTCAAGCATGCATATTATTGAGTTCTATAGATAATAGGTTTGAGCGTGAAATATATGCACATAAACTTAGCGAAGAAATTGAAGTGCAAAAATCTTCTATTATGCTACAAATTGAAAAACTAATTAAACAACGTGAGAAAAAATCTGAAAAGAAACAGCTAAAAGACTTGCAAAGCAAAATTTTTGAAGATGGAAAAAAGGTTAATCCGGAGCGAAATAAAAATCTAAGAGCAGCGCATGCCGAAGAAGCATTAATTGCATTTTTGATGAATAATCCTGACATATATGTTTATATTGAAAATCGACTACCTTCATCAAAATTTTTAACTCAATTTAATAAAATGATATATGAGAAAATTTTGAAACGCATAAAAGATAATAAACCAATATCTTTAACAGATTTATCGCAAGATTTATCAATAGATGAAATCTCCTATATAGCTAAATTTTTGGCTAAGTATATTCCTAGCGATAATTTAAAAGAATCAGTCGATGAGTATATCGATATTATGCTATATGAAAATAATAAAATTACAGAAAGCGAAGCTGCTAATACCAGTATAGATGAAATAAGAAAATATATTGATAAATTAAAGGAATTAAAAAAATAGGGGGATTAGAAAATGGAACTTGATCAAAATCAAGAAAAAAAGATGGTTGTAAAAGAATTAATGGAACATGGCAAAATCACAGGGCAACTTTCTACAAAAGAAATTTTTGATGCTATGGGTGAAATGGAATTTGACCCTGAACAAATAGAAAAACTTTATGATGCTCTTGAAGCTTCCGGTATAGAAATTGTTGAAGAATTTGGCGATGAAATATCACTTAGTGACATAGAACTAAGTTTAGATAATAGTCATTCAGATGATGCTTCTATACCTGTTGAAGGTGAAACTGCAGCTACAGTTGACGACCCAGTAAAAGTATATTTAAAGGAAATAGGTAGGGTTCCTTTACTAACTCCAGAAGAAGAAATTGATCTAGCTATACGTATATCCGATGGAGATCCAAAAGCTAAAAAAAGACTTTCAGAAGCAAATTTAAGGCTAGTTGTTAGTATTGCAAAAAGATATTTAGGAAGAGGCATGCAATTCCTTGATTTAATTCAAGAGGGAAATTTAGGGCTTATAAAGGCTGTTGAAAAATTTGATTATACAAAAGGATTTAAATTTTCAACTTATGCTACATGGTGGATAAGGCAGGCTATAACCAGAGCCATCGCTGATCAAGCTCGTACCATCAGAATCCCCGTCCATATGGTAGAAACAATAAATAAAGTAAAAAAGGTATCGAGTCAGTTACTCCATACAACAGGTCACGAGCCTTCAGCTGAAGAAGTAGCAGAAGAATTAGACTTGCCAGTTAATAAAGTTCGAGAAATTATGAGGGTATCACAAGAACCTGTTTCGCTAGAAACACCTATTGGTGAAGAAGAAGATAGCCACTTAGGAGATTTTATTCCCGACGATGATACTCCAGCGCCTGCAGATGCTGCTTCTCATACATTATTAAAAGAACAACTTTCAAATGTTTTAGATACATTAACGCCACGGGAAGAAAAAGTTTTAAGGCTAAGGTTTGGCCTTGGTGATGGGCGTGCTAGAACTCTAGAAGAAGTTGGTAAAGAATTTTGTGTTACCCGAGAGAGGATTCGACAAATTGAGGCAAAAGCATTAAGAAAACTTAGGCATCCTAGCAGAAGCAAAAGACTAAAGGACTTTCTTGATTAAGAGGTGAATATTTCTTGCATATAACACTAGAAGCAGATTACGCTGTTAGAATTATAGAACGTTTAACTATTCATCCTGAAATTCAAGATGCAAAAACTATTTCAAATGCCACAAAAATACCATTAAGGTTTTCTTTAAAAATTTTAAGAAATCTCGTTTCATCAAAAATTATAAAATCATATAAAGGTTCAAAGGGTGGATACACATTAAACAAAAAACCTAATGAAATTACTTTAAAAGAGGTTATAGAAGCCGTTGAAGGTCCATATTTTATTAGTAGATGTTTAAACGATAACTATTGTTGTGAGCATACATATTGCAAAATATATCATGTTTATGACACAATATCAGATATCGTTAGAAATGAATTAAATAAATTCACATTTGATATGTTAATCGATGATAAAATTTCATAAATTTATGTATTATATTAACTGTATTTTCAATAAATTAATAGTATGAATTAAAAAGGGTTGATTTTTTTAATGCAACAAAAACGTGTCGCTGCAATACATGATATTTCAGGATTCGGTAAGTGTTCTTTAACTGTAGCCTTGCCTATACTTTCAGCTGCAGGAATAGAAACATCTGTAATTCCAACTGCTGTTCTTTCTACTCACACCGGTGGAATAGAAGGTTTTACTTATAGAGACTTAACAAACGATATGCTTAAATTCGCTAATCACTGGCATTCACTAAATTTGAAATTTGATTCTATATATACTGGATTTTTGGGTTCCTATGAGCAAATAGATATTGTATCTTCTATATTTGACTTACTAAAAAGTAGCAATACATTAATTATGGTAGATCCATGCATGGCAGATAATGGTGAATTATATAAAATATATAGTGATAAAATGGTTGAAGGAATGTCTAAACTCTGTGCCAAGGCTAATATTATTGTTCCAAATATCACTGAAGCTTGCTTTATGCTAGGCAAAGAATACAAACAAGGTCCCTATACAAAAGATTACATCAAATCTTTATTAACAGAATTAACATCTCTTGGTTGCGAAAAAATAGTACTTACAGGTGTATGGTTTGATAATGATAAACTTGGTGCTGCATGCTATGATAAGGTTACAAAAACTGTAGAATATGCATTTAATAATAGGATTGATGGAAGTTATCATGGTACTGGTGATGTTTTCGCGAGTGCTTTGTTAGCTGGCTTATTAAACAACTTTACGCTTATTGAATCTACACAAATTGCTGTAGATTTTACTTACTCTGCAATCTTAAAAACAGCAAAAGCACATACCGATACTCGATTCGGTGTAAACTTTGAAAATATTATTCCTAAGCTTATAAACGATTTAAACCTTATATAACTAAAAAATAAATGTTCAAATTTAATATTAATTTGTATAAGTAAAGATGTATATAATAAACTTAACGAGCAGTTTTATTATATACATCTTTTATTTTCATAGACATTAATAATTCTCTGGCTTAATCTCGAAATATGCTTGAGGTTTTTTACAAACAGGACATACACTTGGAGCTTGCTTTGCAACATGTATATAACCACAATTTCTACATACCCAAATTACTTCTCCATCCCTTGTAAATACCTTGCCTTCTTTTAGATTCTGCATTAATTTTCTAAATCGCTCCTCATGATCCTTTTCAATTTTAGCTACTCTTTGCATTTTGTCTGCTATTTCTTTAAATCCCTCTTCTTCTGCTATTTTTGCAAATTCTTTATACATATCTGCCCACTCATAATGTTCTGCTTCGGCCGCTTCCAAAAGACTATCTACTGTTGTAGGCTTTTTATTATCTCTAAGATATTCAAACCATACTTCAGCATGTTCTTTTTCGTTATCAGCTGTTTTTCTAAATATATCTGCTATTTGTTCATATCCTTCTTTTTTGGCGTAAGAAGCAAAAAATGTATATTTGTTTCTTGCCTGAGATTCTCCGGAATAAGCAGTAAGTAAATTTGCTTCCGTCTTGCTACCTTTTAAATCCATTTAAATGCCCTCCTTTAATACTTGCATATATATAATTGGGCATATTTGGTTGTTTTATACCTTTAAATTTTAAAAATTTAAAATTCTATATTTTACAGCACTATTCATTTAAAAGTTCTTTATATATCTCCCTTTTCTTTAGTCCCGTTAACTTCGCTATCTTTTTAGCAACGACAGATAATGCTTCTCCCTCTCTCTGCATAGATTTTGCCAATTCCTTTGCTTGTTCAAGAGTATATGCGGGTTCATCTATCTCTTCGCTTTTTCCTGCTACTATTAAAACTATTTCTCCCTTAATTTTTTCATTTGAATACTTGCAAGAAGCTTCAAATAATGTAGTTCTAATTATTTCTTCATATATCTTTGTTAGTTCTCGTACAATAGCTATTTCTCTATTTCCCAAATATTCATGCAAGTCCTTCAACGTTGCTGCAAGCTTATGTGGTGCTTCATAAAAAATCAAAGTACGTTTTTCGTTAACTATATCATTTAAATGTTCTATCCTTCTTTTTTTATTCACACTTAAAAAACCTTCAAAAGTAAAACGCCCTGTTGGCAAGCCAGAAATTGCTAATGCGGAAACTGCTGCATTTGGACCTGGTACTACAGAAATTTTTATGTTCATATCGATACACTGTTTAACTAATTCTTCCCCTGGATCTGATATTGCAGGCATTCCTGCATCTGAAACTAGTACACAGTTTTCGCCTTTTAAGATACGGTTACAAATTAATTCTCCTTTTTGCATTTTATTATGTTCAAAATAGCTTACCATAGGCTTTTTTATATTAAAATGATTTAATAGTTTTAAAGTTACTCTTGTATCTTCAGCTGCAATAAAATCACAATCTTTTAACGCCTGTATTGCCCTTTCAGGCATATCTTTCAAGTTACCAATAGGTGTACCAACTACTAATAATTTACCACTCATTTTTTGTAATCTCCATATACATCATATATTTTCTTCATTTCTTTTGAATAACACATATTATCATCTTCTATAAAAAAGGTTGGAAGCGCAACTAACCCTTGCTTTCCACCTTTTTTTCCTTCTATTAAAAAGAGCTTTGGAGCTTTTCCATTTCTTTGTTGCACGAATTGTAATTTTTTAGGTTCAACTCTAGATTCCCTCATTGCAGCAATCACATCACACAAGCGTTCCATTCTATTGCACATATAGAGTTTGCCACCAAACTTCAACAACTTAAAGGCAATATTAGTTATATCTTCTATTTTACATTTTTGTTCGTGCCTAGCAATTGTCTTATATGCAGTTGAATTAAGTATTCCTGACCCAATTGATTTATATGGTGGATTACATATTACTATATCGTGCTTATCTAATTCAATCTTCCCATTTAAATCATTCATATCAGAGTGTATAGCAGTTATTACATTCTCCAAATTATTGTATTTAATAGATCTTAAAAACATTTTATATGCTGATTCTTGAATTTCCACAGCAGTTATATGAGAAAACTTATTTTTTACACTTAATATAAAAGGAATTGCACCACAACCCGTTCCAAGTTCTACAATAGAGTCGTTCTTATGGGAATTCACAAAATTAGCCAATAAAAAAGTATCCGTATTAAATGTGTGTTCATCTGAAACTATAACATATACTCCCTTACCAATATGCTCTAACTTTTCATTACTATTTAAAATAAAAGACATATATTCACCCAAACTTATATTAATAATAAAACGAAGTTATTTAACTCAAATAATAAACATATAGTATAACATATAAACCATATTAATAATATCATTTATATAGATTTTATTCAACAGTTTTAAACATAATACTTTCATATTATACATATAAATTAAATCAATTTCTTATAAGTTGGATTTATTATAAATATTAACAAATATCATACTATGTAATACGTCAACTTTTAATTATATATAATACTTTTATATATTATATTTAATCATTTACAATATATTTTTTCTATATATTTGTCAATATAAATATTTTTCTAAATATATTATAATATAACTATATAATTCACAATTTGTTGTCGTAGGAGGTGAATTCAGTTTTGAACACTAAAGATAATGAAAATATTGATTCCGAGACAGAATTAGACCCACTAGAAGACGTATCAGGAGGCCGAGGCCAAAGCTACTACATTGGTTCAATCAAAGATTACATTTTTTCAGATTTTTTACCAATTATAAAGCCATCTGGAAAATTATCAGAAAACTATAAATATAGTTTCTCGCATATTGAATTTCCCTTACATGACGAAAATGCTTACCAAAACAAAAATAAGCATTACCATCGGCCTAAGTTTATAATAATTTTATCTACTCTTTCAATTGTAATCCTATTATCCGTTATATATTTTATTAAAAACTTCTCGACTATGCCAAATGGTTTCCCCCCAAACCATTATACAAATAAATTTTTAAATGGTATTATAATATCCGGAGTAGATATTGGAGGCATGACCTTTCAAGAAGCAAAGGATAGCTTAACTGAAGCTGAATTAGCATCGAGACAAAAAATAGATATAACAATAAAATTTAACGATAAAGATCTTTACTTAAACGAGGACGATTTCAATTTTACTTATAATACAGACCAAATACTAGATAATGCATATTTTTTTGGAAAAAGTGATAATAAAATTATACAATACATTCAGCTAAAAAGGCTTAAAATATTTAACAAAAATTATAGCATAACATCTCAAATAGATACTAGCAATTTAGACAACATAGTTTCAAATATTAAACAAGAACTAGACAAACCTGTTCAAGAAGCAAGAGTTGTTAACTTTAATAGTTTATCGGAAAATAAATTCACCTATGCCAGTGGTGAATCTGGATTGGTTATAAACGCTTCAGACCTTAAAGCTAAGCTTAACTCAATACTAAAATTAGAGCGAATTGTAGGAATAATTGAACCTGATTCATTAATTATTGAACCCACTTTAAAAATTGAAGACATAATATCACAAACACAGTTGCTAGCATCATTTAGCACCGTTTCAACCAATAATAAAAATGCCAATAATAACATGCGTTTATCGCTAAATGCTCTAAATAATAAAAAGTTAAATTCCGGAGCAACTTTATCTTTCAATGAAAGTACCGGCAATACCACAAACGGAAGCTTAGGATACTTACCGGCAGATGCAATTTTAAATGGAAAAATTGTTCAAGAATATGGAGGTGGTATATGTCAAACTTCTACAACTTTATATGGAGCTGCTATAAGAGCTAATATGTCAATCATCGAAAGAGCTAACCACTTATGGAAATCCTCATACGTACCAGTCGGACTTGATGCTACCATTAACTACCCTACAACTGATTTAAAGATACGTAATGACTCAAATTATCCAATGTACATCGGCGCATATATGTCCGGAAAAACATTAACATGTGAAATATATGGATTTAAAGAAAATTTTTACGATACCATAGAGGCAAAATCTTGGATTTCATCAACTATTCCTGCTCCTGAAGCTATTTACATCTCCGACAATTCTTTAAGCCCCGGAACAAAAATTGTTCAAAAACAGTCTAGTCCTGGATACTACGCTGAGGCATGCCGTATATTTTACAAAAATGGAGTAGAAGTTAAACGAGAAAATTTACCAACCTCAAGATATGGTGCTACTAGAGGTGTTATTCTAGTTGGTGAATAACTTTATAATTTAAATAAAAGTTACTTCAATAAAGTAAAAAAACTGGTTAATTATTTTTAACCAGTTTTAATTATTTCAATAAATATAGAACTGTATATTCGCTTTTTAAAAACATTATCTTTCAACTCTATGTGAAACTTTTAATTTTATATATAAAATATATGTTAATACAGATATTAAACATCCCTTAATAATATTAAAAGGCACAATAAAAAATATAATTATATCAGATAAGCTTTCAACTCTTGGATTTATTGACCTGCATATATTTAATATTGCTTCTACTGGTAAAATAAAATTATACATAGGTATTAATATGTAATAGTTCATTAAGGCTGCTACTATTGTCATAAATAAAATTCCAAAAAATAATGATATTGCTAATGTTAATTTTGTCGATACTTTTTTATATATTATTCCTGATGTTAAAACTAACGCGCTTCCTATTATAAAATTAGCAAATTCTCCTATTCCTGCTGTTGATGTAAATAATAAATGAATAATATTTTTTACCAAAACAACACATACCCCATAAATAGGTCCAAATATAAATGATACTAATAATGCAGGTACTTCAGATACGTCTAGCTTCAAAAATGAGGGGAATAGAGGAAATGGCAAACTAATAAACATTAATATAAATGATATACCTCCCATAACTGACACTATAGATAGCCGTTGTATTTTTGAATAACTATTATTTTGAAAATAACGCAATATATCAGCTCTTTCTTTAAAAATTAAATCATAATGTGAAAATTAAAACTCCGTATTCATTTCAAGAATCCGGAGTTTTTTAAATTATATTTACTAAGCCGCTTTTTACCCTTAATTTTTTCATAAATGTCTAAAACTTACTTTTAGGTATAACTAGAATCCCCATGGATAAAACAAGCTCCTTTACTACTTCCAAACCCTAAAATAATACAAATTGTCATACTGCTAATAGGAGGATCATTAAAAATACCATTGGGAGAAAGAAATCCATATCCAAATCCGACTACTTTACAAATAACACCGCCTAATCCATCAGTTTTTCCTTTGAGAGGGCGCACATGCCACACGCCGTCGCCAGCTGTAATACTTTCTAATTGTTCATCATCCAACTGATCAATAATGGATTGTTCGTACTCTTTAATGTCTTCCATGGAGAACTCAAAGCCTTGCTCTTTGGCAAATGGAATAACAATCTCTTTAATTAGCTCCTCTTTTTTGGCTTGCGATAAAGGAATCTCTAAGCCTTCTGTAGCTTTGTTTTGAATTTCATCTAACTGTTTTACAAGTTCTTCATCATTAGCAAGCTTTTCGTAAAAACTTTTTACTTCTTTAATTGACATTTTTATTTTATCCTAATATTTATATTTTGTAATTAAATAAAGATCATTTTTCTAACAAAAGATCAATTTAAAGTGCCCTTTAATAAAAATTACCTAAAATTATAATATAAAAATTTAATAAATCTTTATATTATAAAGACTAACAAGATCATTTTCCACAACATTTCTTATATTTCTTTCCACTTCCACATGGGCATAAATCGTTTCTGCCAATTTTATTATTATTTACAATCGTCTTATTTTTATTTTCTTCTCCCTCCAAGCTTGCACTAGTAGGTTTTGCTACTTGTTCTCTTTTTGGTGCATCTTGGTCCCTCTTAACCTGTACTGTAAGCATCATCCTTGCTGTATCTTCTCTTATTGCATCTATCATCTCATCAAACATATCAAAGCCTTCTAAACGA
Source organism: uncultured Clostridia bacterium (assembly GCA_944384925.1). Lineage (GTDB taxonomy): Bacteria > Bacillota > Clostridia > Oscillospirales > Acutalibacteraceae > CALWVF01. The sequence goes on from CALWVF010000028.1 coordinate 31,824, forward strand.
TACTCAACAACAGGATCATGCTGACCATATGCTCGTAGATTAATTCCTCTCTTTAACTCTTCCATTGCATCTATATGATCCATCCAGTGTATATCAACATTTTTCAATAATACAACTCTTTCCAGCTCTCTTGTAATCTCTTTTCCCATATTAGTTTCTCTTGTATCATAAAGTGCCATAGCCTTATCTGTTATCAGCTTAATTATATCTTCACGACTAACCTTTTCAAGTTCATCTGTTGAGTAACTTAAGTCATTGCTATCAAGTAACCAACCAAGATAATAATCTTTTAAGCCTTCTATATTCCAATCATCTTTTAAAACACCCTCAGGAATATATTTTGAAACAGTAGAGACAACTGTCTGAGAAACCATTTTTAATATTTGTTCTTTTATATTTTCCCCATTTAATACTTGATCTCTTTGACCATAAATTAATTCACGCTGACGATTCAAGACATCATCAAACTGTAAAACATTTTTTCTAATTGCAAAGTTTCTTCCTTCTATTTTACGTTGTGCTCCTTCAATAGCATTAGTAATAATTTTATTTTCAATTGCTACATTCTCTTCAACATTTAATTTTTCCATTCTTTGCTTCATGCGATCTCCGCCAAATAAGCGCATTAAGTCGTCTTCAAAAGATAAATAAAAACGGCTTTTTCCCGGGTCTCCTTGTCGGCCGGAACGTCCCCTCAATTGGTTATCTATTCGCCTAGATTCATGCCGCTCTGTGCCTATTATAAATAAGCCTCCGGCTTTCCTCACTTCTTCAGCTTCTTCTTTTATACTTTCCTTATATTTGGCATAAAGTTCATTATATTTTTCTCTTGCTTGTAAAATAGATTCATCTTCTGTCTCTGAAAAGCTTGTTGATTCAACAATTTGTTCATCTGAAAATTTCATCTTTTTCATTTCAGATTTAGCCATATACTCTGCATTACCGCCCAATACAATGTCTGTTCCTCTACCAGCCATATTTGTTGCTATGGTAACTGCACCCTTTTTTCCTGCTTGCGCAATAATCTCTGCTTCTTTTTCATGATATTTAGCATTCAAGACCTCATGTTTTATTCCTCGTTTTTTCAGCATAGACGACAACAATTCAGATTTTTCTATTGATATTGTTCCTACAAGAACAGGCTGACCTTTTTTATTACTTTCAATTATATCTTCTATAACAGCTAAAAATTTTCCTTTCTCTGTTTTATAAACAGCATCCGGCATATCTTCTCTTAAAACAGGCTTATTGGGCGGAATTTCAACTACATCAAGTTTATATATCTCTCTAAATTCTGCCTCTTCTGTCATAGCTGTACCAGTCATGCCAGAAAGTTTACTATATAGTCTAAAGTAATTTTGGAATGTTACTGTTGCTAATGTTTTAGATTCTCTTTCTATTTTTACATTTTCCTTTGCCTCAATAGCTTGATGTAAACCTTCATTATATCTTCTTCCATACATAAGCCTTCCAGTAAATTCATCTACAATAAGGACCTCTCCATCCTTCACAACATAATCTATATCTCTTTGCATAACACCAATAGCTTTTATTGCCTGATTTATGTGATGTTGCAAATTTATATTTTCAGAATCTGTTAAATTATCAACATTAAAAAATTCCTCTGCCTTTTTTACACCCGACGGAGTCAATGTTGCAGTTTTAGCCTTTTCATCTACAACATAATCACAATCTTTATAAATCTCATCATTATCTTCTTTAGAGTTAAGCTCTGCAACTTTTTTCATTTTTAAGCTTTGAGCAAATCTGTTCGCAACTGAATATAATTCTGTAGATTTATCCCCTTGTCCAGAAATTATAAGAGGGGTTCTAGCTTCGTCTATTAATATAGAGTCAACCTCATCTACAATTGCAAAGAAATGACCTCTTTGAACTTTTTGTTCTTTATATATAACCATGTTGTCTCTAAGATAGTCAAAGCCTAATTCATTATTTGTTGCGTAAGTGATGTCGGCGTTATATGCCTCTTTTCTATCTTTATTTTCTACATTATGACTTACTAGCCCAACAGAAAGGCCTAAAAATTTATATAACTTACCCATCCATTCAGAGTCTCTTTTTGCCAAATAATCATTAACTGTAACTATATGCACTCCTTTGCCTGTAAGCGCATTTAAATAAGCCGGTAAAGTCGCAACCAGTGTTTTTCCTTCACCTGTTTTCATTTCACTAATTCTTCCTTGGTGCAACACTATTCCACCTATAACTTGCACCGGAAAATGTCTCATGCCCAAAACCCTATCGGAAGCTTCTCTACAAACAGCGAAAGCGTCTGGTAAAATATCATCTGTCGTTTCACCATTAGCTAACCTTTCCTTCAAAATATTAGTTTGTGAAGCAAGTTCTTGATCAGACATATTCAAATATTTAGACTCTAAACTTAAAACTTTATCACAAATAGGTTTAATTCGCTTAAGTTCCCTTTTACTATAATTTCCAAACAAAGATTTTAAAAAACCCATAAATCCACCCCATTTTACTATAAATGATAAATCTTTTAAACAGCAAGATATTTTAAAAGCATAGTGCATAAAAACAACATTAAATTATACAATTTTTATACAAATACACCTAAAATCATTTACTATAAACATACCACAATATTAAAATAAAATCAAGTATTTTCTGATATATAATATGCAGACATTTGTAATTTAATTAAAATGCTCTTGACAAAACTCATAAAATTGTATGATAATATAAAATATATTTAGATAAATTTACTATTTTAAGAAAGGTGTTGCATAATTATGAAACTAATAGACTTTAAAAAAGTAATCATCTTATTTTCTATAATGCTATTTCCTGTATTAGGCACAGCATATGCCCATACATCATCGACATATCAATGTAATTATATATCACCTACATCTTCTCCAAAGTATATCGAAAAAGGAATTGATGTATCATCATGGCAAAGAGATATTAACTGGCATCGAGTAAAGCAGTCTGGTATTTCCTTTGCATTTATAAGAGCCGGATTTGGCCGAAATGAGCCTAATCAAGTCGATAGAAAGTTTCACGAGCATATAAGAAACGCTAAAGCTGCAGGTATTAAATGTGGCGCTTATCATTATAGTTACGCTGTATCACCAAGAGATGCTGTTAATGAAGCTAATTTTTTCTTAAGCATAATTAAAGGATATAAACTTGAGTATCCTGTTGTTTTTGATATTGAAGAACCTTCTATGGTTAAACTTGGCCGAAGAACCTTAACAGATATTTGCAAAGCATTCTGTTCTACTGTTAAAAACGCCGGATACTATGTAATGATATATACAAATTTATATTGGTTAAGAAACAATTTATATCCCGAAGAATTAAAAGAATATCCTCTATGGTTATCACAATATAATTATGAGCCATCTCCTGAATTCGCTTATCATTCTATTTGGCAATATACTAGTCAAGGACATGTTGATGGTATAAATGGAAATATTGATATTAATTTAAGTAAAATAAACTTTTTTAGAATAATAAAACATAAACATTTAAATGGATTTTAAAGCTTTATATTTCATATAAACTTAAATCCATAGAATCACTAATCTCTTTTATCTCTTTATCCATATCACTATCCTTATTAGCTAATATGTCTACATAGCTAATAAACAATTGATTAGCATTATAATTTTTATATAATTTTGATCTTTTTAACCTTGATTTATTCTTCGACTGCTTTTGCTTGCAACTTTTGAAACAATGTCTAAAAACTTCCTTCATCACATCGCAACAACAACGTGTGTTTGTTACATTTTGTTCCTCTTCATTTTCATTTATATTGATAGGCTTGCATTGTTGAAGTCCAGCTACAGCAACCATTGTCAATAATATTATTGTAAAATTTTTTATTATTTTTGAAAATCCTAAAACCATTTTTATCCCTTCTTGCTAATAATGAAATTATCTATTTATATTTTACATAGCTAACAATATCAAATCAACATAAAGCGATTTCTTATACAGAAATCGCTCTTTTACCCACAATTATTCCATTAGATTATTAAGTTTTAGCAGTTCATCATACTTATTACGCGCCATATTTTCTGCTTTGCTAAACAACTCCTCTGCATGTTCAGGTGATGATCTTAATAGTGAATTATATCTAACTTCATTTGAAATAAAATCACGATAAGTCATCGTCGGTGCCTTACTATCTAAAATAAATGGATTTTTCCCTTCTTTCTTAAGGCTTGGATTATATCTAAAAATATTCCAATAACCCGAAAGTACAGCTCTCTTTTCTTCTAATGCTGCTAAAGACATTCCTCCTTTTATTCCATGGCTAATACATGGTGCATAAGCAATTATTATAGACGGCCCATTATAGCTTTCAGCTTCATTAAATGCCTTTATGCATTGATTGTAATCCGCACCCATTGACACTTGTGCAACATATACATACCCATAGCTCATGGCAATTGCTGCTAAATCTTTCTTTTTAGTTAATTTCCCTGAAGCTGCAAATTGTGCCACTGAACCTATTGGACTTGATTTAGATGCCTGACCTCCGGTATTCGAGTAGACTTCTGTGTCAAATACCAGAATATTTATATTTTCACCAGATGCAATAACATGGTCTAAACCTCCAAAGCCTATATCATATGCCCAGCCATCCCCGCCAAACATCCAAATAGATTTTTTAGCTAAATAATCTTTATCTTTTAAAATCACATTTATTAAGTTTAAAACTTTTGTATCTACCTCTGTGTCTTTATTTTCTTTAATCTCGTTTAATTTTAGTACTAATTTATCTGTTGCTTTTCTATTTTTCTTGCTGCTTTCTTTTGTTTCTAAATACTCATTACAAATCTTGTTTAAAGTTTCATCGCCTGATATTTCAATTAGCTCCTTAATGTAACCCTCTAGTTTACCTCTAGCAGAATTTTGAGCTAGTGCCATACCAAATCCAAATTCCGCATTATCTTCAAAAAGTGAGTTCTGCCAAGCAGGGCCATAACCTTTTTTATTAACGGTATATGGCGTAGAAGGAGCTGAACCTCCCCAAATCGACGAGCAACCGGTTGCATTTGCAATAATCATTCTATCTCCGAATAATTGAGTTGCCAGCTTAGCATATGGAGTCTCCCCACAGCCTGCACATGCCCCTGAAAACTCTAATAATGGTTGATTAAATTGGCTTCCTTTTATTGTAGTACTTTTAAACTTTTCTAATACTTCAGGTTTCTCTTTTAAATCAATTGAATAATCAAAAGCTTTTTGTTTTTCTACTTGAGTATCAAAAGCTTTCATTTCTAGCGCTTTTTTACCTTTCATTCCAGGGCAAACCTGAGCACACAATCCACATCCTGTACAATCTAATACTGAAACATTTATGCTAAAATTAAGCTCAGGCATACCAATCATTGGTTTAGATTTCATACAATTCGGTGCATTTTTTAATTCTTCATCTGTTAGAGCTGCCGGACGTATAACAGCATGTGGACACACTAGCGAACATAAATTACATTGTATACAGTTTTCCGGTATCCATTCAGGAGTTTCAACTGCTATTCCCCTTTTTTCATATGCAGATGAACCAAGTGGTACTGTACCATCAACATAATCCATAAATGCCGAAACGGGTAACTCATTTCCTTTATATTCATTAATTGGATTTAAAATATTATTTACATAATTAGTTAATTTCTCTTTTTTAGTGTCGCAAATTAAGCTACCTTTTTTAATTTCATCAGCAGCATTTTTCCATGAGTCTGGAATATTAACTTTCTTTAAATCCCATACTCCTCTTTCAATAGCCTCATGGTTCATCTCAACTATCTTCTCGCCTTTTTTTAAATAAGACTTTGTTGCAGCATCCTTCATAAACTTAATTGCCTTTTCTTCAGAAATAATGTTAGATATCTTAAAGAATGCCGACTGTAAAATTGTGTTAATTTTTCCACCAAGGCCTATTTCTTTGCCTATTTTAAAACCATCAATTACATAAAAGTTTATATTATTTTGAGCTATATATTTTTTAATATGGCTAGGAAGTTTATCATCTAGTTGGTCGTCTTTCCAAGGACAATTAAGCAGGAAACTTCCGCCCGGTTTTAAATCCTCAATCATTGAATACTGATAGATATACGATGGATTATGGCAAGCCACTATATCTGCTTTACTAACATAATAAGTAGATTTTATTGGTTCCTTTCCAAATCTTAAATGTGATACAGTTACTCCGCCAGATTTTTTAGAGTCATAAGCAAAATATCCTTGCACAAACAGTCCTGTGTTATCACCTATAATCTTTATCGTATTTTTGTTCGCACCAACTGTTCCATCTGATCCAAATCCCCAAAACTTACAGGAATATGTATCCTTTGGTGTTGTATCGATATTTTCACATATACCCAGTGAAAGATTTGTAGCATCATCATTTATTCCAATAGTAAACCTTTTTTTACTATTATCAGAACCCATATTCTTATAGACAGAAATTATTTGCGCAGGATTTGTATCTTTAGAGCTCAAACCATATCTTCCTGTAAATATTGATACATTAGAAAACTTAGTTTCATTCAATGCAGCTACTACATCTAAATACAGAGGTTCACCAATAGAGCCGGGTTCTTTAGTTCTATCTAAAACAGATATAAATTTAGTTGTATTAGGAATTACATCTAATAAATACTTTTGGCTAAATGGTCTATATAACCTTACTTTTATCACTCCTACCTTTTCACCGATTCCGTTTAAGTAATCTACAACCTCCTCTATTGTTTCGCAAACAGATCCCATTGCTATTATAACTTTCTCTGCATCTTCTGCACCATAATAATTAAAAGGTTTATAATTTGTACTACATCTTTTGTTTACTTCATTCATATAGTCTGCAACAATATCCGGAACTGCGTCGTAATATTTATTGCATGCTTCTCTTGCTTGGAAAAATATATCATCATTTTGTGCTGTACCGCGCATAATAGGATGTTCCGGGTTTAATGCTCTCTTTCTAAATTTCTCGACAGCCTCCCAATCAAGCATATCTGATAATTCCTTATAATCCCAAACTCTTATCTTTTGTATTTCATGAGAAGTTCTAAACCCATCGAAAAAGTGTAAAAATGGCACTCTACCTTTTATAGCAGCAAGATGTGCTACAGCCGATAAATCCATAACCTCTTGAGGGCTATTAGAGCACAACATAGCATAGCCGGTTTGTCTGCATGCATAAATATCGGAATGATCGCCAAATATAGAGAGTGCATGGCTTGCTATTGTTCTTGCAGAAACATGTATTACACTTGGTAAAAGTTCCCCAGCCATTTTATACATATTTGGTATCATTAATAATAATCCCTGAGAAGCTGTGTATGTCGTTGTTAAGGCCCCTGCAGTAAGGGCCCCATGAATTGCACCGGCTGCACCGGCTTCTGATTGCATTTCTACAACTTTTACCGTTTGGCCAAAAAGATTTTTTTTTCCACTTGCAGAGTATTTATCTGTCTCATCAGCCATATTAGAAGAAGGAGTTATTGGATATATAGCCGAAACGTCTGTAAAGGCATAAGAAACATAAGCTGCAGCTGAGTTGCCATCCATTGTTTTCATTTTTTTTAACATATAGATTCCTCCTGTTAAACATAAAAAATATATCAAAAAGTTAATAAATTATTAAAATCCATTGAAATTATATTTTATCATTCATATATATATATGTAAAGACAAAAAATTATATGGATAAATTTAAAGTATTTTATTTTCACTAAATTACATTAAATAAAAATTTACAAATCAAAGCTTTTTAATAAAACCTGATTGACATTTTTAATTTTTTTATGTAAAATATAATACAAATTAAATGATTGGAAGTATTGTAACTATGAATAATATATTTCTTCAAATTATTGTACTATTATTTTTAATTTTATTAAATGCTTTCTTTTCTATGTCTGAGATTAGCCTAATATCAATAAATGACAATAAAATTAAGAGAATGGCTAAAAATGGAAATAAAAAAGCTGCAAAAATTGTTGAACTAACCGAGAACTCTGGTAAATTCCTCGCTACAATACAAGTTGGTGTTACGCTATCTGGTTTTCTAACATCTGCTTCCGCAGCCCAGAGTTTTTCAGATCATCTAGCAGGTTTCTTAGTCTCATTCTTACCACTATCATTACCTATTATAAATGCACTTTCAACAATAATAATTACATTAGTATTATCTTACTTTTCTTTAGTATTAGGTGAACTTGTTCCAAAGAAAATTGCAATGCAATATGCAGAACCCATATCCTTTAAAGTTGTATCTGCCCTATTAGTCGTTAGAACTTTGTTTAATCCATTCATATTATTACTTTCTGCTTCTACAAATTTGGTAATGAAGATGTTTAGATTTAACCCTGATAAATTTAATAAGACAATAACAGAAGAAGAAATAATCATGATGATCGATGTAGGCAAAGAAAAAGGCGTAATAGAAAATAGCACAAAAAATATGATTATAAATATTTTTGATTTTGATAACACTACTGTTAGTGAAGTTATGACACACAGAACTGAAATAGAAGCTTTAGAAAATACCTCTACCATACAAGATGCAGTAAGTTTGGCAATTAAAATGGGATACTCTCGTATCCCTGTATTTAAGGAAGACTTAGACACTATAGTCGGAATAATATATGTTAAAGATCTACTAAAATATGTATCTAATGATGTTCCAGAAAATGTAAAAATAACAGACATTATGCGACCTGCAGTTTTTATTCCAGAAACAAAAAAGTGTAATGAATTATTTACAGAAATGACATCAAGCAAAAATCAAATCGCTATAATAATAGACGAATATGGCGGCACTGAAGGACTTGTAACTATGGAAGATTTATTAGAATCTATAGTTGGAAATATTCAAGATGAATATGATAATGAAGAAGACGAAATATCGATTCTAAATGAAAATACATTCCATATTGAAGGTACCATTGGAATTGAAGAGTTATCTGAATTGCTAGAGGTAAATTTGCCTGAAGGAGATTACGATACAGTCGCAGGAATGCTTGTTGAAAAATTAGGAAGAATTCCTGAAAGCAATGAATTTCCAACAGTTACTGTTAATAATATACGTTTTACTGTTCAAGAAGTTTCTGATCATAGAATATCTAAAATACTTGTTGAAAAATTAGCATCAGAGGATAGTAAAAAAGAAACCGATGAATTAAATACGTGATTTTTTAAGCTATAGAACACCAAAATGTTTTATAGCTTTTAATATTACGCATTTTCGTAGCCTAATAATAATTATTTAGCTTAAAATGCTTCCAATATTAACTAGGCTCAATTATTCAATTAACTTATTAAAAATGCATATTATATACTTTATATAATAACTAATATAAATTTTTATTTTTTAATAAAAAATATTGCATTTTTATCTTTTTTATGTTATTATGAATATAATAAAAGATTTTTATTAAATTATTTTTAGTAAAAATACATTAATATTTTATATTTTAGAAATGAGGTAAGATAAAATGAAAGTTATTAACATTATTTTGGGAGTATTATTATCCATTCTCGGTATATGGTGTATGTTTACCCCATTTACAACCTTTTTAGCTTTCTTTGAGCTTGCTGGTTGGTTTATAGGATTAGGTTTAACTATAATGGGTATCTCAGGAATTGTGAGTTACTTTTCTAAACACAAAGAAGGCAATGTAACTGGATGGGATTTAACTGCAGGTATACTAACTTTAATATTTGGAATATTAGTATTATCCAATTCTTTCATACAACTATCATTAGATATCTTCATGTTCTGGTTCTGCATTATATGGTTAATTGCAATTGGAATATTAAAAATTGCAAATTCAATATCATTAAAACAAATAGGAAGCAGCGTTTGGGGTTTTGTTCTTACAGTAGGAATACTTGCAGTTCTATTAGGAATATTTGCAATATTTAATGTTGGTGCTTTTGCAATCGCAGAAGGTTGGATTATTTCATTCTTTATATTAATGTCTGGATTCAATCTAATTAGCTTAGGATGTGCAATGGAATAATTAATATATAAATTATTTTGCTTATAAAAATATATTGGACACTACTATAGTAGTGTCCATTTATATAAATTAAGTAATTTATCAATTTTTAGGTTGTTTATATCTTATTTTTTTGATTTTATCAGAAATAACTTCAAGTTCATTTTTCGATAGGTTTGGTAAATTTTCCAGTTTCTCCAAAAATAAAGATACACTTTCTTCTTTCTTTAATTTCACAAATTCTAAGTAGTAACTAACAAGTACACTTGGAATAAATGAAACTATTAATATTGAAAAGGCCCACAGCATCACAGAAAACAACCTTCCCAAACCAGTCTGTGCAGAATAATCCCCAAACCCGCAGCTACTAATAACAGCAAAACAGTACCATAAACTATCTCTTAAAGTATTCATTTCAGGTTCTATACTCTTTAACAAATAAGCACACATAAATACAAATATTATAAATGCAATAATTATTTTATCTGCTTTTAACACTTTTAATATTCTCCAAACTTGCTTTAACCTTTTCATAACACACCCCATTTAATTTTTATAAATACCATATTAATTATACAATATAAAATATAAAATTACTATTTGTTTATAAAATATTATAAACTATTATTTATAAAATACCTTAAGGGAGTAATTGAATGAAAAATTTGTTATCGTCAAAACAATATAAATTCGTAAGCCCAATAATATTACTTATATCTTCTCTTTCTTTTATTACAATGGGAACAATTATCTTATTGGATCAAAGCAAGGGCATATTTATATTATTTAACATAATAAAAATATTTTTATTAATACAAGGAATTATTTTTATATCATTATATATATTTAATGTAGAACAAAAAAGATCGTCAAAACTTATAGAAGGTGTTTTATCAACATCTTTATTTTTAATTTTTAAATATTTTCCGGATTTTGTTTTAAATGCCTTCATTTATATAACTGCAATATGGATGATAGTAAACTTTTTATGGCGTGTTATATTTTGTGTAATATTAAAAATAAATAACGACAAAGAGTTTTTATTCTTTACAATAGAATGTGTAATATATTTAATACTTTCAGTTTTAATACTTATCTCTCCAACTATTGGCCAAACCTTTATATTTATAATTATAGGTATATACATGATTTTGCATGCAATAAACCTTCTTAGAGATTTTATAGACGAAGTATTAAAATTAGACATTCCAAATTTTAAAAGAAAAGTCAAAATACAAGTCCCTGTATTGTTTACAGCATTTATACCCTATAAGGTAATGAACTTAATTAATACTAAACTTGAATCTTCTGAAATTCCAAACACAATAGAAATAAAAAAAGATATCGATAAAAACACAGAAACAGAGTTAGAAATCTTTATACATATGGCTCCACAAATTGCTTTTGGATTTGGCCATTGTGACATATGTTTTCAGGACACTTTATATTCCTATGGCAACTATGACTCAGACTCAAATAAAATGGGAGGCATTATTTCCGATGGAGTATTTGTTGAAATGGAGCGACAAAATTATATAGAACATTGTTTAAAAATAGATAACGAAAAAATCGTAGGATTTTCAATATATTTAACGGAACAGCAGAAAAAGGATATGAAAGAATTTATTAAAGAATTTTAAAAAAACACCTACAGATGGAAATGCAAACAAGAAACTGACCCCCAGAATGATTATAATGACACAGCAAGTATATTTTATAAAGACTCTAATGCTAAATTTTACAAATTTAATTCAGGTAAATTTAAAACATATTTTGCTTTAAAGACAAATTGCATTCAACTTGCCGACACCCTCGTAGGCTCCTCTGGTATAGGAATTATAGATTTTAATGGTATAATAACTCCTGGTGCATACTATAAATATTTAGATGAACGTTTTGCTTTAAAAAATAGTTTTGTTACTAAAAAGACAATATACGTCCATTAAATTTAAATATATGTTAATTAATGTACTTTTAACAAAACTATTACTTCAATTTATCGTTATTCTACCACAAAATTTCAAATGATTTATTGACATGCTTTTTTTTATATGATATCATGTTTATTGAAAATTTTTATATTTTCGATATATTTTATTTTCTAAGGGGAATCTATATGCGTAGCTTTTTTCATAAATATAAACTTTTTATACAAATTGTCTTAGCTATAATATTAGGTATATTAATTGGTCAGTTTACACCATTCATAGTTGTCGAAATATTTATTGCCTTAAATATTTTAATAGGTAAATTTCTTTCATTTTCCGTTCCACTTATTGTTATTGGATTTGTTGTAAAGGGTATTAGTTCTCTTGGTAAATCCTCAGGAAAAATGCTGGCTTTAACTACCGTCTTATCTTATGCTTTTATGATTTTTGCCTCTATTCTTTCATATATAGTCGCTGTTAATTTTTTCCCCATGATTCTAAACAATGATCAATCCCTCTTATCTGATTCTACGTCATTAACTACAGGAAACTTTATTTCCCAAATATCCTCTATTCAAATAAACCCTATTATGGATGTTGTTCCTGCCTTAATTGTGTCTTTCATTATTGGAATTGGAATATCCGCAACTAATAGCATAACTATTAAAAATGTTTGCTCTGAATATCACGATATAATAAATTTATTAGTTCAGAAAGCCATTGTCCCTATACTCCCACTATACGTTTTGGGTATATTTGCAAAAATGAGTTATACTGGTGAAGTCTTTAAAATAATATTTGTATTCTCTAAAGTATTTTTAATTATAATATCTCTTCATACATTAGTACTTATTATTCAATATATTATTGCCGGAATGGTATCTGGCCAAAATCCCATTAAATTAATAAAAAATATTTTACCTGCTTATTTTTCAGCTGTTGCTACTCAATCATCTGTGGCCGTAATTCCTATCACCCTTAAGCAAACCAAAAATATCGGTGTTTCTCATGATGTAGCGGATTTTGTAATTCCTCTTTGTTCTACAATTCATTTGTCGGGTAGCACTATATCTATTACATGCTGTTCAATTGCTGTTATGATGCTAAACGATATACATTTTGATTTTCTATATATGCTTCCTTTTATTATTCTTTTATGTATAATGATGGTAGCCGCACCAGGTGTTCCCTGCGGAGCTATTCTTGCTGCTTCGGGAATATTGCAATCGATCCTCGGATTTGATTCTGTTATGCTTTCCCTTATTATTGCTCTACATGTTGCTCAAGATGGTTTTGGAACTGCTTGCAATATTTCCGGCGATTGTGCTATTGCTATTATCATTGATAAATTTAATAAAAAATTCAATTCTAAAAATAAAATTGAAAGCTGTTTAGAATGTAATGCTAACACATCACTTTAAAAATAATAATTAGTCATAAAAAGAAGGTGTATTATTAAGGTACACCTTCTTTTTATAATAAAATATAAGCAATTTAGAATTCTATTTTATTTTGTCTAACGAATTTAAGCTCTCTGCTTTCAAATAAGCATTTATAAATCCATCTATGTCTCCATCCATTACAGCATTTACATTTCCAACTTCAAAACCTGTCCTATGGTCTTTAACTAATGTATATGGCATAAAAACATATGATCTAATCTGGGAACCCCACCCTATTTCTTTTTGTACTCCCTTAATATCTTCTATTTTGTCTAAATGTTCACGTTCTTTTATTTCTATTAGCTTAGACTTCAACATTTTCAATGCCATTTCTCTATTTTGATGTTGACTTCTTTCATTTTGACATGCCACTATAATTCCTGTGGGAATATGTGTTAACCTAACAGCCGATGAGGTTTTATTAACATGCTGCCCACCTGCGCCACTAGCTCTATACACATCCATTTTTAAATCATCTGGTGAAATTTCAATATTAACATCGTCTTCTATCTCAGGCATAACTTCTAAAGACGCAAACGATGTATGCCTTCTGCCTGAAGAATCAAATGGTGAAATCCTAACAAGTCGATGAACTCCCATCTCGCTTTTCAAAAACCCATAAGCATTTATTCCTTCAATCAACACTGAAGCGCTTTTAAGGCCTGCTTCTTCACCATCTAAATAATCTAATATCTTAACTTTATAATTATGGCTTTCGGCCCACATGCTATACATTCTATAAAGCATTTCTGCCCAATCCTGCGCCTCTGTGCCACCTGCACCTGCATGAAAAGTTAAAATAGCATTATTAGAATCATATTCACCGGTAAGCAAGGTTTGTAAACGCTGAGATTTAAATTCCTTTTTTACATTGTTAACCTCTTTAGTTGCTTCATCTAGTAAAGATAAATCTTCAGCTTCATCGGCAATTTCAACCAATGTATATGCATCTTCAAATGCAGAAAACAATTTTTTATATCCAGAACTTTTGCTCTTTAGCATGCTAATTTTTTTTAAGACCTTTTGAGAATTATTTATATCATTCCAAAAATCAGGGTTAGAGGACTGGTTTTCTAGTTCATTCACCTCACGATTAATGTTATCTAATCCTATAGCATCAGCCAAATCTAAAATTTGAGGTTTTAAATTATCTAACTCCAATTTCAATTCTTCAAACTGTATCATTATATCTCCTTTTATACACTATCACAAAATAACATTAAATATAATTAAATTTAAAGACAATAACCCACTTAAGTCATTGCCTTTTACAATATAACATGGTGCAATATAATCAACAAACGCCTAACGCTTAATCCATAAAATTTTATTTCTAAATTCAACCATATACCTAATGTAATAATTAGTTCAGAATAATACAAAAAGCATTAGCTTGAAAATGTAATTAAAAAAATTTTGTAAAGATAAAAAATTAAGCACAAATCACATTTACAAATTTTAGATTAATTCTGATGGTTGTTAGAGGTTTGATAACATAAACAATTTAAGTAAAAATAAAGTGCAAAGATTCACTACTATTTTGAAGCTAATATATGACTGACCTTAATAGATATAAAAATTCTGAGAATTCAGTTTCATCAAGATTGTAAAACAAAACACCAGACCCTACTACACTATTTAGGTCCAGCGTCGCATTGGTCGAGGTGACAGGGCTCGAACCTGCGGCATCTTGGTCCCAAACCAAGCACTCTACCAAACTGAGCTACACCTCGTCAACTATATAATTAGCAGATAGATAATAAATCTTGCTTATTTCTTAAGTGCTTATTAAATTATACAATAAAGAATTTGTAATGTCAACTATCTTTTATAGTATATCAATGTATTTGTTGTTTATATTTAAATAATCTTCTCTTTTTAAATAAATTTATAATATTTTTCACAATATATACTTAACATTATTTTAAGTATATATATAAACTATTAATTTACATTTAAAAGGTTATCTACTCAACAACGATATAAGAGCAAATAACCTTTTTAATTACTTTTTAATTTTCACAGCACGAATAAAGCTAACTAAACTAGACGATTTATAAAACACTATATCTGTAACATTAGGCGCCGAGGCAAAATGTCTTTTTGAATAATACAAAGGATAAAATGCTGCATTATCATTTAAATATTTTTCCGACTGAACGCAATAATTTAGTCTATCTGCGTTAGACAAATCTTTAATTTTATCTACCATATTGTCAAATTCGCTGCTTCTCATATCACAAATATTGTTTTGTGAATTAGTTTTAAAAGTCTCTAATATATCTACAGGATCATTACTATTTGAATATAAAGGTGCTACTACGATTTGGAAATCCCCAACTTGAATTTTATCGCTTAACTTTCCTGAAGATACAGGCTCTATATTCATATATATTCCCATAATATCATTCCAAATTTCAATCATATTATTAGCTATTCCCCGCGATATGTTATCGTTTAAACACGTAATTTTAATGTTAGATAATTTTTTTATGCCTAATTCTTTCATGCCCTTATTTAACATTGAATCTACAGAATCCATCTGTTTTAAATAAAAATTTGAACCTGCTTGTTCCCTATACGACTTTCCATTTATAACTGCTGTATATGGTATTATATCGTTTGCAATATTTACTCCATCTGGTATACTAGATAAAATTTTATTTCTGTTAAGACATTGTATAAAAGATTTTCTCATATTATGATTTTTAAATAAATCATCAACAAAATTAAAACTTAACCCCCATGTAACATCTTCAAAGGAAGTAATATTATACTTTAGTTTTTGAGCCATATTAAATTGAGCGTCCGATAGTTCCCCAGCATCTGTTATTCCTTGATTAACTGCATCAACTAAGTTAGTAACATTTTGATTTATAGAAAATGTTACACCTGCCGGTATCGCTGGATTATCACCACAATAATTATCATTTCTTAACAAATAAAGTGTTTTTCCATGTTCCCAGCCATATCTGTTTCTAATTTTAAATGGACCATTGGAAATTATAGTTGTGCTCTCTAGGCCATATTGAGCATTAGTATTTTCGAAGAACTTTTCATTGCATGGCATGGCAGGAAGGCTAGATAATACTCTTGGAAAATCTTCATACGGATACTCTAAGTCTATAATAAGAGTATAATCATCTACTGCATAAACTCCCAAATCAGATTCAGTTTTTTTCCCTTGAATAATATCTCTAGCGCCTTTTATGGGATACAATATATCTGCAGATGAAGAATTTGTCGATGGTGAAACCGAACGCCTTAATCCAAACACGAAATCTTTCGAAGTAACAGGAGTATTTTCTTTGTCGGACCAAGTAGCATCATGCCTTAAGAAAAACTTAAATGACGTATGCTCATCATTACTTTCCCAATTTAAGGCAACACCAGGCACAACATTATCGTTACTGTCTATTCTAGTAAGTCCTTCAAAAATATTTATATCTACTATCTGAGAAGAAACATCCTCTGCTACTTGTGGATCTAACGTTTTTGGATCTCCAGAAAGGTTATATAAAATAGTTTGATTAAATGGATTATTTTTTTTGCTAGAACATGCAGGCAACAAAACTAATATAAACGAAATTAAACATAAATAGTAAAAATTTTTCATTGTTCTCATCCTATTTTTAAATTATATTTACATAAAGTATATGTTACCATTAAAGAGAAATATTTTCAAATACAAAAATTTAATTTTTCATTGTTAAAAATAAAATTTTATTGTAACATTATATTTGTAAAAACAAAAATCGATAGGAGGGATAATATAAAGAAGATATCTTCTTTATATTACATATATGAATAATATAGAACTTGGTAAGTATGTAGTTGAAAAGCTAAAGATAGAATATCCCGATGCCGCTTGTTCTTTACAATATAAAAATCCATTACATTTGCTTATTGCTACACGCCTTGCTGCACAGTGTACTGATGCAAGAGTAAATTTAGTGACTCCAGCTTTATTTAAAAGATTTTCAAATGTTAATGACTTTGCTACAGCCGATGTCGAAGAAGTAGAAAAGTATATTCATTCGTGTGGCCTTTATAAAACTAAGGCTAGGGATATTGTAAATATGTGTATAACATTAAGAGATAAATTTAACGGCGTTGTTCCTGATACAATTGAAGAGTTAACTACGTTACCCGGCATTGGTAGAAAGACTGCAAATTTGATTATTGGAGATATATTTGGTAAACCTTCTGTAGTAGTAGATACTCATTGTATTAGAATAACCAATAGATTAGGATTTCATAATACAAAAGATCCTCTAAAAATAGAAAAAGTTTTAAGAGATTGTATTGATGAAAAAGAATCTAATAATTTTTGCCATAGATTGGTGTTGCATGGTCGAGCTGTGTGTACTGCGCGTTCACCAAAATGTGAAAATTGCTGTATAAAATCGCATTGCAGATACTTCAATTCATTAAAAAAGTAGAATATCAAAAAAAATATTGACTTTTAAAAAATCATTATATATAATAATAGATGTGAGTTGGTGTTAATGATGCTGAGGGTACACCCGTTCCCATGCCGAACACGGAAGTTAAGCTCTGCGATGCTGAAAATACTTGGCTGG
>CALWVF010000029.1 GCA_944384925.1 uncultured Clostridia bacterium
TTATGAGTATAATTTTGATTTTTCGGGTCATGATTATGATGACGATGAACAAAAACAAGACCTTGCTTTTAACGATTTTTTAGAGAAAGTTATGAAAAAAAGAGAAAAATTCTATAAACCAACAACGTTAGACCCATTTAAAATAAAAAAATTTATCTCTGCAAGAGATGATCTAGTATGTATTGCAAATGCAAATCTAGCAACAGTAAAAATCATTATGGAGAAAACCAAAGTATGTATTACAATAGAAGGTACTACTATTATGATTCGCTCAGAATGCGAAATGGAATCTATTATGAACATTACTCAAATTGCAGATTACATGAAGTTAAAAAGCGATGAATCCGGGAAAGTTATATTATATGTGGAATTTAATTTGGCAAGAGATTAAAAAAGAAAACTATAAAAAATTTAAAAAAATGACCTGAATAACAATTCAGGTCACAGCTTGTCGAAAAAGCTCAACCTTAGCTGGACTTTTTCGACAAGTTGAAGGGTATAACATATTAAATATATTATACCCTTCATTTTTATTATTTAATTTTATTAATAAAGTGTAGTGTTACCTATCAAGACAAGAACTACTATGTTATCCAATAATGATTTTACCTTCAGGATATATATTATCAGAATTCTTTGTGCGTTTTAAAATAATTGATAGAACTAACGATATAGGTCCAACTCTACCTATGAACATTAGCAAGCAAAGTATTAGTTTAGACAAAGAAGACAATTGTGAAGTAATGCCAGTTGAAAGTCCGACAGTTGCAAACGCAGATACAGTTTCAAATAATATAGACAGCTCAGAAATGTTTGTGTGTATTTCAGATAAGTTGATAATCACAGATGAGACAAATATTAAAAATATTGCAGAAAACGCTATAGCTGTTGCCTTATATACGGTATTTTTATTTAATTTATGCTTATTAATAGTTGTTTCGGTGTGTCCTGCTAAAACACTTATTACTGTCGATATAATAACAGCCATTGTGGTTGTTTTAATACCGCCGCCGGTTGAAGAAGGAGAAGCTCCAATAAACATTAGCATTATTGTAATGATTTTTGTTATATCGTATTCTTGGTCTATCGGCACAGAAAAGAAGCCGGCAGTTCTACACTCAACTGATTGAAATAAAGAAGCCAATAATTTTTGAGGAAGAGTTAGCAACTTTAGTGTATTATCATATTCTATAAAGAAAAATAAGATAGTACCTAGGAATATTAAAATTAAAGTTGTTTTTATTACTATTATTGAGTGTACAGATAAATGAGAATGTTTTTTACTCTTAATACTTGATAGCCACAAAAATATATCTAAAATTACAATAAATCCAATACCGCCTATTATTGTCAAAGCCATAACAACAGAGTTAATAATAGGGTCATGTGCATATGGGATTAAGCTTTGCCCGGGTTGCTCGATTCCCATTAAATCAAAGCCGGCATTACAATAAGCGGATATAGAAGTGAATAATGACAGCCATATTCCATATAATCCGTATTTTGGGATTAATCGTATGCAAAGTATCATTGTACCGATAAATTCACATGAGAAAGAGACAACTAATACTGTTGAAATTAAACTTTTAACATTTTGCACAGGTGAATCGGTATATGTTCTAACAGCTATTATATCTTTTAACCCCAGTTTTTTATTAATAAATATTGCATACCCACTGGTAAATGAGACGATTCCTAACCCTCCCAACTGTATTAGCAAAAGTATAACAGCTTGGCCAAATATAGACCATTGTGTCCAAGTATCAAATATACTTAACCCGGTAACGCATGTACTAGACGTTGCAATAAAAAGCGTATTTATTAAGCTTTCTGATTCACCACTTTTTGAGGAGATAGGCAATGATAAAAGTATTGTTCCTATTATAATCATAACTAGGAAGCTACTTACAATGGATCTTATTGGGCGTTTTCTCTTTAGATGATGAAATTTATTAAAAGCAAGCAAAGTATTCCTCCTAATTTATTAATTTTAATAATTACATTGTGAGAAAAAGATATATAAAATTATAGATAAAACTCTGATTTATCAAAATGTGGTAGATCAGGCTTATCTTTTGGGACTCTTTTTAGTGGATCATAATTAAAATGCTTACAATTTTTATTATTTTTATATCTTCTAAGTTTGGTGCAAAATAAAGAACCATTGTTAATTATAGAATTCAGGCAATATGAGCAATTTGGCTCGATATTATTTCTAAATAATCGTTTAGTAAGCATGTTAAATTCCTCCAATAATAATTATATTTTATCATTTATTTGGTTTTAAATCTATAGTATTTGATTCTAAAGTTAATAAAAAGCAGAAAGATAATAGCGTTAATAGAATAGAAGTAGGAATATCAGAAGTTAGGTTAGGGGTTATCTGAGAAGAATATAATGACGCTGTTTGAGAAACAGGAGGGAAAAAATGAAAGCCTAAATGTGATATAAAGGATGCTATTATTCCGTGTATTAATCTAAAAAGTAGAAATTTTGGTGTTGAAAATTTAATGTCTGAAACAGATGAGAAAATTTGAAAATGAACACATAATCCAGACCAACCCAAGGCAAATGCAATTAATTCAAGAGGTACACCACTTTTTGAAGCAGATATGCATCCTCCAGTGATTTCAAGAGCCATATTAAGTATAGTATAGCTTATTTGTTTGTTGATACCAATTGAAGTAAGTATATTAGATATAATATTATTTAAATTACTGCTGTTAATAAGGTTACATATTACAGAAAATAGTACAACAAATGAGCACATATTAATAATACCATAGGTAGCTTCCTTGCAGGAGTCTACAATAGCATAAGACATTTTTGCTTTATTATTGTAAGTCTTATATGAATTTGATTTTTTTAAAGAATAAGTTTTACGGCTTACTATTCCAACCAATATTCCAATTAATATAGCCGATATTGTCTGAGAAAAAAATATTATTATTCCGGATAATGGGCTGTTTAGTAATTTTACTCCTACTACACTAATGGTAAATGCGGGTCCAGCACTAACAACAAAACAAAGCATTTGTTCAGCTTGACAATTATTTATTAGATGTTCTTCATATAGAGAAGCAATGCCTTTTGCACCTGTAGGATATCCGCCAATAAGTCCAATTAATATTGTGGGGGCACAACAGCCAGGAAGATTAAATAGAAAATTAGTTGTTTTTTCAAGCAGTTTTCCAAGTTGGGCAGATAATCCGGATTTTATTATAAATGAAGACATAACCATAAAAGGAAATAAAGATGGAATTAATATATCGCTGCAAAAGGAAAGTCCATTTCTTGCACCTTCAGACGATGCTTTAGACATGTATATGATTATAAAACATATTGTGAATACAGATAAAGCGAATATTGCCGATTTTAGATAATGCAATACTTTATTTACAGAAAACATAAAATTACACCTCGAACAATATATATGCACTTTTGTGATTTTTATTGCAGTGTCTGCATAAAACTTATAAAGGAATGATAAGTATAAAAAATACTAGGTGGTAATATGAAGAGAGAAATGTCGGTAAATAATTCTAAAAAATGTCCTAAAAAGAAAAAATTATTTTGTAAAGAAAACTTTGCAAATATTCCTTTCATAGATTCAGCACATTTTGAAATAAATAGTAACAAAGAAGTTATTATAGATGGGTGTAATTGTATATTAGAGTATGATGAAAATTTTATAAAAATAAAAATGGAGAAAATGGACGTTTTGTTTTGGGGAAGAGACATGGAAATAAAATGTATGACAACAGATTCATTAGTCATAAAAGGGGTTATTGCATCTATAGAGTTTACTACTGAGGTGAAATAAAATTGTTAAAGATAATTCATTGGATAATAGGGTATGTAAAGTTTTGGGCTAGTGGTGCATTGCCGGAAAAATTTATGAATCTTGTTGCACATTCTGGAATAAATATTTGGGATATTAAAAGCAAGAATGGTACATTTTCTGCTTGTGTTTTGGCAAACGAATATAAATGTTTAAGGCCTTTAGCTAAAAAAGGTAATATTAAGATTAGACTAAAAGAAAAACATGGATTACCATTTATATTAAATAAATATAGGGGAAGATGGGGAATTGTCATAGGTTTATTTTTGTTTTATGCTGTTTTAAAAATCTTTGCATGTTTTATATGGGTAGTTGACGTAAAAGGGAACAATGAAATAAGTAGTGAGCAAATTAAAATAGTTATGGAGGATGTGGGATTGAAGGGAGGAATTTTAAAATCAAAGTTAGATATTCCACTGCTGCAGCAAAGGGCGATGATAAACCTACAAGATGTTTCATGGCTTTCGATAAATTTAAATGGCTGTATAGCAGAGGTATCAATAAAGGAAAGGGTGAAGGAGCCAGAATTGGTAACTGAAGAAAAGCCGTGTAATATAAGAGCGAAGTGCGATGCACAAATTGATTCTATTGAAGCATATAGAGGAGAAGCGGTTGTTAGTAATGGTGATGCAGTGGTAGAAGGCCAATTGCTGGTGAGTGGAGTTGTTGAGGATGTAAATGGTTGCAACACAATACAGCATGCTGATGCAAGAGTGATGGCATATACAAAAAGAAAAATTTACGATGAGGTAGAATTTAATCAGATAAGACGTATATATACAGGAAAGGTCGTTAATAGGAGAAGTATGAAATTATTTAATATAGAAATGCCATTGACTTTCGTGCCTACTCCGAAAAATAATTATTCTGTAGAGAGTGGTAAAAAAGATGTGAAAATATATAATAGATGCTTGCCGCTTACGATATTTTACCAAAAGTTCAGCGAGTATGTAGAAGAAAATATAGTTTTAACAGAAAGAGAAGCAATGGAAAAATTAGAGGAAAAATTTTGCACGAGAGAAGAAACAGAATTTAAGGATATACAAGTTTTAAATAAAAAACCAAGGTACTTTATACATAATAATAAGTATTGTGCTGATATAGTGTATTATTGTAAAGAAAATATAGCACAAGAAGAAGAGATAATTTTAGAATGAATTTGTTTAATATGTAATTTCATATATTCAATTTGCATATATAAAATTGTTATAAATATGGTGTATAAGATAATAAATATTTTTTATTTAAGCAAAATAAATAAATATAAGATTAAAAAGCAAATTAAAAAATACAAATTAGCAAAAATTATTTAAAAATGAACAAATATTTAAATGTATTATTTAATATAATATACTGATTTAACAAAAATAAAGTTGTTTTAATTTTTATGGTGACTTTAAAAAATAATTATGATATAATAAATCACGTTCCGTAGTTTACATATGAATTTTAAGGTTGAATTTTGTCATTTTGTATGTATTACAATTTTTCAAATCAAGAACTTTCAAACAAATATGTGCATGATGTTTTGTGTTATTGTATTAAAAAGTGCAGGTGATTTCATGTTTGAAAAGTCAATTTATATTGATAGGGAGGATTATATTATCAGTTTATTTGGAGACTTTGATAAAAATATTAAAATTGTTGAACAAGAATACAATGTTAGTATAGTTTACAGAGGTTCCGAGATAAAGCTTGTTGGTGACTCAGAAGATGTTTTAAAAGCATCAGATGTAACAAATGCCCTTCTATCTTGTATTGAAAATGGAGAGAAAATAACAGAACATACTATAAGGTATTGTATTTATCTTATTAATTCGGGTTTTAAAGATAAACTAGAGAATTTATTTTCGGGCTGTATATGTCTAAACTCTAAAGGAAAGGCTATAAAGCCAAAAACAATAGGGCAGAAAAAATACTGCGAAGCTATAAAAAATAATACAATTACATTTGGAATTGGCCCTGCAGGAACAGGAAAAACATATCTGGCCGTAGCATGTGCAGTATCTGCATTTAGGGAGCATGAAGTGAACCGAATAATTCTTACAAGGCCGGCGGTTGAGGCTGGTGAAAGTTTAGGCTTTTTACCTGGAGATTTACAACAAAAGGTAGATCCTTATTTAAGGCCTTTGTATGACGCTCTATTTGATTTATTTGGGGCAGAAACATATCAGCGATATGTTGAAAAGGGAAATATAGAAATTGCTCCATTGGCTTATATGAGGGGAAGGACATTAGATGATAGCTTTGTTATATTAGATGAAGCTCAAAATACAACATGTGAACAAATGAAAATGTTTTTAACAAGGTTAGGCTTTGGATCAAAAATGGTAATAACAGGAGATATCACTCAAATAGATTTACCAAACAAAAGGAAATCAGGCCTAAAAGAAGCCATTAATATACTTAATGGTATTGATAATATAATTAAAATTAATTTTACAGAAAAAGATGTAGTTCGTCATAAGCTTGTTCAAGATATTATTCGAGCATATGATTATAATAATAAGGAGGATATTTAAGAAAATGGTGGATAAAATTAAAGTTGTTATTTCAAACGAGCAAAAAGAGGTAAGAATTCCTACAGGACTTCGTATGTTAGTTCGTAGGTGCTGTAACGCAGTTTTAAGGTTAGAAAATTTTGAAGGTTCAGCCGAAATAAGTGTTAGCTTTGTTAATAATGAAAGAATACAAGAGCTAAATAAGCAATATAGAGATAAGGATCAACCGACTGATGTTCTTTCGTTTCCAATGTTTGAAAATGGTCAATATAATGTAGATCCAGAAACAGGAGTTAAGTTATTAGGAGATGTTGTAATTTCAGTTGAAAAAGCTTTAGAGCAATCTGAAAAATATGGCCATAGTTTCCAAAGGGAAATAGGGTATCTAACAGTTCATTCGGTACTTCATCTTTTAGGGTATGACCATGTTAATGGCGGCATAGAAAGAGTACGTATGAGAGAAAAAGAAGAAGAAGTAATGTCTCAATTAGGTCTTCCGGGAACTTTCAGCTATGTTTTAGTTGAAGATGAAAAATAATTTATGGACATAAGACGTTTAAAAAATTTTAAATATGCATTTAGGGGTATTGCCCATTGTGTAAAAAATGAACGACATATGAGAGTACATATATCAGTATTAACATATGTTTTAATACTCTCAACATTCTTTAAATTAACTGCACATGATTATGCTATCTTAATATTGACCATTTCAGCTGTTGTATCAGCAGAGATGGTCAATACTGCGGTAGAAAGACTATCTGATTTATTTTCTGCAGAGTATAACTTGATGTCGAGAATAGCAAAAGATATAGCTGCAGGAGCGGTTTTAGTATGTGCTATTGCATCTGTTATAGTTGGAATAATGTTATTTTGGGATGTAAATGCCTTTAAAGACATATTTTATTATTTTTCGAATAATGCATTAGCGTTAATTTGTTTGATTTTGTTTATAATATTAACGTATATATACATTATGCTAGGCCCTACCACTATTGTAAATAGGGTAAAGATTATCTTTGCTAATTTGAAAAGGAAAGTTTTTAGAGGGAATTAATTTGTTAAATAATGAAAATAAGAGCATAACCAAAGCAGCGTTTGTAGCTATTATTGGTAAGCCTAATGTAGGAAAATCATCTTTACTGAATACTATGCTAGGAAAAAAATTGTCAATAGTATCTAATAAACCTCAAACTACTCGTAATAGAATAATTGGAATACTGACAAAAAACAACGTGCAATTGGTATTTATAGATACGCCCGGCATGCATATTCCTAAAACGAATTTAGGTAAGTATATGGTTAAATCAATAAATGAATCAATATCTTCGGTTGATGCATGTTTACTGGTTGTAGAAGCTGGAGCTAAATTTAAAGATGAAGAACTGAAATTTATTGAAAGATTTAAACAATCAAATATTAAAACAATACTTGCTATAAATAAAATTGATTTGCTAAAAAATAAAACTGTTTTAATGGAACAAATTAAATCTTTTTCTTCATTATATAGTTTTGATGCAATAGTTCCAATATCAGCACTAACAGGTGATGGCATAGAATCGTTGATATTAGAATTAAATAAATTAGCAGTTGAATCTGAGCTGTTTTTTGGAGAGGATGAGCTTACAGATCAACCGGAAAGAATAATTGTATCTGAAATTATAAGAGAAAAGGCACTAAGATTAATTGATAAGGAAATACCACATGGAATAGCTGTATTTGTTGAAGGGATGAAAGAGGGGCTTACGAAGGATTCGAGGCCAATTATTTATATTGATGCAACAATATATTGTGAACGTGAAAGTCATAAGGGTATTATAATAGGAAAATGTGGAAATATGCTTAAAAAGATTGGAACGTATGCTAGGCAGGATATGGAGTCTTTTTTTGAATGCAAAATAAATCTTAATTTATGGGTAAAAGTGAAAGAAGACTGGAGAAATAGAGAAAGTATACTAAGAAGTCTTGGTTATGATAAAAATGATTTTTAAATTTAATGTGCTTATAAAAGTAAATAATAGATTTGTTTAAAGTTAAGATAATTTAAAATATCTTAACTTTAAATTTTTTAAAATTCATAAAATAAGTATAAAATAATATTATTTTATATAAAATTTATTTTAATGTTATTTTTTGTATAAAAAATATTTATTATATGTTATTATAATAGTAAAATTAATACTAACTGTTTTTATGTTAATTATTACATTGAATATATAATTGTATTTATGTTAATAATTTTTATGAGACTTATAAATGGGTGGTGTTATTTATGAATGAAGTAAATGCATGGGAAAAATTTGTGAGTTCAGGAAGTGTTAATGATTATTTAGAATATGCTAATACGAAAAAAAGCGTCATAGATGAAGAACAGGAGAGTATGAATAGTGCAATTCACTACCAATGGACTCATAGTAATGGAAAAGAATATAGGAGAATTAGATAGATTAGTGACCATTTTAACAGAAGAAGGTCTTATTAGGGCTTTTGTTAGGGGCGCGAAATCATTAAAAAGTAAGAATTTAGTTGCGACACAACTCCTAGCATATTCTCGTCTTTTATTATATAAGGGGCGAGACAAATACATAGTTAATGAAGCAGATTTAATAGAAATGTTTTTTGATTTAAGAAATGATATAACAAAATTATCTTTGGCACAGTATTTTTGTGAACTTATTATTGCTGTTAATCCGCAACTTACTGAGTCTAAGGATATCTTAAGATTGATTTTAAATGGACTATACTTTTTGTCTAAAGACAAAATTCAAGAGAATCTTTTAAAATCTATTGTAGAAATGCGCATGATGAGTATTTGCGGATATATGCCTAATATTGTGGGGTGTATTAAGTGTGGTACATATGAGAAAAGAGAAATGAATTTCTTTCCCGAAAAGGGAGTTATATGTTGCTTGGAATGCTCGGAGGGTGTATCGGGTAATAAAATAAAAATAAATAATAGTATTTTAAGTGCTATTAGACATACAATTTATTCAGAATTTAAAAAATTATTTTGTTTTACTATCTCGGATAATAACATAAAAAAGTATAATAAATTATCTGAGTATTATGTGAAAATAAAAACAGAAAGAGATCTAAAGACTTTAGACTTTTATCATAAAATTTATATGAGTTAATTAAAGAGAGTTAAAAAAGAAGGGTGGTATGGGGAGTATATAATCTTTATATATTCTTATAGTATATGGTTTTTAACAATAAAAACTTAAGTGTTTTAGAAATAGATAAAGTGCTGCATATGTTATCACAAGAAACAGATTGTGAGGATGCATGTGAGCAAGCGAGAAACATAAAGCCAACATTTGAATATGAAGAAGTTAAGGTTAGACTAAATGAAACTAATGATGCACATATGCTTTTAGGGAGATTTGGAGTACCTTCTTTTAAAGGTTTATACAATGTAGAGAATTCTATTATTCGAGCGTCTGCCGGTGGTATTTTAAATATGTCAGAGCTTTTGAAAATAAGTTCTACGCTAAGTGTGTTTAGAGTGGTTAAGAGTTGGAAAGAACATTCAGATGCTGTTGAAACATCTTTAGATAAATATTTTGAATTAATTGTGCCAAATAAGTACTTCGAAGAAAAAATAAAGAGATGTATATTATCTGAAGACGAGGTATCAGACTCAGCGTCATCGACCCTTGCAGAAATTAGAAGAAAAATTAAGAACTATTCTTCTAAAGTTAGGAGCCAATTAGATAAATTTATTCACTCAACAAAATATCAAAAATACTTGCAAGAACCAATTGTTACAATAAGGGAAAATAGATTTGTTATCCCTGTGAAATCTGAATATAGAAGTGAAATACAAGGCCTTGTACATGATACATCCTCTAGTGGTGCAACATTGTTTATTGAACCTATATCAGTTGTAGAAATAAACAATGATATAAAGGTTTTGTATTCAAAAGAAGAAAAAGAGATAGAAAGGATTTTAAAGGCTTTATCTGAGGAAGTGTCTAATTTTGCAGATAGTATACTAGTGGGCTATAAGGAATCTGTTAAACTTAATGTTATATTTGCAAAAGCAAAGCTTGCATATAATATGAAAGCATCATTGCCAATTATTAATAAAAGTGGTATAATAAATTTGAGAAAGGCTAGACATCCTCTTATAGAAAGTAGTAAAGTTATACCGATTGATGTTTATCTTGGAGATAAATTCGATAGCTTGGTTATTACAGGTCCAAACACAGGAGGAAAAACAGTATCTATAAAAACAGTAGGATTGCTGACCCTTATGGCTATGTGTGGTTTGATGATTCCGGCAGCAGATAATAGTGAGATATCAATCTTCGGAAATGTTTTAGCAGATATAGGAGATGAACAAAGTATAGAGCAATCATTGTCGACATTTTCATCACATATGGTTAACATAATTAATATTTTGAATCAATCAAACAGTGAAAGCCTTGTTTTATTAGATGAGCTTGGATCAGGGACAGACCCTGTTGAGGGTGCAGCATTGGCTATTTCCATTTTAGAAGAGCTCCTTAGCAAGGGAGCAAAAGTGATATCTACTACTCATTATTCTGAATTGAAATCATATGCGCTACAAAATCCAAGAGTGGAAAATGCATGTTGTGAATTTGATGTAAAAACTTTAAAACCGACATATAAGCTTTTAATAGGAGTCCCTGGAAGATCAAATGCATTTGCTATTTCAGAGAGATTAGGCATAGATCATTCTATAATTGAAAGAGCAAAATTACTTGTCTCTGATGAAAATAGAAGATTCGAAGAGGTAATAAAAAATCTTGAAAGTAGTAGGCAGGATTTTGAAAAAAGTAAAGATGAAGCCAATAGATTAATGCTAGAGGCTGCTGATGCAAAAAACCAAGCACAAATAACCAGGGAGAAAATAGAAAAAGAAGCACAAATAATTATAGAAAAGGCCCACGAAGAAGCAGCAAAACTGCTTGATAAAACTAGAAGGCAAGCAGATAATATTATAAGTGAATTAGAGAAACTAAAGAAAGACAAAGAGTTATTAAATGCTGAAAATAGAGCTAAAATGAAATCTCAATTGCGTGCATTGGAAGAAATGTCGGATCCAATAAGTCATAAGGATAATAATAATTATAAATTGCCAAGAAAGCTAAAAAAAGGAGACAATGTTTTAATATTTGATATAGATAAAAAAGGTATTGTGATAGAGGAGGAGGATAGTTCAGGCAAAGTTTTTGTTCAGGCAGGAATAATGAAGGTAAGAGTTCCAATTGAAAATTTAAGGTTGTTAGAAGAAAAGAAGCCTCAAAGACCTATTGGGGTATCACGTAGAAATGTGAAGGGAGTATCTGATATTAAAGTTGAAACAGAAATAGACTTAAGAGGGAAATATGCCTTTGATGCTATAACTGAGTTAGATAAATGCATAGATAATGCATTACTTGCAAAAATAAATAAAATAACGGTTATACATGGTAAAGGAACAGGAAAGTTACGCAAGGAAATACACAATTACTTGAAAAAGCATCCTATGGTAAAAAGTTACCGTCTTGGTGTTTTTGGCGAAGGTGAGGCTGGAGTTACTATTATAGAATTAAAATAATAATTATTTAAAATTATATTTTTAAGGAGGTGCAAGCGCATACATATTTTTACTTATGTAGTAAAAAGAAATTTTTGATATGCGTAATTAATATGTCTAAGAATAATGAAAATCATTTGGATGTTACAGTGAGTAAAAAATCATCTTTTTTTAAAAAATTTATTATATTTTTATTGGTTATTTTAGCGATTTTAGGTATATTGGTATTTTTTGCAGTTAGGGATAATAGATATGGGGAATATGATGATGTAACTCCTTCAAGTAAATTTGTTTCGACAGCTCTTGTTTCAATAGTATTAGATAATCATGTTACAATATCTGATGATGAATTAAATTCATATATGGCATACTTTTTTTCGAAAAAAAACCAAAATCAGAATTCAACAAACATAGAAGGTATGTATTTTGAATTTGATGGAGAGGCTGCAAATGTCAATGTATATATGCCGGTAGCCTATTATGGGGTGCACTTGGGACTTACTTGTGATGCAAATTTATTGTTAAACAAAGAGACTCAAAAACTGGAATTGAGTATTAAAAATTCTAAATTGGGTATGTTGCCAATACCAAATAGATTTTTGGCTAATAAAGCATCAAGTGTATTTGGAAATAAAGTACAAACAGAAAAAAATACTATGTATATAGATGCAAAAATTAGTATAAGTACAAACGATAATAGTGCGTCTGTGGATATTACAGATTTGTATTTTGAAGGCGATAATATAGAGGTTAAAACAACAGAAACATTAAAAGCAATCGAGGATTATATTAGAAGTATGATTTAGTATAATTAAAATATATTATTAAGGCTACTTAAAGATTTTAAAATTTCTTAAGTAGCTTTTTGTTTTGAATTTTTGTTATTAATGCGTATTAGTTTTTCTTTTGCGGCTATAAGACGAAATCGGTTATAACGTTGAATAGCAATAAAAGGTAAGTTTATGATAAGTGTTAAGAATACAAAGAATAGTCCAATACCCAGGGGGCTTATGATAAGGGTGACTACCACAAATAAGCAATTGTAAGAGTGATTCCACTCAGCTCGGCAAGTTTCAAATATAAACTCATTTAGGTAATCTATGGATATATGAGTCATACGAGCTTTTGAAAATCCATTTTTACCTATATGTTGAGGAAGTTTATCTTTCCATGCTTTTATTTTTAAATTGTTAGCATACCACTTGCCGTTTTGTTCCCAAGCTTTTGCCTGATATCGCTGTTTTTTATAATTAAAGTGCTTTGGGTTTAAGTAAACGCATAATAAGAAACATGTTAGATGCCAAATAGCCATCGATAATATGTTTATGAATAAAATGTTGTGAATCATAATACGCCCCTATAAAAATTTAATTTTATATGTAGAAATTATACATCAAATTGTTTTAATGATCAACAAATTTTTAATATTCAGGTATTTTAAATATTTTTAAACCAATTAAATTTAAAATATAAGATAATATTACGATTTTAAATTTGTATATAAAATTTGTATTGATTTTATTATAAATGTATGATACACTAATTTTAATAAATTATATAAAGGAGAGGTATAGATATTGACATTTTTAACGGAAACAAAGAAAATAATTTTAAAAGGAATTGCCATTGCAACTGCAGTAAGCTGTGTAACATTTGTGGGATTCAAATTATTTAAAAAAACACCCTCGGAAAATGTACCAAATGATACTATTACTAATCAATGCAAAAATTCAGAAGGCGAAGGTAATGAAAATATTTCTAAGGAAGGCATTTGCTTATCTATAGAGACGCCAATTGCTCAAATTGAAGGCAAGGATATTGATAATGATGGAACTGATGTTCCTGGTATAGGCAAAATGTCGTTAGAGGAAAATATAAATATGCATGCTCCTAGCTTGAATAATTTTCAATTGAGCGATAAGGATAAAAGTGACTTTAACGGTTTTAATATTAATGCGGTGCCTACTATAAAGGAAGGTATTATTGAAAAGAGTGAATCGAGTACTACTGAATTTGATTCAAGTCAAGAGTTAAGTAGTGTAAATTCAAGTTATACAAAATCATCTCAAGATGATGAAACCAGCCAATATTCTGAGAGAATCGAAAAGGATTCTATTAGAAAAGTATGTTGGGTAAATATATTCCCTGAAGAATCTGACCTAAAATATAACCCTAAACTAATGAAAAATACGTTCATTAAAAAAGGTGGCGTTACATATGTTAAGACACAAGATGACAAAGAAATAAAGGCTGGTACTTTTCACGAATATAGTGTTGGGGGATTAAAAGAAGCACTAAAAGACAAGACAAAAACCGGTGGAGGAAAAATATCTGCAATAGGTGTTGCAGGTGCTGCAGACTCAAAATGTGTTGATGTTAGTTGTCTGCAAGCAGATCCTAAATATGCCAATAATACAGTTTTTGTTTTAGCATCTAATTTTAATGCACTTGAAACACTACGTCCTGCAGACAATATAGATGAGAAGCTTTTATGCTTATATGCAACGGATATGACTCAAGGGCCAATAGCGTCAATATCTGCTCCAGCTACGGCTTTTTATAGACAATATGCAATATTCAGAAATGAAGACAATGAGGACAAGCCTCTTGAATGGAAGCAAAGAAACGATGGATTCATTGGACTAGAACCCAAACAACTGAATTTACTAGAAGATTTAGGAATCAATACTCAAAATGGGTATGTTGTTGATAAATCGAGATATGTGCGTTATAAAATGCTCGGTAGATTTAAAGACAAGGCACAAGGACATAAATTTCAATTACCACCAGGCATTACGTTGGACCAATTACCTAATAATCAACAAGAAGCTTATGACAAGTTTAAGATAGCATATTTTTCAGATTGTCAGGTGGTTTATAAGAACAAGACAATAGACAAACTTGATAAATTTTATGATGAAAATCAATGCATTGATCAAGTTTGTGTTGCAGCATTAGCATTAGATTATGATGGTAGTGATATGAGTAGACATAATGACCAAGATTGCGAATGTGCAAAATTAACGATAAAAGCACAGTATGAAGCAATTTTAAGAGCAGCTGCCCTTCATGGTAAGAAAAATGTTGTTATTCCAATAGTTGGCGGTGGAGTATTTAAGAACGACCCGCAATGGACAGTTGATGCATTAAGGGAATTAAAAGATATCATTCAAGATTATGGATTAAATGTTATTGTAAATACATATAGAAGTGATAGAATGGAGTCGAAAGCCAAAAGGAATCTTATAAAATTAATAAAGGAAACAGGAGGTACCTTTAATGAATATAAGAAAGATCGCAAACCCCCTGTAAATTTAGCTAAGACTCACCACAGCCGACACTCTAGTTCTACAGATAAAGAATTATCCCAATCCTCTGACCGTAAATAATGTGTATGTAAAGAATTATTTATATATACTTACATTAATTAATGATTGAGTCTGAATGCAGGCTTGCATTAGAATATACTGTTCTCTCACTATATATTGTTTTTTAATAAAGGAAGGCAAGGAATATAGAAAGAGTTCAAATTATCCCGTAAATTAGAAAAGTTATAACTCTTATGTTATTCAGATATTTTTGCTAATAAGTGCATATGAAAATTTATTATTTAATTTTTACCATCCATATAATTTGTTTTATTCATAATTATGAAAACATATCGTAATTTTAGATCAATTGTTGTACCTTGTGATTATATAAATGATGAATGAAAAGTTTATGTAAATGCTTGACATTGCTATAACTGTTTAATATAATACTATTATTGTAATAATGTATAGCACGCTGAAAGGGTGGTATAACTAATATGGGTAAGCAGATCTTACTAACAACTGAAGGTTTGAAAAACTTAGAAGCAGAACTAGAAGAATTAAAGGTAGTAAAAAGAAAAGAAATTGCCGAAAAAATTAAAGTTGCACTTTCTTTTGGGGATTTATCTGAAAATAGTGAATATGATGAAGCTAAAAATGAGCAAGCTATGGTTGAATCTCGAATTGTAACTATCGAAAATATGCTTAAAAATGTTAAAGTAATAGATGAAAAAGAATTAAGCACAGAAGTTATTCATGTCGGATTAAAAGTTAAGTTGCATGACATGGAATTCGATGATGTTTGCGAATATCATATAGTTGGTTCTAATGAAGCAGATCCTGTAAATGGTAAAATTTCAGATGAATCTCCAGTAGGAGCTGGATTGCTTGGGCATAAGGTTGGAGACAAAGTGGAAATAGAAACCCCAGCAGGTGTATCGATTTATGAGGTGTTAGAAATTTCTAAATAGGTTAATAAGATTTAATTTTAATCGGGTGGAGAGATATAACTCTTCGCCCTTACTTTTAATAAAAATTAGGAGTGTATATAATGACTAATAAGATTGAAAATCAAGAATCTATTGGCACACAAGAAAATTTAAGTGAATTGCTGCAAATTAGAAGAAATAAATTATCTGAGCTTCAGTCTCAAGGGATGGATCCTTTTGAAATTACACATTGTAATAGAGATCATTTTGCCAAATGTATAGTTGAAAATTTTGAAAGTTTAGAAGGTAAAGATGTTTGCATTGCAGGAAGAATTATGAGTTGGCGCGATATGGGCAAGGCATCGTTTATGGATATCAGCGATGGTTCTGGCCGCATACAAATTTATATTAAAATTGATGATGTTGGCGAAAATGTATATAGAAATATGTCTAATTGGGATATTGGAGATATTATAAGCGTAAAGGGTTTTGTGTTTAAAACTCGTAGAGGTGAAATTTCTATACATTCAAAAGAAATAACACTTTTATCTAAGTCGTTATTGCCTCTTCCCGATAAATTTCATGGATTGCGAGATACTGACCTTAGATACCGTCAACGGTATGTTGATTTAATCGTTAACCCTGAAGTTAAGGATACATTTATAAAAAGAAGTAAAATTATAAAAACTATTAGAAAGCATTTAGATGATATTGGATATACAGAGGTTGAAACACCTATTTTAAACACAATTCCAGGTGGAGCTAATGCAAGGCCTTTTATAACACACCACAATACTCTAGATATAGATTTATACTTGAGAATTGCTCCAGAATTATATCTAAAAAGATTGATTGTTGGTGGAATGGAAAAAGTTTATGAAATAGGCCGTTTGTTTAGAAATGAAGGTATGTCTATAAAGCATAATCCGGAATTTACGACTATAGAGCTTTATGAATCATATACAGATTATAATGGGATGATGGATTTAACAGAAAAATTAATTAATGCTTGTGCAAAAGAAGTGTGTAATTCTGAAATTATAGAATATCAAGGAGAACAAATAAATTTGTCGATTCCTTTCCAAAGAATGACAATGATTGATGCAGTTAAAAAGTATACAGATATTGACTTTTCTGAATTTATTGGAAATACTGAAAAAGCAAGAGAAGTAGCTAAGGAACTTAATATAGAAGTGAAAGACACAGATACATGGGGAAATATTTTGAATACAGTATTTGAGGAAAAGGTAGAAGAACATTTAATACAGCCAATATTTATATATGATTACCCAGTAGAAGTATCTCCTTTGACAAAGAGGAAAAAAGATACACCAGAATTAGTAGAGCGATTTGAACTATTTATTACAAGACGTGAAATGGCAAATGCGTATTCTGAGCTTAATGATCCTATAGATCAACGTGAAAGATTTATGCATCAGCTAAAGCTCAGAGAAGCTGGCGATGATGAGGCTAATATGATGGATGAAGATTTTATAAAAGCGCTGGAATATGGTATGCCTCCTACAGGCGGTATGGGCATGGGCATAGATAGACTTGTGATGTTGCTTACAAATAGCGCTTCGATTAGAGATGTAATATTATTTCCGACAATGAAACCTTTAGATTGATTAAGTCTATATAAGTGTATATATTTCAAGTAATCGTGACTTATCTAGGCATTTTAAGCCAAAACTTAAGCTAATTGGCACAAAAGGAGTGAGATAACGATGCTAATGCAACATGGGTTTGGTTGTTAGCATCTTACTGGAGTGTTTTAGACAAAAATGAGTGGTATAAATGAAAATCAGAGAAGTAAAACAAAATAAGAAGCAATACCTATCATTGCTTCTACTTGCAGATGAGCAGGAGGATATGGTAGACCGCTACTTAGACAGGGGAACAATGTTTGTATTGGAAGATGATGGAGTGAAAGGTGAATGTGTTGTTACAAATGAGGGAAATGGTATTCTGGAAATCAAAAACATTGCTATTGAACCGGATTATCAAGGTAAGGGATATGGAAAGAAGTTAATAGAATTTATTGCAAAGAACTATAAAGGAATGTACTCTATTTTGCAGGTTGGAACAGGAGATAGTACCGCAACAATTCGTTTTTATGAAAAATGTGGATTTACTCGTTCACATAGCATTAAAAATTTCTTTACAGATAATTATGATCATCCAATATATGACGGAGGAGTTCTATTGATTGATATGATTTATTTGCGAAGAACGATATAAATTATTATTTATCAAATAAAGATATTAACTTTTCTTTTTTCCAAAAGTTTCTGAAGTTCAAAATAACTATGTGTGAAACTGTATTAAGTGTGAAAATCATTTAAGGCACTCTCAAACATAGAGATATTTTCACTATCTTTAATATTAAGCCGATATAATAAAGTAGTTAAGTTGTCAGAATTTGAAGTTATCATCGTACATTTCAAAAATAAATAAAACATATAGTCCTGATGTCCCTCTGTTGGGAATATCAGGACTTTTTTTAGTATATTGAATATAGGTGTAGATTAAAGTGTACTTATTTTTTTCTCTAAAACCGCTAATTTAACACAAACACAAAATAAGTCCATTGCAAGGTTAAGCTCCTCAATTGAAGGATAGGCTGGAGCTAACCTAATATTGCTATCGTTTGGGTCAATCTTATATGGATATGTTGCTCCTGCAGGAGTTAAAATTACACCGGCAGTTTTACACAACTCGACAACTCTTTTAGCGCAACCGCTATAAACATCTACACTTATAAAATATCCACCATTAGGTTTAGTCCATGAAATGAATTCACTATTTTCCTTGAATTCCTCAGTTAATTTGTTTATAACAGTGTCAAATTTAGGTTTTAGTATTTTACCGCATTTTTTCATATGATTAATTAGCTCTTCATAATCCATAAAATATTTTGCATGTCTTAATTGGTTTATTTTATCAAACCCTATAGTTTGTATAGAATATCTTTTTTTTATATCTTTTAAATTGTTATCGGATGCAGCTATTGCAGCAACTCCCGAACCGGGAAATGTAATTTTTGATGTTGATGCAAAAATGAAAACCATATCTTCGCTGCCATATTTTTTGCATTCATCCATTAAATTAAGAAGATGATCATCTTTCTCTGTTATGCTATGCACAGCGTAAGCATTATCCCAAAAAATTCTAAAATCTTTTGCAGCGGGCTTTAGCATAGAAAATCTTTTTACTACTTCGTCTGAGTATGTTATACCAAGAGGATTAGAGTATTTAGGGACGCACCAAATGCCTTTAATGGAGTCATCATTTTCCACAAGCTGTTGAACCGTATCCATATCTGGCCCAGAATGGGTCATTTTAATATTTATCATATCAATATTATAGTATGAAAGTATATTAAAATGACGGTCATAACCAGGGACTGGACACAAGAATTTAATATTTTTTTGGAATATTAATGGTTTACAACCACATAATCCATGCGTCATCATGCATGAAATAACATCAAACATCATATTTAGGCTTGAATTACCGCCTATAAATAATTGTTTTGGCTCAACGCCCATTATTTTAGAGAATAAATTTTTTATTTCAGGTATACCATCTGCCATTCCGTAATTTCTGTAGTCTGTTTCGTGAATAGTTAAATCAGATGAACTATTTATAGCATTTAACATAGGCATAGATATATCTAATTGCTCTGGGCCTGGTTTACCCCTAGACATATCTAAATGGAGATGCATGTTTTTAAATTGATTGTACTTTTCTTCTAAATATAACTTTTCATTTATCAATTGTTTATAAGTCATATTATTTCTGCCCTCCGTTTTAAGTTTTGACTTGCTTTTGAATTATAGCATTTTTATTAATATAATACAAGGAATAATATTATAGTGTTCTATAAAATATTGCTATTATTTTAACCTTGTACACCTATATTATGAAAATAACTAATTAAATGTATAATAAAATATAATAACAAAAAATAAGTACTAAATAAGGGAAAATTAATTAAAAAATAAAACATTACTTGATTTATGACTTGTTATTGACTAATTGATGGTATTATGTATAATATTATATGACCTAAAAATAAATATAGTAATTAGGCTACTAGTTTTGCTAGGTATTTATAGTAAGGAGAATATTAAATGAAGGATTTTTTTAGCAAAAGGGATTGTAAATTAAAAACTGTTGTTTCTGTTTTAAGCATGGTAATTATTCTTTTGATAAGTATTATGACCAAAAATTTAATTTTTGCTAAGGAAGATGTTAAGGAAACTATATCTTCAAATAAGGGTTGTAATTTAGACGCAAAAGCAGAAAAATCAAAATTGAGCTATAATTTTTTAAATCAAGAATATATGGATAATAGTTATTCATTTTTCTCGACTATTTCAAGGATGAAACATGTTAAAAGATGGAATTTACTTAAAAATATGAGAGAAGAGAACTTGGAAGAGCATAGTTTTGAAGTTGCAGTTATAGCGCATGCATTAGCATGCATAAAAAATGAATATTTTGGTGGAAATATAGATTGCAATAGAGTAGCAATGTTGGCATTATTTCACGATGCAACTGAAACTATATCAGATGATATACCAACACCTGTAAAATATTATTCGGATGATATGAAGTCGGCATACGATGAAGTTGAAGAAGCAGCAAAAAATGAACTTTTAGAATCATTGCCAAAGGAATTAAGTAAATATTATGAGTCATTGCTATCTCACACAGAGGAGGAAAAAGACCTTTGGTACATAGTAAAGGCTGCCGATCGCATATCGGCACTTATTAAATGTATTGAAGAAAGGCAGCTTGGGAATAAGGACTTTTTAAAGGCAGAATTTGGTATAACTAAGGCAATTCATGATATGAATTTAGAAGAAGCAGAATATTTTTTAAGAGAATTTATGCCATCTTATGGATTTGAGGATATAGATTAATTTTGAAAATTATTGTAATAATATTTATATGTATAGGATTAACATCTATTGATGTTAATCCTATTTTATGCTCAAATTCTACTAAAAATATTGACATTTAATTTTAAAAAATATATAATATTAATAAATAAAAATGCAATTATCATATATAATAATTGTTATTAGGGGGAATTTGTGTGGAAAATAAAGAAAAATTACAACAATTAATGCAAGACGAAGAATTTTTAAAGGAAATACTAGTTTTAAAAACAGTAGAAGAAGTGCAACAAGCGTTTAAAGAGAAAGGGGCAGATATAAGTATAGAAGATTTAGAAAGGATAAGAGAATTAATAACTAAAATAATAGAAAATAATTATGAATTAACTGAGGAAGAGTTAGAAAAAATTTGCGGTGGTAATGGACTTCTAGAAGACTTTATAATAGCTCCTATTGTAACTTCATTTTTTAAGGTTCTAGGGAATGCTTTAGGAGAAAAAATTTTTATTGGTTGGTTATTTAGAAAATTAAAATGGTAATGGAGTGATATGAAATGGAGAACAAAGAAAAATTACAACAATTAATGCAAGATGAAGAATTTTTAAAGGAAATACTAGTTTTAGAAACAGCAGAAGAAGTACAGCAGGCATTTAAAGAGAAAGATGTAGATATAAGTATAGAGGATTTGGAAAAGATAAAAGAATTAATAAAAAAATCTATAAATGAAGATTATGAGTTAACTGAAGAAGAGTTGAAGGAGATTACCGGAGGATCATTTCTAATGGATCTTATAATAAAGCCTATTATAACAGCATTTTTTAACGTTTTAGGAACTTCACTAGGCAAAAAAATTTTTGGTTGGTTAATAAAGGATTAAAATTTCAATAAAGAAAGAAGAGGAAGTAATATGGAAAACAAAGAAAAATTACAACAATTAATGCAAGATGAAGAATTTTTAAAGGAAATACTGGTTTTAGAAACAGCAGAAGAAGTACAGCAGGCATTTAAAGAGAAAGATGTAGATATAAGTATAGAGGATTTGAAAAAGATAAAAGAATTAATAAAAAAATCTATAAATGAAGATTATGAGTTAACAGAAGAAGAATTGGAGGAAATTACTGGAGGCTCATTTCTAACAGCTCTTATAATACAGCCTATTTTAACAGCATTTTTTAGTGTTATAGGAACCTCGCTAGGCCAAAAAATTTTTGGTTGGCTATTTAAGGATTAAAGTTTTAATAAAGAAAGAAGAGGAAGTAATATGGAAAACAAAGAAAAATTACAACAGCTAATGCAAGATGAAAAGTTTTTAAAAGAAATTTTAGATTTAGAAACAATAGAAGAAGTACAACATGCATTTAAAGAAAAAGGGGTTAATATAAGCACAGAAGATTTAAAAAGTGTAAGAGAACTAATAATTAAATTTATAGATAATAATTATGAATTATCTGAAGAAGAGTTGGAAGAGATTTGTGGAGGCTCTGCGATAACTGGGATTTTAATATTTATTTTAAAGGCAATATTGGCAGGAATAATAACTGGGGGTGCAACACAGCTTACAAAAAAGTGGCTATCTAAAAAGATCTAGAATTTACTATATTGAAATATACTTAATATGATGATTGCATATTAAATTAATTTATGCTATATAAATTTTTGTATATTAAAATGAAGGTGAATGGGATGAGAAACAATCAGAAATTTATTGATTTAATAAATGACAAAACATTTTTAGAAAAGATTGTGGGATTAGATACGATAGAAGAGGTGCAGTCAGCATTTAACGAAAGGAATATTGACATAAGTATTGAGGAACTTCAGGCATTTAAGAAACTAATTCTACAAATTAAGGATTTCAAAGGAGAACTAACTGAAGAAGAATTAGAAAAAGCTTGCGGTGGTTCGTTGGCAGCAATATTTTTAGCTGGTACCTCAGGAGTAATTATAGGAATGATAATACAACCTATTTTACAAGCATTGAATGTGAGACTAGCTTTTGGCAAGTGGTTGTATTATTGAATTGCGATAAATTATATTAAAAATATATATTTTTAATATAAAAGAAAATAATCTTTATTTAGTTAAAGTATGTAAATATTAGGAGGGAATAAAAATGTCTATTGAAGCAGTAAAAGGTTTTTATGAAAAAATTGCAAGTGATAAGGATTTTCAAAACAAATTAAATGAATTACAAGATAAAGCTACGGAAGGTTTAGAGCTTCCATTAGTACCAGACAAAAAAGAGAAACTAGTTAAAGATGTGATTATTCCCTTTGCTAAAGAGCAGGGTTTTGATTTCTCTATAGAAGATGTAAAAGAATTCGAAAAATCTATTGGTGAGGAGTTAAATGATGAACAATTAGAAAATATTTCTACTGGTCTTGGTGGCGGTCTAGGTTATACCTGGTGTAAAGTAATAGGATTTGGTGGATTGGGATGGGGAGGAAAAGGTGGTGGTTTCTGTATTATTCTCGGATTTGGATGGGGAGTTGGAATATGTGGTTTTGTTGGCCATGAAGGATCTTAGTATGTGTTTTAGTTAAAAAGTAGGGGTATTGTTGTTGGGCGTATTTCGGGGTTTCTTAGCAATATGGTGCAACCCCTCATTTTAATATATAAAAATAAATCTTATTTAATTAAAGAATATAAATATTAGGAGGAAACAAAAATATCTATTGAAGCAGTAAAAGGTTTTTATGAAAAAATTGCAAGTGATAAGGATTTTCAAAACAAATTAAATGAACTACAAGATAAAGCTACGGAAGGCTTAAAACTTCCGTTAGCACCAGATAAAAAAGAGGAACTAACCAAAGATGTGATTATTCCATTTGCAAAGGAGCAAGGTTTTGATTTCTCTATAGAAGACATTAAAGAATTCGAGCAATCTATTATTGAGCAACTTGATGAGGAACAATTAAAAGATATCTCAGCTGGTGG
>CALWVF010000030.1 GCA_944384925.1 uncultured Clostridia bacterium
CTTCTTCAGAGATAGTCTTCATTATATTTTCTGAGCTTTTCTTATCTCTGTCTACTTGTTTATCTTGTTTATAAGCTTTTATAACATTATCTTTTGAAAAATATTTGTTCCATTCTTTTAATATTACACGTTGTTCTGGTAGTCTTGCAACAAGCTTAACATAATTATAATACTCCAATTTTTTTGATATAAACGTTGAAGTCTCCCAAAATTTTTTCACTTCTAATGGTTTCAATAATTTTATGATTGCTTCTTCATTTTCTGTTAATGAAGATGAAGATTCTAATTTTTCTATCTCTTTTAGTAAATTATTGGAAAAAGTCTCATATTTTTTAAAGCTGTCCTTATTAATAACACTATTTTTTTCTAAACCATCTTTCATTTCACTTAAACGCTGCCTTACTTCACCCATATTAGATTTCGTTCCCTGTTCATCGATAAGTTGAATAATATTGTCCAAAGTCCCAGTAATTCCTTCAGATTCACTCCATACGTCTTTAGCTAGTATTTTTCTATAAAAAATTTCAGATCTATCTGTCCCTCTAAGTTTGCTTAAAATATCTTTTGTGCCTTCCCTACTAGCACTCTTCTTACTAGGCTTCTCCTCATATTGTTGTGCTCCATTTGGCATCTCTTATCACTCCTCGTTTTTCATCAGAAAAATTCATACATAATCAGTTATATATGTTTTAATTATAGCATAAACGCAGTACATAAATCAATATAAATTCAACAAAAAATATGTATATATGATTAATTTTTTGTATGTTATTAACATGATATATTTTACAAGTCTTTAAGTTATATAAGATGAATGAAAACTTAACATATATGCCAAACAAAAAAGCAATGCATTTTGCATTGCTTTCTATTTAAATTAATTTTTAATCCTGAGCAGAAAATATAAATTCCTTGTTTTCATCATTATAATCACAAATTAAATTTTTACCTTTTGGCAAGCTTCTCTCTAGCATTTTTTCAGACAATTTATCTTCTATTTTAGATTGTATAGCTCGTCTTAAAGGTCTTGCACCATAGGTGTCATCAAATCCCTCTTTAGATATAGCTTCAATTGCATTATCTGTAAAGTTTATATTTATTCCCAAGCTATTCACTCTAGATGACAAATTTTTCAACATTCTCTTAGCAATTTCTTTAATATCTTTATCGCTCAATTTATTAAACACTATAATATCATCTACACGATTTAAGAATTCTGGTTTAAATGTATTCTTTAATTCTCCCATAACTATTTCTTTTAATTTGTTAAAATCCTCGCCTTGGGTGTTAACAGTAAATCCTAAATTTGTCTGACGTTCTGTTATTAATCTTGCACCTACGTTTGATGTCATAATTATTACTGTGTTCTTAAAATCAATCTTTCTTCCTTGAGAATCTGTTAATTGTCCATCTTCTAATATTTGCAGCAACATATTAAATACATCTGGATGTGCTTTCTCTATTTCGTCAAATAACACAACAGAATAAGGTTTACGGCGCACTTTTTCTGTTAACTGACCACCTTCATCATATCCAACATATCCTGGAGGCGAGCCTACAAATTTAGATACAGTATGTTTCTCCATATATTCAGACATATCGAATCTAATAATGGCGTTTTCATCTCCAAACATTGCTTCTGCTAAAGCTTTACATAACTCTGTCTTTCCTACTCCCGTTGGACCTAAGAATATAAATGATCCAACTGGCCTCTTTGGATCCTTCAGGCCAACTCTTCCACGCCTTATTGCTTTAGAAACTGCTGTTACTGCTTCTTCCTGTCCAACAATTCTATTGTGTAAAACTTCCTCTAATCTTAATAAACGTTCACTTTCTTCTTCTGTTAACTGAGAAACTGGTATTCCTGTCCAAGTAGAAACAATATGCGCTATATCTTCCGGTTCCACACTTCCATTTGTTTTTTCATGCTTATCTTGCCATGTTCTCTTTTTTAATTCCAATGCTTCGCGTGCTTTTTTCTCATCATCTCTTATCTTCGCAGCACGTTCAAAGTCTTGTTCATTTATTGCAGAAGATTTTTCTTGCTCAAGCTTTTTAACTTCCTTCTCCATTTCTTGTAAATCATCAGGCACAGTATATGCCTTTAGGCGTACTCTAGAGGCTGCTTCATCAATTAAGTCTATTGCTTTATCTGGAAGAAAGCGATCTGATATATATCTAGATGACAAAACAACAGCTGCCCTTAT
The DNA here is from genome assembly GCA_944384925.1 of uncultured Clostridia bacterium. GTDB lineage: Bacteria > Bacillota > Clostridia > Oscillospirales > Acutalibacteraceae > CALWVF01. Next base: position 2,208 of record CALWVF010000030.1, read on the forward strand.
TGCATCATCAGTAATAGCAACTTTATGATGCGCCTCATATCTATCTCTAAGTCCTTTTAAAATTTCAATAGTTTCATCTTCCGAAGGTTCTCCTACAGTAACAGGCTGAAATCTCCTTTCTAATGCTGCATCTTTCTCTATGTTTTTCCTATATTCAGATATTGTAGTTGCTCCTATAACTTGGAAGTCTCCCCTAGCCAAAGAAGGTTTCAAAATATTAGCAGCATCAGTTGAACCTTCTGCAGAACCCGCTCCTATTATCGTGTGCAATTCATCAATAAACAAAATAACATTTCCGGCTTTTTTAACTTCATCAATAGCATTTTTTATTCTATCCTCAAAATCTCCTCTATATTTTGTTCCAGCAACCATACTTGTTAAATCTAAAGAGACTAATCTTTTACCTTTCAATAATTCCGGAACATCTCCAGTTGAAATTTTTAATGCTAAACCTTCTGCAACAGCTGTCTTGCCTACTCCAGGCTCACCAATCAAGCAAGGGTTATTTTTTGTTCTCCTTGAAAGTATTTGTATTACTCTCTCTATTTCTTTTTGCCTACCAATAACAGGGTCTATTCCACCTTTAGATGCTATCTCTGTTAAATCTCTTCCAAATTGGTCTAGGGTTTTAGTCTGAACCTTACTATTAGATTGTTTTTTACCATTAGAAATAATATTATCATTGTATAAACTTGTAATTTCAGATTCGGATTCACCACTTGCCCCTAAAAATTCTTGAATCTTTTCTATTATATCGTCTTGTTTTGCACCAAGCTCATTTAAAAACCTAACAGCATAACTATCATTTTCTTCAATTAGAGAAAGTAATAAATGCTCTGTCCCAATATAATTGTGTCCCATCCTTGCAGCCTGCATAACTGCTATTTGCAATATTCTTTTTGTCCGAGGTGTAAAATCATCAGTACTAAGTACGCTTCTCATTCCAACGCCAATATTCTTAACAAGCAGTTCCTGTACCTTTTCAGCAGTTACTCCAAGACTGTTTAAAACTGCTGTAGCAACGCCGCTTCCTTCTTTTAGTAAACCCAATAAAACATGTTCACTACCAATATAAGTATGACCCATTTCCTCTGCGCTTTTTACTGCAAGGTTTAAGGAAAGATTTGCCTTTTCTGTAAAACCATTAAATTTATACATACTATTCCTCCTCTTAAATATTTACATCTTTCTATTAACCATATATAGCATAAAAATATTAATTTACTTTTATAACCTCATGAATAAGCTCTGCCCTTTTTTGATCTCTTTCTCCTGGTGTCATATTCTTATTATACTTAAGCATTAATGTAGCCGGTTGAGAATTAACAATCAATTTGTTTATATCCTCATAAGAAATATTTTTAATTAATCCAACAGAAATCCCAAATCTTATGTTAGATATCAAATTCATAAACTCATCATTGCTAATCATGCGTGCATTCAAAAATATTCCATAGGATCTAAGAATACTATCTGAAATCTCAATATTCTTAATCATTGAATGTCTTGTTGCACGTTCTTGCTCAACTAATTGCATAGCTATATTCTTAAGATTTTCTATTGCAGTGTTCTCAGATATTCCTAAAGTTACCTGGTTAGAAAGCTGATATAAAGCCCCCTTAGATTCACTGCCTTCACCATAAGTTCCTCTAATTGTTAGCCCTAACTTCGATAAATTATTCGCTATCCGATTCATAGCACCACTTTCTTGAAGTGCTGGCAAATGTAGAAGCAATGATGCCCTCATTGCCGTTCCTAAGTTAGTTGGGCATTGTGTCAAATATCCTAGTTCATTATCGAACGCAAAATTTAATCTTTTTCCAAGCTCTGTATCTATTTTATCTGCAATTTCATATGCCTTATTTAAATCAAAGCCCTCACTCATAACTTGAAGCCTAATATGATCTTCCTCATTTATCATAATGCTAATAGATTCATCATTACACAATAATAATTTTCTATTATTTCTATTAGATGCAAATTCAGGACTTATAATATGTTTTTCTACTAAAGAAACAGAATCTAATTGATCTAATTTAGACATATCAATTTCTTTAAATCCCTTGAATACATCACAATTGCAATTTTTAATAACATTACTTATAAATGATGAAACTTGACTTAATCCATCTTTTGAAAGTTTGTTAACAAAAGGATAATCCTTTAAATTTCTTGCTATTCTAATTCTTGTGCTAATTACAACATCGCCTTCTGCTCCACTCTTTTCATACCAGCTAGTCATTTTCTTTGTCCTCCTTTTCTAGTTCTTTTATTTCATCTCTTATTTTAGCTGCTTTCTCAAATTCTTGTTTATTTATAGCAAGTTGTAATTCCTTTTTTGCTTTGTTTATCTTCTCTATAATGCATATTTTAGAACCATCTATTAATGGTGTTTTTCCCACATGACGAGTATTTCCATGTATTCTTTGTATCGATGGCTTCATTCTTTCATAAAATTTACTATAGCAATTTGCACAACCTATCTTTCCTGTTTTAGTTATCTCAGCAAAAGATGTTCCACACTTATCGCACCTTTCCGGTTCTGCCATTATTTCATTCTCGGAGCTTCTAAAAAAACTTCCAAAAAAATTATCTAAGCCGCTTTCAAAGCTGTCGATTGGACTCATGTATCCCAATTTTTTTGCACATTCTGAACATAGCATATATTCCCTAAATTCACCATTAACTATAGTTTTAATATGCGTATTAGCTGTATTCTTTGAACAATGTTGGCACAACATTATAAACCACTCCCTTGTAATAAAATACTATCAAACTTGTGTAAGAAGCATATTTTTAAGCAAATTTGCTCTTAGTATATCTCTAAATTCTGTTGGTAGGCCCACATAACTTCTCTCTGAAATGGCAACACAAATAATATTTGATATGCAGCTATCTAGCAAGCCTTGTTGTTGTAAATTCTTAACAATTGCCAGTGATGTCACAAAGTCTATACTTTTACCTATCGAATTAACAGCATGCATAATTGCTGTATTCTTGTCCATTGTTATTCTGGTAATTCTTATATATCCACCACCACCTCGCCTACTTTCCACAATATAACCCTGCTCTGGAGTAAACCTAGATGTAATAACATAATTTATTTGACTGGGAACACACCCTATTTCTCCTGCTAATTCATTCCTTTGTATTTCTGCATTACCTCCTGATTCATCTAAAATATTCATTATATATTTAGCTACTATATCACTTATATTCATTTTTTTACCCTTTCATTTGATTTTGACTTTCTTTGACCTATACTTATATATTAAAATTTTTACATATAACAGTCAAGGTCAATTAAAGTCAAATTAAAATTATTAATACAATCTTAGTCTTGATTCCTATTTTTTTCTTTAATTTTCTTTAAATATCTCGATTTAACTTTAAAATGACTATATATAAATCTAGCATATTATTATAATACTGTAAAAATATACAGCCATTTATCTTTTATACCAATAATTATATAAATACTTATAATTATTATTTATCATATTCTGTCGCCAGCAAATTCTATTATGAAATATAAAAAAATCCTATTAAAAAATTTTTTCTATTTATTGTATCTATTTTTGTAACCAATCGTCAATGTCCTTAATAGTATGTTATTGTAATCTATAAAAGGAGGAAACATATTATGTGTAATAGTTTATTTGGGGGAAATAATAGCTGCTGTTGGATAATCATTCTTATCATTATATTATCTTGCTGCTGTGGTAACGACGATAATGGCTGCGGTTGCGGAAATAACGGCTGCTGCTAATCAATTTTAGCCCCAAAAGTACCCCTTGATAAAAATCAAGGGGTACTTTTTTAATTAGTTCTTCTTGTAATTACTTTTATCGTAAAATTTAGTGCTCTTCCCCCATTTAATATTTTCGCATCGTAACATTTATTCCCACTAATAAAATAACTTTGGTTAAAGTCGCCAAGTGCTTTAAATTCAGTTACTATGCTTCCATCTTTTTTTCTATATTTTATATCCTCTTCGCTTCCCACCCTTGCAGGTGAATTGTTTTTTGTATTATCAAAAGAAATAACTATCGAACCCTTTCCTTTTGGGACAGTTACACCACCATTTCTTAAAACCCGAACAGTCGTGTATCCGCTATGTTGCACTTCTCCACTAGTTAGAAATGTCATTTCTGAAAAATTTGTAATAGGTTTATTTTTTTCAACAGGTGCATAATATATATTATATTTTTGGCCTATCTCATCACACATAAACATTACTGAATCTATAGTACGTTGAGATTCTGAAAAATCAAAAACATTTGCAACTGTCATTAACTCATTTCTACCCTTTTTAAAGCTTTTAAGAGAAATTGTTGAAACAGCTCCATAAGGATTAAGCTGATATATTCTCTTATTATTGTCTGGAATTGTTGCATTTTTTATTGCATAATTAGTATTTTCTTTATCGAAATTTAGTAATGTCGGATCTTCATAAGATATCCACATAAACCCTTTATCTCCAAAACCTTCTCCCCAACTGTTTTTAACCAACCATGCACCTTTTCTTTTTGGCATATATAAGCCATTAAAATTATATTTTGAGTAATTATCATCCCAACCAACAATTGAAATTTCATGGCACGCATCTGCTGATATATTTTTATATGGACTATAACAATACGACTTTGAATCATTACTTAAATAACTATTCACATGGCAATACATAGAAGATACCGCGCCATAATTAATAATTGCTGTTTTAATAGACTTTTCATCATTTGATAAATAGACTATATCTGTAACATTATAGACTGTCTTTGCTAAATTAAAATTAGTGGGCTTTTTTAAGTAACATGTAGATTTAAACGGTATATCTTTGCTTCTTTTGGGTCCATCCCAAGAGGAAAAATATCCTGCAACTGTAATTGCTTGACCGCCATCATTTTTAGTTGTTTTATTCCACCCATATCCATCGCTCTGTTTCATAGACCACAAAAGCAAATGTTCTTCAGATAAATCCACACTATTATCAGATATATTATTTTTTATTAAAAAACTCTCTAAAGTAGACATAGCCGCCATACTCCAGCATACCCCTACATTTCTCTGATTCTTTACACCTGTAACCATGTTTCTTCCTCGTGGATCATACTTTTGAGGTAAAGAAAAAAAGTTTTTTTCGGAAACACTATTAAACTTAGTAGGCTTAAAATAATAAGGATAAGGTATGTAAGTATCCTCATCATCATTTTGGCAGTTATTTATATATTCATTGTATAATTCACTATGTATATTGTTTAATACCCCAATAGGCAAATTGTTTTTTTCAAATAAGTCAAGTGATATATTATTATTGGAATCAGCATATACTGATATCACAAACATGTAAATAATAAATGTAAGCATTATTAACCACTTAATAATATACCTCTTTAACACAATATTTACCTCCATTTAATTAATTTAGTAAATATTATCATATTTTATCGTTAAAGTCAATATTAAATATATAGTTTCAACAATATTATATGATCGCTTATTATAAAATATACGTATATATCGAAATTAAAAATCTTAAAACAATTTACCCAAACCATTTAATGCATGTAGTTTTAAAATTGATACTTGAGTTTTCGCATCAAAAATTTCATTAGAAATTACCATGTCTACAGCTCTTGATAATGGAATTTTAACTACATTTAAAAACTCATCTTCATCAGGGCAGCAATCTCCCATTTCTTCTATAAAGCAATAATACATATATATCACTTCTCCACAGTATCCAGGGCTTGGATATAACTCACCCAAAAATGTATAATTTTTCCCTATAGCTCCTACTTCCTCTTTTAGTTCCCTAATTCCATTTTCAAGTGGAGTCTGGCCTATTTCTAATTTTCCCGCTGGTAATTCTAAAATACTTTTTGAATATGGATATCTATATTGCTCGACAAACAATATCTCTCTTTCCTGTGTGATAGCAGCCACACATACTCCACCTCTATGTTCTACAACTTCCCTGGTAGACTTATTGCCATTTTTTAACTCAATCTCGTCTACATGAACACTTATAACTTTTCCACTAAAAACTTCTTGTCTTTTTATTGTTTTTTCTGTAAAATTCATAAACTTATCCTTTCTAATCATTAAATTTATATATTATAATAGCATTATACTTTTATTCATAAAATAATAAAACTATTGGGAGGAATCTAAATGAATCTAAATTTTAATTATGAACTGCCTACATCAAATGTGCGTGAAAAAATTATAAACGAAATAGCAAATGAGTATAGTTTTGTTAAATGCGATACATTATCTAAAAGCTTATGTTTAAGAAAAATTGATTATATAAAATTAGGAAATATGTCTGAAGTAATATTGTTCGCTGGAGCATTTCATGGCATGGAATGGCTCACATCTTTACTATTGCTCCATTTTATAAAATCAATTTGTTATAGTATAAACTACAACAAACCCATATCAGATATACATATATCAAGATTTCTCAAAAAAAGAGGATTAATTGTTGTTCCCTGTGTTAATCCCGATGGAGTTGAAATATCTTTAACCGGTTCTCAAAGCGCTAAAAAGTATAAAGATTTAGTAGAGCTTATAAGCAATGGAAATACAAATGATTGGCAAGCAAACGCTAGGGGTGTCGATATAAATCACAACTTTAACGCTGATTGGCATAACCTTCATATGCTAGAACAAAAGTCTGGTATACTAGGACCATCAAAAACTCGATATGGGGGTGCATTTCCAGAAAGCGAACCCGAAACTAGAGCAATTACTAAATTATGCAGATCAATAAACGTAAAGCATGCTGTTGCTTTCCATAGCCAAGGAGAAGAAATTTATTGGGAATATGGAATAAATACCCCAAAAAAGTCAAAATTAATGGCTCAAATAATGGCTGCAAGCAGCGGATATACAATGTCTGAACCAGAAGGATTAGCTGTAGGTGGAGGATTTAAAGACTGGTTTATACAAAAATTAAAACGCCCTGCGTTCACCATTGAAATAGGATCCGGTAAAAATCCTCTTCCTTTATCTGATTTGAAAGATATTTATAACAAATTAGAAGAAACACTTGTGTTAAATCTTATAATGTGAATAATTTTTACCAAATACTTTGTAAAAATATAATATAATTATATAACAAATATATTAGCTTACAACTACAAATTAAACTATATGAGGAGGTTTTAGTCTTATGAATTCATACAATGCAAAAGATATACTCAATATTTCTATTGTGGGTCATAGTGGCTCTGGCAAAACTTCTCTAGCTGAATCTATGCTATATGTATCGGACTCCATAAAAAAGCTAGGGAATGTAAACGCAGGAAATACTGTATGTGATTTTGAACCTTATGAAATAAGTAAAAAGTCATCTATTAGTACTTCTATTGCACAATTAAAATGGAAAAACAAGAAAATTAATTTATTAGATACTCCCGGTCTATTAGATTTAGAAGGCGAAGTTCGCGAAGCTATAAGAGTTTCTGAATCTGCTATTATCACAGTAGACGGAAAATCTGGAATCCATGCTGGTACTGAAAAAGTAGTGAAATTAGCTAATCAGCAAGGATTATCAAAGATATTTTTTGTTAATGGGATTTGTGATGCAAGTTCGAGGTTTTATAAAGTATTCGAAAATTTAAAGGCAAAATTTGGCCCTGCTGTTTGTCCTGTTGTTGTACCGTTTATTGTTGATGGCAAAGCCGAGTGTTACATTAATTTACTTGAATACAAAGCTTATTCTTATTCTAACGGGCGAACGCTCGAAGTTCCTATTCCTGATATGGGCAATAGATTGAATGGTCTTAGGACAGCAATATACGAATCTGTTGCTGAAAGTAGCGAAGATATGTTCGATAAATATTTCTCAGGTGATTCATTTACTCCAGAAGAAGTTATGTCTGGAATTAGCAAAGGTGTTAAAGAAGGTACTATATATCCTGTATTTTGTGGGGATGCTTTAAGTACATATGCTATTGATCAATTGTTAAACGGTATTGCTTGGCTTTTACCATCTGCAGATAATAACTCGAAAGAAATTGCAACAGATATTAATGGAAACTATGTTCAACTCTCAATAAATAAAGATGCGCCTTCCTGTGCTTACATATTCAAAACTGTTATTGAACCCTTTATCGGAAAAATATCTTATTTAAAAGTAATGTCTGGAAAAATAAGTAAAGATTCAACACTTACAAATATGACAAATGGTGAAAATGAAAAAATAAATAAAGTTGTAAATTTGATGGGTAAGGAGCAAAAAGAATGTGATTGCCTTAGCGCTGGAGATATAGGAGCTATATTAAAGTTACAACATTCCAATACAGGAGATACAATATGTTCTCCTATAAGAAAATTAATACTTGAAAAAGCAGAATACCCTGATCCTTGCTTTTCAATGGCTATACATTTAAACAATCATAGCGATGAAGATAAATTAACCCAAAATCTGGTTAAACTTACTGAAGAAGATCCATCTTTAAAAATTGGAAATAACGATGAAACACATGAATTAATTATTAGCGGTTTAGGTGAACAACACCTAGATCTAGCTTTAAATAAAATAAAAAGCAAGCTTGGTTTTGAAATTGAATTTAAAAATCCCAAAATACCATACAGAGAAACCATACGAAAATCTGTAAAAGTTCAAGGACGATATAAAAAGCAAACTGGCGGACACGGTCAATATGGAGATGTTTGGATTGAGTTCAGCCCTTGCGAAGAAAATTATTTTACTTTCGAAGAAAAAATTGTTGGTGGTTCTATCCCAAAAGGCTTTTTCCCTGCTATAGAAAAAGGGTTATTAGAATCAATAAAAAAAGGGCCTCTCGCCGGATACCCTTTGGTTAATGTAAAAGCTACTTTATATGATGGTTCTTACCATCCTGTAGATTCTTCTGAAATGTCATTTAAAATGGCAGCCTCTTTAGCATATAAAAATGGTATCAGTAAAGCAGACCCCATTTTACTCGAGCCTATTGGAAAGTTTACCATTAATGTAAACAATAATTACACTGGTGATATCATCGGGGAAATAGCTAAACGACGTGGAAAAGTACTTGGCATGGATTCAGCAAACGATAATACTCAAATAATCGATGCTGAAATCCCTTTAGCAGAAGCTATGGACTTTTCTACATTTATCCAACAAATTACTCAAGGCTATGGAAACTTTAAATATATATTTTCCCACTATCAAGATATCCCAGAAAATATTTCTAATAAAATATTAAATTTAGAATATCAAAATGCTTAAATTACAGTGAAAATATAGCATTACTTAAAAGGCATCTTTTAAATAATTAAACATCTTATTAAAAGGTGCCTTTATTACACGCTTTCATTATCATTATCATCTTTTGATACGCCTAATCCCAAAGTTATACCAAAATCTACACCTTGCATAAATTTTTCTATAAGTAGCATTTCTTGAAGTTCATTGCTAGCTTCTATAAATTCTATAAGCAACTTTTTTTCTTTTTCATTTAACTTTTCAAAGAGTAACTTTTGATAATTTTGTTTCATAACTTTCATATCTTCAGTACATCCACTTTTATATTTTGAAAAAGATTTTAAATAAATATGTTGAAAATATGAATTCCTCAAATCATTAGACATTTTAAAACTCCTATATTCAATTCAATGTATAATATACACCACTTGTGATGTTTTAGTCAAGCGTTAGTATATACGTCAATATAATAAAGTGAGAGGTGAATAACAGTGAAAAATTATGCAGACATTATTAGAGAGTTACGTCAAGACCATGATTTAGACCAAAAAGATGTTGCAAAAATTTTAGGGACAACCCAGCAAGTCTACTCAAGGTATGAAAAAGGTATCAATGAAATCCCTGTTAGGCATATTATAACTCTATGTAAATATTATAGCGTTAGTGCCGATTATATACTAGGTTTGAAAAGAAAAGGTTTAAATAATCAACATTAAACTTGCATTTACTAATAGCATGAAACTATCATAAATTATTCCACAACAATCTCCTGTTTAATAATATTATATTCACCAACATTTTTCTTTATTATTATACTTAATTATAGCTTTTTTTACACATTTTTTATACTATAAAAAGCAAAATAAAGTATCCAGAAATATCTTCTTGCATACTGCTTGTACAAGTAATATTATAATAGTAGTAGGTATATTTATAAAGTATACAAGGGGGTGCCTGTTTTGATGATTGATAAAATTGATGAAACAAGGCTACTTATATCCCTTGCCTATGAGGATATGCAGTCTTTTAACCTTAGGTTTGATCAATTTCTTTGGAGCGATTCTAAATCCAGAAATATAATTAAAGATTTACTACAACAAGCAAAAGAGCAAACTGGCTTTTGCATTAACAATAAGCGCATGATGATTGAAGTATTCCCTAAAAGTGGTGGTTGTGTAATACTATTTACACTCTTATACGATAAGGCTAAAAATGTTAATCATCGATATAGAATAAAGAGAAAATGCAAGTGTTTTATATATGAATTTGAGACTTCTGAGTATTTAATAAGAGCACTAGAGCGAATTTTTAATTTAAAGTCTAACTTAGTAGATAGTAAAATTATATTATATAATAAATCATACTATCTTATTTTATATTCAGATAATGCACCTACAATTCCCTTAAGCTTAATATTAAGTGAATATGGGTACTATACTTCAAGTAATGAAATATACATGTGGGATATATTTAAATATGGTACCACAATTTCTAATGCAAATGCAATATACGATATTGGAAATTATTTTAATAATAAAAACTTTTCTTAATGGTTGTATCCCTCGTATATATTATATACGGGGGGCTATTAATTTATTATTCTATAAGTAAATTATAATACTAAACTGCTTAAAACACTATATACCATAAATTTATAAATAAGCATTACATATGAATAATAACCACCATATAGCAACATAAGATATACAAATATGCAATAAGTATTTTATTATAAAAATATATCAATTATAATTATTCAATTCTCAACTTACTAATAGCCTCTCTGTAATTATTCGATGAAAATATACTAGTTCCGGCCACACAAATATCTGTTCCAGCATCTTTAACGTATTTTATAGTTTCTTCATTAATTCCCCCATCGACTTCTATTAATAAATTATTATTTAAATTTTTAGCATATTTTTTTACTTCCCTAACCTTATCCATCATATCAGTCATAAAAGACTGCCCTCCAAAACCTGGTTCTACGGACATAATAAGTACCATATATATTTTATCTAAATAGTTAAAAATCTCATCTACTTTTGTTTTCGGCTTTATAGATAAACCAACTTTTACCCCATAACCTTTTATTAGTTCTATTGTTTCCGATACATTCGTTTCGGCCTCTACATGAAATGTTATCATATCTGCTCCAGCATCTACAAATTGCCTTATATACTTATGTGGCTCCCGTATCATTAGGTGAACATCAAAAGGAAGATTAGTATATTTTCTAATGGATTTTGTTATTGATGGGCCAAAAGATATATTAGGAACAAAATTTCCATCCATTATATCTATATGTATCATATCTGCTCCAGCATTAGTAATATTTTTTATTTCTTGCCCCATATTAGCAAAATCACATGCTAAAATTGATGGTGCAATTTTCATTTTTTATACCCCCAAAAATATGTATTACTTATATACAACTAAAATTTTACAATAATATCTAAGAAAAATCAATTGTATTTGTTATTTCTCGATTTTTTATGTATCGAAACTTGACAATTTGAAGCATTTTCACCAAATATTGCATGCCAAATAAATTTAAATTATAGTTAAAAAGAATAATCAAATTTAAAGTTGGTGATATCTATGAAATCAAAAATGTTTTATCTCAAACATATATTTGTAATTTTTATTAGCATATTCTTATTTTTAATTTCTATTCCTACATTCAAAACTTATGCAATTCCAAACTTACTCGAAAACGAATATATAAATTCCGAAGATATTCAAATATTTAAACATAAAACTGGTTTTATAATTTCAAGTAAAGGTGAAAGTGAAAATAGACTTTGCTATATAAGCAAAGCAGATCAAAATGTAATTAAAATGACTACCCTACCCAATCAATATACTAGCGTTGTAGCTTCTGTAGATTATTTATATACAATATATAACGCCACCATAGGTACTATTCCTTGCTTACAACTACAATATTATACACTTTCATCATTTAACAAAGAACCTCTAGCCACCAAATATATAAGAGATATGCAAATTACAAATCCCTCATCAATTATATCCGATAAGGATAATCAATTGTATATCATTAATAATCAAAATGCAAGTGAAATATTACAATATGATATACTAAACAGCAATGTTTCTAATCGCAAAATAGAACTTAAAGATCACAATATAACTAAAATCTGTTCTAATATAAGCGGATCAATGATATATGCATTTACTGATGAAGGTAATTATTGTTTCCAAAAAGACACCGAACCAGTAAAACTTTCTGAAACAGCTTCAAACCTTAATTCATTTGAATTTATAGATGATAATACAATTATAACTCCTAATGGAGATATTTATAAATGCAACAATAAAGATGGCATAAGCTTTGAATATTCATTTTCTACATTAAGCAATACCACTTATAATATAGAAAGTTGTGTAATTAATTCTGGCATAGTAACCACCATAAATGATAATTTACTATACCTATTGGATTATAATAATGGTGAGCCAATAAGTCAATATAATTTTAACGGCAAATTGATTGGAATATCCTATTTAGATAATACTATAATTCTTATCACAAGTTACAATGATAATATATATTATGAATTTATAGAGCCAAATTCATTTGAAAGTGTCCCTTGTAATACTGTTGAATTATCAGCTTCATCATTAACTAAAGACGAAATTATAGAATTTTGGAACAACTCACTTCCATTATATAAAAATGATGATCCTATTTTTACATCTCAGCCTGATATTTCCAATTTTTCATCACTTGGCACTATATCTCAGACTGTACTTGACGATGGTATAAATTCTATAAACTTTTATAGAAACCTATATGGTGTTAACCCAATTACCGTAGATATATCTGAACCCCATATTGCTCAAAAGACAGCAATGATGTTGGCACATGGTTATAATAATGCTAAACCGGAAAATATGAGCGAAGAATTTTATAAAGATGCTATTACAGGCTTTAATAATGGATATATCATTTCTTTAAATGATTCCATATCCTCTCCTATATGTCAAGCCATACATATACTAATGAATTCAAACTATGATTTCAGGCATAGCATCTTATATAATAACTTATCCACTATCGATTTTGGTTTAGCAACAAATTCAAGCGGAGAAACTTTTGTTGTAGTATATACTAATAGTACATTCCTTAGTAATTATACTTCTTATCCCATTATAGGCTTATATCCATGCGATTTGATTAACTCTAACACTGTTTTTGATATTACTTTGCCAGAAAATATTTTCTCAGGGCAAAGAGGTAATACTGTTGTTAATATAACAGATAATTCTAATGCAAATTATTCTATCGACACTTTAAATGGATTAAATATAATTAACAATAAAACTTTAACTTTTTATCTACCAAATAACTTTAATATTTCAGAAACATCTAAATTAAATTTCATTATTTACGGGCTATACAATAATCTTGGCGAACCGATGCAAGTTTCATATTCTATTGATTTTTTTAAATTCCCAGAAATTGAACCTGATAATCCCGATACTCCAGATCAGCCTATAGAATATGAGTTTAGTAGTTCTAAATATAAAATCGATTACACTTTAGGTATAATAACCGGTATAGAGCCTGGCACTAGTGTTACTAACTTTAAGAAAAACCTAAATGTTAAAGGCTACTCTATTAAAATAAAAAATTTATCGAACGAGGAAACTACTAGAGGTTATGTAGGTACTGGCTGGGATGTTGAAATCTTGAAAAATTCTGATTTCTATGATAAATTTACAATAATTATATATGGCGACTTAAATGGTAACGGTAGAATAAATAATACAGATTCATATATACTATATAACTATTTATTAGGTAATTCATCATTAGATAGTTATTTCTTTTTAGCTGCTGATGTAAATCATGACAACACGGTCAATGTTCAAGATTTACTTTTAATGGATAAGTATATAGAAGGAGTCAGCCAAATTATTCAGTAGTATGGAAAGGAATTAATAACCAATGGAATGCTTGGTAAAAATATACGACAAGGAGCAAATAAATAACTTACTAGTTATTTTTGCTTTTAGACCTAAAAAAGTTATACTATTATATGATTCTTTAAAAACAAATTTAAATACTTTAAAATTTATCGAAAATGCTTGTAAGACAAAAATTCCTTATATATCTTTTGAATATATAAGTATAGGTAATAAAAGTTTAGAGTCTGTTTACTCTATATGCAAAAGTATTATCTCAAAAAATGAAAATTGTTATTTTGATATAACTGGCAGTAAAGAGATTGTTGCTATTGGTACATATCTTTCTTGTTTAAAAACATTTAATCCCATTTTTAAAATAGATATTGAAAATAGTGAGCTTATAAGCATATATGGTTGTAAAGTTCTAGAAGGTAAGTTTGCTCCTCCCAAACTCTCTCTTGAAACATTACTTGCGTCTCATGGTGCTACTATCACAGGTCAGGGACACCCGTCACCACCAAAAGAAATTCACAACACTATTCTTTCTTTTTGTAATCACATTTTTAATAATACTAAAAAGTGGAAAGAATTATGCTTATATCTCCAAATAGGCTGTACCAAAAAATATCAATCTACTAATCCATTATTATTCTCTGCGCCAAAAACAATAGATTTGTCTAGTCAATCAATACATTTAAAAGACTCTAGTTTACTACATATAGCAGAAGAAATGAACCTTATACATTCATTAAACATAACAAATAAATTTGTATCATTTACTTTTCGAAATAAATTTATAAAAAAATATTTTACAGATTACGGTACATGGCTAGAATTATATACTTACATACTTATAAGCAGAGAAAAAGAATTTCACGATGTACAAATGAGTGTGAAAATAAATTGGGAAGGTCAAACTAATCCAGCTGATGAAGTAATAAATGAAATCGACGTAACATTCTTTGCTCACTCTCGCCCTGTCTTTATCTCTTGTAAATTACCTGAGCCTACATCTGAAGCACTTCATGAGCTAAGTATATATCCTAATTACTTTGGTGGCGAATACTCAAAAAGCATTTTAGTAAGCCTTTCCACCATAAAAAAAGAACACTCCAGTATATTTAAACGAGCCCATGATATGAATATAAGTATTATCGATGGCTACTATATAAAAAATAATACATTTATAGATGCTATTAAAAAAGCAATAAACCAATAAGGTAATTTTATAAAATTATCTTATTGGTTTTATATTATCTTAAATATAATTAAAATTAAATAAATTCTTAACTATTAATACACTTTACAATTTCTTCTAACATATATTTGCCTATTTCATCTTTTAGATTTTCAAGTAATTTACCTCTACACATTTCCGTATTTCTCAAGTTACCATCTTTGAGAGTTCTAACATAACTTAAAATTAATTTAGCTGTAATTATATAAGAAACGTTCTTGCTCACCAAAAGAAATAATTTTTGACCATATCTTACAACACGAGAATTTTTACTTTCAGGTTCTAAATCTTCATTAGATAAAACATCCAATTTATCACAATTTTCGCAAAAATCTTCTAACCTGATGTATGAGTACCCTTTTAATCTTTTATCATTTGTACCATGAACTCTTTTCCCTTTTTCATCATATACAGTTGAAAAATAGCCCCATGGATTTCTTACTACTACCCACTTTTGACCATTCTCATCTTCATACGCATCTTGAACAGAGTAAGTATGACCTTTCACCAATCCACAGTTATTAAAAATACCAAAATGATAAAGTAACATATTAAAAATTATATTCCTATTAAATGAACATGTTATTATCCCACTACCATTATCAATTGAATTTTTTATTTTATCATAAGTTTTCTCTTCCCCCAGCCTTACCTTTAAGCTTACTACAGAAAGGGGAAATCGATATGTATCACATTTTTTACCTGTTATCATCTCTAAAACCCGACTTGATATTCCACCATTTGCATCTCTGTAATCCATTGTGTTAATAAACTTACCACCAGCATAATTTGTCATTCCAGATGCAATTAGCGCTTTTAATAATAATTCTACCCATAGGCACTCTTTGCCTAGAACTCGTAAATTATAAGGAACATTTGGAATCGTTTTTTGAACAGTAACATAAATAGGTTTTGCCGTAGAGAAATCATAAACTTTTACTGTAACTGTACCATCATTATTATCTACCATAGCATCTTTTATAAGTTGAGGATTTTTATCTACTATAGATGCAATAGCTGCTAAATAATAGCATATACCAGTTTTTCCCTGCACTACATCATCTACCTGAGGAAGACCGTTAGGAAACAATTCACAAGCTAACTCATCATCATAATCTTTATTTGGAACTCTGAAATCATATTTTCCAAAACAATTAAACTTCAATTTAAATTTTTCATCTGGTACAAAGTTTTTATATTTTTTACTATAGTTTATTTGCGTCGATCCATCACTTGGCTCACAAACTTCCTCATTATCTTTAGTTTGACATAAATCTTTTAAACAATATTCCGAATCTTCTAGTGATTCGCAATTATTATTAAAATTTTTATTAGATATACTATCCTCTTCTGTTAAAACTTCCTCATTATCATATTTATCTCCTTCAATAGGTACAAAGTTTTGACATTTTGTGTTATAATCTAGTTGTACATCTTCTGCCTTTACATATCTAGTAACAGAAAAATTAGATAAAAATATGGTTAATGATAAAACTACACTACAAATTTTTTTAAGACCTTTAATTTTCATTTTAATCACCTAATAACATTTCTATAAATTTTACAATTATTATTGTAACATAAGTAACCATATTTTTAAATTCGCATTTCATGCATTTTTTTGTAATAATTTTAGTATATTTTGATATTTTAATAATATTTATAACATAAATTTCTTAATAAACATTTTATAACTTTAAACATATAGGAGTACCAATGAAAATAAAAAACCTAAAATTAAACGGAGTTACTGCTTTAGCTCCAATGGCTGGAGTAACCGACAAAGCATATAGAGAAATATGTAAAAAATTTGGCGTTTCATACGTTATATCGGAAATGATAAGTGCAAAAGGATTAATATATAATAATGAAAATACATTTAAACTAATGGAAATATCTGAAAGTGAGAGGCCTACAGGAATTCAATTTTTTGGAAACGAACCCGATATTATGGCACGAGCTTGTGAAATTGCTGAAAGATTTAAACCAGATGTTATAGATGTTAATATGGGTTGCCCAGTTCCAAAAGTTGTGAATAATGGATGTGGTTCAGCACTAATGAAAAATCCTGAATTGTGCTATAAAATTATAAGTTCAATGGTAAACTCAACATCTACACCAATTACTGTTAAAATAAGAAAAGGATGGGATGAAAATCAAGAAAATGCTATAGAAATTGCTATGGCTTGCGAAGAGGCAGGCGCTAGTGCAATCACTATACATGGAAGAACGAAATCTCAAATGTATTCTTTAACTGCAGATTGGCAAATAATAAAAGATGTTAAGAATACTGTTAGTATACCAGTTATTGGTAACGGAGACATTCTATCGGCATATGATGCTATTGATATGTTAAACACAACCAATTGCGATATGGTTATGGTCGGGCGTGGCTCTTTAGGTAATCCTTGGATATTTAAAGAAATTAATGAAAAAATCTATCTTGGAAAAAAGCCTAAACCTCCTAGTGTAATAGAAAAAGTTGATGTTATGCTTGAACATATTAATACCCTTTGTAAATATAAAGGTGAATTGCATGGAATGAAGGAAGCACGAAAGTATGTTGCTTGGTATATAAAAGGTCTAAAATGTGCTGCCAAATTCAGGAATGAAGCTGGAAAACTTAATAGTTTCAATGAATTGCTAGATTTGTCGAGACGATTAATGAAAGAAAATAAAATGTAAAAGTTCAATCTTTGGTTTTTAGATTACTTTACCGTAAATTAATATTGACAAATCAAAATTTATCTAGTAAATTAAAATATGTTATAAATTTAAAAATAACATTTATTATATGTATATTTTGAATAATTTAAGCAAAAATACATTAAATTAATATGAAAGAGTGTTTTAAAAATGTCATATAAGCCTAAACGCTTAAATAACGATTATGGTGATTCGTTTTATCAAAATAGTACTAACAATAAATCTTACCAATTTGAAGATTTATATTCAACTTCCAAGAAAAATAGAAGGAAAAAGAATTCTAAAAATATTATAATCCCAATAATTCTTGTAATAAGCATATTATGTGCACTTATGGGTGGCATAATGGTTTATGGATATCATACCCTTAATTCTGTGAATTACGATAATTTATCTGATGTTTCATATAATTCTAATATAGATTCAGAATTATTTGATGATGGAAGTAACCCTAGAATTAACCTAACAAATGGTTCATTGCTAAATGATCCAATGATATTAAATGTATTATTATTTGGATCCGATAGCTACTCTGCTGGAGACGGTGGAAGAACTGATACAATATTAATGCTTTCTATTGATAATCGGCATAAGAAAGTAAAATTAACCTCGTTTATGCGCGATACCTGGGTAAATATTCCCGGATATGGAGAGCAACGTATTAATGTTGCATATACTCTTGGAGGCCCAAAACTTTCTATAGAAACTGTTGAGAGAAATTTCGGCATTGACATAGATAGGTATGCTGTGGTAGATTTTGTAGGATTTGAAAACATTATAGATAGACTAGGTGGAATTGATATAGAATTAACATTAGCAGAGGTTAAGTATATAAATAAGCATACCTATAATGTAAAAAAACTTGCCAACACTGCGGGATTAATACATTTAACAGGATATCAAGCTCTTCAACATGCAAGAAATCGCGATAGCGCAGGCTCTGACTTTGATAGAACTAATCGTCAACGGCAAGTAATTTCATGTATTATAAATAAATTTAAAGATGCAAATATCTCACAAATAGCTGGTCTTGTTGCCGATATAGGCCCTATGATTACAACAAACTTAAAAAAATCTGAAATTTCAACATTAGTATCTAATTCATTGACTTATTTAAATTATAATATAGAGGAATATAGAATACCGGAAAATAACAATTATTCAGATAAAACCATTAATGGTTCAATGGTATTAGTAATAAATGACATAAATAAATGCAGGCTAGATTTAGCAAAATTTATATATGAAGATTCCATAAAATAAAAAATAAGCTAATAAAACATTAAAAATGTTTTGTTAGCTTATTTAAATAAATTGCTAAATTTAATTTAACGTTAGCCTATCGATTAAATCACAAGCTAGTGATAAAGTCATAATGTATAAATCAAAAGTTATATCAAATATATCCTTTAAATCCTTTTCACATGGTTCAACAACAGTATGTTTACAGTATAGTTCTTTATTTTCAGGATCTATAAATAACGTTCCCATAGCAGACCTCATGTTAACTGCATCACATATTGTTTGCAATTGAGCAATAGGCAAATCATTTTCAGATATACCAAATGACGAAACAATTTGAAAAAGAAATTTTCCATTATTTGCCTCATCTTCAATTGGTATGTAGTATATCTGAGTATCCTTATTAACTTTGTTTTCTTTAGGTATATCAACAAATAAAAATATTATATCGTCTTCCGGTTTAACAATCTCAGAGCGCATACCCAGCTTCATTAAGAATCCCGAAATTTTTTTTAGTTTATTTTCTATTAAGTTTATATTAGATTTTTCCATATTTACACCTTCCTATCCATACAAATAAGTTTATTTAAAATTAAGCCTTCAATCCTTATTGACATAAATCATAAAAATAATAAACTTAATCTACTTATTTTATTATATATCATTAAAATATTTATTGCAAGTACATTATTAATTTTTACGACAAAAGATTTATTATGTAGTCCAAAAGTAAACATATGTTGTAACAAAAATAAATAATAACACATAAAATACTTTTGAATAAGGAGGTAATTATATGTCTAAAAATTTAACTTCCGTTGTTAAAGAATCACTTGGTAAGCCATATGCCAGGGCTGTTGTACATGGCAGTGCATTAGCACCTGATATTGCTGGTGAAATAGAATTTTTTAATTCTAATAAGGGTAGTATTGTATTAATTGAGTTAACCGGACTTCCAGAACATATTCCTGCAATATTAGATAGAGAGCCTGTAGGTCCATTCGGATTTCATATACATGAGGGAAGCACTTGCGGATTAGCTATGGGCGAAAATGCATTTGAAAGTGCCGGAGCACATTATAACCCCACAAATTCACTTCATCCTGAACATGCTGGAGATTTACCTGTCGTTTTTTCAAATAACGGATATGCTTGGATGGCGGTATATACAAATAGATTTAAACCCGCAGACGTGATTAATAAAACAGTAATGTTACACAGAAATCCAGACGACTTTAGGAGTCAACCATCTGGAAACTCAGGTGTACGTATAGCATGTGGTGTGATAGAAAAAGTAAGCTAATTTGATCATAAATATATTTTATCTTATCATATAAGTTATAAAATTGTAAACTACTTATGCAAGTAGACATTTCTTAATATGTGGTATTCTTATAAAAAGTATTATGTTAGCTTTATATAATATTTTAAAAATTATAAAATTATCTTAAAATATTATATTATTTAATCTTAAATTATCTTATTGAGACACAATCGAAGACCGGTAAGTGCAGTTTTTAAACTGCATTTACCGATTCTTTTACTTTTACGGTATTATTAACTATAACAATTTGCCTGTTTTCTATGCTATATTAAAGATTTTCTCTTGCAATTGAAAGCATAAGTTTTATTCTATTTTCCTGGTCAACTTTTGCTACACCAGGGTCGTAATCAATTGCAACTATATTAGATCCACTTCTAATATTTCTAATTTGCCTTATCATTCCTTTCCCACAAATATGATTTGTAAGGCACCCAAACGGTTGCGTGCAAACTATATTTTCATACCCAATATCAACCAATTCAATCATTTCTGCTGTTAGCAACCATCCTTCACCCATTTTATTTCCATAGCCTATTACTCAATTGGCCAAAGATTTAACATAATAATATGTGGAAGATACTATAAACCTTGAATTCTTTTTAATTGCATTAATTAGCGTTGACTCTAATTAACTATGTATGATATAAGAATATTTATAAATTTATATTTAAAAGAACTTCCTCCGAACAGTTGAATATCTTCCAGTATATTATTAACTTAAAAAGCATAAATGACAATATTTCAGGAATAAAAACTTCACAATTTTCCTTTTCTAAAAACTTTTCTAAGCCATTATTACCAAGACTAGAATACTTTACATATATTTAACCTACTACCCCAACTTTTACTTTAGGTATATGGTTAGTTTGTATTTCCTTAAAAGATTTTACTATGCCTTTTAAAACACGCTTTATATTTTTAAAAAAACAACAATTATTATTGCTAAGATATTCATTTATTCGCCCTATCCAGTCAAATATACACATATCGATACGCCCCTATGAATTTCATAAGGGCGCACTTGATTGCTTAAAATCATTAGTAAATCGTCATAAACAAGGTTAATTAATAGTTTTCTAACCATTGGGATAGTTAAATTTAAAGCCATTATTTTTTTCAAGTCCTAATAAATTCAACGCAATAACAGGCACTTGTGGAAACCCTGCCTTTTTTAAAGCTTTTCTTAACAAATAAATATAATTTGAAGCTCTACACCCACTTTCTGTTTGCGTAATCATCAGAGCAGTTTTATTAACATCATATTTTCCACCTTGAAGCGCATATATAAATTGACCTATCATTAAAATTGCATGATAGCAAGTATCGTTATGCACATATTTTAACTCTATTTCACTAATTTCACGACATTCTATCTTTAATAAAATTGCCTTTTATCCATAATATACCAATACATTTTTTAATGTATTAAAATGTATTGGCACCATAATTGGCAAAAGTATAGTACAGTCCTTTTTCATTTCCTTAGTAAATATTATTCCATTTCTTTCATCATAATTTAACCTCTATATTATGATTATCCCTTTTTTGTTCTAATGAAGCAATTAAACTTCTTAGACGTATTTCTACTGAATCCAAATTAGTTACTTCATCTATTTTCATTTGAGTATATATTTTACCTTCCTTTTCCAATATTTCTCTAACCTCATCTGCAGTTATTGCATCTGCTCCACAACCAAATGAAACTAACTGGACTAAATTCATATCATCCTTATCTAAAATATATTTTGCTGTTGCATATAATCTTGCATGATATGTCCATTGATTTAAAGCATTAGTTTTGAACTTCTCAATTTTATTGCTAATACTATCTTCTGTTACAATTGCCAAACCATAACTGCATATCAATTTATCTATCCCATGATTTATCTCTGGATCAATATGATATGGTCTTCCAGATAATACTATAATGTCCCTATTTTCTTCACGCGCCTTATTAATAATTTCATCGCCTTTTTTAGATATTTTCAAAAGATAATTGTCATATTCCCTATATGCTAATTCTGTAGCCTTTTTTACTTCTATAAGCCGTATGTCGTTGAAGTATGCTTTGAGTACTTCATATAATTTAACAGCTAGACTTTCTCTTTTATGTATTCCAACATAGTCACATATGAAAATTGTTTTTTTTATATTTTTAACATTTGCTTTAATGGTCTTTGGATAATAAGCTACTAAAGGACAATTATAATTATTATCTGCTAAATTTTCATCTACATTATAAGACATACATGGATAAAAAATTGCGTCAACACCCATATTAATTAAAGTTTCTATATGTCCATGGACTAACTTTGCTGGAAAACATACAGTATCTGATGGTATAGTATTCTGGCCTAAAATATAAGTACTTTTGTTAGAAAATGAAGAAACTTTCACACTAAATCCTAGTGTCTTAAAAAATTTATTCCAAAAAGGTAAAAGTTCATACATATTTAACACCATTGGAATTCCTATTATCTCCCTTTCACCCTTATGTTCCATATATTTACTTAGTAATTCTCTCTTATATTCATACATATTTAAATCACTTGAGTTGCTTTTCTTTGTAACAGGCCTCTCACAACGATTACCACCTATATATATTTTTCCTTTGTTAAATTTATTAACGGTAAGCCTACAATTATTGTTGCATAGTCCACATAAATCCACTTTTGTGTTATGTGTAAAATCATTTAATTCATTTTTATTTATAATTTTACTTTTTCCACATGATTTTTTATGCGCATATATAGCTGCTCCATATGCCCCCATTAATCCCGAAATGTTTGGCCTAATTACTTCTATATTCATCTCTTGTTCAAATGCTCTTAAAACAGCATCATTTAGAAAAGTTCCTCCTTGAACTACTATATATTTGCCCAATTGCTCCGGTGATGATGCCCTTATAACTTTATATAATGCATTTTTTACAACACTTAAAGATAATCCTGCAGAAATGTCTTCTATTGTTGCTCCATTCTCTTGAGCTTGCTTAACTGACGAATTCATAAACACAGTACATATTGAACCTAAATTAACTGGGTTCTTTGCAAACAGTCCCATTTTAGCAAATTCATCAACAGAATATCCCAATGAACCTGCAAAAGTTTGCAAAAATGATCCACAGCCTGAAGAACAAGCCTCATTCAAAAATACATTGTCTATAACACCATTACATACTTTAAGACATTTTATATCTTGGCCACCTATATCTAAAACAAACTCTACATTAGGCACAAAATGTTTAGCAGCCAAAAAATGGGCAACCGTCTCGACAATTCCATAATCTAGCGAAAATGCATTCTTTATAATTTCTTCTCCATGTCCTGTCACAGCAGTAGATTCTATACTTATTCCCTCAAACTTTTTATAAATTTCATCTAGAAATTTTCTTATTATTTCCACAGGCTTTCCATTGTTAGGAAAATATATAGAGTACAACAATTCCTTATTTTTTCCTATAATAGCAGCCTTCACAGTAGTCGAACCAACATCTATTCCAATACAAACAGGGCCATTATATAAATTTATATCTAAGGTCTTAACTACTGCTTTATTGTGCCTATTTTTAAACTCTATATATTCTTTTTCATTGCTAAATAATGGGATGTTAGATGAAAATTCTTTTTTTGAGTTGTAAGTTTTAATTTTATGCATAGATTCGCTAATATTAAAATCTTTTTGAGCACAAAGGGCTGCCCCAATAGCAACATAATATAAAGAGTTCTCCGGACAACATCCATCTGTTTTTATAGATTTATCGAAACCTTTTCTTAGCTCCGGTAAAAACGTAAGCGGACCTCCAAGGTAAACAACGTTTCCCTTTATTTCTCTTCCTTGTGCTAAGCCAGAAATCGTTTGGTTTACCACCGCCTCAAATATGCTTGCTGCAATATCACTTTTTCTCGCTCCTTGATTTAACAATGATTGTATATCTGATTTAGCAAAAACTCCACACCTTGATGCTATTGTATAAGTTTTTTCATGTTCACTTGCCAGTTCATTCATATCCTTTATTGGTACAGACAATAACGTTGCCATCTGATCAATAAATGCTCCTGTTCCTCCTGCACATGATCCATTCATCCTAATCTCCGGTATCCCAGATAAAAATAAAATTTTTGCATCTTCTCCCCCAAGTTCTATTGCAACACTTACGTCTGGATTAAAAGTACTAATTGATTTTTTAGTTGCATAAACTTCTTGGACAAAATCAAACCCATATTTTTCAGCAATTGCCAATCCTGCCGAACCAGAAATACCAATTTTAACATTTGATGTTATATTTAAATTATCATTTACTTTATTAAGTATATCTGTAATTTTATTTACTATTTGTGAGTAATGTCTTTCATAAGACTTATACACTATAGCACCATCATCATTTAATACAATACATTTTATTGTAATAGAGCCTATATCTAAACCTATCCTCAAAGTTATCCCCCCTAAATTTAGTAATAACTTTAATTTTTAACAATAGATATAAATTTAAAGATATACACAATAAAAATTATATAACAAATGTATATTCTTTATGTTGGAGTATATCATTCATTTATATTATTGTCAATTATAAATTATTTCTCATACAACTATATTTAAGTTGTATACTTATTGAAATTTATACATTTTTGTTTTATAATATTTTTATCTTAATTTGTTTAGGTTGGTTAGAATTATGGATTTGTATAAATATCTTAAATCGAGCCGCAAATATATATTGTTCGTTTGCGACTTTATCTTATGGAATATTTCTTATTATTTTGCTTTTGCTATTAACCGAGATAGTTTTTTACTTCATGGATTTGAATATGAATTTATTTTTTGTCTTGTAATATTAAATATTTGTTTTCCAATTATATGCTTATTGTTTAAATTATACGACAAGCTTTGGAGGTACGCAGATGTAGAAGATTTCTTCTATGTTGGAATTGCTTGCTTATGCTCTAATATAATATTTTTAGCTTCAACTATTTTTTTATCACATCTTTTAAACAATAAAAACATAAATCTAGGACTCCGTACTTATATCATAACATTCCTTGCTTCGACCTTTTTAATGTTTATGTTCAGAGCAGTATATCGTCTTAGTAAAATACTTGAAAAAAGAGACTTCCCACATAGTGCAAGAAAAAGGACCTTAATTGTGGGGGCTGGTGAATCTGCAACTTATGCTTTAAAAGAATTTTCTAAAAATCCAGAAAATGAGTACCTCCCTATTTGCATTGTAGATGATGATAGGGAAAAAATTGGCAGATCTGTATTCGGTATAAAAATAATTGGTTCTACAGCAGAAATTCAAGATATCTGCAAGGAAAATAATATAGATGTCATTCTATTTACTATTTCCTCTGCTTCTCAGGAAGATAGAAAAAGAATTCTTGATATATGTTCAAAAACTAATCTTGAAGTAAAAATTATTCCTAATATTTGTGATATGGTTTCTTCTGACACACCAATTACCTCCACAATACG
This sequence comes from uncultured Clostridia bacterium, assembly GCA_944384925.1. GTDB lineage: Bacteria > Bacillota > Clostridia > Oscillospirales > Acutalibacteraceae > CALWVF01. Next base: position 28,347 of record CALWVF010000030.1, read on the forward strand.
CCGTGTTAATGTTGAAGATTTGCTGGGTAGAGAACCTGTTGTCTTAGATATTGAAAAATACGGCAAATATATAATCAATAAAACTATTTTAGTAACCGGCGGCGGTGGTTCTATCGGATCCGAGCTTTGCAGGCAGATCGCTCATATGCAACCAAAAAGCTTAATCATATTTGATATCTATGAAAATAACGCTTATGATATTCAACAAGAATTAAAAAGAACTTTTGGGAACAAATTAAATTTTGAAGTTCAAATTGGATCTGTTCGAGATAAAGATAAACTAGAAAGTTTATTTAAACAAAAATGTATTGACGTTGTATTTCATGCAGCAGCTCATAAGCATGTTCCACTTATGGAAACAAACCCTGAAGAAGCTGTTAAAAATAATATATTCGGTACACTTAATCTTGCACAAATAGCAAGTAAATATAAAGCAAAAAAGTTTGTCCAAATATCTACTGATAAGGCTGTTAACCCAACCAGCATAATGGGTGCTACAAAACGCATCTGTGAAATGATTATACAAATGATGGATGAAATAAGTTCTACTGAATTTGTCGCTGTGAGATTTGGGAACGTTCTTGGATCTAATGGTTCTGTTATCCCTCTATTTGAAAGGCAAATTAAAGAGGGTGGTCCTATAACTGTTACTCACCCAGATATTATAAGATTTTTTATGACTATCCCCGAAGCTGTCTCGCTTGTCCTTACAGCAGGAAGCATAGCTCATGGTGGCGAAATATTTATTCTCGATATGGGTGAACCAGTTAAAATAAAGGATCTTGCAGAAAATTTAATAAGGTTATCTGGATTAGTTCCTGGCAAAGATATTGAAATTAAATATACCGGTTTACGACCAGGTGAAAAACTTTATGAAGAAATTTTATTGAATGAAGAAAAAATACAGAAAACAAAAAATAAGAAGATTTATATCGGACAACCCATTGAATTTGATAAGGAAATATTTGAAAAGAATTTAGAAGAATTGTCATATGCATCTGCTTCTAATAATTCCTCTGAAATAGAACATATAATTTCCAAAATGGTACCAACATTTAATCATGCACTTAATAAAAGCAATAATTCTAATTAAGTAATATATAAATATAATTATTTTATTAAAATTAAGAGGTAAATTATTCAAACATAATTTACCTCTTAACTATTTTCATTATATAAACTTCTACAGACATTTATCTATAAGTTGACTATATTTATTAAATGGATTAAATCCTGTTTCTCGGCTTACTATTTCTCCATTTTTAATAATAAATACTGTTGGTACACTTTGAACCTCATATTCTTCTGACAACTCAGAATTTTTATCTATGTCTATTTTTACAACTTTTAATTTGTCACCATATTCCTCCGCTATTTGTTCCATCACTGGTGAAAGCATTTTACACGGACCACACCAGGTTGCAAAAAAGTCTACTATTAATATTCCTTCTTCTTTCAACATTTGTTGGAACTCTTCCTTAGATGGATGAAAAATTTCAGATACCATTTTAATATTCCCCTTCCTAATGTAAAAATTAAACTTCTGCAATATAACTGATATTATTAATTTAACCTATATAGTTAAAATAATGCATACAGACAAGATTTAATTAACAATGCCATAGTCCTTAATAAAGTATTCCAATTTAAATTAACATTCTAACCCTCGTAATTAACAATGCTTATATTATTTATGATTACCGCATCTAAAGGCAAATTATTTTGGTTTACTTCAACTTGCGCTATTTTATCTACAACATCCATTCCCTCGAAAACCTGGGCAAAAACAGTATGACCCTTAGACGCTGTATTTAATGCTCCATCTAGATTAGGATTTCCGCCATTCTCCTCATAGAATTTTTTAATTTCATCTGTTACCTTAGACATATCAACAGTTCCGCCATATCTACTTTCAAATGCTGCAGTATTTGATTTATAAATATCATAAACCTTCTGGAAATAGTCCCAGCCCACAAATGCATCTGGCTTAGCCTGATTAATAAAAAATTGACTTCCATTTGTATTTTTACCACTATTAGCCATAGCAACAGAACCTCTAATATTCAATACATTTGTACTGAACTCATCTTCAAAAGCATTTCCCCAAATACTAGTTCCACCGGTTCCATTCCCATTTGGATCTCCACCTTGTATCATAAATCCATCTATTACTCTATGAAATGTCAACCCATTATAATAACCATTTCTAGAATGAGTTTTAAAATTTTCAACCGCTTTTGGTGCAACTTCTGGAAAAAACCTTAATTTTATTGTACCCATATTAGTTTCCATAATAGCCACTTCTTCACCTGATAATGGTAAATCTAATTGATATCCTAATTGCTTATTACTTTCCGTGTTTGAACACGCTGAAGAAAAAAACATTGAAGCTATAATAAACATCACCCCTAAAAATCTACGCATCTAAAAACCTCTTTTCTATCAAATTCTAAGCCTGATGCACTATTTTATAAATCATTAATGAAATAAATATAATTTATAATACCACAAAACTAAACAGTATTCAACATATACATACAAAAAATATTACACATATTAAAAGTTATTAGTAATTTCTACTTCTTGCTTTTTGTTCAGTTTATTTTGCATATATTCATCATACGTACACATTCTATCGATAAATCCAGTATCTGTTATTTCTATAATCCTATTTGCAATAGTCTGTATAAACTCATGATCTTGAGATGAAAATAATACATTTCCCTTAAAGTTAACTAGTCCATTATTTACAGCTGTTATTGATTCTAAATCTAGATGATTAGTTGGCTGATCTAAAATCAATACATTTGATTTAAATAACATCATTCTAGAAAACATGCATCTTACTTTTTCGCCACCAGATAACACATCAACTGGTTTATAAATGTCTTCCCCTGAAAAAAGCATCCTGCCGAGAAAACCTCTTAAATAAGTTTCTGTAGTATCTTTTGAATATTGTCTCATCCAGTCAAGTATAGTCATTTTGCAACCATCAAAATAGCTTGTATTATCTTTTGGAAAATATGAACGGCTTGTACTTACTCCCCATTTAAATTGACCCTTATCGGCTGTCATCTCTCCAACTAATATTTTAAACAATGTTGTTATCGCTATTTCATTATCGCTTATAAATGCAACCTTATCCCCTTTATTTAAGGTAAATGATATATCATTTAAAACATTCTGTCCGTCTACAGATTTGCATATTCCATCGACTTTAAGAATATCTTTACCAGGTTCCCTCTCCATTTCAAATCCTATAAATGGGTATCTTCTACTAGAAGCCGGCATTTCTTCTATTGTTAATTTTTCTAATAATTTTTTTCTTGCTGTTGCTTGCTTAGATTTAGATTTATTAGCAGAAAATCTTTCTATAAAATTTTTTAGTTCCTTCGCTTTTTCCTCATTTTTCTTATTTTGCTGCTTTATCATCTTTTGCATTAATTGACTAGATTCATACCAAAATTCATAATTTCCAACATACATTTTTATTTTTGTGTAGTCTATATCCACAATATGAGTACAAATGTTATTTAAAAAATGTCTATCATGTGATACTACTATAACAGTACCCTCATAGTCTGCAAGAAAATCCTCCAACCAGGAAATAGCAGCTATATCCAAATGGTTTGTAGGCTCATCCAATAATATTATATCTGGATCTCCAAATAATGAACGTGCTAATAATACCTTTACCTTTTCATTGCCTGATAAAAGGCCCATATTAGAATAAAGTATAGATTCTGGTAATCCAAGGCCTTGTATAAGTTTAGATGCCTCAGATTCCGCTTCCCATCCATTAAGTTCTGCAAATTCAGATTCTAATTCAGAAGCTAAAATACCATCTTCTTCAGAAAAGTCTTGCTTTGCATATATTTCATCTTTTTTCTTTATAATTTCATAAAGCCTGTTATTTCCCGAAATTATAGTATCTAAAACTGAAAGCTCATCATAAGCATAATGATCTTGTTTTAATACAGATATTCTTACTGTTGATGGAATAGAGACTTCTCCTTTTGAAGGTTCTATTTCCCCACATAAAATCTTTAAGAAAGTTGATTTTCCAGCTCCATTTGCACCAATTATTCCATAACAATTCCCTGGTGTAAATTTTAGGTTTACATCAGAAAACAAATTAGTCCCATTAAAATTCAGACTCAAATCTGATACTGTAATCATATATCCTCCGTTAAAATTTAATTTATTTTATAAGATATAATTATATAACAAATTTACAAGGTCTTCAACCTATAAATAAGTAATTCAATATTATAATTTCCTAAAAACTAATAACAAATAGTTAAATTTAATCTGCAATTGTACATATAATAACCTAAATTAGATCTTATTATTAGTAGATCTTAATTTTCGTTATAAAGTAAATCACGAAATTACAATTAATATTTTATATAATTAATATAAAATATTTATTTTTTTATTGAAAATAATTGTTAATAATGTTATAATATTCCTATTATTCCAATATTTTTTAAATTATGTGGGAGGAAATAAAAATGTCTATTGAATCAGTAAAAAACTTTTATGAAAAAATTGCAAATGATAAGGATTTTCAAAAGAAGCTAGATGAACTTCAAAGTAAGACCACGGAAGGCTTGGAACTTCCGTTAGCGCAAGACAAAAAAGAAGAAATAATCAAGGATGTTATTATTCCATTTGCTAAGGAGCAAGGTTTTGATTTCTCTATAGAGGATATTAAAAAATTCGAGCAATCTATTATTGAGCAACTCGATGAGAAACAATTAGAAAATATTGCGGCTGGGAGCATCAGCGAGGAACACGGTGGTATTGGTTTAGGTTTAAATTTTTGCAAGGTAGTTGGATTTGGAGTACTTGGAAATTTTGGTCCTTACTCTTTCGGACTTTGCCTTCTTATAGGATTTGGAACTGGTATAGGAGCTTGTATTTTATTTGGAAATACTTTTGAGATAGAGGATTAATATTAAAAAATGGCACAATATTTATACAAAACTTAATTTTAAATAAGATAAATACAAGGAGGCAATAAAAATGTCCGTTGAATCGGTAAAAAACTTTTACGAAAAAATTGCAAATGATAAGGATTTTCAAAAGAAACTAGATGAGCTTCAAAACAAAGCTACGGAAGGCTTGGAACTTCCGTTAGCGCAAGACAAAAAAGAAGAAATAATCAAAGATGTGATTATTCCATTTGCTAAGGAGCAAGGTTTTGACTTCTCTATAGAGGATATAAAAGAATTCGAACAATCTATTATTGAGCAACTTGATGAGGAACAATTAAAAAATTTTAATGCCGGGAGACTTCATGAAGGCGGTGGTATAGGTGGACAAATTTGTTTCACAGTTGGATTTGGGTTAGGTTTTATGGCAGGAATTGATGACGACGACCATGGAGTTAGTGCGCTCTGTGTAGTTATTGGATTCGGGATTGGCAAAGCAATTTGCTTTGTGGTTGGAATTGGGGAAAGCATTATACCTTGTAATCATTGGAACGGATAGTAATTTTCATGAATGCAAGCATTGGTTGATAAAAAGAATTTTGCGACATTTACCAAGACACTAATAATAAATAAGATAAGTACAAGGAGGAAATAAAAATGTCTATTGAATCAGTAAAAAACTTTTACGAAAAAATTGCAACTGATAAAGATTTCCAAAAGAAACTAGATGAGCTTCAAAACAAAGCTACAGAAGGCTTGGAACTTCCGTTAGCGCAAGATAAAAAAGAAGAAATAATCAAAGATGTGATTATTCCATTTGCTAACGAGCAAGGTTTTGACTTCTCTATAGAGGATATAAAAGAATTCGAACAATCTATTATTGAGCAACTTGATGAGGAACAATTAGAAAATTTAAATGCTGGGATACTTCATGGGGGCGGTGGTATAGGTGGACAAATTTGTTTCATAACTGGATTTGGATTAGGTTTTATTGCAGGAATTGATGACGACGACCATGGAGTTGGTGCGCTCTGTGTAGTTGTTGGATTCGGGATTGGCATAGCAATTTGCTTCTTTATTGGAACTGGAGAAACCATTGTTTCTTGTGATCATTGGAACGGATAGTAATTTTCATGAATGCAAGCATTGGTTGATAAAAAGAATTTTGCGACATTTACCAAGGCGCTAATAATAAATAAGATAAGTACAAGGAGAAAATAAAAATGTCTATTGAATCAGTAAAAAACTTTTATAAAAAAATTGCAAGTGATGAAGATTTTCAAAGGAAACTAGATGAGCTTCAAAACGAAGCTACGGAAGGCTTAGAGTTTCCTTTGGCGCAAGACAAAAAAGAAAAATTAATGGAGGAGGTAATTATTCCATTTGCTAAGGAGCAAGGTTTTGACTTCTCTATAGAGGATATCAAAGAATTCGAACAATCTATTATTGAGCAACTTGATGAGAAACAACTAGAAAATATTTCGGCTGCACTGAAAGGATTAGGTCATTTACGCTGCATGATTGGCGGATTTGGATTCGGAGTAATTGGAGGCTATGATTACACTGAATCCGTTAAATCCGGAGGTTTCTGTATTATTCTTGGATTTGGATGGAGCGCTGGAGTGTGCCTTGGTTCTGGAGAATCTATATAATAAAAATAATGAGCGACATTTAAAAATAGTGACAAATGAAATAAATGCAAGGAGGCAATAAAAATGTCTATTAAAGCGGTAAAAGATTTTTATGAAAAATTTGCAACTGACAAAGATTTCCAAAAGAAACTAGATGAGCTTCAAAAAGAAGCTACAGAAGGTTTGGAGCTTCCTTTAGCGCAAGACAAAAAAGAGGAAATAATTAAAGATGTGATTATTCCATTTGCTAAAGAGCAAGGGTTTGATTTCTCTATAGAGGATATCAAAGAATTCGAACAATCTATTATTGAGCAACTTGATGAGAAACAACTAGAAAATATTGCAGCTGCACTGAAAGGATTAGGTCATGTACGCTGCTATTTTCTCGGACTTGGATTCGGAGTAATTGGAGGTTATGATTACACTGAATGTTACGGTGGCTGTTCGGGTAATGTTCCCTTTAAATCCGGAGGTTTCTGTATTATGCTTGGATTTGGAGAGTGTGAGGGAGTGTGCCTTGGTTCTGGAGAATCTATGTAATAAAAATAATGAACGACATTTAAAAATAGTGACATATGAAATAAATGCAAGGAGGCAATAAAAATGTCTATTAAAGCGGTAAAAGATTTTTATGAAAAAATTGCAAGTGATGAAGATTTTCAAAGGAAACTAGATGAGCTTCAAAACGAAGCTACAGAAGGTTTGGAGCTTCCTTTAGCTCAAGACAAAAAAGAGGAAATAGTTAAAGATGTGATTATTCCATTTGCTAAAGAGCAAGGGTTTGATTTCTCTATAGAGGATATCAAAGAATTCGAACAATCTATTATTGAGCAACTTGATGAGAAACAATTAGAAAATTTAAATGCTGGGGTTGGAATAGGCAGTATTACTTGCAAAATAATTGGATTTGGAATTGGAGGAATTTATAGTCGCTATGATGGCCACTCTCTCGGTGGCATGTGTATACTTATAGGATTTGGAACAGGCTACGGCACCTGTCTTGTGGGTGGACTGTCTAGTACACTTATATAAAAAACTGATAATAAATATGATGAATAAAAGGGGCAATAAAAATGTCTATTAAAGCGGTAAAAGAATTTTATGAAAAAATTGCAAGTGATAAGGATTTTCAAAATAAATTAAATGAACTACAAGATAAAGCTACGGAAGGCTTAGAACTTCCATTAGCACCAGATAAAAAAGAGGAAATAACCAAAGATGTGATTATTCC
>CALWVF010000031.1 GCA_944384925.1 uncultured Clostridia bacterium
ATATAAAATTTATTTGTTTATTTTTTTTTTTGTTATAAAATATAAATTGTAAGCAAAATATACAAATTTTACTATTGGGAGGAATGAGAATGAGACAAAGGATCAAAAACATTTCAATGATTATGTCGTGTATTGGCATAATAGGGTTAGGCATATTTGGCTTTGGTGGACTAATTAAATCCAATGCCTTAACTGTGACTCCAGAGGCTGATGACACTAAGTACGAGGAAGGTTCATCACAAGGTGCATACTATTTTAAGTTAGAAGCTTATGTGGATGACAATGATGCAGATCCTAGCGCAGAATTTGCGTATACGATTGATAACCAAACAGTCACAGCCCCAACAATGGGTACCAGTGGCAGTTGTAGCAAGCCATCATATTTCAAGGTAGATGAAGTACCTAAGCAGTTTAATGTAGTAGGAAGTAAAAGTGGCACAGCTTCAAGTGATTTAACCGCAAAGCTCTATCACCTTAAGCTGACATATAAAGGCAAGACATCTAATGAGCAAATAGTATGGGAATATTACAACTACTGCACAGCAGATGAAATTAATTTTACTGCAAACCCAATAACAATAAGCCCAATGGTTTTTACAAAAGAACAAGCAATAATTTGGGAAGATGAAAATGATGCTGCTATCGAGCACGATTCATATCTCTTTAGGCTCGACATACAGCAATTAGCGAGCAATGATAAAGAGAATGCTAACATAGATATAGAATTCCACCAACAAGAAGATGGAACGGATAGGTTAGCAAACTTAGAAATTAATATTGGAAGTTTAGCAGAAAGTGGTACCACTAAATACTTTAGATCAAATAGAATTCCAAAATTTTTAGTAGTACGTTGTGCTAAATATGGTAGTGGTGGTGTTGATAATACAAACTACTACACTAAAGACGAGTTGGATGGCAAACTTACAATTGAATATTTGGGTTGCGATATTCAAGAGCCTATTACTGCGAACTTATTAGATGTAGCATCAACTGATACGATAGATTATGGTACTTTGAGTAATGAAATAACCTTTGCAGATGGTGGCAACTGGCAAACCTACGTACCGATTGCAAATGCAGAAGAAGGGGTACGCTCAAATGCAGAAGCATTTGCATTCAAAGCAGTATGTGATTTTGAAGAAGATCCAGGAAAACCAATATATTGCAAAGTTAATATAAATGACAATTACTCAATTGTGCTCAAAGTTGCAGATAGTGATACGACTGGTGAGGTAGTTAAGTACATAACTTCTTATAATGCAGACGATGTTAAACCAAGCCAATTAAAAGTTGGATTATGGGAAGATGAAGCTTGCAGCTCTACTGCTTATGACACAGTTACTCCAACATTATACTTCATTGGACTGGATGGACAAGAGTATGATTTAACTTCAATAACTGATTTAACAACAGGTGACTCAAATGCAGCTAAAGCATATGCAGCAGCGGCAAAGGTAGGAGCAGAACAACTATCAGTAATAGATAAGATAAAGACGCTAGATTCTAAGTATAATGCTGAAGCCAATGAAGATGAAAGATGGACTTTAGAAGAAACTGACTACGATACTATAGGCGAAATCATAATAATGAATGAGAATCTAGATACTGATAAGCTAGAGTGGGAAAACTACCGTGGCATGGCAGAAGCAATAGAGTTATTTAAAGATTACAAAATGACATTTAAAACCACAGACAATTTAACAATCAGTATTCCAAACTATGCAACTGAACTTAACTTGGGTGAAGTAAAATATCCCGTTTTAAGTATGAATAAAGCTGATGGTGGCACTGACACTTGGTTGGATAATATAATAAATTGTATTTATGCATATAAAGATATAAAAATAGTTGATTTCATAGATAATAGTAAAGAGGTTACTGGTTTAAGTAGTAATACATTAACAATTAAAATTTCTGGTGTTACTCAAAACAATGTAGAGTCTGTGTATATTTATGATGGCACGAGTGCTAATAATGTTTCAGATAGTATGTCCTGGGAAAATGATAACGACTGTACAATTTCAATTACAGAATTAAGTGCCATACCACAAGGTATTGCTATAGCACAAGATATGACCGGCGGTGGAGGCTTCCCACCAACCGATGGTGATGATAATGACGATACCCAAAACCCGGATGACGGTAGCGGTGATGATACCCAAAATCCAGATGACGGTAGTGGTGACGATACCCAAAACCCAGACGATGGTAGCGGTGATGATACCCAAAACCCAGATGACGGTAGTGGTGATGACACTCAAAATCCAGATGACGGTAGTTTAAGTGAAGATGCACAAAATGTTGTTGATCAAAATGATGCTATTGATTTAAGCACTGCTTTAAATCGCGATGATGAAGCATATGCAAAATTAAAAGCTTTATTTGAAGCTTATAGCCAATTAAGTGATGAAGATAAAGAAGCTATAAAAGATAAACTTCAATCAGCAAAAGAGAAGTTTGAAGAATTAAACTCACAGCACAACGGTATAATTGCATTAAATTTACCGGATTTCGTTAAACTAGTAGTTGAAAAAATTGATGAAAGCTCAGCTGAATGGGATACAATCAATGAAAAACTTTCCGGTTATGATATACTTTCTTTATATGATATCAACTTGAAAAATGCATTAGGAGAAGAAGTAAATTATATAGTTAAAGATGGCGAAATATTTATAATAAGAATTCCAGCCGAAAATATTGAAAATGTAGATGAATTCGATGAAATATGGATTAAGCACATCACAGAATCCGGAAAAATTGAAACAATACAAACTACACTAACAGAAGATGGTGAGTATTACGAATTTAGGATAAGTTCATTTAGCCCTGTAGCTGTTATAGGAGTAAACAATTTAGATTATGAAGATCCATCATATTCAAATAGTACAACAGGCACAACAACAGGTATAGCAAGTGTAATTTCAAGTGTGAAAACAGGAAATGAAGCACCAATTGCTATGGCTGTTATGGGAATCATAAGCTTAGCAGGTGTAGGTTTCTTTGCAAGGAAGAAATCAGAAGAAAAATAACTTAAGCCTGTCATAATTATTACTTATATATAAAAAACGACTATAGAGAAATCTATGGTCGTTTTTATTGCATAAAATAAATTGCACATATAAATAAATTAATATTAAAATAAAATTTTGCTATCTCGAATACATATATCTGTTACCGCAAATATAAATTTAAAAACAAAAAAGCTTATGTCACCAAGTAACTACCAGACAGCATTCAATCAACAAATCTACCTTAAAGTAAATCTAAGCTTTAATTTCACGACTCCGCCGAATTTTGAGAAACATTGCTTTGCAAATGAATTAAGTGTGCAATTCCCGGAATACTTTCACCTTGCTGAGAAGATGTAGGAGACATTAATGCACCTGTTGCCACAAATAAAACATTATTTAGTTCGGCATTTTTGAGTTTAGTTAAAATAACAGAACACAAAACAATTGCAGAACACCCACACCCAGAACCACCGGCATGTACATCTTGCTCTTTTAAATTATATACCATTAGTCCGCAATCTTTGTGAATGCTGCTTATATCTATCCCATCTCGCTGCAATAATTCATTTAAAAGTTCGCTGCCAACATACCCTAAATCTCCGGTTAAAATTAAATCATAATTGCTGGCATTTGTGTTTGTATCTTTAAAAAATGATGTTATGGTTTCGGCTGCAGCAGGAGCCATGGCAGCCCCCATATTGTTAGGATCCTTTATACCTAAATCTGCAATTTTACCAATTGTAACAGCAGATATACAAGGACTTTCTCCGGTATTTCCGACAACAATGGCGCCCGAACCTGTTACAGTCCATTGAGCAGTTGGAGTACGCTGGCCGCCATATTCCAAAGGAAATCTAAATTGGCGCTCTGCCGAACAAAAATGAGAAGAAGTAACAGCAACACAACGATTTGCCATGCCACTTTCCACCATCATAGAAGATAAAGCTAATGTTTGAGCCATAGTAGAGCATGCTCCATATTGTCCTATAAAAGGAATACCAAGATTTCTTAAGCCGAATGTTGATGATATACACTGGTTTAGCAAATCACCTGCAAAGATAAAATCTATATCGGAAGCTTCAACATTAGCTTTTTCCAATGCAAGGTCTACAGCCTCGGATTGAAACTTACTCTCGGCTTTTTCCCAAGTGTCTTCACCAACTAAATCATCGGAAAAAACCTTGCTAAAATATTGGCCTAACGGACCCTCAGACTCTTTTTTTCCGCAAATAGAAGCAAATCCTTGAACTGATGGCATATGTTCCATTTGTAAAGTATATCTACCTATTCTCTTTGCCATTTTATTACCGCCTTTGAGCATTTTATTTTTTTATATAATTATTCTCAATAAGTTAATTTAATATTCAATATATAGTGTGATATTATATCAAAGTTATATATTGATTTTATTTTTCTCTAGACATAAGAAAAGTTTTTTGCTATAGTGTTAACTATCAAGAGGTGGAGACAATGAATATTTATAACAGCTTAAGGATTTTTATTATAACTATTGTTCTTTCTGGTGAGTTTGCAGCCTTAAGTATGCCAAAGCAAAGTATAATTAGTTATTTGGGTAATTTGAATCATAAAGTTGGAAGTGCTTTTATAGATGTGGGTGATTTAGATTACGATCATAAAGTCTATGATACTATTTATAACAGCTTGTATGATAAAGTTTTAAAGGATCCAATTAAATATGGTTTTACACAACAAGAAATTACAGATAAAATACAAATGGGTGTAATTGAAAAGATTATCCACGAAATAGCATTCTATGCATCGAGATGCTAAATAATTATAATAATTAAAGCCGTTGATTCAGATGACTCAATGGCTTTTAACAATTTTTACTTAAACATATACTCCATATTATCGATAAAGTTTCCAACAGAATGTAAGGTTTTATTTGCTTTCTTTTTAGCCTTTTTATCGTTTGTTATTATTTGACTTCCAACAAAGCCCATTATAATACCTGCAGCAGCACCTGCGCCTATTCCTTTTACAACATTCATAGCATTTTTCTTCATATTGTAATACCTCCATATCAATATAGCAGTTTTTTGCAACATATTATCATTCCTTATTAAATAGAATGTCTGGTTGTTACTCTAATAAAATTATGCCCTTAATATTAGCGTTTATTTATTAAGGCTTTAATTTGCAATTTTTTTAAAAATAGTATAATATTTCTTATAAATTGATTTAAAAATTTTATTTTGAAAGGAGAATAGGTGAATTAAAAAGTAGCCTTAAATTATTATGTTAGATATAAATATAGTGATGGTAGAGCCAGAAATACCACAAAACACAGGAAATATAGCAAGGACTTGCGCAGCAACAGGAGCAAAACTTCACCTTGTGAAACCTATGGGTTTCAATATAGATGATAAAAACCTTAAAAGAGCGGGATTAGATTATTGGCATTTGCTTGATATTAGGTATTACGATAATTTAGCGGATTTTTTTGATAAAAATACCGGAGAATTTTTTTATTTTTCGACAAAAGCGGTAAAAACCTATGCGGAAATTACTTATCCCGAAAAATGTTACTTAGTTTTTGGCAAAGAAACTGCGGGCCTTCCAGAAGAACTTTTATCAAAAAATAAAGAAAAAACCGTACGAATTCCAATGATAAATGATGCAAGAAGCCTAAACCTTTCTAACTCTGTTGCAATAGGAGTTTATGAAGTTTTAAGACAGTGGAATTTTCCTTCTTTAATGTGTCATGGAAAACTAAGAAAATATAATTGGACATGATTTTTAAAAAAACTGAAAAAAGCAGTTGACAAAGCAGAAAAAACATGATAGAATAAATGAGCCGAAGGGAAAAAGCACAAAAAGCGAAGGGAAATGTGCAAATCTGATACCGAAAGGGATGAAAAAATCAATAAAAAGGTATTGACAACGGCAAAATAAAGTGATAAAATAGATATCACGCTGCGAACGAGAAGTAAAGGGAAGTCGTGAGCAGAGAATAGGATCTTGAAAATTAAACAACGACAAGA
>CALWVF010000032.1 GCA_944384925.1 uncultured Clostridia bacterium
TAAAAGAAGAGACCGTTTCCTTTTCGGTCTCTTTTCTTTGCATGTAAAAAGTTTCTTGATAGTCACCTTTTTAAATAGCTATTCTATGCAGGCAACTACCAGATTTTACATTAACTGGGATAAAAAATATCTGATAAAATTATGCCTAAAATTGATGTAACAAGAAATTCTTTTACTCAAAAAGGAATAGTGGAGGAGAATTAAGTTTCATATAATCAATATTTATTTTAATATTCAAATTTATATTTTGTTCAACAAGCGTATTAAAAGTACTTACATTAGTATATTATGCCATATTAAATATTAAAGATTTATAAGGATACCGAAGGATAATAAAGTGGAAAAATAATATTTTTCATTTAGAATAGATATAAAAATGGATTTAAGTACGCTAGCCGAATTGGCATTTTATGAAATATAAAAGTCAAGAAAGAAAAAAGTTGATATAATTAACAAGATGATATATAGTCAGTTTACTATTTTTAATTGATATGCAAAGGCTACGCTATAAAATTCATATTTGGAATTAAAAAGATATAAGTATGCTATAGATATTGCTATTGGCATATGTGATTTTTTTCATTATCTTTTTAAATATCTTAGAAATTACGTTTTTATTGTACATTAAATATATAACATAAGTTTGTAACTGAACAACTAACTTATTAAATTATATTAAATTTTAGAATCTATTTTATAAGATAATATACCTGATGAGTTTATTTTTAAAATTGATTTATATAATATTGCCTAAATAGTACATTTATTTTGAATTGTTGTTGACAGAAAATAGGAAATTTGGTAAAATAAGTTCGCAGCAAATATAAGAAGGGAGGAATTGGCAAGATGAAGTTTAAAAGGATATTTTCTATTTTTATTTCAATGATTTTATTTGTTAGTATGATGTATATGGCAGAAACTACAACATATGCAGTGTCAAATTTAAGAGGTCAAATAATAGAAAAATGTATCAAGGATCCAACATATAAGTTTACGATTACACAATATTTGCCTGATATAAGGATTAGTATACTTCTTGGTATTGATCAAGGTGTGATAGATTTAGATTCTCCAAAAGATAGTATAATCTGTTTACTTGGTATTGATGAGAGTACTTTTGACAGTTATTTTCATTCTACTGATACCGAAGAAATTTTAGACGATTTTTTCTCTTTATTAGATGATATCCAGTCGTATTTTGGAGTATAGGCTATATTTAATGGAATTTTAAAAGATAAATATTAGGTTATAGTTTAGATACTAAAAGATATCCACTAGATAAAATATTTGTGGATATTTTTGCTTTTAATAACACATTAAAAATATGTGAAATAAGCCTAGAATAATGTATTTGAGATCAATTTTACTACTTAAAGTTTTATTATGGTTTCTAATTATATAGGCGAAATTTTTTACTTTTGTGTTATAATAAATAACAATGAATTATTATTTATGAATGTAAAAGGATTTTAATATCATTGTTATGGAGATATTTTACATGTTATATTGCAGTATTTAAGATGTTATTTTAATGAATTTTATAAGGGATGGTTAGAATGGAAGTATTAAAAAACCTTAATAGGAAATTTTTATGCAAATTTTTATTATTATTTTCTGCACTTTTTATACTTGTAGATAGTGTAAGCACATTGCTATTTATCGATTATTTTAAGCTGCAGATGTTGCTATTGATACCCACTGATTCATTATCGCGAAATATAGTAATATTACTTATTAGATGTATTTTTGGAGTAATGGTTTCAGTACTATTTATTTATATATTTTCTATAATGAATAGTAATAAAGATAAGTTCTCTGAACGTATATCTGGAAAAGCTAAAAATGCAATTTTTCTATTGATTCCTTGTATATGGTCTACTATAGTAGCTTATGAACTTTGCGAAAAACATAATGACTATAATTCAAGTATTTTTGTTAGGTTAAATTTACTCGGAATTATATTTTTAACATTATTTTTTTATGAACAAGCATTGATGTTTGCAGGATTGAATAAAAAAAATAATAAAGTAAAAATCCTTTGCTTTGGTGTTGGATTTTCAACAATCACATTGATTTATAATGTTTTTGCCTTGTGCACTAATTTTTTGGCGAACTATTCATATCTTTTTAATAAGATGTTTTTTGTTTCTGGCATACTTTTATCTCTATATGTTTTTAGCTTCACTTTTCTTTTTTGTAGTAATGAATTTAATGCGAAAGTATATGATAATGTAAATAAAATACCTAAATTTGTAAAATCCTCATTTGAATGGGTTGATGACATAAGTGTGTCATTCCTTATTGTGTTTATTATACTTACATATGTATTTCAGACATCTCGAGTAAGCGGAATCTCTATGGAACATACTTTACAAGATTCTGATAGATTGGTAATAAGTGATTTTATGTATAAACCTAAGTGTGGAGATATTATAGTTGTTAATTTACATGGCACATTCAATGAAAGAATAATTAAAAGAGTTATTGCAACAAGTGGTCAAACGCTGAATATTGACTTTGATAAAAATCAGGTATTTGTAGATGGAGAATTATTAGATGAACCCTATGCAAGCACAAAAATGGAACCTAGAAATATAGTTCAAAGAAATTATGAAGAGGGAAGAACAATTGACAAATATGGAGATATCCCAGAGGTTATTCCAGAAGGTTATGTTTTTGTTATGGGAGATAATAGAGAGAATTCATTGGATAGTCGCTACTCTGAAATAGGAGTTATTAATGAAAAGGATATAGTTGGAAAAGTCAATTTTAGATTTTTACCACTCAATAAGATGAAAATATTTTAACGATAAAGGCAAGAAGATTTAATCATAAATTTTGCATAAATGATTCTCGATTTTATAATTGGATAAAACCTTTTAAAAATAAGTAATCCTACTTTTTGGAAAATATGTATTATTTTATGAGTAACAATAATATAGGGACACATAAAAAATAACTTAAATATTATGCATGTAAAATAAATTTATATTGATGTTAATACTTCTTAAAAGGCTATTACACTACACCCTATATAATTTATGTAAACCACCATTTTAATGGTGGTTTTTTGTATATATAAAACCACGCGATAGTCGCGTGGTTCAAAAAATCTTAAGAGTTGAGAAAAGCAAAAAAATTCCTTTGACATAATAAAAAATGTGGTTTGTCAACAGCATAGGAAACAAAGGGAGGATACTTAGGATGAGTTTGAATGATATAAACAGTTTATCACTTACGAAATGAAATTTCAAGTATCATATAGTATTTATAACCAAGTACAGCAGAAAAGTGTTTTGCAAAGAGAAAAGAACTGCATTAGGGGAATATTAAGGAGTTATGTTAATGGAAAAGAACGAAAATAATAAAAGCAGGAGTATGTATAGATCATGTGTATATACTTTTATGGATACCACCGAAATTAGTTATATCAATTTTCAAGGGATATGTAAAAGGTAAAGGTATTACAATGCTATATGAGTAATTTGGTGAATTGAAATATAAACATAGAAACAGAGAATTTTGGTGTAGAGAGTATTATGTAGACACGGAAGGCAAAAATACAAGCCGAATTGCGGAGCACATAAAAAATCAATTAAAATAGGCTAATCTTGGAGAACAACTAACATTTGGCGAAAGGGAGCCATTTAAGAAATAAATTTTATTGCAACTGACAGATCGACTTACACGTTTGACGTGTCACAAGAAACATAGAGTTTTGCTCACATATTAAATACTTCCAGTTTTAATGGGGGATGTTTATTTTAGATATTATGCTCTGGATTAAGGAGTAGTCGAAAATTTTAGAAAAATTATAGAAAAGTATGTTTTTATATAAAAAAGAAAAAATCTTGTAGTTACTTAAGGAAAATCAACAAGAGAGCATTAGTAAAAGTGATAATAAAATTCTAGCTCAAAAGATTAAACTATAAATATAATAGATGTAGTGTTTATATGTTTATATTGAGATGTAGAATAAAAGTACTTTAATATTAAAAAGAGTAAACATCATGAAAAATATGATGAAAATTCTATTACTTAAATGGGAATATTAGGAGAATGAACAGACAATATTCATATGTATAAACAAACATTTAAATATGAAATATTAGGAATAATAAAGTTAAAAAAGAATAAAAGTAGTTATTAGTACATATGCCGTGTGTGAATATAAATTATAATTATTAGATTATTAAAATGTTTATTATATTGCTGAAATTGCATTAATTATTATACACACAAATGTTGTAAGTTATAGTAAGTTTTAATATACATTTTTAATGTTTATGAGATTAATTTATAATAAATAAAGTAATTATTTACATAAGCTCAATAAAATGCTAAACTTAAATAGCAGAAGAATCTAACAACCCTCTAAATAATTATATTAATTTTTTAAGGAGAGAATGATAGACATGTTGAAGCAAAAAAAGATTTTTACAGTTTTTTTAGTAATTTTAAACGTAGTTTTTTTTGTTCTGCCAGTGAATTCATATGCCTATGAGTCAAGACATAGTTTTGGTAATAGTAATAATAAAAAGACTATTGCAATACTTACAAGCGGAGGAGATTCGCCTGGAATGAATGCTGTTATTAGGGCGTTTACCAAAACAGCTATTTCTATGGGAATGAAGGTTATTGGAATTAGACATGGGTATGAAGGACTACTAAATAAGGATTTTATTGAGTTAGACCTAGAAACTGTTTCTGGAATAAGTTGCTTAGGTGGAACTATATTACACTCTTCTAGAAGCAAAGAATTTAATACACCTGAAGGTGTAAAAAAAGCAGCTGATATTTGTAATGAGTATGGAATAGATGGGATAGCTGTAATAGGGGGAGATGGTTCATTTAGAGGAGCAAGGGATTTAACTAATGCTGGAATTTCATGTATTGGAATACCGGGAACAATAGATAATGATATAAAATGTACCGACTACACAATAGGGTTCGATACTGCAATGAATACAGCTTTAGAACTTATTGATAGGATAAGAGATACATCAAAATCTCATGATAGGTGTTTTGTGATTGAAGTGATGGGATTGAGATGTGGAGACATAGCGCTACAAACAGGCCTTGCAAGTGAAGCAAATGTTATACTTGTACCTGAAATAGAATACGACTTTCAAAAAGATGTTATTGATCGGATAAAAGCTGCCAAGCTTAATGGAGAAAGCCATTTTATTGTAATAGTAGGTGAAGGTGTTGGTGGTGTTTCTAAAATATCGAAACATTTTGAAATAGCGGAAGATATACAGGCAGAGACTGGGATAGAAACAAGGTACTTAGTTTTTGGACATTTACAAAGAGGCGGGGCACCCACAATAAAGGATAGAATAGTGGCCTCGAAAATGGGAATTCATGCTGCTAAGATTTTAAATGAAGGAAAAGAAAATAGAGTTATTGCACAAAAAAATGGAAAGATAATAGATATTGATATAACTGAAGCTTTAGAAATGGATAGACCCTTTAACTATGAACTATATGATGAAGCTTTAATACTTGGGCAATAGAAGATATAAATATATAGGTTTTTCTGCACAAAAAATCTTAGATCAAAAATGATATAATTTTAATTATTAAAGATATAGCGATATTTTATTGTGATGTAAGTTTACTGGGTTCTTCTATGTAAAAAAAGTCTTATTTTTGATTATTTAGAACCTTAGAGTTCATTAGGACTCTAAGGTTGATTAATTCAGACAAAAAACATAGAATATACTAATAAATATTTTCATTGTATACAAAATATTATAATTATATTTGTATTAAAACATAAAATTTGAATATTAGAATAGACTTATTATTATGGATATATTATAATTATAATATAGAAAAATACTGAAGTTAAACATTTTTAGTATAATATACAAATAGCGAGGAGCTGTATAAATGAAAAAGAAAATATTGTTATCTATATTATTGATATCATTTTTGTCCGTTTTAATAGTTGGATTTTTTTCCTTATTCCAAGTTGTTCGTGTAAAAGAGGAAATAAAAGGAATTCAACAAAGAGAGATAGGACAATTATATAAAACAAATTCGCAAATTATAAAAAATAGTACAAAAAGTTCAATTAAAATGCTTGCCGAAGAGGAAGCTAATAATATAAATGATAATTTTGAGCGTGTAGGAAGCAATATTAATATGCTAAAAAATGTTTTAACTCAATTATATGAATCTGGTAACAATGTTCATTCTCAATTTAATGATCAGGATTATATATATTACTTTGAAGATACTAACTATGAAGCAATAAAAAATGAATTTAACAGAATAAAGTCTATAAGAGACACGATTAGTTCTATGGTAAATGAATATACAGATACACATATATACTACGTTAGTGAGAGTGGCTTTGTATTAAACTTATTGGATTTAGAGGAAAACATTTATGAAGGACAAGACTTAAAGTCTCAAAATTGGTATAAAGGTGCTATAGAAAAGAACGGAATGTATTGGACAGAAGTATACAAGGATTTATTAACTGATAATTTGGTTATAACTTGTTCAATGCCAATTTATGATCCACATGGCAATTTGAAAGGGGTAATTGCAGAAGATTTTGTTTTGGATTTTGTCTGTAGGGAAGTATTAAAACCATCTATAGCAATAATTAATTATGCATTTTTATCTGCTAGTAATAGTGAATTTATAATAGGATCTGATGAATTTTTAACCGATATGGATTTTTTAGGAGATTTAAAAGAATCATATTTTGAATATGTTAAAAATAATATAGATGAAGGAGTATATATTGGCAGCAATATTATTATTGGTTATAGTAAAGTAACTACTTCAGACTGGATAGTATCCTTAGTTTTTGATTATAACCAAGTGGTAAGCCCTATAGAAGAAATTGGTACGTCTATAAATGAAACTCATCAGCATATAATAAATGCACTAGAGGTAACAATTATTATAACATTAATTATATATATTATATTTTTAATTTCTTTAATAATAGTAGTTTTATTCTCATCATCTAAGCTTAGTAAATCTATAACAGAACCATTGGATGTGTTGTCTCAAGGAGCAAAAATGATTGGAAATGGTGATTTAAGTCATAAAATTATTGTTGATTCTAATGATGAAATAGGAGAGCTGGCAGATACATTTAATGTTATGACAGATGAGCTGCAGGGATATATAGAAAATATAAAAGTTATAACTTCTCAAAAAGAACGTATTGAAGTAGAACTTAAAATTGCCAATACTATACAATTGTCGATGATGCCATCTGACTTTCCAGATAAAGAGAAGTTTGAAATTTATGCAAATGTGAAGCCGGCTAAATCAGTTGGAGGAGATTTCTATGACTTTTTCTATATAGATGAAAATCATATAGCGATTGTTATGGCGGATGTATCTAGTAAGGGAATACCAGCTGCATTATTTATGGTTGAAGCTAAAAACACTATTAAAGAAGAAGCTCAAAGAGGTAACTCGCCTAAGATTATACTCGAAAATACAAATAATAAATTATGTGAAAATAATAAAGCTAATATGTTTGTTACAGCATTTATCGGAATATTAGATATAAGAAATGGAAACTTTATTTATGCTAATGCAGGCCATAATCCACCATTGCTGAGAAGAAACCAAAAGACTTTTGAGTATATGAAATTGAAGAAAAACTTTATTCTTGCAGGTATTGATAACATAAAATATAGCGAAGATGTAATAAATCTTAAATCAGGTGATATACTTTATCTTTATACAGATGGAGTTACAGAGGCACTGAATATTCAGCAAGAATTATTCTCCGAGGTACGTTTAGCTAATTGTTTAAATAAAATTGATCCTAGAATTCATTTAAAGGATATACTCAATGCTGTTAGTGCTGAGATTAATAAATTTTCTAATGGTGCTGAACAAGCTGATGATATAACTATGCTAATATTGAGAATAAAGTAGTGTTATTAATACAATGATTAATTATGTTAATGTAATTTAAAAACACAAACAGAGTCTGGTTATATCAGACTCTGTTTTAAATTAAAGTACTTTATTTGGAAAAATTTATGTTATTATATTTAAAAATATCTTTTAAGTAAACCTTTAAATCCAGCACCATGCCTTGCTTCATCTTTTGCCATTTCATGAACAGTATCGTGAATTGCATCATATCCTAATTCCTTAGCACGTTTAGCTATTTCTAATTTTCCAGAGCATGCTCCAGTTTCAGCTTCTAATCGCATTTCAATATTTTTCTTTGTACTGCTTGTTAAAATTTCACCTAACAATTCAGCAAACTTAGCAGCATGTTCAGCTTCTTCAAAAGCATATCTTTTAAAAGCTTCAGCTATTTCAGGATAACCCTCTCTATCTGCTTGGCGGCTCATTGCCAAATACATACCAACTTCACAGCATTCGCCATTAAAGTTTGCGACAAGACCTTCATAAATTTCCTTATCTACATCTTTGGCACTGCCTAATTCATGTTGACAAGCAAAACTTGAATTTTCTGAAACCTCCTTAAACTTAGACTTAGGAGCTTTACATTGAGGGCATACATCAGGAGCTTCATTGCCTTCATGTACATATCCACATATAGAACATACAAATTTTTTCATAGTTATTCCTCCATAAATTTTAAAATATTTACGTTTATTATATTATCACTAAGTGAAAAATTTGTAAACTTATTTTTATATTAGTTATATTTATTTATAAGGTTATATATAAATAGGTGTAGGGAATGTGTTAATTATGTTAGAAGGTGCTTATTTTCATGTATGTTACTTTAAAATGGAATAATAAAATAACTATTTCTATTTGTGCAATGGTTTTTTTAGCGATTTTTTTAACAATTAATTCATTTTTTGTTAAATCGAACGAGGTTTCTATAGATACTGAAGTAGATTATATAAATTTACCAATAATAATGTATCATGGTTTATTAAAAGATAAAAAAAGACTAGGTCCATATGTAATATCTGTTGATACCTTTGAGAAAGATTTAAAATATTTGAAGGAAAAGGGTTACAAAACCATATTTATGAAGGATTTAATAGATTATGTTTATGAGGGGGAATGTTTGCCGGAAAAACCGATAATTATAACTTTTGATGATGGTTATTATAATAATTATCTTTATGCTTATAGTCTTGCAAAGAAATATGAAAGCAAAATAGTTATATCTCCTATAGGTCTGTATATAGATAAGTATAGTGAAATAGACGACAAAAATCCTCTGTATGCTCATATTACTTGGGATAATATAACTGAAATGGTTGAATCTGGATATGTTGAAGTTCAAAATCACTCTTATAACATGCATAACAATAAAGCAGGAAGGAACGGGAGCAAGAAAAAAAGCAAAGAAAGCATAAAAGAGTATAAAAAGTTTTTTTCCAATGATGTAATGAAAATGCAGAATTTAATGAAAGAGCATATAGGAATAAGTCCAACTACTTTTACCTATCCATTTGGAGCAATTAGTAAGGAGTCCGTTGATATATTAAAAGAATTAGGATTTAAAGCAACTTTAACCAGCGAGCAGAAGATGAATAAAATTTATAAAAATACCGATGACCTATATGGCCTATATAGGTTTGTGCGACCAAATGGCATAAGTACAAAAGAATATTTTGAAAAGATAGGCTGCAAGTGATTTTTTGTGGTTGAAAATGTGTTTATGTAATTATATAATATACTTAAGTCTTTAAGTATTTACTCTTATTTATATCGGAAGGTGAAGGATAATTGGAAAATAAAAAATTAGTAGAAGCGATTACATCTATGGAAGTGGACTTTGCTAAGTGGTATACAGATATAGTTAAAAAGGCAGGGCTAATGGATTATTCCGGAGTAAGAGGATGCATGGTTATTGAACCATATGGTTTTGCAATTTGGGAAAATATACAATCTATTTTAGATGAAAAGTTTAAAAAATTAGGCCATGAAAATGTATCTATGCCAATGTTTATACCTGAAAGTTTACTTCAAAAAGAGAAAGATCATGTTGAAGGTTTTGCACCTGAAGTAGCTTGGGTTACTCATGGAGGCAATGAGAAATTGCAAGAAAGGTTATGTGTTAGACCAACTTCAGAAACCTTATTTTGTGATTATTATTCTAGGGTAGTACATTCATGGCGAGATTTACCTAAATTATATAATCAATGGTGTTCAGTTGTTAGGTGGGAAAAAACAACAAGGCCGTTTTTGCGTTCAGTTGAATTTCATTGGCAAGAGGGTCATACTGTTCATGAAACAGCTGAGGAGGCAAAAGAAGAAACTCAACGTATGATAAATCTATATGCAGATTTTTGTGAAAATGAGTTGGCTATTCCTGTGATTAAAGGTAAAAAAACAGATAAAGAAAAATTTGCAGGGGCACTTGAAACTTATACTATAGAAGCATTAATGCATGATGGTAAGGCACTTCAATCAGGGACAAGCCATTATTTTGGTGATGGATTTGCTAAAGCATATGATATAACATTTCAAGATAGAGATAATAAAATTAGATATCCACATCAAACATCTTGGGGGCTTTCGACACGAATTATTGGTGGAATAATTATGAGTCATGGAGATAATAGCGGTTTAGTGTTGCCTCCTGCAATTGCCCCGATTCAGGTTATAATTATTCCTATAGCTATGCATAAACAAGGAGTTTTAGATAAAGCAAAAGAATTAAAAAATAGACTTGAAAATATTTGTAGAGTGAAGATAGATGAAACAGATCAGACTCCTGGATGGAAATTTTCTCAGTATGAAATGAAAGGTGTTCCATTAAGATTAGAAATAGGCCCGAAGGACATTGAAAAACAACAATGTGTAATTGTAAGGCGAGATAATAGGGAAAAAACTTTTGTTAATCTTTGTGATTTAGAAGAAAAAATACCAATTCTTTTAGACTCTGTGAGAGAAGGAATGTATAATAAAGCACTAGATAGAAGGGAGTCAATGACATATAGCGCACAAAATATGGAAGAATTAAAAAGCATAGCGAATTCCAAAGAGGGATTTATAAAGGCTATGTGGTGTGGAGATAAGAAATGTGAGGAATTAATAAAAGAAGAAGTGGGACTGTCATCTCGTTGTATACCGTTTAAACAAGAACAAATATCTAAAGCATGTGTGTGTTGCGGAAAAGAAAGTGGTAAAATGGTATATTGGGGTAAAGCTTATTAGGTTATATGCAGAATGTATCTATATTTTAGTACATTCTGCTTTTATTTGTATATAGGATTATGTTTAAATATCTTACAAAATATATGTAATAGTTGACAATTTTGAGTTTTTATGTTATAGTAATTAAATAATATTAAAAGGAGAAATTTGTATGAATGTTGTTGGTAATGTGCTATGGTTTATATTGTGCGGACTCATTCTAGGAATATTTTGGGTTCTGGTAGGAATTTTCTGGTGTATTACTCTTGTTGGCATACCTATTGGAATACAGTGTTTTAAATTTTCACGTATGGCTTTTTTCCCTTTTGGAAAAGATATATTTTATAGTAATAATATGAGTTCTTTTTTATTAAATTTTTTGTGGATAATCTTTGGGGGAATAGAATTAGCTATAGCTTCTTGTGTATTTGGGGTGTTATTATGCGTTACTATTATTGGCATCCCATTTGGAATTCAATGTTTTAAAATAGCAAAGCTATCATTAATGCCGTTTGGTGCTGAAATAATTAATTTATAGTAAATTTTAGTATTTTTTATGAAATTTTATTTTTAAAATTATTTCTTTTTATGATACAATATTTTTGTCTATTGTGTTGTTGAAAAATTTTTGGTATGCTATAATCCATAAAGATTACTTTATGAGGTGAGCTCGTATGACTTTAAATGGGCATTATAAACTGGGATTAAGAGCAATAAAAACAGCTATAGCGGTATCATTATGCTTTGCAATATCTTTTATATTTAATCGAGATGACGCATTGTTTTCAGGAATAGCAGCGCTGATATGTATGCAACAAACCTATGATGCTACTTTTCGCCAGGGAATGGAAAGACTTCTTGGAACAATAATAGGTGGTATAGTTGGTTATGTCGCCCTAGAAATATTAAATTTTGTACCTAGTTATAACGATGTTTTTGATATGTTTGTAGTCCCTTTTTTTATGCTAGTAGTAATATATATTTGTAATACAATAGATAAAAGGTCCTCTATAGTTATAGGTTGCATAGTTGTTTTAAGCCTTATTACTATACCTAATAAGGATACAGAAAGCGCGTTAGTGTATGTTGTTAATCGTGTGATAGATACAAGTATTGGAATTGTTATTGCTATGGCGGTTAACAAATATTTCTTTCCAAACAAAAAACAGGTAAAACCGGAATAATAAAGTGAAATTATAAGCATAAAAAATATTTATTTAAATATAAAATTTCTAAGAATAAATAAAATTGACAAAATAAAAGCTCTGTATTGCGGAAAGATATTTTTAGTATCTAAGCAAAAGGGGTGATTATATGAGAAAGTTTTTTAAGATTTTTTCTGTGTTTTGTTTTATTTGTTCTTTTTTATTGCTATCATGCATTCAAATTATTTCTTGTAAAATTCCAACTGATTATATAATGACTGAAAATACAGGAACAAATATAGAAAGTTATGTTCCGCTTAAAGTAAAGATAACATCAGAAAGTGACTGCATGAATTTATTATATAAAGATAATGCAAACAATAATTATAGTGCTATAGCAATGTTTGCAAATATTATTCCGATAAAAGATATTAATATACATTTTTCCAATGATATACATGTAATACCTTGTGGTAATCCATTTGGAATAAAACTTTTTACGCAAGGAGTAATGATTGTCGCAATATCTGATGTACAAACTGAAGATAAACTTGTTAGTCCAGCAAGGGTTTCGGGATTAAGAAAAGGTGATGTTATAATTAGCATGAATGGTATCGAGGTAAATAGCAATGAAGATATAGCAAAGGTAATTGAGGATTGTAAAGGAGATAAAATAAAAGTAGTTGCGAAAAGGAATAACATGAAATTCGAAACTAATTTAATTCCAGAAAAATCATTTGCGGATAATTTATATAAGGTTGGATTATGGGTAAGAGATAGTTCGGCGGGAATTGGTACATTAACATTTTATGATCAAAATAATCATATCTTTGCAGGGCTTGGTCATGGAGTGTGTGATGTAGATACATTAGAATTATTGCCTTTAATGCATGGAGATATAGTGGGTGCTAATATAAATGATATTTCAAAAGCAACAAAAGGTAGCCCCGGAGAATTGAAGGGATATTTTAAAAATAACGAAAGTATAGGAAATATAATTGCAAATACAAATACAGGAGTATATGGAAAAATGGAAAATAAACCCTCTAATAATGAAGAGGTGGTGGTTGCAATGAAGCAGCAAGTTAAACCAGGGCCTGCAAAGGTTTTAACAACATTGCACGGAGATCTCCCTAAATATTATGATATAGAAATTATAAATGTTAATTATAACGAATATTCACCTACTAAAAACATGGTTGTGATGATAAAAGACAAGACCCTCCTTGAATGTGCTGGGGGAATTGTTCAGGGCATGAGTGGAAGTCCAATAATACAAAATGGTATGTTAGTGGGAGCAGTTACACATGTGTTTGTAAATGATCCAGTAAGAGGATATGGTATTTTTGCAGAAAATATGATCAGTGAAATACAGAAACTGTGTATTTCTAAGTATAATTTAGTTTCGTAAATATTAAAAATTACCAATGATTTTGGAAATTAAAAATTTTTGTTCATAAACTATTGCCAAATTTTCCAATATATGGTAATATTGTATTGTCAAAAATATGAACTGGGGGATAAATTATGGGAAATCGTTTAAAATTACTAATCGCAGAAGATTGTGCAGAATTTGATCGAGAAAGTTGTGAGATATTTGAAAATTTAGGCTTTGAACCATTTTTTGCGCCAAAAGATGGATTTAGAGTTATGGAGTTAATAGAAGAAAAAACTCCAGATGTTGTAATTATGGATTTGTTTATGCCTAGAGTAGATGCAATAGGAGTGATAAAATCTATCACAAAAGATAATAAAGTTAAAACTCCTGCATTTATTATATTATCCAATTTTGACAGCCCTGTATTAGAGAAAGAAGTGATGAGTGCTGGAGCATCTTATTTTATTTTAAAACCATTTAATATAAAAGATTTAGCAGAAAGAGTGCTACAATTTTCTGCAAAGGGAAATAATATGCAAATTAGTAAAGTACAATTTAATAATTCTCAGTCGTTAGCACGTGATGATATTGAGATAAAGATAACAGAAATACTACACCAAATAGGAGTGCCTGCACATATAAAAGGATATCATTACTTAAGAGAATCTATAATGATGTCTGTTGAACATCCAGAAATAATAAATGCAATTACAAAGCAGCTTTATCCATCTGTAGCTAAAAGATTTTCAACAACTTCTTCAAGGGTAGAACGAGCAATAAGACATGCTATTGAGGTAGCTTGGGATAGAGGAGATGTTGATATACTGAATTCTTATTTTGGCTATACAATTCATAATGGTAGAGGAAAGCCGACTAATTCAGAATTTGTTGCTATGATAAGTGATAAACTTAGATTACAAATGAAGACAGCAAGTTAAAATAATAGTTACCCCCGTTAAAGACACTTGTTTTTAATGAGGGTTTAATTATTTTAAGTTTGTAATGTAATAAAATGTTAATAAATTATTAAACTACGAAAATATACTTGATTTTTCCAAATTAAATGTTTAAAATATAATTAGCACTCAAAGTTAGTGAGTGCTAAAAATTAATTATATTCTTTAGGAGGCAATAAATTATGGTTATTAAACCACTTGCAGACAGGGTTGTTATAAAAATGGAGGAAGCTGAAGAAACTACAAAAAGTGGTATAGTTCTTGCTGGTGCAGCAAAAGAAAAACCACTTGTAGCTTCTATTATTGCTGTAGGCCCAGGCGGTATTGTAGACGGTAAAGAAACTCAAATGTATGTTAAAGTTGGGGATAAGGTTATAATAAGTAAATACTCGGGAACAGAAGTAAAGCTTGATGGTGAAGAATATACTATACTTCGTCAATCAGATATTTTGGCTGTTGTTGAATAATTAATTTAATATAAATTATATTTGGAGGAATTTTAGTATGGCAAAAGAAATTATTTATGGTGAAGAAGCTAGAAAGGCTTTAAAAAGTGGAATAGATCAATTAGCAGATACAGTAAAAATTACATTAGGACCCAAAGGTCGTAATGTTGTTTTAGATAAAAAATTTGGAGCTCCTCTTATAACTAACGATGGTGTCACTATTGCAAAAGAAGTAGAGTTAGATGATCCATTTGAAAATATGGGAGCACAATTGGTAAAGGAAGTTGCAACAAAAACAAATGATGTAGCAGGCGATGGAACAACAACAGCAACATTGTTGGCACAATCTTTGATTCGTGAAGGGATGAAAAATGTTACAGCAGGTGCTAACCCAATGGTATTGAGAAAGGGAATTCAAATGGCTGTAGATACAGCTGTTAAGGCTGTAAAAGAAAATTCTAAAAAGGTTACATGTTCAGAAGATATTGCAAGGGTAGCGACAATCTCTGCAGCAGATGAATTTATAGGAAGCCTAATTGCAGAAGCAATGGATAAAGTAACATCAGATGGAGTTATTACTGTTGAGGAATCAAAAACAGCAGATACATATTCTGAAGTTGTAGAAGGTATGATGTTTGACAGAGGATACATATCACCTTATATGGTTACAGATACAGATAAAATGGAAGCTGTTATAGATGATGCATACATTTTAATTACAGATAAAAAGATATCTAATATTCAAGAAATTTTGCCATTACTTGAGCAAATTGTTCAATCTGGGAAAAAACTTGTTATAATTGCTGAAGATGTTGAGGGTGAAGCATTGGCAACATTAATCGTAAATAGGCTTCGTGGAACCTTCACTTGCGTAGCAGTAAAAGCTCCTGGTTTTGGAGATAGAAGAAAAGACATGTTGAGGGATATTGCTATTTTAACAGGAGGTCAAGTAATATCAGAAGAATTGGGCTTAGAATTAAAAGACACAACAATAGACCAACTTGGTCGTGCACGCCAAGTTAAAATAGAAAAGGAAAATACAATTATTGTCGATGGAGCAGGTGAGTCTAGTGAAATTAAATCTAGAATTTCACAAATACGTTCGCAAATTGAAAATACAACATCAGATTTTGATCGCGAAAAATTACAAGAACGCTTAGCAAAACTATCGGGTGGTGTTGCAGTTATTAAAGTAGGTGCAGCAACAGAGATAGAAATGAAAGAGAAAAAATTAAGAATAGAAGATGCCCTATCTGCAACAAAAGCTGCAGTAGAAGAAGGTATTGTTGCAGGTGGAGGAATTGCATTGATTAATGCTATACCATCTGTGAAAGAATTAATGAAAAACCTAGAAGGTGATGAAAAAACGGGGGTCTCCATTGTTTTAAAAGCATTAGAAGAACCAATCAGACAAATAGCTATTAATGCTGGATTAGAAGGATCAGTAATTGTAGAAAATATTAAAAAGGAAAATAAAGTAGGCTATGGGTACAATGCAAGAACTGAAGAATATGTAGATATGATTTCTGCAGGAATTGTGGATCCTACTAAGGTTACACGTTCAGCACTTCAAAATGCAGCTTCAGTAGCTGCTATGGTTTTAACAACTGAATCATTGGTAGCAGATAAAAAAGAAGTAAACCCAACACCGGCGATGCCAACAGACCCTGGAATGGGCGGAATGTATTAATCTTCATAATAGTTATTATATATTTAAGGAACCAACATCAAAAATGTGATGTTGGTTTTTTTATATGTTTGTACCAAAAATATGTTTAAATAAGAACTATGAAAAATCTTTGGCTAAGAAGGAAGGCAGAATAAATTAAAAATAATTAATATAAAGTAGTGAAAATGACGAAAACGACTTTAAAAATATAATTAATATTTATAACAAAATACTATTGAAAATATTATTAAAAAATGATATAATAAATACATCGATAAAAGAAGAGGAGAGATAACAATGATGTTGTCAATGGTAAATAAAATTTGGTGTGGAGTAAAAACATTAGTGTATACATGTTATGTAGGAGCAGGAATAGCAGCAGGATATTGTTTTGTGAAGGCCTTACCACAGTTGATTGATATGGGTGGAAAATTATTAACAGCGTTCGAAAAATTGGTAGATAGTTGTACAATATAATTAGTCAGAATATAATGTTTGGTATAATGTTGAGGATTAATAAGAAAATATAGTTATATAAAAATAGAATTGTGGGGTTGAGATTATGATGTTATCAGTGATAAAAAATATGTTGAAATTTGTAGGAAAGACTGTGGTATATACATATGCAACAATTGGAATAATAGTCACAGCAGTGATAGGAGCTGGAGTTTTAATGAAATCAAACGAATTAAATTCTGGTGTAGATTGTGTATGTGATGTAACTGGAAAAGTGTCAAGTGTTGCGCAAAGCGTAATACCAGTCGTAAAAGATGGAATACCAGCCATACAAGATTTAATAACAAGCATAATGAAATAATTTATAAAGCGTAACAATATTTTTAAGTGTTGCGCTTTTTTTAATTATTAGTATGTATTATTATTTCTTTAATTTTATAATAGTTATTATATATTTAAGGAACCAACATCAAAAATGTGATGTTGGTTTTTTTATATGTTTGTACCAAAAATATGTTTAAATAAGAACTATGAAAAACCTTTGGCTAAGAAGGAAGGCAGAATAAATTAGAAATAATTAATATAAAGTAGTGAAAATGACGAAAATAACCTTAAAATATAATTAATATTTATAATAAAATACTATTGAAAATATTATTAAAGAATAATATAATAAACACATCAATAAAAGTAAAGGAGAGATAATAATGTTATTATCAATAGCAAAAAAATTTTGGCATGGAGTACATGCATTCTATGTAACATTAGGAGTAGCAACAACATGCTTATTGGTAAAGAGTTTACCTAAATTAATTGAGATTGGTAAACCTTTGTACGAAGCTTTAAAAAGTTATATCGGCATGTTATTAAGTAATGCGTAATGCTTAATTAATGTTGCTAATTAATAAAAAATTACATTTATATTAAAAATAAAATTATGGAGTGAAAATTATGATATTATCAGTAGTGAAAAGTGTGTTCAAATTTGTAGGAAATACTATCGTGTATACATATACAGCTATAGGAATGGCAATTACAGCAGCAGTAGCAGCATCAGCAATAATTGCACCAGACAAATTGAAGGCTGTTGTAATTTGTATAACTGGTCTAATAAGGATGGACAATTTAGCAAATCAAGTAAGTAATTTCTTTGGAAATATTTTTGGTTAATTATTCTTTTTACTATTTCTTGTTGTTTTGATGATTTGATATATGTATATTATGCTTATATATAAGCTAATGTTATTATTGTTAATAATATCGATTCTATGACTTCAGATAATAATATGTAATGTTTCAAATTTTAAGCAATTTTACTTAGAAAAGCAAATAGACTTGTTAAAAATTCTTAGTTTAATGAAAGTTATACTTTTCCTATAATTTAGAGAGCGCAACATTATTTTTTAATGTTGCGCTTTTACCTAGTATTAATATGTATGATCACACAATTCTTTAATTTTGTCTCTTAATTTAATAAAATCTTCAAAAGCTCCTGGTTTTTGAGCTGGATTTCTCAGCAGCGCTGCGGGGTGAAGTGTAGCCATTAACAATACACCGTTTTTGTCAAAAAATATACCATGCTCTTTAGTAATTTTAAAATCAGCTTTAATTATTTGCATGGCAGCTATTCTCCCTAAACACACAATAATTTTTGGTTTCATTAGTTTCACTTGATTTCTTAACCAATCCATGCAAGCCTGTTGTTCTTCTTGAAGAGGATCACGATTTTTGGGTGGTCTACACTTTACAATATTTGCTATATAAATATTTTTTTCTCTGCTTAAATCTACAGCGGAAAGCATTTTATCAAGTAACTTACCAGCCCTGCCAACAAAGGGCTCACCTTGTAAATCCTCATTTTCACCAGGACCCTCACCGATAAATAACACTTCAGAATTTGGATTTCCAACACCAAATACAACGTTATGTCTAGTTTCACATAACTGGCATTTTTTGCATTTTATGCAGTTTTCTTTTAAGTTTTCCCATGAATCATACATTAAATATTTTTCTCCTTTGTAAGTTTATATTTTATTTTTTAAAATGTATAAGAGTAAAAGCATATAGGAACATTAACATTGGTGATGTTAATTGAAAGTATTAAAAGATTTTTTAAAATTATTTTTATTTGGCGGAGTATGTTATTGTGTAATTGAAGTGTTGTGGAGGGGATATACTCATTGGACAATGGCAATTACTGGTGGGATATGTTTTTCAATATTATATAAAGTATATATTAAATTAAAATATATTTCTTTAATAGAAAAATGCATAATAGGTTCATTAATTATAACAACAGTAGAATTTATATCTGGTTGTATAATAAATTTGTGGCTTAAAATAGGAGTATGGGATTACTCAAATATTCCAATGAACTTAATGGGTCAAATATGCTTACTATATAGCACTTTATGGGGGTTTCTATGCATACCTATATATCTTTTGGTTATTAAGATAGAAAAGTTCAAGAATAGAAAAATCAAACGCGTAGATTAATATATTTTAGTATAATTAGGCAAGTTAATGTTAGATATTTTATTTTTTAATACAAGCTCTTTTATAGCAGTAGTCACACCGCATTCATTGTTACTTTTTGCAATAAAATTACCAAATTTTTTTATATCATCCATTGCATTTTGCATAACAAAGCTATAACGAGCTTGTTGTAACATTTCTACATCATTATAGAAATCCCCAAAGGCCATTGTTTCTTCAGGAGAGATTCCATAATCTTTTTGAATTTGAGAAAGTGCATGACCTTTACTAGCACCTTTATTCATTATGTCGACCCAGTAAGGTCCGGAACAAACTATGTTTAAGGTTTTAGAAAAAATAGGGTTTAATATAGGAAAAGAATTAGTTAATGCTCCTTTTTGATCATATATACCAATTTTGTATATTTCATCTTCAACATTTAATAAACTCTTTTCAGTTATTCTACTGTTATAATACTTATCTATCTCTTCTACAAACCAGGGAATTTCAAGTATATGTGCTCCCTTTTTACCACATAGTATTATATGTGTTCCTTCTATATTAGCACATGTTTCAACAATTCTATTTACATCTTCATTCCTTAAAACATCTGAGTGCTTAGTTTTATTATTTTCCACAATACAAGTTCCATTATCGGCTATATATATTATATCATGAGTCCTTTGATTAAAGTCTCTATATAAAGTACAGTATGATCTCCCGCTTGCTACTGCAAATTTTATGTCTCTTTTTGTTAATTCATCTAGAATGAAAAAGAAGTCATCAGGAAGTTGCTCATTATCATTGAGAAGGGTTCCGTCCATATCTGTTGAAATTAATTTTATCATATAATTACTCCTTAATTTTTATATTTTAATAATAGACTTGATAAAATATCGCATACAGTTTATAATACTACTTATTGTATGAAAAGTCTACATTTAAAATAAAGTTAAATGTATTTACTATATTAATATTAAAAAAGGGGAAATTATTATGCAACATATAAAAATCAATGAATTTTATAGTGACATGAAACAATTTATTAACAGTCAAGTAACGGTGTGTGGATGGGTTAAAACTATTAGAGATTCTAAGTGCATAGGATTTATGGAAATAAATGATGGTAGTTGTTTTAAAGGAATTCAGGTAGTTTTTGAAGAGAATAAGATTGAGAATTTTAAGGAGATTTCTAAACTTAATGTAGGATCTGCTGTTATTGTAACCGGTAGGTTGATAGAAACACCAAATGCAAAACAAATATTTGAAATTAATGCAGATAAAATTCAAGTAGAAGGTATTTCATCTCCAGATTATCCTTTGCAGAAAAAAAGACATTCAATGGAGTTTTTAAGGACTATTGCACATTTAAGAGCTAGAACCAATACCTTTAATGCAGCCTTTAGAGTAAGATCAGTGGCGTCGTTTGCTATACATAAATTTTTTAACGATAGAAACTTTATATACGCTCATACTCCAATAATTACAAGTAGCGACTGTGAAGGCGCAGGAGAGATGTTTACAGTTACAACACTCGACCTTCACAAAATACCAACTAATGAAAATGGAAACATAGATTTTTCTTCGGACTTTTTTCAAAAGCATACTTCATTAACAGTCTCTGGTCAGCTTGAAGGGGAATGTATGGCTATGGCATTTTCTAATATATATACTTTTGGCCCTACTTTTAGAGCGGAAAAATCTTATACACAACGTCATGCAGCAGAGTTTTGGATGATAGAACCTGAAATTGCTTTCGCAGATTTGCAGGACGATATGAGGTTAGCTGAAGATATGCTTAAATTTGTAATTAAATATGTTCTAGATAAATGTCCTCAGGAAATGGAATTTTTCAATAATTTTTTCGATCAAGGGTTAATTGAAAGATTAAACAATATTGTGAATTCAGATTTTGCCCAAATTACTTATACAGAGGCAATAGAAATTTTAAGAAAAAATAATGATAACTTTGAATATAAGGCTGCTTGGGGAAATGATCTCCAAACAGAACATGAAAAATATTTAACAGATAAAATATTTAAAAAACCATTATTTGTTATTGATTACCCCAAAGAAATAAAATCATTTTACATGAAACAAAATTCAGATGGTAAAACTGTAGCAGCAATGGACCTTCTTGTTCCTGGAATAGGTGAGATTATTGGCGGAAGTCAACGTGAGGAAAATCTGGAAGTATTAATAAATAGAATGGAAGAGTTGGGCTTAAAACAAGAAGACTATTGGTGGTATTTAGATTTAAGACGCTTTGGAAGTACAAAACATGCCGGATTTGGTTTAGGATTTGAAAGACTAATAATGTATTTAACAGGAATTGAAAATATAAGAGATGTATTACCATTTCCAAGAACTACTGGAATAGCAGAGTTTTAATATGATTTTTAATCTAGCTATAAGTTTCAATAAGCTTATAGCTAGACTTTTATTTTAAAAATAAAATTACCAATAATGAAGGAGATAAATTTGGACAAAATATATAATGAAATATTAAAAAAGTTAAGCAAAACAAAACTAAGTGGTAAATTATCACAAAAATAATTCAAACTATTGACAAAATATAAATATATTGTATAATAAATATTAACTTAGTGTTACTTAGTTAATATAGAAAGGGACGATTGAAA
This sequence comes from uncultured Clostridia bacterium, assembly GCA_944384925.1. Classification (GTDB taxonomy): domain Bacteria; phylum Bacillota; class Clostridia; order Oscillospirales; family Acutalibacteraceae; genus CALWVF01. The sequence goes on from CALWVF010000032.1 coordinate 22,292, forward strand.
TGAGAAAAAATAAGAAAATATTATCGAAGGTTATTGGCTTGGGTTTCACATTTGCTTTTACAGCCTGCTGCTTAGTAAATAACTCGCAAAAGGCTTTAGCAGAAGAAAACAACGCAACACCTATTGAAAATTGGAGCCAACTTGTAATGTTTTGCAACAATAAATCTGCTAATGATGGATATTTAACTAATGATATTAGTGTTGATATAAGCGACTTTACACAAATTAAAACTTTGAATAAAAATCTTGATGGAGCAGGAAAGAAAATAATAGTAGATAATTATGACAGTAGCACTACCTTATTTGAAAGCATCCAGGAAGGAATAGTAGCTAAAAATTTAGATGTTAATTTACCTATATGTACTCATAATTATGGCAGAATAGAAAATTGTGTAAACAATGGAAATATTACAAAAACGGTACTTTATAATGGATATCAAGATATGGGAGGAATTGCTGTAAGCAATGAAGGTAATGGTGTTATAATTGGATGTGCAAATAACGGAGATATAGATATAGGAGAAGTTAATAGCACAGAGTATCGTTATGTAGTTGGAGGAATTGTAGGATTTAATAATGGAGCTTTAGTTGAGGATTGTGTAAATAATGGGATGATTTCTTGCTTAGATTATGCTACAGGTGGAATAGTTGGTGAAAATTACCCTAGTGGCAGAGTTGTTAATTGTGTAAATACAGCTAATATTACAGGTGATTATCGTGTTGGTGGCATTGTTGGATTTTGTAAAGATGCAAACATATCTGAGTCTATAAATTATGGATATATTAGAGGAACCGGAGACTATATTGGTGGAATAGTAGGATGGCTTGAAGGTGGTGCTATATTAAATAGTATAAATATTGGAGATATTGAAGGATTAGGTGAATTGGAAGATGGTTTAAGTTTAGGTGTAGGAGACATATTTGGATACAATCAAGGCGGAGAAGTTACCAATACATCTACCACAAATAGCCTTTTAGGTTCTATATATGGAGAGAATACTTGGATTAGTATAGTAATAATTATATTAAGTATAGCTGTGATTGTAGGAGTAGTTTATTTAATTGGAAGAAGTAGAAAAAGGACTAATGCTTAAATTAAAATTTTTAAGTTTAATTAATTATACGGAATGTCTAATTTGGCATTCCGTATAATTGGTTTTAAAGGATTGTTAGGTGAAATTAATGTTATTTATAGATATATTAGTTATTATTCTTGCTGCCTTTTCATTTTTATATGGAGTGAAAAAAAGTTTTAAAAAAAGGGGCATATTATTTCTACAAGTAATAACATGTGCCTTAGGATGTTATTTGCTAGGTGATATATATCATTTATGTTACTATATTTCTACAAATAGATTAGCTAGTGGGTTTTATTTAGGAAGTCTTGGTTGGATAGGAGGTATGGCGTTTTTATTATCCTCTTATTATGGTGCTATGGATAGTTTAGTTGATGATGGAAGAAAAGAATATATTAAATATAGAATTATTTCATTAGCGGCACCTGTGCTGATAGTATTAATGTATGGAGCTGTTTTTTTAGGTAATCTTACAATGGGTGAAAAAGTTAATTGCTTGATAATGATGATAACAATATTACCGGTATCATATTTTGCATTAAAGCATATTATGCTGCCCGATGTAGATTTAGGAATTGTAAGAGTCTTAAGAAATTATAATTGTTTGATATTAGCTTTATGCATTCTAGAGAACTTATATTTTGTTTTATATAGCTTTGGACTGTTTTATTTTTTTAATTTAGTTAATTTATCTATGCATATAGTTATGGCATTTGCTATAGTTTTAGCCTGTAAGGGGGTAAAAAAATGGTTTATATAATCTTTATTGCCATTGTTTCACCTATTTTAGCATTATTGTTTATACTTAAAGGCGACTCAAGGATTATATTTGCTTTTACCATTATAGGAATGATGATAGCTTTAGTTTCTCATGAATTTAATAGTGTCCTTAATAATCTATTAAGCAACATATCTACATTTCAGTTTACAACATATATCACACCTGTTTGCGAGGAAATATTAAAAACTATACCCATAATATTTTTTGCTATAGTTATATCAGATAAAGCACAAATTATATTGCCGATTTCCATGTCTGTCGGTATTGGGTTTGCTGTTTTAGAGAATTCTTATATGATAGCAGTAAACGTATCTAGTATTAATATTATATGGGCAATTATAAGAGGTTTTGCTACAGGGTTAATGCATGGAGTTACAGCAGAGGTAACCGGAAGCGGAATGATATTTATAAATAAGAAAAGAAAACTTTTTTACACAGGAATATTTGGACTTTTAAGTTTAGCTATAATGTATCATAGTATTTATAATATGCTCATACAGTCTAAATATCAGTATGTAGCTTATTTGTTACCAATAATTACTTATTTGTTTATTATTGTTTTTATTTATAGAGAAAAAATAAATAACCTTATATTAAGAAAATCTTAAAATAAAAATTTTGGTGTTTGAAGTTAGATGTTATATAGAAAACCACCCTTTGTCGGGTGGTTTTTTCTGTGCAAAATTAAGTTAAAAGTTTAAGAATGTTTCTAATAGAATCTAAATTATATATTGGAAAATATGTAATATTTTAATTTTACATTTAAATTTGGGGCATTATAAATCTTGATGCTCTAGGCCTGAGGTTATGAAGGAATAAATGTCGCATCTTAAAATTTTTGATAATTTTATTAAAGTAAAAATATCTGGAGTTACCTTTCCGACTTCATAATACGAATATGTTGAGCGATCTAAACCTAATGCATCTGCTAATTGTTTCTGAGTTAGAGCAAGTTTTTCTCTTATAAGTCGGAGGTTTCTGCCTAGCTCGACCTTGCTTGATATGTATTGATCTTTCATTTTAAACTTCCTCTCAATTAGAAATTGCACTGTATTTGTTGTTAAAAAGTTTTTAATGTTTGTTGTAGGTGGTATATATGTGTAACAAGCAATATAACAAATTTTAAATGGATAACTATAGGTAAAACCTATAATAATACATATTTTAGAATATTTTGTATATTATTGCAATACCCTAAAATAATATATGGGGGTAAATTTTATGAATAACGTAGATAAAAATCGATATATACAAATTGGTTTAAAAATAGCATATTATCGTAGACTTAATGGATTTACACAAGAAAATCTGGCAGAAAGATTAGGAATTAGTCCAGGATATCTTTCGCAAGTTGAAACACCAAATTTTATTCAACCAATATCTTTAAAAATGTTATTTGCCCTTGCAGATATTTTTAGAATTCCACCATATAAATTGTTAGAGTTTGATGAATATGTAGAAGAAAGTTCAAAAAATTAACTAGTGTGTAGAGGTATTTATGCTTAATATTGACTATGAACAGTTTATTAAAGAAAGGATTAGTGATTTAAGAGTTAAAGCAAATGTTTCAGCAAGAGATATGAGCCTTTCTATTGGTCAGAGTGAGAATTATATAAATATGATAGAGAATGGCCGTGCATTACCTTCAATGACGGTATTTTTATATATTTGTGATTATTTTGGTATATCACCTAAGGAATTTTTTGATGAAGACAATGCTAATCCAAAATTAATACAAGAAATAAATATTGAATTTAAACGATTAAACAACAAACAATTAGAACTTATTTTAGAGTTGTTGAAAAATTTTAATAATTAAAAAGCGTTTTGGTAAGAATATAAATGCTGAACGTATATATACTTCAACTGCCTTTATCTGAGGGCAGTTATTTTTTGTTCTAATAAAAATTTTTTCTTATAAAATTTGAAAAAAGTATTTTATATATTCATTGGAATTATATCATCTTAAATAACACATGTCAACATATTTGTGGAATTATACACCACACAATCTCGCTATGCATGGAATAAAATGATAAATATGGCGGTGATATGATTATGTTTGAAGATTTATTCTACGAAAGATTAGCAAAGCTTAGACTAGAAAAGGGAATATCTGCAAGAGAAATGAGTTTAGCTTTAGGGCAAAGTGCAGGATATATAAACAAAATTGAGAATCGAAAATCATTACCCTCTTTAAACGGATTCTTTTATATTTGTGAATATTTAGGTATATCACCTAAAGAATTTTTTGACGAAGAGAATACTAATCCAAAATTAATACAAGACATAACTAACGAACTTAAAAAATTTAACAATGAACAACTTACAAGCATTTTTACATTACTGAAAAATGTGAACTAAAAATACCGGCGCCTAGAGATAGAGATGCCGGTATTTGAATATATAAAAACCATACAACAACTATGTGGATTGAGTAATCTTAAGGGCCTTGAAATTTTAAAGCGCGTGTTGTATTGGTTTTATAAAAAAGAAAAGCCCCGGACGCGACGTGCGTGTTGAGGCTCTCGACTGGTGCGAGTAATCTTAAGGATCTTGAAATTTTAAAGCGCGTGTTGTATTAGCTTTATAAAAAAGAAAGGCCCCGGACGCGACGTGCGTGTTGAGGCTCTCGACTGGTTATAACTTAGTTTCTTTAAATTATTTGTCATTTTCTTAGACTTTTAAAAAAGTTAGTTAATATTTCAGAGCATTCTTTTTCGAGAACTCCGGCTTTTACTTCAGGTTTATGGTTGTATGGTAAATCAAATAAATTTATAACAGAACCACATGAGCCTGCTTTATAATCTTTTGCACCGTATATTATTCTGGGAATTCTTGAGTTTATTATGGCCCCTGCACACATTGGACAAGGTTCGAGTGTTACAAAAAGCTCACACTTTGGAAGTCTCCAGCCATTTAAAGCTTTACAAGCGCCGTCAATGGCTTCTATCTCAGCATGGTATAAAGCGTTTTTTTTGAGTTCCCTTCTATTTCTTCCAACAGATATTATTTTATCATTAAATACTACCACAGCACCTACAGGAACCTCATTTTCAAGAGCAGATAGCTCAGCTTGCTTAAGTGCTTGTTTCATAAATTCTATGTCTCTATATAACATTTTTTATGGGAATAAATGACAACGATATTGCTAATGTAGATATGATAAATAATACTATTAAAGAAACTAAAGCAGTAATTATAAAATACATGTAAACATATTTTGAGCTTATTTCTGGTTTAGGTCTATTTAATTTAAAAAATGTTTTATCTTGTTTTGTTAAAAGTATTAAGCCTATTATTCCTATTATGATAAGTAAAATGTACATTATATTAGAACAAATGAAATAAACATTTTGTCCAAATTCATTTTTTACTATTTGAAGCATACAGGCAGTAAAGTTATTAATGAAGTGCAAGATGATTGTTGGCAATAGCGAATTGGTTTTCAAAAATATAAATCCAAAGGCAATACCCCAGATAAAAGCAAATATCATTTGAGCGGCATTCATATGAGCTATAGAGAATATTAATGCAGATACTATTATAGAGAAAGCACTACCATATTTTTTTAGTGCTCCGATAAGAACTCCTCTGAAAAGAAATTCCTCAAATATTGCAGGGCAAACAGCTGTAGCTAACAAGCCGGTTAAAATAGAGAGTATGCTACTATTATTAAATGAAGAATCCGGCAAGGGCAAATTGAAGATATTGGCTATTTGATAAGAAAAAAGATTAGCGAATCCACATACAAATAGACCAGAAATAATTAAAATAAATAATGATTTTTTATCGAGTTCTATTTTTAATTTTATAGTATCTGAAATACGATTTTTAGTAAAAAATAAGATAAACCATCCACTAATAAAGGCTGAGAGCGACAGGGAAATGAATGAAAATATGTATTCTGCAGAAGGAGAAGTAAAGTCATTTAAACCATGATCATAAAAACCCAAGCTGGCACCTATATTATGAGACAATAGCTCACATAATATATTTAATATTAAAAAAAATGCTAGACCTATTATAATTACAATAGTGTCGCGTATTAAAGATTTTTTTAATATACTAATGTTTTGCCCCGGAGAATGATTAGATTCAAAATTGTTATTACTTAAGTCAGACATCATAACACAACCTTTAACAATATTTTTGTAAATATAATGTATATTATATCATAATGTACTATTAAAATCAAGAGTAATGATAGATTTATGGATAAATAAATATATAAAATGTAAAAATATAAAAAAGTTTATAAATATTCTTGATTTTAATAAAATTTAAATGTATAATAAAAAAGTCAAATGATATATTTGATTTTTATTTGCCGGTGTGTCGGAATTGGCAGACGAGGCAGACTCAAAATCTGTTGCCAGCGATGGCGTGTGGGTTCAAGTCCCACCACCGGCACCAGTCGAGAACCTAGATACGCAAATGGAGTCCAGGTTTTTATTTTTTATAAAGCTAATATGCACGCTTTAAGATTTCAAGCCCCTTAAGATTACTCATATTAAGTAATACCTATAAGGTAATTTAAAATTATAAAGTATTTTAATTTTATTTTTCTTAGGTATGTGGGTCATAATGTAAACCATTCAAAGCTAGTTACTTGTTTTGGATGGTTTTAGTTTTGTGTATTGGTATATATCATTTTAAGTTTGATTTTGGTATGATTTTAATATATAATCATTTTATATTTTTAGATTGTTATTTTTAAATAAATTTTGAAAAGAGATGTTTTTAATGAAATGGACTGGATTAAATGAATTAAGAGAAAAATTTTTGTCTTTTTTTGAATCAAAAGGTCATTTAAGATTAGAAAGTTTTTCTCTGATTCCTAAAGATGATAAGAGCTTACTATTAATAAATTCAGGGATGGCACCTTTAAAAAAGTATTTTACTGGCGAAGTTACACCTCCTAGGAAAAGAGTTACTACATGTCAAAAATGTATTCGTACACCAGATATTGAACGTGTTGGTATAACTGCGAGGCATGGGACATATTTTGAAATGTTAGGTAATTTTTCTTTTGGAGATTATTTTAAAAAAGAGGCTTGTTCTTGGGCATGGGAATTTTGTGTTAAAATATTGGAATTACCTATTGATAAATTATGGGTTTCTATATACCATGAAGATAACGAGGCATTTGACATATGGGTTAATGAAATAGGAGTTTCTAAAGACCATGTGGTTAAGCTTGGAAAAGAAGATAATTTTTGGGAACATGGAATTGGTCCTTGTGGTCCTTGTTCTGAATTGTATTTTGATAGAGGCGAAAGCTATGGATGTGGCTCTAAAGATTGTGGAGTAGGTTGTGATTGTGACAGATATGTGGAGTTTTGGAATTTAGTTTTCACACAATTTGAAAATGACGGAAAAAATAATTACTCAAAATTGAAAAATCCTAATATAGATACAGGAATGGGATTGGAACGTCTTGCGTGTATTATGCAAGAGGTAGACAACTTGTTCTTGGTTGACACTGTTCAGAATATTATGAAACATGTTTGTAAAGTATCGGGTGTTGATTATGGTGACAGTGATAAAAAAGACATTTCACTCCGAGTTATTACTGATCACATAAGAAGTACAACGTTTATGATAGCAGACGGAGTCATTCCTTCAAATGAGGGTAGAGGTTATGTATTAAGGAGATTAATAAGAAGAGCATCTAGGCATGGAAAATTATTAGGTGTAAATCATCCATTTTTATTTGATATTTGTAATACTGTAATTAATGAAAATAAAATTGCGTATCCTGAATTATGGGAAAAGAGGGAATTTATTAAAAAGCTAATCTTCATTGAAGAGGAAAATTTCTCAAAAACTATAGATCAAGGATTGCAAATGTTAAATTCTATGATAGAGAAAAATAATAGTAAGGTTTTATCAGGAGAGGATGCATTTAAATTAAACGATACTTATGGCTTTCCTATTGATTTAACTAAAGAAATACTAGCAGAACGCTGCATGAAGGTAGATGAAGAAGAGTTTAAATTATTGTTAGATCAACAAAGAAATAAAGCTAGAGCTGCGAGGAAAAGCCAAGATGTGGATGCATGGAAGACAGAAAAAATAGATTTTTCATATATACCAGCAACAAATTTTATTGGATATGACAGCCTTCAATCTGATTCAAAGGTGTTATTAATAATAAAAGATGGGAATATTGTAGATAAAGCAGAAGAGGGAGATAAAGTATTAATAATACTTGATAAAACACCTTTTTATGCACAATCAGGTGGACAAGTAGGAGATAAAGGAAATCTTTTAACAAATAATGCTGTTATTGATGTGATTTGTACTACTAAAAATATATCATCGGTATACTTGCATCATTCAATCATAAAGAAAGGCGAGATTGTTTGTGGGGATTGTGTAAATGCAAGCGTAGCTTCATTAGTCAGGAAAAAAATAATGCGTAATCATACAGCAGCACATTTACTCCAAGCATCCTTAAGAACAATTTTAGGAAATCATGTGGAGCAAGCAGGTCAATTTGTTGATGATAATATAGTGAGATTTGATTTTACTCATTTCTCAGCTTTAACAAATGATGAAATCAGTAAAATTGAAAACTTAATGAATAAAAAGATATTAGAGGGAATAAAAGTAGAAAAAAAAGAAATGCCTATAGAAGAAGCTAGAAAATTAGGTGCAATGGCATTATTTGGTGAAAAATATGGTAATATTGTTCGTGTTGTTAGTATAAACAACTTTTCTATTGAATTTTGTGGTGGCACACATGTTGACAATACATCGGAATTAGGGTTATTTAAGATAATTTCAGAAAGCTCAGTTGCATCTGGAGTAAGAAGAATAGAAGCAATTACAGGAACAAATATTATTAAAATGATGAATGATTTGATATATCAAGCAAATGAATGCGCTAGAATATTTAAACTAAACAGTCCCTCGGGCTTATTGAAACGCTGTAGCATGTTAGTTGAGGAGCTGAAAGATAAAGAAAAAAATATAGAGCATTTAAATTTAAAAATAGCAGACATGAATGTGAACAATATTTTGTCTAAAGCAGTAAAAGTTAATGATTTAAATGTAGTTTGGCATAACTTTTATCCTGAATCTAAAGACACATCACCAGAGCAGCTAAAATCTATTTGTGAAAAAGTAAATAACAGGTTTGAAAATTATGTATTAGCATTGTCTTGTGTTAACGGAGGAAAAGGGACGATTGTAGTATCTTGTGGAAAGTCAGCTATACAAAAAGGAATAAAATCAGGTAATGTTATTAAATCAATTGCGGCAATAGCAGGAGGCAATGGAGGAGGTAGGCCAGACGTTGCTATGGCTGGAGCAAAGGATATATTAAAATTGGATGAAGCTATATCTCAAATAAAGAATATAGTTTCAAGTATATTAAATGTTTAACAGGGAGTTTTTTTATGGATTGTATTTTTTGTAAAATAGCTAATAATCTTATACCTACTAAAAAAATATATGAAGATGACAAAATCGTAGCATTTAATGATTTAGAACCTCAAGCTCCTATTCATATTTTGATTATTCCAAAGGTTCACATTGGATCAGCAAATGAAATAACAGATGAAAATAAAGACATAGTTTCTCATATTTTTTGCGTTGCATCAAAAATAGCAATGGAAAAAGGATTAAAGGATGGATATAGAATAGTTAATAATTGTGGTGTGGAAGGTGGGCAGACTGTGCAACACTTACATTTTCATCTATTAGGTGGCCGCTCAATGAAATGGCCTCCAGGCTAAAAATATTTTTATTTGCAATTAAAGATAATTTTAAATTTTAAAGAAAGTTAAGAAAGTAGGTCAATTTAATGAAAAAAGTTTATAATTTAACAATTGCAGGATGTGAAAGGGCGTTACCGGTATGTAAGGTTGATGATACATTAGACATAGCAGCATTTATAATGTTTGGAGATGTAGAGCTTACAGTGAATGCATCAAAGGCACTTTTGGAGAAGTGCCCAGAGCATGATGTTATTATAACAGCAGAAGCCAAGGGAATTCCTCTATGTTATGAAATGGCTAGGCAAGGTAATAAGAAATATATAATAGCAAGAAAAAGTATAAAATTGTATATGAGAGATCCTATTCATGTTAAAGTTAAATCTATAACAACAGAAAGACTACAGGACTTGTATTTATCTGAAGAGGACTATACATATTTACATGGAAAACGTGTATTAATTGTTGATGATGTGATAAGTACTGGAGAATCATTAACAGCAATAGAAATGTTAGTTAATAAAGCAGGTGGAAATATTGTTGGAAAGGCCTGTGTATTAGCTGAGGGTAAGGCAGCAAAGAGAGATGACATAATCTATCTGGAACCATTACCTCTGTTTCAAAAGCAGATTTAAATTTATTTTACTATGATTAAGGTAATATTTTAGATATATATTAAAAATAAGGAGTTTTTTTATGAAACGGCTGTTTGCGTTAATTGGTTTTACTTACTTATCGGCTTTAACAGCCGCTGTTTGTTTTGGTGAAAAGATTAGTTTTATTCTTTTTATATGCTTTTTTATATTATTTTTTATATCTTTAATTTTTAAAGATACAAGAACCCATAAGGTGTTGCCAATAGCTTTGTTTGTTGCTTCAACTGCATTTTGTGTATATAGCATAATATTTAATATAAATGTAAACCCGGTTTATGAATTAGATGAAAAGGAAGTAAGAACAACAGGGACTATTTGTGAAATACCATATAAAGAGTATGGAAAATATCATTATACTTTAAAAATTGACAATATAGATTATAATATTAATTATCCAAAGAACTTAAAGGTGAAAGTAACCTCTAACAATGCATTTGATGCAGATATATATGATAAAATTACAACTACATTATACTTCTGTGTACCAAAAGATACAGGAATATCATATGCGTCACATTATAGAGCAAGGGGGATAAATTTATTAGGGTATGTTTCTGATTATGATAATATAAGCGTAGAACAGTCTAGAGAAGCCCCATTTATAAGTTATATATTAAAAATAAGAGAAAAAATAATATCAACTTTAAAACTATTATATTCAGAGGAACAATCTGCAATAGCTTCGGGAATGATACTAGGAGATAAAAGTAATATATCACCTCGAGTTAAATCTAATTTTAGAGATATAGGTATATCTCATTTATTAGTAGTATCTGGCATACATGTTTCAATTGTATCTCAATTTATAATGATATTATGTGCACTTATAGGATTTCCTAGGAAAATTTCTGCTATCATATCTATTGCTTCAGTATTATTTTTTATTGCATTATCAGGGTTTTCACCATCGTCTATAAGAGCAGGAGTAATGCTTATAGTTTATCTTTTGGGACTGATACTTAATAGAAGATCAGACTCATTGAATTCATTAGGATTAGCTATTTTAATTATACTTTTATTCAATCCATTTGCAGCAGGAGATATAGGACTTTTACTATCATTTTCAGCTACACTTGGTATAGTATTATTAAGCGGTAAAATCGATGAATGGCTAATGAAAAAATTAGAAATGTTTGATTTAAGCATAAAGTTAAAGAAATCAATCTCATCAGTGCTATCTATGACTATCGCTGCAACTATATTTACATTACCAATTATAATTTTATCATTTGGGACAGTATCTTTAATATCACCTATAAGTAATATATTAGTTGTATTTCCTTCAACACTAATGATAATCTTTGTATCTTGTTCTGTAATTTTATATTCAATTAGTTGGCTTAAAATTCTGTCTATACCTTTTGTGATTATATCCAAATTTATTATTAGTTATATAACATTTATAACTCAGTCTCTTGCACGTATACCATTTTCTTCTATTTATTGCAAAAAACCATTTATGTATATTTGGATTTGCAGTGTATTAATACTTTTAGCAATATCAATTTTATTAGATAAAGAATGTAAATTAATACGCATATCTTCAATACTATCTATAATAGTATTATTTGCAGGAATCTTATCTTATGAAATGATTTATACTAGTAAAACCAGCTTGGCGTTATTAGACACAGGTAACGGTATTTCTGCTGTATTATATAAAAATGGACGTGCAGCTGTAATATCATGCGGTGGAAGCAGTTATAAATATTCTAAGGAAATTTTAAGGTATTTAAATGAAAATAACATAAAGAAAATAGATTGTATGGTTTTACCAGACTCAAGTAAATCATCTTCATATTATGTTAAAGATATTATTAGTGAATATGAACCATTAACTGTTTTATCAGCAAATAATGAAGATTTAAAGTACAAATTAAACTATGATTCAAATTTTAGGGGAACAACGATATATTTTGATAAAGAAGCGAGTTCCAGTTTATGGTCTAATGTAAAGATTAATCCAGTATATAGTGATGATAAGGGTTGGATAAACCTTAATATCAATGATTTGAATGTGGTTTTATGTCCATCTGGTGGAGATGCAAGAAATATACCAAATTCTTTAATAGATTGCGATATTCTTGTTGTGGGGAGGACACCTAAAAATATAAAAAGGTTTAACCCGATATATACAATTTTTTCTATGGATAATGAAAAATCTATAAATAATATTAAGCTTTACTCAACGAGTTTTGACAATATAATATCAACTTCTGAAAATGGTGTTATAATATTTGATTTTATTAAAGATTCTACTATTAGGATAAGGAGAGAATTATAATGCCAAATTTTACAGAAGAAAGTTTAAAGAAAGCGATAAAGGAAAAAGACTTTTCTAATTTATATTTTTTGTTTGGAACAGAAAAATTTTTGGTAAAATACTATACTGAAGGAATATTAAAGGGAGTATTGGGTGAAAAATATACAAGCTTTAATTATCAAAGATTTAAAGCAGATAGGGTTGATATAGATCAAATATCAGATTCAGTAGAATCTTTGCCATTAATGTCGAGTAAAAAGTTTGTGCTTGTTGAAGACTTAGATATTGAAAAATTAGGTAATACAGATCAAAAGAAGTTATATGAGTTGATAGGAGATTTACCTGCTACATGTGTTTTAGTAATAAGTCATATCACCTTTGAAATAAAGAACAATAAAACGCAAAAGTGGAAAAAGTTTTTTGAACAAATAGGTAAGAGTGGTATAGTTGTAGAATTAAATAAAAGAACAGACTTACAATTGGAAAAGCAGCTTGTAAATTGGGCAAAGAAAAGGAATACATTGCTAAGTGTGGCAAATGCAAAAAAGATTATATCCTATTGTGGTAAAGAATTAACAATGTTAAGAAATGAAATGGAAAAGCTATGTGCATTTGTTAATTATAAAGAAATAACTGAAACTGCTATAGATGCGATTGTTACACGTAATTTGGAAACTACAGTTTTTATGCTTTCAAAAGCACTGAACTCTGGTAATTATAGTAATGTTTATAAGCAGTTGGATTTATTATTTTATAATAAGGAAGAACCAGTTGCAATTTTAGCTGTTTTATCAATGACCTACATAGATATGTATAGAGTTCAAATAGCAATTGAATCAGGTGTAAAATCAAGTGAACTTGTAAAGTATTTTGATTATAAGGGTAAGGAGTTTAGGCTTAAGAATGCAGAAAGAGATTCGAAAAAACTTTCTACTAAATCTTTAAGAAAATGTATAGAAGAAATAGTTAAAGCTGATATCTTATTAAAGAGTTCAAGGATAGATAAAAGAGTAATACTAGAGGAATTAGTGTCAAAATTAATGCTTATTTATAAGCGGGAGAAGAAATGTTGATTAAGGTTAAGGAAGCTATAATAGTAGAAGGAAAATATGATAAAATAAAACTCTCTTCAATTGTAGATGGATTAATTATAGAGACAAATGGTTTTAGGATATTTAAAGACAAAAAAAAACTAAAATTAATACGTAAACTGGCAAACGAAAGAGGAATAATAATTTTTACCGATAGTGATGCGTCAGGGTTTGTTATTAGAAATTACTTATCAGGGTTAATGCCTAAAGATAAAGTCAAGCATGCATATATACCAGATGTATATGGAAAGGAAAAGAGAAAAGAAAAATATTCTAAGGAAGGTAAATTAGGTGTTGAAGGCTTAGAAAATTGCTTAATAATAGAGTCATTAAATAATTCTGCAATGTCTATGAAGACTTTTGCAAATAATAGTGAAAAAGGGAAACAAATAACTAAATTAGATTTTTTTGATGATGGTATTTATGGTAAAAATAATAGTTACGAGAAGAGGAAAATTTTTATAAAAAATTTAAATTTGCCAGAATATCTATCTGTTAATGCTCTATTAGATGTTGTGAATAATATTATGACATTTGATGAATACAAAAAGTTAATATCAACACTTTTTTATGGAAATAATGATTAATTTGAAAAATTTGGTGCATAATATTAATGAGGTGATATTATGAATCAAGGTTTAGATTTAGAAAATAATAATTATTTTAAATCTTTAGAACCATATATTCAAGAGACAATAACACAAAGTGGAATTATTATTGAATCTGAAGAACAGCTAAGGAAGTGTGTTCAGAATTTAAGGAAAGATAAATCAGATAGTTAAATATTGAATATGTGGAGGTTTGTTTGATATGAAAAGTAAATATGACGGATTAAATGAGCTTGTAAATAATGATGAAACTGCAAAGAAGTATTTTGCTAACCTGCCTGAATATATTAGAGAGCAGCTAAACGAACGTAGGGATAGCATAAACTCAATGGAATCACTTAAAAATTATGTGGACAATATTACAAGAATGGATGATTAGAAAATAATATAAATATTTTAGTGTTTATTATAGATAGAAATGTATCAAGTTATATAAATACGTTTCTATCTATTGAACTTTGTGTAAAAAATTATAAATTGTAGAATAGTAATACATAATTTGAAATAATGATAATCTTGAAAAGTTAATGTCTTTATGATATTATAACTGTTTAAATAATAATAGAGTATTAAGGTGAATAGAATATGAAGATGTATTTTTATTATGGAGTTATGGGATCGAGTAAAACGGCTAATGCATTAATGAAAAAGTTTAACTTTGAAGAGCAGGGTAGAAAGGTTATACTTTTGAAGCCAAAAATAGATACGAGAGATGGGGAAGGAATTGTAAAATCAAGGATAGGTCTTTTTTGTAAGGCATTGCTAATAAAAGAAGATGATACTATAACAAATACTATAAAGGATTATGATAGGCCTGATGTAATAATTGTAGATGAAGCTCAATTTTTGACAGTATCGCAGGTAGATGAATTAAGAGAAATGGTAGATAATGGAATAATGGTTATGTGCTATGGCTTGAAAACGGATTATATGGGACATTTGTTTGAGGGAAGTAAAAGGATATTAGAAGTTACAGACACAATAAGAGAAATTCAGTCGATGTGCAAGTGTGGAAAAAAAGCAATAATTAATGCCAGATATAGTGATGGTAAAATAATATATAAAGGAAATCAGATAGATATAGGAGGAAACAACAAATATAGAGCATTATGCCATAAATGCTGGGTAAATGGAAAAGTTTAATTTTTATTCATAATTATATAAAAATTGTACATATATGGCTTGACAAAATTATAATCGTGTGTTATGCTAATTAAGCCGCTTATTGTAGGCTGTAAGTCAGTTTATCTGCGCCTTATAATAGCGAGATTGGAAGAGGCAGGTGCCCAGATATGTATGCAGTTATAGAAACTGGTGGCAAGCAATACAAAGTTGAAAATGGAGACATTATATTTGTAGAAAAGCTTGCTAGTGAAGAGGAATCTATAGTAGATTTTAAGGTTGTTGCAATTAATGACGACAATGGTCTAAAAATCGGTACACCTTATGTTGAATCAGCTAAAGTTTCAGGAAAAGTTTTAAAAAATGGTAAAGGTAAAAAAATTACAGTTTTTACTTATAAGCCAAAGAAAAGTCAAAAAAGAAAATTAGGCCATAGGCAACCTTATACTAAAGTACAGATTGAATCTATAAAAGCGTAGTTATGATTGTTGTAGGATTTTTAACAACTCGTGATGGAGAGCTGGTAGGTTTTGACGTAAATGGCCATTCAGGTTATGAATATATAGGGAATGATGTCGTTTGCGCTGCAGTATCATCTGCACTATATATGGCAGCGAATACAATAACAGAAATTATTAAATCTGATGCTGATGTACTTATTTCAGAAGGAAAAATGTTTTTTAAAATTTGTCAAGTGTCATTATCTTGCAGAGATGTATTATTAGGTTTAAAGTTGCATATGTTGGCCTTAGAAGAGCAATATCCTGAGAATGTACAAGTTAATTACGTGGAGGTGTAAGTTATGCTTAAAATAAATATTCAATTATTTGCACATAAAAAAGGAATGGGTTCTACAAAGAATGGTAGAGATTCAGAATCTAAGCGCCTTGGAGTAAAAAGGGCAGACGGACAATTTGTTCTTGCAGGAAATATTTTAGTAAAACAACGCGGAACAAAAATCCATCCTGGAGAAAATGTTGGGCGAGGTTCGGATGACACTTTGTTTGCCTTAATTAATGGTAAAGTTAAGTTTGAAAGATTAGGTCGTGACCGTAAACGCGTAAGTGTTTATTCAAGCGAGCAATAATTATAGTTAAAGCGGTTTAGGAGTCTTGAGGTAATCTTTTACCTCAAGATTTTTTATATATAATATTTAAAGTTTATATTCTATAAAATAATAAATAATTGTAAATTATATTATAATATAAAAATATTTTTAATTAAAATTCTCTATTAAGAAAATGAAAAATAAATTATATTATTAATGAGGTATTATTATGTTTGTTGATATAGCAAAAATAAGCATTAAAGCTGGAGATGGGGGAAATGGAGCTATTTCTTTTCATAGGGAGAAGTATGTAACTTCTGGGGGCCCTGACGGAGGAGATGGTGGAAAAGGTGGAAACATAGTTTTTAAGGCAGATAGCAATTTATCTACTCTCTCGGACTTTAGATATAAAAGAAAATATAAAGCACAGAATGGTGAAGATGGTAAATCAGGAAGAAGATTTGGAAAAAGTGCAGAAGATTTAATAATAAGAGTTCCAAATGGAACAGTTATAAAAGAGGAAGAAACAGGTCGAATTATAGCAGATATATCATCAGATGAATCAGTAGTAATAGCTAGAGGGGGAAAAGGAGGCTGGGGTAATGCACATTTTGCTACACCTACAAGGCAAGCTCCAAGATTTGCAAAGCCTGGTATGCCGGGGGAAGAATTAAATATTCAATTAGAACTTAAATTATTAGCAGATGTTGGATTAGTTGGTTATCCAAACGTAGGTAAATCTACTTTAATTTCTGTAGTTAGTCAGGCAAAGCCTATTATAGCTAATTATCATTTTACAACGCTTAGCCCTGTGCTGGGTGTTGTGGTAATAAAGGATAAGGGTTCATTTGTAATGGCTGATATACCAGGTTTAATAGAAGGTGCGGCGGAAGGTGCTGGACTTGGTCACGAATTTTTAAGGCATATAGAAAGATGCAGGCTTTTAGTACATGTTGTTGATGTTTCTGGAAGTGAAGGAAGAGATCCTATAGATGATTTTAATTCAATAAATAATGAACTAAAGGAATTTGATGAAGATATTATTAAGCGACCTATGATTGTTGTGGGAAATAAATGTGATTTAGCTACTCCAGAGCAAATAGAAGACTTTAAGTGTTATATAAATGAGAAAGGGTATGATTTTTTTCCAATAATAGCACCGATTAATTATGATATAGATCCTTTATTGAATAAAATTTATGAATTATTGAGTAAATTACCACCTATTAAAAAATATCAGATAGATGGTATAAAATTAGACAATACTTCTATAGGTGTAGACGATGAAATAAAAGTAACAAATAATAATGGTGTATATGTGGTTGAAAGTAAATGGCTATTAAGATTAATTAACTCTATTAATTTTGATGATTATGAATCGCTCCAATATTTTCAAAAAGTGTTGATTAAAAGAGGTGTTATGGATTGCTTAAGAAAAGCCGGAGCAAAAGATGGTGACATTGTTAGCATTTATAATATGGAATTTGATTTTATTGATTAAGGGGAATATAAATTGGAAAGACTATATAACAAAGACTGTAATTTGAAAGAAATAAGCCCTTTAGCTTTTTCGTTTATTGGGGATGGAATATTCGATTTGCTAGTTAGAGAATGGATAATATGTTCATGCCCATCTAAAATTGGAATTATGAATAATCAAAAGGTAGAAAAAGTTTGTTGTAAAGCACAATCAGAAAGCATGAAAAAAATAATAAATTTACTAACAGAAGAAGAAGTTAATATTTATAAAAGGGGAAGAAATGCAAAAGTGAATCATATACCAAAAAATTCCGATATAAATGATTATCATTGTGCAACAGGCTTTGAAGCGCTATTTGGATATCTCTATATGAAAGGAGATATAAAAAGGTTAAGGGAACTTTTTAATTTCATTGTAAGTGATTAGAAGGTGTAAATAGTGGAGAAAAACAATACAAAGCTAGTGGTTAATAACATAGTAAAAGATACTTTATATTTTTTAATAGGCAGTTTTATATTTTCTGTTTATATAAATACATTTACTGTTCCAAATAATATCATACCTATAGGTCTAACAGGACTAGCAACTATATTTAATCATTTGTTTGGTTGGCCTATAGGAGTTATGGTGATATTAATGAATATACCACTTTTTTTATGGGGTATAAAAAAGGTAGGATATAAATCTATTGCTAAAACTATTATTGCAACAACAATATCATCTTTAATGATAGATATGACAAAACCATTTTTACCTATTTATGCGGGAGATATGATGTTAGCATGTATTTTTGGAGGCTTATTTCTAGGTGTAGGGTTGGCACTAATATTTATTAGAGGAGGCACAACAGGAGGTACAGATTTAATATCAGGTCTTTTATCACTTTATTTTAAGGGGCTCTCAGTTGGTAGACTAATTTTGATTGTTAATTTAATTGTAGTAATTTGTGCAGCATTTATTTATAGTATAGATAGCGCTTTATATGCTATAATTATTATATTTGTTAGTACAAAGATTATAGACGTATTATTATACGGAACGGATGTTGGAATAGGCAAAGTCATGTTTATAATATCTAAAAAAAGCGATTTAATAGCAAAAAGGATTTTGTGTGAAGCTGGTAGAGGCGTGACAAAATTAAAGGCTGAGGGAGCATATAGTGGAAAAGAGGGGAGTGTATTGCTTTGTGCAGTTGCTCGCCAACAGGTATATAATGTTTATGATATAATAAAGACAACCGATCCAAAATCATTTATAATTATTGGAGATGCTGGAGAAATTGTAGGGCAAGGATTTAAGTTAAATGCAGGTAAGGGCCAAATATTTTAGGAGTATATTTGACCCTTTAAATTTTATTTTTGAAAAACTTAATAATTATTTGTTTTTTATGTAGTAATTATTATAATATTTTATCAATAAAGACAGCAATCGAGGGAACATATTTGTTCCCTCTGCTGTATAATGGTTTAACTTAGATTTTAAAACTGTTTTGTTTTTTGTTTTGGCTGTTATTATTGCTATTTTGGTTATTATTTTGGCTGTTGTTATTTTGGTTATTGTTCTGGCTGTTGTTATTGTTGCATTGATTATTTTTTTGATTATTTGATTGTCTTTCCATTGCAAATTCCTCCAAAAAAAATTAATTCATTAGTATTGCGTAAGATTAAAATAGTGCATTAAATATTTATATCTTACACATTACTGAAAATATTATTTGCAAAATAATATTGTTTATTCTTTAGTTATTGAGGTTGGTGCTGTGAAAAAATTACCTAATGAATTTTTAAATATAATGAAATCTATGCTTAAGGAAGAATATGTAAATTTTTTAAAATCATATGATGAAAGTCCTTATATTGGAATAAGAATTAATGAATTAAAATGTGATTTAAAAAAAATAAGAAATGAATTTAATATTAAGAAAACAATGTTTTGTAAAGAAGGATATTATATATTAGACAATGATGTTAAGCTAGGTATGCATCCTTTACATCATGCTGGAGCATTTTATGTCCAAGAACCATCAGCTAGTGCAGCTGTTAGTATTTTAAACCCAGTTAAGGGTGAAAAAATCTTAGATTTATGTGCAGCTCCTGGGGGGAAATCTACTCAAATAGCATCTATGTTAAAAGGAAGCGGCTTGTTGTGGTCAAATGAAGTTGTTAAAAATAGAACCCAAATACTGTTGTCTAATATAGAAAGAATGGGTGTTAGAAATTCTGTTATATCATCATGTCGTCCAGAGATTTTATGTAGTAAGCTAAACGGATTTTTTGATAAAGTACTTGTTGATGCTCCTTGCTCAGGTGAAGGAATGTTTAGGAAAGATCCAGAAGCAATAAAATATTGGAGTCGAGAACATGTAAAGATGTGTGCTGTTCGACAATTAGCTGTATTAAATAATGCAGCCAAAGCTGTCAAAGCTGGGGGAACAATAGTATATTCAACTTGTACCTTCTCACCAGATGAAAATGAAAAAGTTATTGAAAAGTTTTTAATTGAAAATCCAGAGTTTAGTTTGGAAAATATAGATAAAAATTTTGGTAGAAGTGCTTTTTCTAAATATGGATTAACGGATGGAAATAAAGCTTTAAGGATATTCCCTATGGATGGTGGAGAAGGTCATTTTATTGCTAAGTTACGCTGCAATACAGATAACAGATCAACTGTAAAAAAGTATATTTATAAATCAATGAGAAATATAAAAGATGCATATGAACTATTTGAAAGTATTTTTTCTATAAAATTATATGGAAACATTGAAAGAATACAAAATACATATTTTATATTGCCAAATGATCTGCCAGATATTTCAGGCCTAGGTGTGATTAGAGCAGGTGTTAAATTAGGAGAACAAAAAGGTTCTAGAATTGAACCATCACATGCCTTATTTATGTCTGCTAGATTTAATGAGCTTAATAATTGCATTAATTTTGATTGTAATTCTAGTGAGATATATGCATTTTTGAAAGGGAAAGAGATAGAAATTGATTGTTGTGAAAAGGGATATGTAGGTGTTTCAGTAGATTCTATAGTTACAGGATTTGGCAAGTATGCTGATGGTCGGTTGAAAAATAAGTATCCAAAAGGTCTTAGGAATAATTAATATGTTTTGCAAAAGGAGAATAAAATGGAAAGAATAGATAAAAGGAATTATTATTTAGATATAGCAGAGACAGTGCTTGAAAGAGGTACTTGTATGAGGAGAAACTATGGAGCTATAATTGTAAATAACGATCAGATAATTTCATCTGGATATAGTGGTGCGCCAAGGGGAAGAAAAAACTGCATTGATATTGGTTTTTGCATCAGAGAAAATATGCATGTTCCTAGAGGAGAGAGATATGAACTGTGTAGATCGGTTCATGCAGAAGCAAATGCTATTATTCATGCGGCAAGAAGAGATATGCTTGGCGCTACATTATATCTTGTTGGTAGAGCAGTATTAACTAATGATTATGTTCAAAATGCATCGTCTTGTTCAATGTGTAAAAGAATGATAATAAATGCAGGAATTTCAGAGGTTATTATACGTATTTCTAAAAATGAATATAATGTAATAAATGTAAATGATTGGATTGATCATGATGAATCATTGTTAGGAAAAATGGGATATTAAATATAAGGATTTTTATGATTTGGTAAAAATTTTATTATTAAGAATACTAAATGTAGTATAAACTACTATAGAGGTGTTTAAAATGATTAAGGATTTTACAAACGAGACTCCAATAGATTTGAATAAGTTTCTTGTTGATGAAGTTGAAACTAATAGCAATTATATATCTTTACCTAGTAGTATGAGGGAGAAAATATATAACTACGCAAGGGAAATAGATGAAGAAAGCAATACTTTTTTAAAAAATGATATGAATATTAATTATTAAGGAAATCCACTATATAATATTAAGTTATTATATAGTGGATTAAATATTATGAATTTTAATTAACAATGTTTTTTAGAATATTCGACTAATTTGTTTAACGTTTCGGTACTTATAACATGCTCTATTTTACAAGCATCTGATTCAGCTGTTGATTTATCTATTTTTAATGTTTCAGTAAAAAATTTACATAGTGTTTCATGTCTATAATATATTTCCTTTGCAATTTCTATACCCTTTTTAGTTAAGGATATTTTACCGTATTTTTCGTGAATTAATAAATTATGTAAACATAACGATTTCACAGCACGATTAGCGCTTGGTTTAGATATTTTTAAAAAGGTAGATATATCGGTTATACGAACATTTTCATCTTTTAAATTTAATATATAAATTGCTTCTAGGTAATCTTCAAGTGCTCTTGTTAGTTTGAGCATTTATTACCCTCCTTATTATTTTTCCTTATTTAAGTTATTTTCTTTGTTATTTTCATGTAATATACAGTTTTCACAGCTTTTTTTACATGAGGAACATGTACCTGTTCCTTTTATTATATTTTTTATTCCTGTTATAGTCAATAGAACCAATAATAAAACAACTGTAATTCCTATAATATAGTCAATCCACATTTTATATCCTCCTTATATTCAATTTATTATATTTGATATTAAAGTGCCAAATTGATAAACCATTGCAGAAGCAAACCATGCAATAGAAAGTTGATACAATACGGTAACAATAGTTAACTTAGTACTTTCCATTTCCTTTTTTATTGCAGATATTGCAGCTATACATGGGGTATATAACAATACAAAAACAAGAAAGGAATATGCACTAAGAGGAGAAAAAGTATGCAATAGAGCACCTGAAATATGAGATTCAGTGCTTGCTCCATATAATACAGACATAGTACTTATAATTGATTCTTTAGCTACTAATCCCGTAATTAAAGATACAGAAGCTTGCCAATTTCCAAATCCGCATAATGAGAATATAGGAGAAACAAAGGAGCCTATTTTATACAACATGCTCTCTTGGCCACTGGAAACCATTTGCATTTGGAAACTAAATGACTGAAGAAACCAAATAATAATAGAGGCACCTAATAATACAGTTCCAGCTTTTGTAATAAAGTCTTTTACACGTTCCCAAACATGTAGAATTAGGCTTTTAAGATTTGGAAGCCTATAAGGAGGTAATTCCATTACAAACGATGAAACTTCACCCTTTAATATTGTATTCTTAAAAAACCATGCAGTTAAAATTGAAAGAAGTATCCCAAGTATGTATATAGAGAATATTACCAACGGTTTGTATTTATTGAAAAATACAGATATAAATAATGCATAAACAGGCATTTTAGCGCTGCAAGACATAAATGGAATAAGCATAATTGTTAGTTGTTTATCTTTTTTATTTTCAAGTATTCGAGTTCCTAAAACTGCAGGCACAGTGCATCCGAATCCCATAAGCATTGGAACAAATGATTTGCCAGATAACCCTATTTTTCTAAGAATCTGATCCATTATAAATGCAGCTCGTGCCATATATCCAGTATCTTCTAATAGTGAAAGAAAAGTGAATAATATAATGATTTGTGGCATAAAAGAAAGTACAGCACCTACTCCTTGTATTATACCGTCTACAATCAGGCTTTTAGACCAGATTGATGCACCCAAGTTTGTTAAATAAGCTTCTATAGAATTTGAAAAACAATCATTTATTAACCATTCTGTTTGTTCTTTCAGATATGATCCAATACTTCCAAAAGTTATAAAAAAGATGATTAAAATTAAAGAAAGAAAAATAGGGATAGCAAGAAATCTGTTAGTTACGATTATATCTATTTTGTCTGATATTGAATCAGATCCTTTTGGTAGTTTTCGAGATATGACTTGATTACATATTTTGCAAATGTATTTATATCTTTGATCTGCTATTATTGTTTCTCTATCAAAGTTTTTAGTTATTTTTATTTGGCTAATGTACGAATTAATTTTTTTATGTTGTGATTCACTTAGATTTAAAAGTTTATTTTCTATATGGTCACCTTCAAATAGTTTAACAGCAACCCATCTTTTTGTAGTATTTAAATTTTTTTCAAGTGGTAAAAGAACATTCTCAATATTTTTTAATGTTACATCTATATCTTCGGAATATATGTTCTTAGGCTCTGACTTTTTAAATCCTATTAAGTAAGATATACAAGAGTTTATTAAATTTTCTATTCCTATTTGTTTACTGGCTGATATTGGAATAATAGGAACATTCAGTAATTTTTCTAATAGCTTATAGTTTATTTTATCTCCACGTTTTTCTAATAAATCTATCATGTTTAAGGCTATTACAATAGGTTTTCCAAGCTCTAGAAGTTGTGTAGTAAGATATAAATTACGCTCGATATTTGTAGAGTCTACAATATTAATAATTAAATCATAATTTTCATTAGTTAAACAATTTCTTGTGATTATTTCTTCAGGAGAGTATGGAGATAACGAGTATATTCCAGGCAAGTCCAACAAATTTATTTGAGTATTGTTATGTAATAATTTACCTTCTTTTTTTTCAACAGTAACTCCTGGCCAATTCCCAACATATTGTGTGCTGCCAGTTAAGTTATTGAATAAAGTAGTTTTACCACAATTAGGATTTCCTGCCAAGCAAAATTTTAAAGTTTTTTTATTGATTATATTAATTGGATAATCAGCTTTTAAATATTTAGTATCCTGCATTTATGCCTCCAAAATCTGTTTCAACAATTATATTTTTAGCTTCAGATCGCCTAATGCTTAATTCGTAACCTCTTACATTTATTTCGATAGGGTCACCAAAAGGCGCAACCTTTTTCATAATTATTAATGCACCAGGGGTTATTCCCATGTCGATAATTCTTCTACGTATGGCACCTGAAACATTAATCATTTTAACAATTCCTCGTTCGTGTATATTTAAGTCATTTACAGTCTTTAACAAAATATCACCTTATTAAATGTATAAAATTTCAAATGTTAGCTTATGTTAACATTATACATTCTTTACTATTATATGTCAATACTTAAAGCTTTGTATATTAGATGCATATTTTGGAATTTTTTTGTAGTATAATTGTGTTAATGAACTTATGTTTGCAATTTTAAAAGTATAATGCTAGAATTGTTCTATTATTATATGTAATATTTGGGGTGGATAATTATGAGTAATTTTGTGAATTACACAAAAGAAAAAATTATTGAAATTATTGAGAGAGAAGATATAAAATTTATTAGATTACAATTTACAGATATCTTTGGGGCTTTTAAAAATGTTGCTATTACCAAAAACCAGCTTGAAAAAGCATTGAATAATAAGTGTATGTTTGATGGCTCATCGATAGAGGGATTTGTTAGAATTGAAGAATCGGATATGTATTTGTATCCAGATCTTAACACGTTTATGATATATCCATGGAAATCTTACCTAGGAAAAGTAGCAAGAATAATATGTGATGTTTATACTACAGAGGGCAAACCATTTGAAGGTGATCCGAGATACATATTAAAGCGTTCTATAAAAAAAGCTAATGATATGGGATTTGTATTTAATATAGGTCCGGAATGTGAGTTTTTCTTATTTCAAAGAGACGAATGTGGGCAAGCAACAACTGAAACAATAGACAGTGGAAGCTATTTTGAACTTGGCCCTGTAGATAAAGGTGAAGAAGCAAGAAAAGATATTTGCATTACTTTAGAAGAAATGGGTTTTGAAATAGAAGCATCTCATCATGAATGCGCCCCTGGCCAACATGAAATAGACTTTAAATATAGTAATGCATTAAATGCAGCAGATAATATAATAACATTTAAGTTGGCAGTTAAATCTATTGCAGATAGACATAATTTACATGCAACATTTATGCCGAAACCACTTTATCAAAAAGCAGGTTCAGGTATGCATATTAATATGTCTTTAAGCAAGGATGGAAAAAATGTTTTTTTTGATCCCGATGATGAAAATGGTTTAAGTAAAATAGCATATAGCTTTATTGCAGGTATTATTAAGCATGCTAAAGCTATGGCAGGAATTACTAATCCATTGGTGAATTCATATAAAAGATTAGTTCCTGGATATGAAGCACCTATATATATAGCGTGGTCAACAAGGAATAGAAGCCCATTAATAAGAATTCCATCGGCTAGAAATGAAAGTACTAGAATAGAATTGAGAAATCCAGATCCTTCAGCAAATCCATATTTAGCGTTAGCTGTTTGCCTTGAGTCAGGCCTCGATGGAATTAAAAATAATTTGATTCCACCAAATCCAATTAATAAAAATATATTTACTATTAAAAGAGATATAATAGAAAAATCAGGAATAGAAAGTATTCCCAAAGATTTGTACTCTGCAATACAAGCTATGAAGGAAGATAAGATAATACTGGATACTTTAGGAGAGCACGCTTTTAATAAATATATACAATATAAAGAAAATGAGTGGAAAGAATATACAGCTTCTATTACAAAGTGGGAAATAGATAACTACCTTAATAGATATTAATTTTTAAATTAATAAATTTATAAATAAAAAATCCAATTAACTATTATAAATAATTAATTGGATTTTTAAACTATTTCTCTATTAATGCTTCGATAAACCCCAATAACTTGTTTTTTTGAGAACTATTTAAAGAACGATATTTAGAAATAATTTCAGCTTCATCAACACTCAGATTATTTATTATTAGGTCATTAACTGGTGTTTTTATATTAGTTAAATCTAACATATAATCGCTAGAGCAATTAAAATTTTTACATAACTTTAGCAATGTATCTACAGTTGGCATAGCTTTTCCTTTTTCATATGCGCTTATAGTTTCTTGTTGGACTCCAATTTTTAAGCCAAGATTAAGTTGAGTTTGACCTTTCGCCTCTCGTATGGTACGTAAATTCTTCATTTTACACCTCTAATATATAATATACAAATATAATTTTAGATATATTATTTATGCTTGCAAGATAGATAATGCATAATATTATAGATATAATTTATTTAATAAGCTAAAAATATTTTCGATTTATTTCGATTAAGTTCGAAAAATATAAAATAAAAATTTATCTTTAAAGTTATTATCTTCAATTATTAAGTAGATATTATAAGTTGTCTGCATACAAATCATTTTATAGGCATAATTATGTATTATTAATTGGAGGTGCCGATATGAAAAAATATATTGCTGCTTTGCTTTCTTTTATTTATTTATTTTTGATATCTACATATAAAATGCCTGTATTTGCTATATCTAATGATGATATAACAGCACCTAGTGCTATATTGATGGAAGCTAACACTGGTAAAGTATTATATGAAAAGAATCCACATGAAATACGAGCTTGTGCTTCAATTACTAAAGTTATGACATTACTGCTTGTAATGGAAGCAATAGATGATGGAAAGATATCGATGGAAGATAAAGTGACAACAAGTGAACACGCCTCCTCTATGGGAGGATCTGACATTTGGCTTGAACCAGGAGAAGTTATGACTGTTGATGAAATGATAAAAGCAACAGTTGTGGCGTCTGCTAATGATGCTGCAGTAGCTCTTGCAGAACATCTATGTGGTACAGAAGACGATTTTGTTGCTGAAATGAATAAAAAAGCTGCAGAATTAGGAATGAAAGATACAGTATTTAAAAACTGTAATGGACTTGATGAAGATGGTCATTTAACTAGTGCGTTTGATGTTGCAATTATGTCGAAAGAATTGATAAAACATGAGAAAATATATGAATATACTTCAATTTGGATGGATTCATTAAGAGATGGTAAGACCCAAATAGTAAATACAAATAAACTCTTGAAAAGTTACAAAGGAATTACTGGCCTTAAAACAGGTACGACAAGCCAAGCCGGAAGTTGTATTTCTGCGACAGCTAAACGTAATAATCTTAGTCTTATATCTGTTGTTTTGGGTAGTGCAACAGGAAAAGAAAGATTTAAAGATGCTGCAATCTTGCTAGATTATGGATTTGCCAATTATGTTGTTACAGAACCAATATTGCCAGAGGAAGTTTTAGAGCCGGTAAAAGTCATTAATGGCATGAAACCTTATGTTGATACGGCAGCAGATTTGTCGGGTGGATTTTTAACACAAAAAGGTCAGGAAAAAAATATAACCAGTGAAGTGAGTATACAAGAGGAAGTAGAAGCACCTATAAATAAAGGGCAAGAAGTAGGGAAAATTATATATAAACTGGGTAATGAGGTTCTATCTGAATATCCTATAGTTACAGTAGAGAGTGTTGAAAAAATTAATTTTTCAGATGTTTTTAATATTTTGCTAAAATCTCTTACTAATCTGTAATTTTTTATATTTATAAATTTATTGACTCTGTTCTTGCAAAGTAAAGTATTATATTGTAAAATAAAATTAATTAAAATATGTAATATGCGGAGGATTATTTATGGCTACGAAGTTAATAGATAAGTATTTAAATAAATTTATAACAGATGAGGAATATGTAGCTATTGAACCACAAATAAATGTAGCTCATGATATATTACATTCGAAAAGAGGATTGGGAAACAATTTTCTTGGATGGATTGATCTTCCGGAAAATTATAGTAAAAATGAATTTTTAAAAATAAAAAATGCAGCAGAAAAAATAAAATCTGATTCCGATATATTTATTATTATAGGTATTGGCGGTTCATATTTGGGTGCCAAGGCTGTAATAGATTTTGTTAAATCTCCGAATTATAATTCTTTAAAAAAAGATACCCCAGATATTTATTTTGTGGGAAATAATATAAGTTCTACTTATTTATCGGAAATATTAGAAATATGTGAGGGAAAGGATATTTCCATAAATGTAATATCAAAGTCAGGAACTACAACAGAGCCAGCAATCGCATTTAGAATTTTTAGAAATCTTTTAGAAAAAAAATATGGAAAAGAGGAATCTCGTAAAAGAATATATTGCACGACAGATAAAAATAAAGGCATATTAAGAGAACTATCTGAACGTGAAGGATATGAAACTTTTGAGGTGCCAGATGATATAGGTGGTCGATTTTCTGTTCTTACAGCTGTTGGGTTGTTACCTATAGCAGTAAGCGGAGCAAACATAGATGAATTGATGAATGGAGCACTGCAAGCAAAAAATGATTTTTTGAAGCCAAGTCTATATGAAAATGATTGCTATAAATATGCGGCTATAAGAAATATTCTATATAGAAAAGGAAAAAAGGTAGAAGCTTTAGTTAGCTATGAGCCTTGCTTTTCAATGATGAGCGAGTGGTGGAAACAATTATATGGAGAAAGCGAAGGAAAGAATCAAAAAGCGTTATTTCCGGCATCAATGACTTTTTCAACAGATTTGCATTCTATGGGTCAATTTATACAAGATGGAAGTAAAGTTTTATTTGAGACTGTTGTTGTATTTGATTCTCCAAAGAAAAATATTATGATAGAATACGATAAAGAAAATGTAGATGGGCTTAATTTTCTAGAGGGAAAAACTATGTCTTATGTAAATGAAAAGGCATTTGAGGGAACAATTTTAGCGCATACAGATGGATTAGTGCCAAATATAGTTTTAAGAGTTCCAAAGATGGATGAAAAAGAAATAGGATACTTAATTTATTTTTTCGAGAAGGCATGTGCAATTTCCGGATATTTACTTGGAGTTAATCCATTTGATCAACCAGGAGTAGAAGCATATAAGAAAAATATGTTTGCTTTGTTAGGCAAACCTGGATATGAAAATGAAAGAGATATTCTTGAAAAAAGACTTATTTAGGTTATTAAGATTAAGTGCCATACATTTAATCTTATATAATAAATTTTAGTAAGATTATATTATAAAATAGGAGGACTTTTTATGGTATCTTTATTAGTTGGAAATAAAGGATGCGGAAAGACTAAAAGATTAATTGAATGTGTAGAGAAAGCACTGTCTAATACTAAGGGAAATGTTGTAGTTGTTGAAAAAGGTGAGAAATTAACTTATAATGTACCTCACGAAGCAAGGTTAATTGATGCTGAGCAATATAATATATCTGGATATAAATCGTTATATGGATTTTTGTGTGGAGTTTGCGCAGGAAATTATGATGTTACAGATATTTTAGTTGATTCAACTTTAAAAATATGTGATGAAGGACTACATAAATTATCTGAATTTCTAAATAATATTAAAAGAATTTCAGAACAGTCTAATACCAACTTTGTTTTTTTAATATCAGCAGATGAAAAGGACCTTTCAGATGATATAGATAGTGAAATAAAAAGGATTTAGTAATATTATAAGGCTGTCAATAAGTATGACAGTCTTTTATTTAGTTAAAAATTTTTTTATATATCTTAAAGGAGAAAAATATGGGATTTAGAAATAGCCCTGAGGCTTGTCGTGAAAAAAATGGAATAACTTATTATATAAGGAAAAATGTGGTTGTGGAAGGAATTGAGTATGAAAGATGGGCAATTCAAACTCATTTTGTAGAACGTGGTGAATCATATATGGAATTAATACAAGAATATGTTCTGCCTTTATATGAAGAGGGCGACATATTATCTATGAGTGAAAAAATAATATCTATGTGCCAAAATAATGTTGTTGAAAAGAAAGATGTGAAGATAGGCTTTTGGGCAAGGCTACTTTCAAAATTTGCGACATCGAATAATCATGGAATAGGCATGGATGAGCCATATAAATTGCAATTAGCAATTAATATAGCAGGCTTACCAAGGATATTGTTTGCTAGTGTATGTTCGGCAGTTACAAAGCTATTTGGTAAAAGAGGTGTATTTTATAAAATTGCAGGCAACGGAATAGATGGGATAGATGGATTTTACCAGGGGTCATCATTTGAAGTTTATCATGATTTAGCACTATTAAATCCTAAAAATCCTGAAAAGGTATGTAACGATATAGAAGAACAATTAAATATAAGTTGCATGCTTGTTGATGCAAATGATCTTAACATAGAAATTTTTGCAAAATCTAACTCGCTAAATAGTATAGCTGATAAGAATTTAATAAATATCATAAAAGATAATCCCGCAGGTCAGTCTGATGAATTAACCCCGTTAATATTAATAAAAAGATTGAATAATTAATAGGTGAGGGTGTTATTTATATAGATTATGTGTGTGATTATATACAGGGCATTTGTGTTTAATCTATGGAAAGCTGGTTAATTTTTAATAAAAGTTTAATGATATATATTTATATAATGTATTCTTTTAATGATTATTTTTAATCTTTATTTTTTGGGTTGACTTATGGTTTATTGGGTGATAAAATTTGATTGCTAGAATTTAATATTATTTTATATTTGAAAGGATGATAGTTAATGCTATTAGCAACTAAACGATGTGCATTTGGTGTATTTATGTCTTGGGTAGCAGTATTTTCTTGCTTCTGCAAAGAGTTTGATATGTATCAAACATTTAATGATTTTTTCTGCAACGTTTTTAGATTTTTACATATTATGTAATATTTAATTTTTGTAGTTGACCTCGGGCTTAGTGCTCGAGGTTTTTATTTTTTATTGAAAAGATTGGAGTAATATTATATAATCTAATTCCAGAGTGATTTAAAAAATTTTTTACATATAGTTTTAGGGGATGTATATATGAAAAGTTGGAATGATATGCCTGAAAGTTTAAAAAATAAGGAAGTTTTAGAGTATTATAATTTATTGAAATGTAAAAAATTGAGTATGTTTTTTAAAAGGTTATTTGATATTATTGTTTCTACAATTATGATTACATTAATGACGCCAATATTTTTATTAATCGCAATATTGATAAAAAATGATTCTGAGGGTAGTGTATTTTTTTTCCAGGAGAGAGTTACAAGATATGGAAAGATATTTAAAATAATAAAGTTTAGGACAATGGTGGAAAATGCAGATAAGATTGGTTTTGAAGTTACTGTTAACAATGACATAAGAATTACAAAAATAGGAAAAATTTTGAGAAAATATAGACTTGATGAAATACCTCAATTAATAAACATACTTTTGGGAGATATGAGTTTTGTAGGTACACGTCCGGAAGTAGAAAAGTATGTTGAAAATTACACAGATAAAATGAAGGCAACATTACTAATGCCGGCAGGTGTTACATCTCTTGCAAGTATAAATTTTAAAGATGAAGAAAAATTATTATCAAATGCAAGTGATGTTGATAAGATATATGTAGAAAAAATTTTGCCAGAAAAGATGAAGTATAATCTTGAATATATAGAAAAATTTAATTTTATATATGATATTTATTTAATGTTAAAAACAGTTCTTGCTGTTTTAAAGTAGATAGAAGTCAATAATTTGAATTACATGTATATATATGGTATAATACAGTTATTTGTTGTGTATAGATAAAGGAGAAATAATATAAATGTGTTATAATATAAAATTTTCACCACCTGATATTACAGAAGAAGAGATTAAAGAGGTTTCTGATACATTAAGATCTGGATGGATTACAACAGGCCCGAAGACGGCTCTTTTAGAAGATAAAGTTGCTGAATTTTGTAATACAAGTAAAGCGATTTGTCTTAATTCAGCGACAGCTTGTATGGAACTAACACTTAGACTTTTGGGTATAGGTGAAGGAGATGAAGTAATTACAACTGCATATACATATACAGCTACTTGTAGTGTTATATGTCATGTTGGAGCAAAACCAATTTTAATAGATACTGCACTAGATTCTTTTGAAATGGATTATGAAGCTTTAAGTAAAGCAATCACAGAAAAAACAAAAGCAATTATACCAGTTGATTTAGGTGGAGTAATTTGTAATTATGAAAGAATTTTTAATATAGTTAAAGAAAAAAGTTATTTATTTTGTGCTAAGAATGAGATTCAAAAATGTATGGGAAGAATAGCAGTGATTGCTGATTCGGCACATGCGTTTGGTGCATTATACAAAGGTAAAAGCGCAGGAGAAATAGCAGATTTTACAAGCTTTTCGTTTCATGCAGTTAAAAATTTTACAACAGCTGAAGGAGGAGCGATAACTTGGAGAACAATAAAGGGAATAGACGATGCAGATATTTATAGTAATTTAAAGTTGTTGTCGCTTCATGGTCAGAATAAAAGTGCATTCGAAAAAGCACAAAAGGGTAGTTGGGAATACGATATTATATCTCCAGCATATAAATGTAATATGACAGATATAATGGCTGCTATAGGATTAGTTCAATTAAAAAGGTATCCAGGACTATTGTTAAGAAGAAAAGAGATTATAGAAATATATAATGAAGGTTTAAAAGATGAAAATATAGAAGTACTAGATCATTACAATACTGATAAAAGGAGTAGTGGCCACCTTTATATGGTAAGACTGAATGGAAAAGATGTTTTGGAAAGAAATAGGCTTATATGCGAGCTTAGTGAAAAAGGGATAGCTACAAATGTTCATTTTAAGCCATTGCCTATGCTTACAGCATATAAAAATTTAGGGTTTGACATTAAAAGTTTTCCAAATGCCTACAATATGTATAAAAATGAAATATCACTTCCATTACACACTCTTCTCACAAATAAAGAAGTAGAATATGTTATAAAAATATTTAAGGAATGTTTATATAAATTATAGTATTTTTTATATTTTTAATAATACTTATTATTGTAAATTAGGAGTAGGTGTTTTTATTGGTGAGCTCTAAAAAAGAGTCTATTTTAAATATTGTTTTCGACTCCAGAATTTTTAGAATTGCCTACATAATAGATTTATATCTAGATACAGTTGCTTTTTTAGAAGACTTTTCTTTCATTGTAAGATGCTTCATGCTTTTATGGGGTGGAATTATATTAGTAAATAACTTTATAATGAGAAAAAATATGCAAAAGATTAAATATTTTAAATTGTTACTGTTATTCTTGGCATCATGTTTTTTAACAACGTTTATACATATTAGTGATAATTTTTTACCAAACTTACTTGCTATATACCATACATCATTATGTTTCTTTTTATTTTATGGAATGTATGTGGAAAGAAATAGTCATGATATAGAAGAAGAAATGACATTAATTTTTAAAATTTTTATATATACAACAGCAATGTTATCTATAATAGGATTATTGATTTTTTATTTTGCAGTCCAAGTGCATATAGGTGGCTATTGGTTGGGAATATATAGAAATAGGCTGCAATGTGTGTATACTAATTGTAACTTTTTAGCGTTACATTCAGTAATATCTATAATATGTTGCCATATTTTAATATGTAAAAATAAAGTTAAAGGGATAAAATCTAATATTAAAAAGAACAATATATATATTATATGCGTGGCTATAGATTTAATATGCTTAATATTGTCGGATTCTAATGCATCGTTATTATTTTTAATAGTATATGTAATAGTTTATATTTTTTATAAGGTATTTTCATTTAATGGACAAGTATATGTAAACCATGTAGTAAAAAGAAGTTTAGCTTTGTTTTTTGTTGCATTAATATTAGCATTTTCAACATTTGCATTCAGAGAGTTTTGCCAAGACGGTGTTGCTAAAATTATAAACTCAGTTCACAACGTTGAAGAGCCAACTCATGATAATGAACATATTAAAGACAACACACAAATAGGAAGGGAAAATTATGATATAAGTAGTGGAAGAATTACCCTTTGGAAGCAAGCGTATTTGATGTTTAAGAAAAATCCAATCATGGGAATAGGCAGAGGTAATATAGTTGAATATGGAGATAGATATTTAGAAGATGGATTAATATTTTCTGAATTCCATAATGGATATATAACTATTTTGGTTTCATGGGGAATAGTTGGGTTTACTATATTTGCAGTGTTTTCACTGTGTGTAGCAGTAAATATGGCTATTTGTTTATTTAAAAGGCCACAGGATTATACAGATGATATATTTCCTAATTTGTTTGCATTCTTAGTTTCTTATTGCATATATAGCTTGTTTGAGAAAACTATTTTGTCGGAAATAACATATATGGTTTTAATATTTTGGCTGATGGTTGGATATGCAATGTCATATGTTAATAAGTATAGTAAGAGTTTAAGTTATAGTGAAATCTATTAATTTAAGGAGTTAATTATGAATATAAGAGATTTTATTATTGATGAAAAAGTTAGCATATCAGAAGCAATAAAAGCAATGAATAAAAATAAAAAAGATTTTTTAATTGTATGTGATAAACTAGAAGTTAAGTCTATATTAACTACTGATGATATACAAATAGTAGTCAAAAATGGTATAAATCTAAATACTCCGGTATCAAGTATACTAAGTGGCAGTTGTGTAAAAATTCGTAAAAATGAACCTAATTTAGATGACAAAATATTTGTAGAGAATAATTTAGAGTTTTTACCTGTTGTTGACGATAATGGTAATCTTGTATCTATAATGTTTCAAAATGGAGACATTATTGAATCAGCTTTAGATTTACCTGTTTTTTTATTTGACAAAGATATTTACGATTTGAAGGATTACATTGGCGAAAATGATTTATTGAGGTATAAGGAAAGATTAATCGAGAAAGTGTCGGATATAAAAAAAAGAGGGAACAATTCTATTGTAATTATTACTTCTATAAGTAAAATCAATATAGAAGACTTTATAATGAATTCTAGGCTTTTTAGTGATATAAAATTGATTAAAATAGATGAATTTTCAGAGTTAACGAATACACTATTTAAATTAAAAAAGGATTTTAATAATGCATTTATACTAACAGGTGCTAGGTATTATAGCAATATAGATTACTCTGAAGTTTATAATTATCATATAAAAGAAAAAAATGTGATTACTATTGTTTGTGGATTGAAAAGTTTAGAATTACCCAATAATATAGTGGACTTTACAGAAGATGGTAAGCTGATGTTTATAGATGAAAACCCTAAATTTAGTTTTTGGGTAAATTTAAATTTATATATTATAAATCAAGAATTTTTTGAGTTTATAAATGATATGGAGAATTATAGTATAAGCAGGGTAATAAAAAGAATCATAAATAAAGGGGGAAAGGTAGGCATATATTATCTGCCGGAGAATAAATGGAAAGATATAATTTAAACAGCACGTTAGGCTGTCTGAGAAATTTTAAACTGTAAAAAAGGTGATAAAAATGAAAGATGGCTTTATAAGAGTAGCCTCTGCCACTCCTGAAATAAAGGTTGCAGATTGTATTTATAATACAAAAAAAATTATAGAATTAGTAAATGAAGCGGCCCAAAAACAAGCATCTATAATAGTATTTCCAGAGTTATGCATAACAGGGTACACTTGCGGGGACCTTTTTTTTCAAGATTTATTAATTGATGAGGCTAAGAAATCCTTAAATACAATAAATAATAATACAAAGGATTTAGATACGATAATAGTAGTAGGACTACCTATTAAAGATGGTGCTAGTTTATATAATTGTGCAGCTATTTTATACCATGGAGAAGTCTTAGGTTTTGTTCCAAAAACACATTTACCGAATTATGCAGAATTTCAAGAATTAAGATATTTTTCAAAATCTTGTGACTATAAATATGTTACAATTGATGGAAAATCTATACCTATAGGAAATAAGATAATTTTTGTGTGTGAAAATATTCCCGAACTGAAACTTGGGGTGGAGGTTTGTGAAGATTTATGGGTTACGATACCACAATCTTCTTATCTGGCTGCTTCAGGAGCAACAGTAATTGCAAATGTTTCTTCAAGCAGTGAACTTGTAGGTAAGTCTAAATATAGAACTTCTCTTGTAGAGTCGCAATCATCAAGAATAATATCTGCTTATATATATGCTGATTCTGGAAGCGGGGAGTCAAGCACAGACTTAGTATTTTCTGGACATAATATGATAGCTGAAATAGGAACAGTTTTATCAGAATCAAAAAGGTTTACAACAGGAATAATATTTGCCGATATAGATCTTCAAAAAATAGAATCAGAACGCAGAAAAAATAATAATTTTAATCAAACAGAGACCTTAAATAAAATTTATTTTAATTTACCAGTGAAGGATATAAAATTAAAAAGGAAATTTGAAAAGTTACCATTTGTACCGACAGAAAAAAGTAATCTTGATGAAGCATGTGAGGAAATCTTAAATATACAATCATATGGTCTTATAAAACGTTTAAAACATATGAACTGTGAAAAAATAGTTTTGGGACTATCTGGTGGATTAGATTCAACTTTAGCGCTTCTTGTATCACTGCAAGCATTTAGTATCATGAATTATAATAAAAAAAATATATTTGCGGTGACTATGCCTTGTTTTGGAACCACAGAAAAAACAAAACTAAATGTTTCTCAGCTTTGTAAAGCATTTGATGTAACATTATTAGAAGTTTCTATTAATAATTCTGTTTTGCAACATTTTGCAGATATAAATCAAGATGTTAATAACTATGATACTACTTATGAAAATGCACAAGCAAGAGAGAGAACCCAGGTTTTAATGGATATAGCAAATCAGAAGAATGCTATTGTCTTAGGAACTGGAGATATGTCTGAATTAGCATTGGGATGGTCTACGTATAATGGTGATCATATGTCTATGTATGGAATAAACTCATCAGTACCAAAAACTTTAGTTAGATGTTTAGTAAGCTATAAGGCTGATATGTTTAAAGGAGAGAAAAGAAGTTCTTTATTGAGTGTTTTATCTACCCCAATAAGCCCAGAATTATTACCATCTAGAAGTGGTGTTATTTCTCAATCTACAGAAGATATAATAGGACCTTATGAGTTGCATGATTTCTTTTTATATTATATTATTAGATTTGGATTTTCTCCTCAAAAGGTATATAGAATAGCTAGAATTGCATTTAAAGATGTTTATGAGCCAGCATTTATAAAAGAATGCTTAAAAATATTTATAAAAAGATTTTTTAAAAATCAGTTCAAGCGTTCATGTTTACCAGATGGACCTAAAGTTGGGAGTGTTTGCCTTTCTCCACGTGGAGACTTAAGGGTGCCAAGTGATGCCTCTGCTGTTGCGTGGTTAAATGAAATATAAATTATTTTATACTAATATCAATGTTATTAATAAAATTGATTTGTAAATATTAAAAATGAGTTATATAGAAAAAGCTAGTTATAGTATATATTGCTAGTAAAAATATAGACAACCATTTGATTGGAGTGTATACTTTAAATTACATTGTAAAATTTAACAGGAGGAAAAATTATGAAGGTTTTAAAAAACTTTATGGTTGTCTTAATATCATTGTGTATGATGTTATCTATGACTTCTTGTACGGATAAATCTTGGGCAGTTAAAACAGAAGATAACGCAGTGTCTGCAGGTTCATATATATATTATATGACTTTGGCTTATGCAGATGCATATTATAAGTCTGGCGGAAGTAACTCAGGCATATTAAGTCAGGAGATAGATGGTAAAGATGCTTCACAATGGATACAAGACAAAGCCATACTTTCATGTAAAAAATTGATAGAGGTGGAAAAAAGATTTGATGAAATGGGGCTCGCATTGTCTGAAGAAGAGATAAAATCATCAGAAGCTAAAACTAAATCTGACTGGAATACATATTCAAAAATATATGAAAAGTTTGGAATAGCGAAAGACTCATATCATAGAGCAGAAACAATGTATTCTATAAAATTGTCGAAATTGTTTGAGGCGATATACGGAAAAGACGGAACACATTCTGTTTCTGACGATGAAATAAAAAATTATTTCTTAGAAAATTATACAAGTTATAAATATTTTGCAAAGAAACTAGTAAAAAACAATGAATCTGGATCAATGGAGACAATGTCTGATGAAGAAATTAATGAAGTGAAAAATAAGTTCGAACATTATGTAAATAGTATTAATAATGGGAAATCATTTGATACTATTGAGGCTCAATATAAAGTAGATGAAGATTTGGAAAATGATATAAGTGATTATAAAGTCGAAAATTTAAATAAAAATACTTATTTTTCAGATGAACTAAAGGATTGCATTAAAAAATTAAGTAATAATAAAGCAGCAGCAATGCGTGAAGGAAATTATTATTACTTATTATATAAATTAAATATAGATTCAGAGTTAAATAGTTTAGAAGATGAATATGAGAGGTTAAATGTATTGAAAGACATGAAATATGATGAATTTATTGAATCTATAGAAAGTGAAGCTACTAATATGCCGGCAGTTATAAATAAATCTGTTATAAAAAAATATAACCCATCGATGTTTGAAAAATAATGTTTTAACTAATATTCCCTTTTTACATTAATTTATGTGATAAGGGAATTTATGTTTTTATATGAATAATTTTTAATTTATAATAAAAGTATGTATTTTTATTAAGATTTATATTTAACTTAATTTTTAGTTGTTAGTTGATTAAATATGTATTATAATTACTATTAGTGAAAATTTGAATGAATTGAAAGGAATGCTGTTATTAACTTGAATTTAAACGGAAATTTTATAAAAGAAGATGTAAATTTGTATTATTTACTTAATGATGTTATTTTAAAATCAATTATGCCTTATATAAATAAGATAAAAGAAAATGGTCTAAAATATCAAATAAATAAAGGGATAAAGAGTATTGATTTTGATGAAAAAATTATTTTATTGCTAAAAAAACACCTATCTCCTACTAAGGTTGTTGAAATTTCACCATTATTAGGAAGTGTAACTATACAATATAGAAATGAAAAGATTTATATATATCCTTCAGGTATTATAGGACTTGCTGTAAATGAAATAAATATAGACAAATCTCAATTATTAATGTCAGTTGATGACATAATTGATCAATTAGAAAAAAAATATATCACAAATGTTTCATATATTAACATGAAATTTAGGGATATGTTAGTTAATTTATGTGATAAAGGTGTATATAAACCAGAAACTGCAGAGGAAAAGACAATATATGACTTGTTAGTTCTTATATTATTATATAGTGACAGAAAAACAAGTAGTTTGCCAGATTGGATTAGTCCAGCTTTAAATAGTTTAAAAAGATCAGAGTTAATTAAAGATTTAATAGATTCTATTGTTGGTTTTATAACATCATTGATATCTACGATTTCGGAAAATATATATTTGGATTTAAGACTTGCTTTAGACTCTAAACTAGTTAGAATAACCCTTAATAAAAAGACGAATAGAGGACAAATATCGGGATTACTTGGTATTCTAGGAATTGACATTAATGAAAAAATAGACAAATTTCTTGAAGATTATTTAAGTGCAAGTTTTATTAGAGGAATTGGGCAATTGGTTGTAGAAGCAATTAGCTCGATATTGTGTGATGTAAATACTGAAGAAAATATATTGGGTAATGTTAATATAAGTAAAGATAGCCAATCATTAGCAGATAAACCATTTAACATTACTATGTGCATGGGGCAAAATCCTATAAGCGAAAGAGCATTTAGATGGTTTACAAAATCAGAAATTTTAGGTGGCGAAATGCAATATTCTGAATCTGAAGATTTTTGTAATGCTATTGTAGTTAAATCGGAATGTAAAAGTGTTATAATACCAAAAACCGTTTTAAATTTTGGCCTTATTTCTAAGTATAATACAGAAGAATGCTTAATGAATTCAGTTATTATTTCTAATTTAAAACCAAATACACGTTATTGGTATCGTGTTGGAAATAGCAAAAAAAATATTTGGAGTAAAATTTATACTTTTAAAACACCACTAGAATCTAATGAATTTACATTTATAAATTTATCAGATTCTCAAGGAATGATAAAAGCTGATTATGATTTATTTACAGAAATATTTAAAAGTGCTGTTGAAAATGTTTCAAACTCTGAATTTGTTACACATTTAGGTGACTTTGTAGATGATGGAAATAATGAGGATTATTGGAATTGGGTTTTGAGTAGTGATGTTTGGAAAGAACAAGCAGTGGTGCCACTATCGGGTAATCATGAATCATGGCTAAGCAATTCTATAGCAGGATATAGTACCGACAATCCCATTGTACGTCATTTTTATGTTTCAAATATTCCTAATCAAGATTTATCATCTGGAATATATTACTCTTATATTTATAAAAATGTGACATTTATTGTTTTAAATACTAATGATATTAATTCAGATTGTAAAATTAGTGATGAACAGTTTAATTGGGCATATAATACTGCAATGTCTGCAACAACTAAATGGAAAATTATTTTAATGCATAAGTCAATTTATTCTAATGGACCACATAGTTCAGATGATGATGTTAGAGGTATTATGAATCAAATTGTTTGCTTATGCGATAAAGCAAAAATAGATATTGTTTTTTCAGGGCATGACCATGTTTATGTCAGAACCCCTTTTATGAAGAATAATAATAGAGTTTTTCATAAAACAAAGATATTAACTAAATCAGATATAGCATATGAAACAGCTGTTAACCCTGAAGGTACATTATATATTATGCCAGGAACAACTGGAGTTAAAAATTATAATCAAGATTTATCTATGCCAATTATAACAGAAAAAATTAGTCAACCATGTTGCCCCACCTATTCAAAAGTAGAAGTTACGGATAATATTATTTATTTTACAGCCTACCAATATAATGCATGTGATAATAGTACAGAAGTTATAGATAGCTATGCAATAGAAAAAACAAAAGTAATCAATAGTGTTGATAATATTAAAAAAAAGCTTATTTCAAAAGGCAGTAAACCATTAAAAGCTGTTGTTGTGGGCAATAAAAAAGAATTTTTACAAGCAATTAATGATGAAGAGATAACTAATATTGTGACTAATGGGAGCGATATAAATTTAGAGGATATGTTTGGAAGACCATCCATATGTGGGATAAAAAGAGATTTAGAAATCAGCGGAAGTTCGCGTATTGCAAGGGTATGTTTTAAAATACAAAATCATGCAAAACTAACTATATCAGGTAATGTTTATGTGGATAATACAAGAAAAAAGTTTTCAATATATCGTTCTATAAACAATATAGAATTATATGAAAATGCAATTTTAGAATTAAACGATAATGTAGCACTTAAAACTGAATTTGGAACTGGAAAAAATGGATATTGTATTTTACTGAAAGGTAAAGGTTCTAAAGTAATTGTAAATAGTAATAGTGAAAATTTTGGCTCTAAAGGAGTAATAAAGTCTATAGTTAATGGTACAAGTGTTATATTAAATTCAGGGAAATATTCAACATGTAAAGGAAATTATGCTTTAGATATATCGGGAAATTTAATAATTAACAACGCAACTATAAATGGACTGATCATTAAAAAAGATGCAGAAGTATATATGAATAATGGCATAATAAATAATAATAAAGGTCCATCTGCAGTTAATGTTATAGGTAAGTTTTATATATTAGGAGGGAGGGTGTCCCCGGATAGCACAGAAAAGAGTATCAATTTAATAGGTGAATTGTGTACACTACATATAATTCCGGATCATAATGGAAGTATACAAATAGGAAATAAAATAGCCTTTTTTGGAAGTGTTGAAGAAGATTTGTTGAAATTAAAGAATTATGCAAACTATAATGTAGAATATAGTATTATAAAACAAGAGATAGGTTCTTTAATAGATATTTGTAAACTTAATTTTACAAATTGTAATATTATTGAATTAAATAACAAAAAAGAAATAGATTTACCGAAAGGGCAGTATTATTTAGTTTTAAGGAAACATTTTGATGTAAATAATGAATTAAAAAAAGAAAATAGGAATGCGTATATATATAGTAAGATAAAGTATATAGATAATGATAATAAATAAAAGAACAAACTAATTACTAGCTTGTTCTTTTGTTTAATTTAAAAATTATTTTTTATTGTTTTGAGAATATATGCATCCGCAATATTGTTGTCTATATAAGTTATAAATTTTTGATAATTCTATAGACCTTTTAAAACCATTTCTTTTTTTAAAATCAGAATATAAATAGTTTATATTATATTTTTTTGAAATTTTTTCACCCAATTCATTTAAAATTTGTGAATCTTTAAGCGGGCTAATAGAAAGAGTAGAAGTAAAATAATCAAAATTTTTTTGATGTGCTATTTCTGCGGTTGCTAATAACCTTAATTCATAACATTTAAGACATCTTTTTCCACCTTCGGGTTCTAACTCAAGTCCTTTACTTATGTTTATAAATTTTTTATAGTCATAATTTCCTTCAATAAAATCTATAGTATTAATTGCTGGAAATATATTTAAAAACTTTTTTTGTTCTTTAAGTCTTGTAATATATTCATCTTTAGGAAATATATTTGGATTATAATAAAAAACAGTTATCTTAAAATATTTAGATAGGTACTCTATGGTATAACTACTGCATGGTGCACAACAACTATGGAGAAGTAAAGATGGAGTAAGATTATTTTTTTGAATATTATTAATAATGTTGTCTAATTCTAATTGATAATTTTTTTTCATATTAAACTCACTCATATTAATTTATATATTTAAATAAAAAGTTTATAAAATTAACAAAGCATCCTAAAATTAGAATGCTTTGTTTTTGTTAAATTATTAACTATTTAGCATTAGCAGCAGCTTCATTTTCAGCTATAAGTTTTTCATATCTAGTATTTAATTTAAATACTGAAGCAATCCATCCTCCAACAACAATTAAAACAATTGCGCCAACTATGCCAGATAAACCAGCCATTGTTGTTCCTAAAGGCATTATAGCAACAAGGATTTGTTGGATTGTTGCTCCGCCACCTTTACCAAGGCGACCTGCGATAACTTCGACAGCTGCTTGACCTTTAGATTTACTTTCAGGATCTAGTGGCAAATAAGCCATTTGTTTTGTAGAATCAAATAATGAATATTTAACAGATTTTGTGAATGCATCTATTACTAAACCAACAGCAAATGCAATATTTAATATACTTATTCCAAAAATACTAGCATTTATACCCACATGATTTTCATATAAAATAGTAGAAAAGAATAAAATACTACCAACAAAAAGGATTGAAGGAGTTATTAATGCTGCAGTTCTCCATTTACATCTTCTTAATATATTAGTTCCAATGAAAGACATAGCAATTGTCAATACACCAGTAATCATAGATAAAGTTGCCATTTTGCTTATATAATCATTTTTATCTGGAACTAATAACTTCATTTGTTCATACCATACGCACTCAGTTAATGCCATAGATATACCATAACCAATAACTAATACAGATATTAATAACAAATATGGAGAAGTAAATATGAATTTAAGACTTTCCCCAATACCCATTTTAGGTTTCTTTTTCTTAACAACAATTTGGTCAGCATCATAGAATCTAGGATCTGTAAATACATACTTATTTAAATAGTAATAAAGAGAAAGTAAAATTGCTCCTATTATCAATACAGCTATCATTTGAATTCTTACGCTGATTACGAATACATCTGAGGTGGTTGTCATACTTTTGGCTAATCTAGAAAGGAATTTTAAGAATGTGCCTGATAAAATAAGACCTATGTTACCGACAGAAGCAAAAAAAGCGTAGAAACGTTTA
Organism: uncultured Clostridia bacterium; assembly: GCA_944384925.1. Taxonomy (GTDB): domain Bacteria; phylum Bacillota; class Clostridia; order Oscillospirales; family Acutalibacteraceae; genus CALWVF01. Next base: position 66,467 of record CALWVF010000032.1, read on the forward strand.
ACTTCATCTTTTTTAGTTGTTTGGTTAGCTAATTGCCAGAATAGAGCAGAGATTACAAGGCTTCCCCAAAGCTCAGAAATAATGTAAAATAATGTGATACTCCAGTTTCCTATTATAGGCCAAAAAGCCTTTAAAACAGGAACACTACTTTGCAAACTTTGTATTGTTTCAGATGACATATGTATGTATGGCGCCATAGGATACAGAACAAATCCAAATAATGCAAAAAATGATAAAAAGAATATTATGATTATGTAGAAAACTTTTTTAAAATCAAATTTATTGACTAGTTTTGCAAATATTATAACTGATAAGAATGCGAAAACAATAACTAATAATTTTGCAGCACCAACAGAAGTAGCTCCTGCTGCGTCTACAAGCAAAGTAGTTTTAAGATCTCTGATTAATGTGTAAATAAATAATATGCATAGCATCATAAAGCTCATTGGAAGAAATTTCTTCAATTCATATACATGAATTGGAAAAACTACCTCTTGAAATTTGTTAAACTTCGGTGGATTATTACCGATACCTTCATTACTCATAAAAAACCCCTCTTCATTAATATAGTAAAAATAAAAAACTATAAATGCCTAATCAATATAATTAAACTATGCTTAAATTAGTCTTATAAAAGATTATGAAGAACATCAACAATTAATTCTAAAAATCTGTTTAATATAAGAGATAATAATTAATTAAAATTGACATTATCAAAATACTTAAAAAAATAAATTTGGAATAAGCTTAATAAGTTATAGAGTAAATATATTGATTAATATTCATATGAGAATTTAAGAATTAAATTAATTAAACTATAATTTGTTAATAAATTTAACATAATAAATCCCCATAAACACTCACATTTCTTATTATACCAATAAATTATTAATAATACAATCGTTTTTTTTATTTTTTTACACTTTTATACAAATATTCTACATAATTAAAGGGTATATTTATATTTTTTGTATTGTTTCGACATTTTTTTCATGGATTATTATATTAACATTTTTTAATTTGAAATCATATTATATAATGTAATCTAAATTAAAGGAGGAAAATATAATGCTTCATGATATATATAACATGAAAGAAAAGGAATATGGTATATCGTCACTTCCAGCTAATACAGTTGTAGCTATGGCATATGTACCTTATCAAAAAAATATGAATAAGATTTACACCCCAGAGCAAGGATTAGACCAAGGAACACTTTTTCCTGTTCTAGATAAGCCTTTTTTGGCTGCAGGGGGTGACTGCCATGAATGATAGGCAAAAATTAATGAAACAAATTGCATCTTTAGATTTTGCAATTATAGAGCTGCATATTTTCTTAAATACTCACCCTGACGATATGGTTGCTGCTCAGAAAATGGACGAGTATATTGAAAAAAGCAATAAGTTACGTGCAGAGTATGAAGAAAAATATGGACCAATACAATCAACAGACATTAACTCTAACCAATGGGCTTGGATATCAAATCCGTGGCCTTGGGACAATGAGGAGGGGGAATAAGAGATGTTTGTGTATGAAAAAAAACTTGAGTATCCTATAAATATTAAGAACACAAACCCAGCTTTGGCCAAGATTATAATTTCCCAGTATGGAGGTCCAGACGGAGAACTAGGTGCTTCGTTGAGATATTTAAGCCAAAGATATAGTATGCCATATCCTGAGTTAAAGGCTATTTTAACAGATATTGGAACAGAAGAATTAAATCATCTTGAAATGATTGGTGCAATTGTGTATCAATTGACAAAAAATTTGACTATGGATGAAATTAAAAAAGCGGGATTCGATGCATACTTTGTAGATCATACGACAGGAATTTATCCTAGTGCAGCGAATGGAACTCCATATAATGCATTTTCAATGCAAGTTAAGGGAGATACTATTACAGACTTACACGAAGATTTAGCAGCAGAACAAAAAGCAAGAACAACCTATGATAATATTTTAAGATTCTGCGATGATCCAGATGTAATAGATCCTATAAGGTTTTTGAGAGAAAGGGAAGTAGTTCATTATCAAAGATTTGGTGAGGGATTAAGAATAGCAACAGATAAACTAGATAGTAAAAATTTCTATGCCTTTAACCCATCTTTTGACAGAAAGTGTAATAATCCAAATAATAACAATAACCAAAAAAGAAAGTAATAATTTTAAAGGCTTCTATTTAGAAGCCTTTGTTATACATAAAGATTTTTTGTATAATATAAAGTTTATGTATAGATTAAAAAATTAATAATAGTCACTAAAAATAAGTAAAAAATGCTATAAAACATACAATATATTTTTATATGTAAAGATTATTAACAAATAATTTTTATTTCATATAAGTAGTGTTGTGACAGATTATAATATTTAATGGTAAAGTATATATAAAATGAAAATAACTTAATGTGTAAATTGATTCGATTAAGATTTATGTTTCTAGGTTTTTATGTCAAAATTTATATATTTTTATCAAATTTTACTCCGAAACCTATCCACCTGCCATCTATATTTTCTAAAACTAGTTCTTTGTTGTTATAATCTGTTAAAGATAACCTTTTTACAATTTTAAGCCCTTTTCTTTCAAAATCCCTTTGTATTTCTTCTTGATTATCTGCAACTATATAAACATCATATCCATAGCCATATAGTTCACGATTTGGAATAACTTTTTTACCATTTGAATCAGTCAGGATAATCTCAATGTCATCTTTGTATAAACATATGTGAGATTCTGAGGAATTCAAGTATTCAACAGAGTTAAAATCTAATTTTTCGATATAAAAGTTGGCAGTATTTTTTATATTAGGTGTTGGAAAAACGGGGTTGGTTGTATATAATTTATTCATTAAAATACCTCTCTCTATATATTGAAACATTACTAATTATACATTATATAAAGGTCAAATAAAAAGTAAAGAAGGAAATTTTATAGAAAATTAATGCCCATAAACTCGAGCATAGATATACAATATACTTGTAGAACTAACAAAATATTGGTGAATATAATATTATTATATAATGTAATAACTATTCTTAGATTGTAGTAATAGACAAAGTTATGCTACCAAGAAAGTAAAATTTTAAAAATAAATTAGATAGCATAAATTTTCACAAATTTAACATATTATTTAATTAAAATTCAATAATTATATAGGTATGAGTAACAATGAATATAACAATAAATGAGATATTAATAGTAGATACTTACAAATATTTACTGTTAATAAAAATCTTTACAGCTACTTTAAAAATTATTTGTATATTTAAATGGTTGATTTTTTAATTTGATTATGGTACAATACAAAAGAAATTTTAGTAAAAAAAGGAGAGAATCAAATGAAAAAATATTTAAAAAATTTGAGATCTTATAAAGCAATGGTCTTATCATTGGTAATGGTTGTTGTATTTTCGTTAAGTGCTTCTTCTGCTAAAGCTTATAATACTACTTATGATACTTATGATGCACATGATGAGCCGTCTTTAAGATTTGCAATTTCTCATGCGAAAAATGGAGATTTTATTAGAGTTAACAATGATATTGTATTACATGGAGATTTAAAAATTAAAAAATCTATTACAGTAGATTTAGGATTTCATGCAATATCTTTTAAAAATTCAAGATATGGATTATACATAGATTTAAGCTATTTAAAATCAGTTGTGTTACAAAATGGTTCTATCTATGGAACTAATGGTGTGGATTATAGCTTAGACGATTGTGGTGGAAATGCAGTAACTGTTGCTGGAGGCAATACAACAATATCAAATGTATCTTTATTTGGAGGAAATGGTGCAAATGGTTTCTTCATTCCAGGTGATGGAGCTTCTGCTTTAACAGTTAAGTATGGTAATGTTTATTTAGATTATGTTTATCTAAAAGGTGGTAATGCAGGAACGGCTAGTAATAATGCTCGTGTAGGAAAAGCTGCATATGCTTTAAAAGGAGCGGTGTTTAGTATTGGAAGAGGATGGACATATAATAATGGGGAAGGTAGATATTAATATACTTAAAATAACTTCTTTTAACTAAAGAGTAAGCAATGGTAAGATTAATTCTTACTATTGCTTATTTTGCATTATTCAATAAAAATTTTTATGCACTTAGAATTAAATACCTATATAAAAACTGTGCCTAACACTTTATAATTATTAATTTATGATAATATCAATCACCGACTCTACAATTTTATTTACTAATACAATATTTAGATGTTAAAAAGTAAGCATTAAAATTTTTAATGCTTACTTCATATTTTTAGGATATTATAAAATTTTATATATTGATAATTTAATTATTTATTATATTGTTAATTCGTAATCTATATTTTTGGTATTAAGGATTTTTATATATTCAACTACTTTTGAAAGGAATACTGAGTTGCTTGGCCTTTTAAAAATAGCATCTTCATCATCGCAATTATCAAAAAATATTTTCTTGTAAAATGAAGTTTTTTTATAATTTGCTTGGGTTATAGCGTTCCTAATAGCACTTTCAACACACTGTGGAGTTGTAGAATTATCATTTGCAATTCTGTTATATATATTTTTTACTAGATTTCCTATACATGGCTCAGATGTCATTATTTTTAAAGATTCAAGTATATATTGATAACCTAGAACATTGGTATGAATACCTAAATCTATAACGGACTTTCTTATTAATTCATTGAATGTATTTTCAGTTGAGGTGGTAGTCTCTATTATAGGTTGTTTACAATTCATAACAAAAGCAATAGCGCCTGTTAGTGAATCTAAACTAAATGGCTTTATGACATAATAGTTTGCACCTCGAGCAAAAGATTCTCTAGTAAATTCGTCCTCACCCCTTGCAGTAAGCATAATTATTTTAGGCATTTTTATAGGGGGCTTTTCTTTTAATTTTTTTAATACGCCGAGACCATCTAATTCTGGCATCATAATATCTAGCAATATTACGTCGGGCTTTAATGTATATATTTGATTTAAGGCTTCAGTTCCATTGGTAGTTGTTGAACATACTTCGAAGCCTTCTATTGACGATAAATATTTTTTCAACACATCACATATCTCAGTATTATCATCTGCAATTAATATTTTTATTGACTTATCCATTACTTTAATTTCCTTTATTATTTTATCAAATTTAGTTTGGTTTAATATTTGTGTATAAAATATCTGAAACAATATCTATTGCGCTCTCAGGCCTAACAGCATTTTCATATAAATATTTAATAATATTCAATGCATATTCCTTAGGAATACTAATATTTTTAATATATTCATCTTTTACAAAATCAGAGAAATTAGAAGAGATTTTTATGGTAAATATAGGCTTAGAATTAATAATTTCACTTAATAAGATATAAGATAAACTTTCTTCTTCCTGTAAATAGGGAATGCTAGAGAATTTTTTTGAATAGATAATTTCAGTTATCATGGTGCTACCCTTTCTTTGAAATAATTTTTATGAGTGCCCTTGATAAAGATTATAAGTTTAAAATTTTGTTATTTCAACAACAAAAAAACGAGTTTTTTCGATATGATATACGATAAAGCATCTAAATAGGTAAAATACTAATAAATTAAACCATATTTATACGCTTAAATACAAGAGGATTTTATTATTTTCTACTAAAAAAACAATCCTATTAAATTTTAGAAATAATATATATAAATTTTTAATAAAATGTTTATATTAATTAAGTTAAATGTAATTAATAAGTTTAATTATATTTATTTAAAATAGTTAATATATATAATTATTAAGAAAAAATAGATTATGAATAAAATATTATATCATTAAGTAAATAGTATTAATTTTATGTGAAGACCTATATAAAAATACTATGTTATCTTTAAATAACTAGGTTTATATTATATACTTAAGACTGACAAAGTGAAGTGTTTACTTTGCCAGCCTTTAAAATTTAGCAAAAAATAGGTTGTATTTGTTGCTTATTGATTGCATATTCTAGTGAATCTGGAATTAATTCGAAATTTGCGACTAAAGAATTAGGTTTATTTTTAGGATCATCTTGTTTCATAGGAACAAAATAAATATTTTTTGTGTTTAATAGTTTTCCTATATTTTGTGCAGTAGCGCCCAATGCATCATTTGTAGCTAGAGAAATTAATACTGGACGTCCAATTCTTAAATGGGATTTTGTGGCCATTGTGACAGGGGTATCTGTTATAGCGTTACATATTTTAGCTAAGGTATTTCCTGTGCAAGGTGATATTAATAATATATCCACTAGTTTTTTAGGGCCAATTGGCTCGGCATCATTTATTGAATTAATGATTTTCTTACCACACATTTTCTCTATTTGCTCTACAAAATCTGAGGCTTTACCAAATCTTGTGTCTATATTATATGCATTGAAAGACATTATTGGCAATATGCTGTGGCCTAGATCTAAAAGTCTTTGTAATTGATCTATAGATTTTGAGAAAGTACAAAATGACCCACATAAAGCAAAACCTATTTTTAATGCTTTCATTCAAATTCCTCCTCAATTATATTATAAATAGTCGTTTTTATAATTTCTCCTGCAGCTTTTGGAGCAACTTTTCCAGGGAGTGATAACGCTTGTATTGACTTTATCCCTAATCTTTGAGCAGCTTCAAAATCTACACCGCCAGGCAGTGATGCTAAATCAATTACTAAAGAACTTTCAGCAGATAATGCTAAAACATGAGCATCAAAGATCATAGAAGGAATTGTATTAAATATAATATCATAATTTTTTGTTTTATATATTTCCGATGTCTTTATAGATTTATATCCTGCCAATTCTATCCACGTTAAATCCTCATTTTTTCTTGCGCTTACTGTAACATTTGCTCCCATTCCTTTTAACATATTTGATAAAACTTTACCTATTCTACCAAATCCTGCAACTAAGCAATTTGAACCATGTATTGTAGAAGGATATTCACGCATAGCAATTTCAATAGCTCCCTCAGCTGTTGGTATGGCATTTTTTATACTGAATTCGCTTCTTTCAAAATAATCGTATATTAATGCCTCATTCCAATATTTACTTGTTTTTATAAGCTTCGATTTCATTCCACAAAACATGATTTTTTCCTTTAATTCTTTTGCCAGTTGATTGTTAAGATAAATTTTTTCGTTTGAATATGGAGCATTTATGGTCACGTTATCTTTTGTCGCAGGTAACGGTAAAATTATATATTCACTTTTTGATAACAATTCACTTATATTACATTTTACTACACCATTATAAAAGTTTATTTTGTCTATTCCTGAAACATAAACGTTATAACCATCTGCAGCAATAGACTCTGCCATAGCAACCTGGCGTTTATCCCCTCCGATAATTCCAAAATTATTTATTTTAGACATACACAGTTACCTCCTTTAACGAGATACTATATAATATATTATGAATTTATCCATATAGGTGTTCTTTATATTCTTTAATTGTTATAATATTTAATTAAAAAATTTTTATAAAAAACTATTTATTATACGGATAAAATGAAATATAATATAAATATATGGAATTCAAGGAGTGTTTAGCGTTGAGTAATAAGGATATTCTTGATAAAGTTAAAAAAATACATTTTGTTGGTATAGGTGGTTCAGGAATGTGCCCTATGGCTGAGATTATGATTAATATGGGATTTAAAGTTAGTGGCTCGGATATTTATGAATCTGATACTTTACAGAGGTTTTATAATTTAAATGTACCTATTACAATTGGACATAAAAAGGAAAATGTTGGGGATGCTGAGCTTGTTGTTTATTCTGCTGCTGTTCATGATGATAACCCTGAACTTATAGAAGCAAGGGAGAGGCATATACCACTAATGGAGAGGGCGGTTTTATTAGGAATATTAACTCAAAAGTATAAAATGCCTATAGCAGTTTCTGGAACTCATGGTAAAACTACGACAACAGCAATGCTTACTCAAATTTTAGTTAATGCTGGGTATGATCCAAGTGCTGTGATAGGAGGGAAATTGCCGTTTATAGGAGGTAATGGGAGAGTTGGAAAATCAGATATTATTGTATGCGAAGCTTGTGAATATGTTGATACGTTTTTGCAACTTACACCAGAAATGTCTGTGATATTAAATATCGATGCTGATCACTTAGATTATTTTGGAAATTTAGAAAATATACAAAAATCATTTAATAAGTTTATTAACAAAACTAATAAAGTAGTTTTTGTTAATGGAGATGACCCTAACATAGACCCAGTTATAGTAAATTCAGGTAAAGAAATAGTAAAATTTGGTTTAGGCAAAAATAATGATTATCAGGCAAAAATTACAGATTCAAATAAGAGTGTAGGTAAGTCTTTTAGGTTAATGAAAAATGGACATAAGATAGAAGACATTAATTTGCAAGTACTAGGTGAACACAATGTATATAACGCACTTGCTGCAGCATCTGTAGCACATTATTTGGGAGTAAAACCATTACAGATTGCTGAATCACTAAATCAATTTTCAGGTGTACACAGACGTTTTGAAATACTGGGAGAGATTAACGGAGTGGTAGTAGCAGATGATTTTGCACATCATCCAACAGAAATAAAAGCAGTGTTGAATGCAGCAACAAGTCTTGGATTTAACAGGGTTATCACAGCGTTTCAACCTCACACCTACTCAAGAACATATATGTTGATAGATGATTTTGCTGAAGCACTATCGATTGCAGATAAAGCAATTATTTCAGAGATTTTAGCAGTTAGAGAGACAAATATATATGACATATATGCCGAGGATTTATGCGATAAAATAGAAAATTCAGTTTATTTAAAAACTTTTGAGGAGATAGCCGATTTTATTTGTGATTATGTAAAAGAAGGAGATCTGGTTATTACTATGGGTGGGGGAAATATCTATAAGTGTGCACAAATGATTATTGATAAATTAGGAAATAAATAATAGCTAAAAGTATAGATTTGTATTTTTATTTTTTAAATTAAAAATTTTATAATTTAATAAGTTTTGTTATTATATTTGCTTGACAAATGAGTATTTAAATTATATAATTAGTTGGTGTAATGTTGAGGTGTAATATGGATCTTAAATTAGAGAAAGTATTTCTTAATGAGGGAGAATGTATAAGTGTTCAGTACTGTTTAGAAATGTCGGATATATGTTTTAGTGGAACTAAACCATTTCGTACTCCGGTAAAAACAGATGTAAGTATTGAAAATCATGCAGGAACTGTTTATTTAAAAGCTAATGTAGAATTTGATTTTCATACTAGTTGCGATAGGTGTGCAGTTGATATTTTAAAAAGATTTAATTATACATTTAATCACATTTTAAAATTAGCAGTAGATGAAAATTGTGATGAAAATTCTATAGTAATTGAAAACTATAAGTTAGATTTAGATAAGCTACTAATCGATGATATATTACTAGAAACTCCTTCTAAATTTTTATGTAGTGATGACTGCAAGGGACTTTGCCTAAACTGTGGACAAAACCTTAATCAAGGTATGTGTGGTTGCAATACATATCAAGGAGAACTCCATTTTGAAGTTCTAAAAAGTTTAATAAATGAAAATACAAAAAATTAATTTGTATTTAACTTACTATTTATAAGGAGGTGCTGACGATGGCGGTACCTAAGAGAAAAGTTTCTAAAGCAAGAAGAGACAAAAGACGCTCTAATGTTTGGAAAATTAGTGCTCCTTCTTTAGTAAAATGCTCGCAATGTGGGGAATTTAAAACCACACATAGAGTTTGTAAGGAATGCGGCTACTATAATGGTAGAGAAGTTATTAAAAAGGAAGCTTAAATTTCCTATATAGCTTTTGATACTTAAACTTTCTTAGATAAGAGGAGGAGTTGATCCTTCTCTATTTTTTTAATGTAATTGCCATATGATTGCGTAATCATATAGTTTTGGATCAATTTTTAGATATACTTATATTAAGTATTTATATAATGTGTTATTATTTATAGTTAGCAAAATTTTATAAGAGGAGTAGTGGTGTATTTGTCTAAACCTATAGTTGCAATTGTTGGAAGGCCAAATGTTGGTAAATCTACTTTATTTAATAAACTTATAGGTAAGAGAGTATCTATTGTTGATGATACTCCTGGTATTACTCGAGATAGAATATACGGAGAGTGTGAATGGGAAAATAAAAGATTTACTTTAATTGATACAGGAGGAATCGAACCTTATTCAAAGGATTTAATTTTAGCTCAAATGAGGCGCCAGGCAGAACTAGCTATTGAATCTGCAGATGTTATAATATTAGTTACTGATTTAAAATCAGGATTAGTGGCTGCAGATAAAGAAGTTGCAGAAATGTTGCAAAAAAGTGGAAAACCTATTATATTATGTGTTAATAAGTGTGATAAAATCGGAGATACAGATATTGGTGTTTATGAATTTTATAACTTGGGATTAGGGGAACCAATTAGAGTATCTTCCATTCATGGGCATGGAACTGGTGATTTGCTAGATGATATTATTAAAATGTTACCTAAAGAATTTGAAAATGAAGAAGATGAAGAAGTCATAAATGTATCTATTATCGGTAAGCCAAATGTTGGAAAATCATCTTTAGTAAATAAAATTACAGGTAGTGAAAGAAGCATTGTATCAAATATTGCTGGGACCACTAGAGATGCTATTAATAGCTTAGTAGAAAATAATTATGGTAAATTTAATTTTATTGATACAGCCGGACTAAGGAGAAAAAATAGAGTTGATAATAAAATAGAAAAATATAGTGTTATTAGAGCGATGATGTCGGTAGAAAACTCAGATGTATGTGTTATTATGATAGATGCCATAGAGGGTTTTACAGAACAAGACTCAAAAGTTGCAGGACTAGCTCATGAGGCAGGTAAAGCATGTATTGTAGCTGTAAATAAATGGGATGCAATTGAAAAAAATGAAAAAACAATGCAGAATTATAAAAGCAAGTTATCTAAGGACTTTTCATTTATGTCTTATGTGCCTATTATATTTATTTCAGCGAAAACGGGGCAAAGATTAGATAAATTATTTTCTCTTATTAAAGATGTAGCTAATAATAATGCTATGAGAATATCTACAGGAACATTGAATGAGTTGCTTGCACAAGCGATTATTAGAGTTCAACCACCAACAGATAAAGGAAAAAGACTAAAAATATTTTATATGACACAAGTTTCTACAAAACCTCCAACATTTGTATTTTTTGTAAATTCTGCTGACCTTTTTCATTTTTCTTATCAAAGATATATTGAAAATACAATTAGAGATACCTTTGGTTTAAAAGGAACTCCAATTCGTTTTGTAATTAGAGAACGAGGGGATAAAAAGTAAATTGGAGGTGTTGTTGTGTTGATTGAGCTTAATTTACTTAGTTTAACTGATTTTTTTTATCTTATTTTAATAATGATAATATCTTATTTACTAGGGAGCGTAAGTTTTTCAATTATATCTACAAAGATATTATCTAATAATTTAGATATTAGAAATGTAGGAAGTGGTAATGCAGGATTAACTAATGTTTTGAGATCTGCAGGAAAACTTCCAGCAATAATAACATTTTTAGGAGACTTCTTAAAAGGAATAATTGCTATTGCATTAACATATTTAATTTTAAAAAATGGCAAGTTTATTAGTATTAAAAATTTTGAAATCATTTATTATATAGCCTGTGTTTCGGGGCTATTTTGCTTAATAGGTCATTTATATCCGTGTTTTTTCAATTTTAAAGGAGGCAAGGGAGTTCTAACATCCTCTGCTATTGTTTTAATGATAAATTGGCGTGTATTTTTATGCATTGTTCTAGTATTTATTATTGTACTTGTTATTTTTAAAATTGTTTCACTAGCATCTATTTCAGCGGCAATATCATTGCCAGTAACAAATTTTGTAATTTTACTTTTTGATGATTATAATTTAAGTAATAAACATTATATATCATTTAATTTTGTGATAATATCTAGCTTATTGTTTTTAATTTATTCGTTAATGGTTATATATGCACATCGTACGAATATCAAGCGAATTATTCTTGGAACCGAAAGAAAAATAGGACAGGAGCGTAATAATAAAAATTTATAGTAAATATTTATATTAAATCTTATTGTTAATTAACAAAAATATCCTCCGGTTAATTTCGGAGGATATTTGTTATTTTTGGTTTTCACCTTTGTCTGATAATAGAGTAATGTTAACATCAAATGTTGATGCTGGAGATAAATCATTTGAAGGTCGATATATGGTAAGAGTTACTTTTTCTCCTTCTTTATATTTTGTTAGTTCACTATATAATACATCAAATCCAGTTATACTAATATTATTTATCTTTGTAATTATATCTCCAGGTTTTACGTCACTTTGAGATAATGAACTATTATCATTTATTTCAACAATAATAATTCCCTGAGGAACTTTGTAAATTTGAGATTGATAGTTTGTAACTACCTTTCCGCTGATTCCTATCTTTACTCTATTAGAAACATAACCATGGTTAATTAAGTCATCTACTATTGATTTTACTGTGTTAATAGGAATAGCGAATCCAATACCTTCATATCCAGGGGAAACTATTTTAGAAGTGTTAATTCCAATTACTTGACCATACATATTTATAAGAGCACCGCCTGAATTGCCTGGATTAATGGCAGCATCTGTTTGTATATATTTAACTAAACTTTGAGAAGAACCAACAGAACGGTTAAGAGCTGAAATACATCCTCTAGTAAGAGAATTTGCAAAATCTAATCCTCCAGGGTTACCTATAGCTATTACCCAATTACCAACCGAAAGATTATCTGAGTTTCCAAATTTTGGACATGATAAATTAGAAGCATCTATTTTTATAACTGCAAGGTCCGTGCGAGTATCGTATCCGACAACAGAAGCAGGATATTCTTGGCCAGTGCTTAATACTACTTTTATTCGATAATTTTTTGAGTCTCCTATTACATGAGAATTCGTAATTATATACCCATTTTCACTCATTACAATACCAGAGCCTTCACCTTTTGGATCAGATGTTATATTAGAATTTTGATCATATATAACTATACCTACGACTGATGGTGAAATTGAAGAATAGATTTGTTCAGCAGATAAATAATTTTCGTTATTAGCTGGATCTTCAATATTTAATGATGCTTCTCCATAGTTAAATTTAGGTAGGTTTTCATCGGTGCTTTGACTATTTTCATTTTTGTTAGTTATTAAATTCATGAATGAATTGTTTTCTCTATATTTGTATTCTTTAAATAATAGCATGGCTAACGATGAAATCAACAATATAAGTAAAACCACTATAGCTAAAATGTATATTTTTGTAGATTTATTTGAGTTTGAATTTTTTAAGCTATTGTTAATTGGATAATCATTTTTAAATGTATAATCAATAAATTCATTTTTATATTTTTGAGAATTATAGGGGTTTTCATTGTTTTCATTTTTTACATTAAAATTTTCCTTGTCGCTATTATTCATAGTATCACGCCTTGTACAATAGATTTTTATTAAAGTATATATTAATAAATTTAAAAAGATGTTATATATTAATTTTTATTTTTTGGTATGGTAATGCTAAACATGCAAAATTCACCTTCAATACTTTCTACATTTATATTTCCACCATGCAGATTAATAATTTTTTTTGCTATATATAACCCTAATCCCATACCATTTTTATCTTGACTTCTTGACTTATCAGTTTTATAGAATTTATCAAATATAAATTCTATCTCATCATTTGGTATGCCATTGCCACTATTTTTAATTTTTATTTTGCAATCATTGTGAGACTCAAATGCTTCTATATTAATATATCCATTATTATTTGTAAATTTTACAGCATTTTCAATTAAATTATATATTGCCTGGTAAATCATATCTAAATCACCATTTATAAGCAGCATATAATTATTATTTAATCCAGTGATTTCAATATTTTTTTCATTGATAAGAGGCTCAAATGTAATTGTTATGTTTATTAGCAGTTTTATTATATCAAATTCCTGATTATTGATGACAATATTTTCATTATCTATACGTGATAAGTTAAGCATAGTTTTAACTAATCTAGATAATCTTTTTATTTCGTCAGAAACGATCTTTAAATAATGATTTTGTTTTTCTTTTTCAATTGTTCCATCGAGAATGCCATCAATGAATCCCGAGATAGTTGTCATGGGAGTTTTTAATTCATGAGATACGTTAGCAATAAATGCCCTTTTTTTGCCTTCAGAAATAGAAAGAGAATCAGCCATATTATTGAAAGATTTTGCTAATTGCCCCATTTCATCGTCACTGGTAACTAAAACGCGTTTTGAAAAATCTCCCTTACCAAACTGTTTGGCAGCTATAGACATTTGCCTTAATGGTTTTACAATTGCATATGAAAGAAGCCATATAATGATGAATGATATGAACAAAGATATAGCGTATGTTATCAGTATTATTTTTATTATATCAATTTGGAATTCATGTATATATTTTGTATCAGCAACAGTAAACACAAGTCCGATTGTCTTTTGCTCTGTTAAAGTATTGACTGTAATTGGAACAGATACAACATAGCATTTGTGCTCGTATATTTCATTTAAGTCGGTGGTTCCTTCATACGTCCCTTGTATAGCTATAGATATTACATCATCAGGTATATTTTTATAAAATAAATTTTTATTTGCGTTTTCAGAGCATATTAATGTTTTACCTTTTATATCTGTTATAAATATATCTGCGTTAATGTTATATGAAAATGTATTTATAAATCCTTGCATTAGATTAGAGTTAATGGTATAGAGGCCATTGGATGAAATAATGGTATTTCTACATACTAAATTTGCTATTCCCTTTGCATTTTCCTCTAGTAAGTCGTGCTTTTCATTCTTCCAGTAATTAGACATAAATACAACCATCATTATGCCGAGAATCAAAAAACTCGATATAATTATTAATGTCATCACATATAAATATTTTTTAAAGATAGTTCTACTTTTAGCCATTACTTCACCTCAAATTTATATCCGACTCCCCATACAGTTTTAAGTGTCCACTTATTAGATACTCCTTCGAGTTTTTCTCTTAATCTTTTTATATGTACATCAACAGTTCTAGAATCGCCATAATATTCAAAACCCCACACTTCATCCAGTAATTGGTCTCTTGTAAATACACGATTTGGATTTGAAGCCAAATGAAATATTAATTCCATTTCCTTTGGTGGAGCATCTATTAGTTTACCATTTACTTTTAATTCATAATTAGTCAAATTTATAGAAAGATTATCAAATTCAACTAACTTTAAGCTATTTTTTTTGTTCACACCAGAACGTCTAATTACAGCTTTAATTCTAGCAATAACTTCTTTTGCTTCAAATGGTTTTGAAATGTAATCGTCTGCCCCTAATTCTAATCCAAGAACTTTATCAAAGACTTCTCCTTTTGCTGTTAACATTATTATCGGACAGTTGGACTTTTTTCGTATTTCTCTACAGACTTGCCATCCATCTAACTTAGGAAGCATAATATCCAGTATAATTAAATCAATTTGTTCTTTTTCAAATATTTTTAATGCATCACTACCATTATTTGATATTATTACATTAGCATTTTCTTTTTCAATATATAATCTAAGTAATTCACATATATTTGGATCATCGTCTACTATTAATATTTTACATCCTTTCATTTTAAATACCTCGCATTTCTTTTATTGATAGTTTAATTATAGTATAGAAATGTTTTAAAATTATGAATATTTTTAAAATATTACATAAATGATATTTTCTATGATAATAATATAACTGAAATGAGGTGATAATTTTGGAATATGTAAAAGCTTTTATAATAGGAGGGCTTATATGTATTATAGGTCAGATTTTAATAGATCGTACTAAATTGACACCAGCTAGAATATTAGTATTGTTTGTAACTCTCGGGGTAGCTTTAACAGCTGTTGGAATTTATGAACCTTTAGTAAAATTTGCAGGTGCAGGTGCAACAGTACCATTAACAGGATTTGGATATACATTGGCTATAGGGACAAAAGAGGCGGTTCAACAAAAAGGTTTGATAGGAGCATTAACTGGGTGCCTTACTGCAGGGGCAGGTGGTATTGCAGCAGCAGTATTTTTTGGGTATATAGCATCGCTAATTTCTAAGCCTAAAAATAAGAATTAGTTTATATAATAAAATTTAAATATACAAATTAAAGACTTAATTACTAGAAAAGGGGCATTTTGAAACTTGACACTATATAGGTCAGTTCAAAATGCTCATTTTTAAAGTTTTTCTTTAGCTTCTTGTAAAGCTTTAGCTAATTGATCAGGGCAAGAAGATGGCTTATTTGCACAAGTAATACCATTAAATTTAGAAATAACATCATCGATATGCATATTTTTTACTATTGCAGATATGCCTTTTGTATTTCCATTACAACCACCTATAAATTCCACATTTTTAATAATATCGTTTTCTATTTCAACATTAATTTGTCTAGCACAAATGCCCTTAGGTGCATAAGTAAATTTCATAATATATTTCTCCTCTCTAAAATTGATAGCTCAAAATACTATTACGTTTATTATATTATATTTAATATATCAATTAATTGTACATTATGATTTTATAGTTTCTTTTCTCTTTTTTAATGCATTTAGGTGTTCTATAGGAGTGCAATATGTTCCTAAAGGATTTGGTTTTGAAGAGTACATACCATGAAAATCTGTTCCTCCGGTCATCAGTAAGTTATATTGTTTTGCAAATGCCATTAACCTTTCTTCATCTCCGGGATTATTACTTGGATGCCATACTTCTACTCCATCTAATTTATAGTCAACAAGTTCACCTAACAGATCAAAGCTATCGTAAACATTTGGGTGAGCAAGTATTGCAAGCCCACCAGCGCTATGTATTTCTTCTATAACTTCATAAATATCAGGATATTCAACTATTTTAGCTGCAAGTCCTGTTTGACTATTGAATAATTTGTTATATAAATTTCCATATATAGAAGGGGAATATCCGGCATCTATGAGTGCATGCATTATATGTTGTTTAAAGATATTAGTACTTCCTTGAGCTCTTCTTGCAACCATATCTGGATTTATAGGATAAATTTTCATAATTTGTTGAAGCATTATTAATGAAGCCTTTTTGCGAGATTCTGATGTTTTTCTAAATAATTTTTCTAGCCTTTCAGGGTTGGAACACAAGTAACACAATACGTGCACTTTTCTATTTCGTTTATAATCGTAAGCAGAAATTTCTGCACCAGTGATTACTTCTATTCCTAGTCTTTTACCTAAGATTTTTCCTCTTATGGATCCAGCAAAGGTATCATGGTCAGTAATAGAAATAGTTTTTATTCCACGCCTTTTTGCGATCATGATGACTTCATCTATGCAAGTGGAGCCATCAGACATTTTTGTATGACAATGTAAGTCTGCATTCATTAAAAATTCAAGTCCTTTCAAATATTATATTTTAATCTACTATTATTATATAACAAATTGATAAAAATTAAAAATCTTTTTAAGATAAAAAATACAAGTACATCAAAAATTAGAGAATTTTACAAAATTATTAAATAATAAAATAATTTAATAGTTATTTTAACAGTTGCATTTAAAACATTTATGTTAGTATAATGAATTTAGTGTATTTAGAATAGTTGGTATATCATAAAGTTTATAAATTGTTTAATTTTAATAAAAATATTGTAAGTGTTTAATTGTTTTTTATTAATAAAATCAATTGAAAAAATATATCAATATGGTATAATAAAATAAAAGAAATTTGTTAATATGAAGTTTTATAGGGGGATTTAAAATGTTATTATGGTCTATATCTAAACAATTTTTAAAAAAGCTAATTCCAGGTTTAGCAGTTGTAATGGTTGTATTAGGGTGTTTAGGCTTTTCCTTTAAACAAGAGAGAGAAGCACAAACTGAATATCGTAAAAACCTAGAGCAGGTTAATGAAAAGTATAAGAATTACAAGAATGGTAAAGAATATGTGGATGATCAATTGAATAAAATAAGTAAAGAGTCTGAAAGAGTAATAAAAAAATGTATTGAAAAAGATGACCTAGGAGTCCCTGTGTGTTATAAAATTATTAATAACACAGATGTTGATGATGTATGTAATAATACAGATGTTGATGATGTATGTAATACTCAACAAATTCTAATGAGATGTAATGAAAATATGGATCATAAATCCACTGAAGAAATAGAATTGGTTAAAAGAACTGTTGAATATGGTATTAAATCATTGGATGACGGAACCAAAATGATGGGGTTTGTATATAAAGGGTTTGACGATAAAGATAATCTAATTTATCAACAAACAACAGTGTGTAGAATTGACGAGGAAATATTCAACCTTGAATGTGATCAAGATATTACTTATGGAGAATATTTAGAGAAGTTAAGATTACAGTTTGAAGAATTAATAGATAATTATGATGATATGGTAGAAAAAATTGATGCAAATATCAAAATATTAGAAGCGTATGGATTAAGAGAGAAAGACAAATCTGCATAAGATATGGATTTACCTTGTGCTGATTATATTAATGATGAACAAATAGAAGATAAAATTCCAGAGCTAAAATGCCTTATTGCGCCAATAGAAAAATAATATTTTTATATTGTTACTGTAAGTTATTGTGTTATACTGTAACTTACAGTTTTTTTATTGTAGTGTCAAAAGTTAATTTATTGTAAAATTAATTGACGTATTTTAGATTAAATAGTACAATATGAATGAACTTAAAATTTAAAGTAATTAACTTTTTACTTATTTAAAAATGATTGTAATTGTTAATATTTAAAACAGGAGGTTGGCTTTTTGTTTAAATCAAATTGTGTAAAAAAATTAAGGTTTGTAATACTGTTTATTGTATTACTGGTGTGTATTATTTCTGGTTGTTCTATTAACTTTTTAAAAAATGATGATTCATCTTATTCAAAAGATGATTATCCTGTTAATATTCAAGGAACAAAAATAAATACTCAACCGAGTAAAGTAATTGTTTTGTCTGACTCATTGGCAGATGTGGTTGTTTCTTTGGGATATGAAGACCAACTTATTGCAAAAACAGAAGAGTGCGATCAAAGTGAAATAAAATTACTTGAAAATGTTGGAAGTAAAAATAATATATCTATTGAAAAAATAAAGGAGATAAACCCTGACTTAATAATAGATAGTGGAAATTTAAATGATTCACAAATACAAGATTTGAAAAATATAAATATAAATGTAATGAACTTTGATATGGCTAAAAATAGAGTGGAGTTAGAGGAACTTTATTCGGAATTAGGGAGTATTTTTGCAGGAGCCAAGACTGGTTACAACAAAGGCTTAAAGGTAATTAATAATATAATGTTAACTCTAGATGACATTAATAGAATTATTCCTACGACAGATTCCTCTATTACTGCTTGCTACATATATGAAGATGGTAGCTTTGCTACAGGAAATATGATGTCTGGAAAGCTTATAAAACTTGCTGGAATGTTAAATATAGGAGAAGGAGATGAAGATGGAGAAATAGATACTGAGATTTTAAATATTTCAAATCCTGATTATATATTTTATTCTAATAAATATGATATTAATGAAATAAAAGGAAAAATTGGCCTTGTTGAAGCTGTGAAAAACAACAATTTATATGAAATGGAAGACAATTTAATGCTAAGGCAGGGTGAATCTATGATAGATGCTGTTTCTTTTATGGTTGAAAAAGTTTTTCCGGAGTTAGCAAAAAATAATTCTTCATCTAATTATGAAGAAAAAAATAATAGTTCAACAGATGTTATAGAAGCATCTAATGAATTACCAATGAGTTTAAGTAAAAATCTTGTGTTTGGAGATGCAAATGATAGTGTGTTGCAAATGGAAAAACGATTAGATGAACTAAATTATATGCCTACTAAACCTAATGGAACATTTGATGATAAAACTGTAAGGGCTATAAAAGATTTTCAATTTATTAATAATATGGTTACAACAGGTCAAGCAGATGAAAATACTCTAAGAATCTTATTTTCTGATTATGCAATTGTAAGGCCAGATCCTGCACGAACAAAATAATTATTTTATTATAAAGAGGGATGTGATACTTATAATTAATACAACAATATCATATGTAATCACCCTCTCCTTACCCGTTTTAGCTTTATTTATAGTTTTTAAATGCTTTGTTTCCTTAAATAGAAATATAAGAGGGAATCGTCCTCTTATAATGTTAAAAAACGAGCTAACAGGAGAGCAAATTCCTATTATATATTGGGAAAATTCTATCGGTAGAAGCAAATTGTCGGACATTGTTATGAAAGACCCAACTGTTTCAAGGGATCATGCAGTTTTAATGCGTAGAGATGAAGGATGGATTATAGTAGATACAAACTCGAAACTTGGTGTTTTTGTGAATGAAAGAAAAATTAATAGCAAGGAAACTGTATACCTAAATGATGTTATAAGAATAGGTTCTACTTCTTTAAAGTTGAAAAAATATAGAAATTCGGAAGGTTCCCAGCAGAAATCTATTTTTAGCTTCTCAAGAAATAAAACTGCAAAAAAGACTAAATTTTTTTCTTTAATGTTTTTTATTACAATATTTCATTCTTTGATGGCAGTATCATTAGCTATCTCTAAAAATGATTTTACAATTGATATATGGAAACCTGTTATATATTTTTCATTAGTATCGTGGCTCTTTTATATTTTTAGTATTTTTATTTTAAGAAGAGTAAACTTTGAATTGGAAATATTAGCAATTTTTTTATCTGGTATAGGTGTTATATTTATATCAGAAAAAAGCTTAAAAGATTCATATATTCAAATCTTAGCTTTTACATTGGGTATAATATTATTTTTATTTATGACTTACTTTATAGGGAACCTTGATAGAGTAATGAATTGGAGAATTATTATTACTATAGGAGCAATTTCACTATTAGTTCTGAACTTATTAATTGGAACTGTTCAAAATGGATCTCAAAATTGGATTATTATAGGCCCACTTTCTATTCAGCCTTCAGAGTTTGTGAAAATAGCTTTTATATTTGTAGGAGCATCAACTTTAGATAAACTTCAAACTACTAAGAATTTAACAGAATTTATTATTTTTTCTGCAATATGTATAGGCGCATTATTCTTAATGGGTGATTTTGGAACAGCTTGTATTTTCTTTTTTACATTTTTACTAATATCTTTTATGAGATCTGGAGATATAAGAACAATTATATTAACATGTTCAGCAGCAGTTTTAGGTTCATTTATGGTATTAAAATTCAAGCCATATGTTGCGAACAGATTTTCAGCGTGGAGACATGTTTGGGAATATGCAGATAGTTTAGGATATCAGCAGACAAGAGTATTAACATATTCCGCTAGTGGAGGGTTATTTGGCCTTGGCACTGGAAATGGAGATTTAAAGTATGTTTTTGCAGCAACAAATGACTTAGTATTTGGAATGATTTGCGAGGAGCTAGGATTAATAATAGCAGTAATAATAGCAGTAATAATGGCTGGAATAGCTATGTATTCATGGGTAGTTAGTATGAAAGGAAGATCTACGTTTTATTATATTTCAGCTTGTGCAGCTTCTGGATTGCTTATTGTTCAATCTGCGTTAAATATATTTGGCTCAACAGACTTACTACCATTAACAGGGGTGACACTTCCATTTGTCAGCTTAGGAGGATCAAGCATGGTTGCTACTTGGGGAATGCTATCTTTTATAAAAGCAGCAGATGAACGAACGTATGCATTAAAAGGAGGCAGGTTTTAAGTGAAAAAGACACGAATGCGTTCTATGGTTGTATATATTATGTCAATATCGTTTTTGATAGGAATAGCATTTTTTGTGTTTGAATTTACATTAAAAGGTAAATTTTGGGCTATGAATAATATTAATACACATCTTAGTGGCAATGATATGTCTAAGGCAGGAAAAATATTAGATAGAAATAATAATATTTTAGCACAATCAGTTGATAAAAAAAGAAAGTATAGTGAGGATAAAGACATAAGAATAGCTCTTTTACATACGATTGGAGATAATAGCATAAATATTTCAACATCTATACAAAACAATTTTCGTGCAGAATTGTTTGGATATAATATAATTTCGGGTCTAGGGTTATCTAATATTATTAACACAGCCAACGACATAAAACTCACATTGAATTCAGAACTTTGTAAAGAAGCCTCTAGTGGACTAGGAAATAGAAAGGGTGCTGTTGTAGTATATAATTACGATACGGGTGAAATTATATGCATAGTTAGTAAACCATCTTATGATCCTTATCATAAACCAGATAGTAATAAAATTAATTTAGATGAATATGAAGGTGTTTATATAAATAGAGCTTTGTCATCTTCGTATACACCAGGTTCTATATTTAAAATTATAACAGCAACAGCGTCTTTAGAAAGCAATGAAAATGCAGAACAGATATCCTATACTTGTAACGGTGTAATGGATCTAAATGGGGAAAAGGTTACATGTTTAGCTCATCATGGTGATATAAAGTTAAAGGATGCGATGGCAAAATCATGTAATATATATTTTGCCAAATTAGCTTTAGAACTTGGAAGAGAAAGAATGGAAAGCCAAGCAGAAAAGATGGGTTTTAATAGTAACTTTGATATAAATGGAATTAATTTAAAAAATAGTTTTTATGATGTGTCCAAAGCGTCTGATTGTGATTTTGCTTGGTCTGGAGTTGGCCAATATAATGATTTAGTTAATCCTGTTCATATGATGATGATTATGGGTGCAATAGCAAGAGGTGGAACTTATATTAAGCCTTATTTAATAGAAAACATGGTATCTGAAGCTATGGGAATAAAGGTGAATTATTCACGCATTGTTGCAGAACCCCAAATTATGACGTCGGAATGTGCAGAAGAATTAAGAAATATTATGAGTTATACTGCAAAATCTCAATATGGTTCACTGTTTAAGGGTCTAGATGTATGTGCAAAAACAGGAACTGCAGAAGTTGGTGATGATAAAAAGCCACATGGATGGATTGTAGGATTTTCAAAAAATCGAAATTTGCCTTTAGCATTTTCAGTGATTGTAGAAAATGCAGGCTATGGATTTTCTACAGCAGGTGTAATTGCTTCAGATGTAATGCAAAAAGCTAATAAAATAATGTAGATAAAATGTAGTAATTTGAATATTAAAAATTTATTAATTAAATTGTTGAATTATTTTGTTAGTTGTGGTAGAATACGTATTACTGTTTTTGGAATAATTAGGAAGGATGATAGTATATGATGGATTTTGCTCTTAAAACATTTGGACTAACTAAGAGTTTTTCTGGCAAAATAGTGTTAGATAATGTAAACTTAAATGTAAGAAAAGGAGATATATATGGTTTTATTGGAAAAAATGGTGCAGGTAAAACTACATTAATAAAAATAGTTGCAGGTCTTTTAAAACCAACTGCAGGGAGTTTAGAATTATTTAGCTCGTCAGATCTCAATAAGCAAAGAACAAGAATTGGAACTATTATAGAAAATCCGTCTCTATATCCTAATTTTACAGCAAAAGAAAATCTGAGGGTACAATGTAAATTGCTTGGAGTTTCAGATGAAAAAGTAATAGATAAATTATTAGATATTGTTGGCTTATCTGATACAGGGAGAAAAAAAGCTAAGAAATTTTCACTGGGTATGAAACAAAGGCTGTCTATTGCAATGGCTTTGGTTGGAGATCCGGAGTTTCTTATTTTAGATGAACCAATAAATGGATTAGATCCAACCGGAATAAAGGATGTTAGGGATTTAATAGCAAAATTAAATAGTGAATATAATAAGACAATATTGATTTCATGTCATCTTCTAGGGGAACTTGCAAAGATTGCAAGTTGCTACGGAGTTATAAATGAAGGAAAGTTAGTTAAAGAAATTACTGCAAGTGAATTAGAGGAAGCTTGTAAAGAGTGTTTGTGTATAAAAGTTGACAATATAGAAAAGGCTTGTGATATATTAGAAAATAAAATTAATATAACAAACTATGAATCTATTAATGAAGATACTATAAACATATATGGTGATTTTCCAAATAGTGCATCGATAAATTCTGAATTATTAAGTGCAGGAGTAGGCGTTAATTCGATAATTAAAAAGGACAAAGATGTAGAGGCTTACTTTATAGATCTTATGGAGGGAAAAACAAATGATTAATTTACTTAAAGCTGATTTGTATAAACTATTTAAAAATAAGTCATTCTATATTTGTCTAGTGTTATCTATTTTATTTTCTTATATGGGTACTATGATAAATTTTGCTTATAATTCTTTTAGTAATGCTCAGTCCATGTATAGTTTGTTACAAATGCCAGAATTAAATGGTATATATATGTTTAAAACGTCTTTTAGAGGAGGAATGTTATTTTATTCCATATTTATAGCTATTTTTATTGCATCTGAATTTTCTTGGCAAACAATTAAAAATATAGTATCAAGAGGTTTTTCAAGAGAAAAAATATACATATCTAAGCTTATATCTTGTTCATTGGTATCAATTATAATTACCTTTTCTTATGTCTTGGTTGCTGTTTTATATGCTACAATTAAATCAGGATTTGGAAAATTGCCAAGCCATTTTGTTTTAAACCTAATTAGGATGATATTATTGGAATGTTTAGTTGTTATATCAATAACTTCATTATTTGTTATGGTAGTCTTTTTAATAAAAGGAATAGCAGGAAGTGTAGCAACTAATTTGTTAATAAACTTTTTTTCGGGTGATTTGATAGTACTTGGCATTACATTATTATTGGAAAAAATGTTTAAAAAAGATGTTGATGTAAATAAATATTGGATGTTTTCATACAATAATATTTTTGCTTCTTTTTCATTAAGTAATGATGTTGTTTTCAGAGGTATAGTAGTCTGTGTTTTATCGCTTGTAGTATTTACAGCAATTGGGATCATTTCATTTAAAAAGAGAGATATATAAAAATATAGATATGCAATGTATTAAAGAATTTTTTAGTAGTAAGATTTTTAAGTGGAATTTATATTAAAAATCAATATAATTTTGATAGAATAGTGTGGGTTAAATTTTAATAGTATTTTTTAAGAATATAATTGTATAGTTTGAGTTAAAATATCCCTGAAGGGAAGTGGTACAATTGAATTTAACTCAGAAAGAATATTCGCAGATGACTGATGAAGCATCGCCTAAAAGTAAAACAGGTAAAAATATTATATTAGCATTTTTATCTGGAGGCTTAATTTGCACAATTGGACAAGTATTATTTAATGTATATTCTAACTCAGGTTTAGATATGAAGGATGCAAGGACAGCAGTATCTATCACTTTGGTTGGATTAGGGGCCTTTTTAACAGCATTAAGGATTTATGATAATATAGCAAAGCATGCTGGAGCAGGAACATTAGTACCAATAACTGGTTTTGCCAATTCTATTGTAGCTCCTGCAATAGAATTTAAAAGTGAAGGATATATAATGGGACTTGGAGCAAAAATGTTTGTTATAGCAGGTCCAGTATTAGTTTATGGTATAACATCATCTGTTATATATGGGATTATACTTTGTATTATCGATTTATTTAAGTAATAAACAGCAAATGAAAATTCGGCAACTGGTAAAACAGATGCCGAATTTTTTAACGTAAATTAATAAAATTTTAAATAATGAATAAGAACATTATTTAAATTAAAAGGCGCAATTAAACTGAGCGTGTTACCTTTCCTGAACGTAAACAGCGAGTGCAAGCATGAATATGAACAGGAGTACCATTAACAATCGCTTTTACACGTTTAATATTAGGCTTCCAGGTTCTATTTGAACGTTTATGTGAATGAGAAACTCTAATACCGAAAGTTACGCCTTTTCCGCAAACGGCACACTTTGCCATGAGCAAAACCTCCCTTAATACTAGTTGAACAACATTATTATATTATCAGATTTCAAAATTAAATGCAAGTCTTTTTTGATTATATAAAAAATATGTTATATATTTGTTAATTATGTGGTGCAAACTATTGTATTTTATATAACGAAAATGTATAATATAAGGTATGTAAATAATATATTTAGGGTTTTACATATTACTTATTTTATGGGGTGAGCTTGTTTTGTGGTTTATGAATCCAAATATAACCATGTATGATGTTATATTAAGAATACTAGCTGTCGTTGTAATAATCTTTTTAGTGTTACCATTTCATGAATATGCTCATGGATGGGTTGCTGGAAAGTTAGGAGATCCTACGCCAAGATATAGTGGAAGGATGTCTCTTAATCCTATAGTGCACATAGATCCAATTGGATCTATAGGGATTTTACTATTTGGTTTTGGTTGGGCTAAACCTGTTCCAGTTGATCCTAGATATTTTAAGAACCCAAAAAGAGATATGGCTATTACTGCTGTAGCAGGTCCAATTTCAAATATATTAGCAGCTATTATAGGTGGATTTTTAATAAATATAATTAGTTTATTTAGCGCTTCGTTGCCTTATTTTTTGTTTAACGGTATAAGCACTTTCTTTTTATATTACATTGTTATAAATATATCTCTGGCTATATTTAATATGCTACCAATACCACCACTTGATGGTTCTAAAGTTATAGCTGCTTTTATACCTAATAGAATTATTTATAAATACATGAAATACCAAAATATTATCGTGATAATGCTGTTTGTACTTTTATTTATTGGATTATTTGATAGACCATTAAGCGTTATTCAATTTTATTTATATAATGGTATCATATGGTTTACATCATTGCCTTTTATCTTCTTTAGTTAATTGTTAACCAATGATATGATTTAGGTGAATAATATGGATAAAATAGTTTATAAATTACCGGAATTTGAAGGTCCTCTTGATTTATTGTTGTATTTAATTTCTAAACATAAACTTGATATATATAATATACAGATTTCATTATTGTTAGAGCAATATATGGAGCATATTGAAAATATGGAAAAATTAGATATGGATTTGTCTAGTGAATTTTTGGAAATGGCAGCTAGACTTGTATATATAAAAACAGTTTCCCTATTGCCTAAAAATGAAGACGTAAATGAATTAAAAAGAGAACTTACAGGGCAACTTATTGAATATAAAGAATGTAAAGAAATGTCGGAAATGCTTAAAAATATGATTAAATTTAACACATTTGTTAGAGAACCTGTTAATTTAAAATTTGATAATGAATATTCAAGAAATCATAGTGCAGATGAACTTTTAAGTTCATATATAAGAGTGATTGATAGAAATGAGAGAAATTTACCACCTAAAAAAGAAAAGTTTGCTGAAATTATATCAAAACATATTATATCAGTTGCTTCAAAAATTATACATATATTAAGGAAGCTATGGAATAATAAGGAAATAGAGTATGAAAGTATTTATGATTGTGCAAAGGAAAAATCAGAATTGGTTGCTACATTTTTAGCGGTGCTAGAGTTAGTAAAAAGTAAGAGAATAAAAGTAGAAGAGAACGATAATTTGGTTAAAATAAAGTTAATAAATAATAGGGTGAAAAAATGTGAATATTAAGGAATTACAAGCTGCTATAGAGTCTATATTATTTGCTTGTGGAGAACCTGTTTCATTAGAAAAAATGTCGGAAACTTTAGAGGTAGATAAGAGTACATTAAGAAATGTTATAGAAACAATGATAGACAATTATGAAAATGAATATAGGGGTATATTCATAATAAAATTAAACAATAAGTACCAATTATCTACAAAACCTCAATTTGAAAAATATATAAAAGATATAATGGATATTAGGAGAAATGTCCCCTTATCATCTGCTTCAATGGAAGTTTTGGCTATAGTAGCTTATAATCAGCCTGTTACTAAATCTTTTATAGAACAGATAAGGGGGGTTGATTGTTCGAGTATAGTAAGCGGACTGATTTCTAAGGGTTTAATAGAAGAGAAGGGAAGACTAGAATTGCCAGGCAGGCCATTGCTATATGGTACAACTGAGACTTTTTTAAGATGTTTTAGCCTGGAAAGTATATCTGAACTTCCGCCAGTGCCTAAGGAAATTTAACTTTTACACCTATTATTATAAAAGGTAATTAAACCTAAATGTTAAATTAAGTTTATCGCTAAGGAATATAAGGAGAGCTGTATGTTAATATTATATATATTAATAGGAATATTATTGTTGTTAGCTTCAATTATAATTTTTCCTTCCTTGCATGTAACAGCAGAGTTGAAAAAAGAACTTACTGTTAAAATTAGGTTTTTATTATTTACATACCGTATTTTACCTAAAGAGGTAACCAAAACTATAGAAAAGGATATAAAAATAGAAGATAAAAAAATAGATTTTAAAAATTTGATAAAAGATAAAAACTTATATGAAGTTATAGAATTTATAAAATGTTTAGCATCATTATCTTTAAAAGTTAGTAGCAAAGTATTTAAAAGCCTTATAATTGATACACTAAATTTAAATTTAATTCTTGTTGGAAATGATGCAGCAGATACAGCTAAAAAATATGGTTGTGTTTGTTCATTACTTTATCCGTCATTATCAATATTAAATTCAAATGTTGAAAGAATAGAGAAAAGTCATATAAATGTTTCAGCAGGATTTAATGAGGGAAAAACAACTGTGAAATTCAAATTTAAATGTCATATTAAGGTTTTAAAAATATTTATAATTGCTGTTTCGACAATTAAGGATATTCAAAAACATAAAGATATAATTAAATTATCAAGTTTAAAAAAATAAATTTTAAGGTGGTGTTTGGTATGGGAAACCATCCAATAGAAGGAATGATGAATGTTACAATAGAAAAGATAAAGGAAATGGTAGATTCTAGTACAGTTGTTGGAGAACCTATTAAATCTCCAGATGGAACAATATTAATTCCATTATCTAAAATTTCTTATGGTTTTGTTTCAGGTGGATCAGATTTTTCGGGCAAAAAGAATAACGATAGAGAACTATTTGGAGGAGGGGGAGGAGCAGGAGTAACAGTTCAACCGATTGCATTTGTATCTATTAGTAATGGTGAAGTAAAAATGTTACAAGTAGAGCCATATACAGATTCTACAGATAGAATTATAAGTATGCTTCCTGAACTTATTGACAAAGTAAAATCATTTTTTAAGAAAGACTCTAAGAAAAGTAAAGATTCGACTGTAACAGAAGAAATAAAAAAAGAAATCTAAAATTGTAATCTATTGAGCCCTGATTGTTATGGTATGTTAATAATACTGTAATAAGTTTACAGGGCTCGTATTTAATGTAATAGGAATATATGTAT
Organism: uncultured Clostridia bacterium; assembly: GCA_944384925.1. Lineage (GTDB taxonomy): Bacteria > Bacillota > Clostridia > Oscillospirales > Acutalibacteraceae > CALWVF01. The sequence goes on from CALWVF010000032.1 coordinate 95,707, forward strand.
TGTTTTTTAACATATATCATAAAAGGAAATATAATTAATTTGAATAGTAAACGTTGCTTATTTAAATTATATAATTGGAAGGTGTTAATTTTGTATAAGAAAATTATATCTTTTGTTTTACTAACTTTTTTAATTTTTTTCTTTTGTGATAAAAAATATGTTAGAAGTGAACAAGTATTGAATGAACCTAATACATCTGCAAGTTCTGCAATTTTAATTTCTGCAAATGACAACAGAATACTATTTAGCAAGAATGAAAGAGAAAGACGTTCTATGGCAAGTACTACTAAAATTATGACAGCATTGCTTGCACTAGAGCAGGCAGATTCTAATGATAAGGAGATTAAAATAACAGATGAAATGGTACGTGTAGAAGGCTCTTCAATGGGTTTGCTGCCTGGTAATGTAATAACTATTTCTAATATAGCAAAGGGGATGATGATGTGCTCTGGAAATGATGCAGCTAATTCAATTGCAATTGCAATATCAGGTTCTGCAGCAGAATTTTCAAAATTAATGAATGAACGAGCTAAGCAGATAGGGATGATAGATACTAATTTTGTTACTCCTTCAGGACTTGACTCTGATGAACATTATTCGACTGCATATGATATGTCTGTTCTTGGAGCTTATGCAATGGAAAATAAAAAATTTTATGATATTGTATCGCAGAAAAGTGCCAAAGTGAATTTTATAGAACCAAAAGAAGTTCATTGCTATAGCAATCATAATAGGTTATTAAAGATGTATGATGGCTGTGTAGGAATAAAAACTGGGTTTACTAGCAAATCTGGAAGATGTTTAGTATCGTGTGCAGAGAGAAATGGAGTACGCTTAGTGGCAGTTACATTGAACGATAGAGACGATTGGAAAGATCATGAGGAAATGTTTAACTATGGTTTTTCTAAAGTTAAAAGCATTGAACTTAATGATAGTTCTACAAAACTAGAGGTAGATGTTGTTGGAGGAATGTTAGATAAAGTATTTGCAATTGGTGGGACTACATCAATGGTAACACTACCTAATGAAGATATAGATAAATTAGAAAGAATAATAGAAATGCCATCGTTTTTATATGCACCGGTGTGTAAGGGGCAAATTATAGGAAAAATAAAGTATAAACTTAATGATGAGGTTGTAGCTGTTAATGATTTAGTTGCAAGCAATGATAATAAAATAATGGTAAAGAAAAGCATAATTTATAACATAAAAAGTTTTTTATTTAAATTATTTAATTAAAATAATTAGAAGTTTAAGTTGGAGGTATTAATTTGAATAAAAAAGTGAGGTTACAGAAGATACTTGCAGATTGTGGTGTAGCTTCTCGAAGGAAATCTGAGGAATTGATATCAAAAGGATTGGTAAAAGTAAATGGAATAGTAGCTCATATAGGAGACAAGGTTGACCCTCAAAAAGACAAAATAGTTGTTGTAGACAAAAAAATTGTATCTTCAGATTTAAATAAAAATCGTTATATAATTATTAATAAGCCTAGGGGATACATAACTACGATGAGTGACGAAAAAGGAAGGAAATGTATTGCAGATTTAGTATCTGATATACCAGAGAGAGTATATCCTGTTGGAAGGTTAGACAAAGATTCGGAAGGTTTATTGATAATGACAAATGATGGAGAATTTGCTAATAGTATAACACATCCATCGAAACATGTAACAAAAACGTATCGAGTCACTGTGAAGCCAGGAATAAGTGAAGAACAAATGTATAAGATAAGGGTGGGTATAGACATAGATGGGAAAACTACAGCACCTGCAGAAGTTAAACTTATATCTGAATATCCTGAAAGGGCAGTCATAGAAATAGTTTTAAAAGAAGGACGTAATAGACAAATAAGAAAAATGTGTGATTATCTTGGAATAGAAGTAGCAAGGCTGAAAAGAATATCAATTGGAACGATAAAGCTGGGTATGCTAAAGCCTGGCAGGTGGCGTGATTTAACAGATGAAGAGTTGAAAAGATTAACTAATTTTATATAAATATTTTACTGTGTTATGACTTAATCGATGATGATATATTCTTATTGTAAAAAATTTATAATAAAATTTTGGAGGAAAACTATATGGAAAAATATAATGTTTTACCGGAAACAAATGCATATCGTCGATTACAAATGCTTTTTGGAAAAGAAAATTTTGTAGAATTAGAACCCTTTGTAGAGTCTGACAATAGTTATGCAGAAGTAAGGACGGCATTTGGATATATAGATAATATTCCTGCATATGCATTTTCTCAAGATATGCAAAGAAATAGTGGAGCAATATCAACATTTCAGTGTTCTAAAATATGTAAATTATATGATTTAGCATCTAAAACAGGATTTCCTATTATTGGAATATATGATTCATTAGGAGCAAACTTAAGTCAAGGAGTTAATATGCTTAATTCTTATAGTGAATTGCTTTCGAATGTTAATAGACTTTCAGGAGTTGTTTTACAAATATCAATTATAGCTGGGAACTGTTTTGGTACTAGTGCATTAATAGCATCGTCTGCAGATTTTTTAATAATGACTGATGATGCATACTTAGGAATAGATACAAGTGGAGCAAATTCCTCTAGTGAGTTTGTTAGAAAATCTGGAATAAGCCATATAAATGTTACAAATTGTGAGGAGGCAATAAATAGTGCAATAAAATTAATATCAATTTTGCCATCAAATAATTTATCTCAAGCACCTTTAGAAGAGTTAAAAAGTAATTATAATATTGAAATAAAGAAAGGTGATAAATTTAGCAAAGCCGATACTATAATTTCGATTTTTGACGACTCAGAGTTTTTTGAGATTCAAATAGACTATGGGGATGCGGCTAGAATAGGGTTTGCTAGGTTTGAAGGAAGAAGTGTTGGAATTATAATTTCTGTTAAGGAATTGTTAGATAAACAATCATGCGATAAAATTACCAGGTTTATTAGATTTTGTGATGCCTTTTCTATTCCGCTAATTACATTTATAGATTCAAAGGAATTTGAATCATTAAAAGAAGCTAGTAAGGTAGCAAACGTATATTCAGATGCAACTAATGTGAAAATTACTATAATTACTGGAGAAGTGTATGGGACTTTATATATTGCTTTAGCTGGAAAAGGTACTAATAGTGATGTGACATATGCATGGGAGGAGTCTTCTATATCTTCATTAAAACTAGAAACTGAAGCGGAAATCGTCTGTTCAGATGAATTAAAAAGTATGAAAGAACCATTTATAGATAGGAAAAAAATCATATCAAATTATAAAGAGAGCCACTTACCAGCTATTAATGCGGCAAAGTTAGGCTTTGTTGATGATATTATATCAATAGAAGATACAAGAATTAAAATATGTTATTCATTAGAAATGTTATCTCAGAAAATAATGAACAAAATCCCTAAGAAACATTCAAATATTCAAATATAAACGTTATTAATATAATAAAAGTATAGGAGAATTTTTATGAAACATTTAAGAGTTACTGTTAATGGGGTAGCTTATGATGTGCAAGTTGAAGAGCTAGAAAATGATGCAGAAAATATAAATAGTAGATCTTCTGACTCAACATCAAATGCTCAGGATAATAATAAAGAGCAATATATTAATGCAGATTCTATAGATGCGCCTATGTCTGGAACTATTATTTCTGTTAAGGTTAAGGATGGCGACAAAGTGAATAAAGGAGATATTTTGTTTATTCTTGAAGCGATGAAAATGGAAAATGAAATTAAGGCTTATAAAGATGCAATAGTTTTAAAGGTTAATGTAAAAGAAGGCCAAAGTGTAGAATCTGGCCAAAAAGTAATATTATTAAATTAATATTTTTATAGGAATCGAAATTTATGAGAGAAATGGGGGCAGCGTGTAGCTTATTATTATGAGTAAAAGAATATTAATTACTGAAACAGTTTTGAGGGATGCACATCAATCGTTGATTGCAACAAGAATGCCAATAGAAGATATGTTACCTATTTTAAATAAATTAGATAAAATAGGATTTTATTCTTTAGAATGTTGGGGAGGGGCAACATTTGACGCTTGCTTAAGGTTTTTAAATGAGGACCCTTGGCAAAGGCTTAGGGTTATAAGAAAAGAGTGCCCAAAAACAAAGTTGCAAATGTTATTTAGAGGTCAAAATATGCTTGGCTATAGACATTACGCAGATGATGTGTTAAAGTATTTTGTTAAAAAGTCAGTAAGTAATGGGATTGACATAATAAGAATATTCGATGCACTTAATGATATAAGGAATTTAGAGGTAGCAGTAAAAGCAGCTAAGAGCGAGGGTGCACATGTTCAAATAGCTATTTCTTATACAACAGGTACTGTATTTGATAATCAATATTATGTTGATTATGCAAAACGAGTTGAAAATATAGGAGCGGATTCAATATGCATAAAAGATATGGCTGCTTTATTAACTCCTTATAAAACTGAAAGTCTAGTTAAAGCTATAAAAAATAATGTTAGTATTCCAATTCAATTGCATATTCATTATACATCAGGACTTGCCTCTATGTGCTTATTAAAAGGAATAGAATCTGGTGCTGATATGATAGATACAGCAATGTCTCCATTATCTTTAGGGACCTCACATGCACCAACAGAAGCTATGGTTGCAGCATTGGATAACACTGATTATGATACAGGATTGAATTTAAAGTTACTGAATGAAATAAGAGACTATTTTATGTTATTAAGAAATAAATATATAGATACTGGTCTTCTAGACACAAGGTTGTTAACAATAGATACAAATGCTCTTATATATCAAGTGCCAGGAGGAATGCTATCAAATTTAATATCTCAACTTAAACAAGCTGGTAAAGAAAATAAATTAAAAGATGTGTTAGAAGAAATACCAAGAGTTAGAAGAGATGCTGGTTATCCACCATTGGTTACACCCACATCACAAATAATTGGCACTCAGTCTGTTTTTAATGTTATAATGGAAGAAAGATATAAAGTTTGTACTAATGAATTTAAAAATTTAGTTGCAGGAAAATATGGTGCAACACCTATACCTATTTCAGAAGAGTTTAGAAATAAAATAATAGGTGATGATGAGACAATTGAATGTAGACCTGCAGATTTATTAGAGCCAGAATTAGAAAAGTTAAAATCAGAAATAAGTGATTTAATTGAGCAAGAAGAAGATGTACTTTCATATGCACAGTTTCCAAAGGTAGCAAGAGAATTTTTTGAAAAAAGAAGAAATAATAAATATAAAATTAACTCTAAAAGTGTAGATATGGAAAACAAGATTCATCCTGTGTAAAGTTACTAAAATTTTCACATATAGGAAATATTGAATATTAAAATGAGGATTGTTTCATGGCATAACAATTTTAAAATTGACTTGAACAACGAAGATATTATTAGAAAAAAATTAATCATAAATAACGCCACCAAGTTATTTTTGGTGGCGTTATAATTATTTGCAATAAATTTGAATTGCCTTGTTTATAAATTCAGCTAAACCTTCTTTATGCTTATTAAAGTTTTCTTTAAATCTAGCATCTTCAACATACATTTTTCCCAATCCTAGTAAAATCTCATTAGTGCAATTATACCAGTTGTTTGTTATAAAATCCTTCCACTTTTGCACTTGTGCTTGAGTTTCTGCTGAACTCGGTCCTTTATCTATAAGATCTATAAATTCTAAAATAATTATATCGGCATCTTTGTTTGTCTGGTACCAATCTTGCTCAGAATAATTAGCTGTTTTGTTCTTAAATTCTTTATAGGCTGTTGATTGCCCATAAAGTTTTTCGGCTTCATCGGCATATTTTTTGATTATTTTTTTCAATTCGGATACATCGAATTCTTTAAAACTCATATTTATCATCTCCTCTTTCAGTGTTTTATCAACAAGGTTTATAAGCTTATTTAATCGATTACGCTTCAAAATTAATAAATCCTTGTGATTGATTAATGCTTTTTTTCTATCAAAAGATGGATTATTTATTATATTTTTTATTTCTTTTAAGGGAAAATCCAATTCCTTAAAAAATAGAATTTGCTGTAAAATTTCTAAATCATCATCACTATATAGCCTGTAGCCAGATTTAGAAAACTTACTAGGTTTAAATAAACCTATTTTATCATAATGATGAAGCATACGAATACTTAATCCAGTTAAATGCGAAACTTGTTTTACTGTTTTCATAAATTTATCCCTCCTTTTGAAAGAACTTTATTTAGAGCTGTAGAAATTAATTGAAAATTTGGCCGGCCTTAAGTTTTTATTTAAGCAGTTTCAAGCTCTATTTATATAATAGACTATTACATTGTGTCAGAGTCAATACTTTTTTAAAATTTTTAAAACATAATATAAATTTGTTGATGCAATACAAAGTGAACTTTAAGCATGTGTCAATTTAAGGAAAAACATAGAATACATCTATTAAAATTAACCTAATATATCAGATTAAATTTAAAAAGCATATAAAATTATATATTTTATATTATAATTGATTTAAATATATATTTTTATTATATATATATAACAAATAAATACAATTACACAACGTAAAATTTTTGTTATGAAGTAGTGAGGCGTATAAAAAGGTATACTAATATTTATAAAACTGTATAAAATAAAAAGTAAAATCTTGACAAAATTAAAAGTTTATGTAGTTTATGTTATAATAAAAAACAATAAATTGAGGTGTTAAAAATGAATTTTTTATCTTTGAGTTTTATAAAAATTTATATGAGCTATTATAGGTAACCTTATATTTACGATAATTTTTGAGCTGTCGTAGATATAAGGTTTAGCGTTTTGCTAAATATCTATGATGGCTCTTTATTTTTATGTTTTTGAGCCAACTTACATTTAGTTGGCTCTATTTTTATTTTGAGGGAGAAAACAATAATGATTATTTTAAAATATGTTAAGTGGGATGACCGATACTGAAATTTATTATTAGTTAAAATAAAAATCTTTAATATGTGGGGGATAAATTTGAAAAAAAGTAGTAAAATTATTCTTTTTCTTGCAGTCTCGCTAATCTTACTGTTCTTGCTGTTTATAGCTTTAAATGATAGTACAAAATCAGAAGATAAGATTAAAATTGGTATATTGCAGCTTGTGGAACATGATGCTTTAGATGCAGCCAGATTAGGATTTATAGATGGTCTTGAAGAGCATGGGTTAGTAGATGGTGAAAATATTATTTTAGATTATGAAAATGCTCAGGGTGAACAATCTAATTGTTATCTTTTAGCAAATAAGTTAGTCAACAAAAGCACTGATTTAGTTTTAGCTATCGGAACACCAGTAGCCCAAGCAATGGCGAATGTAAGCAAAGATATACCAATTCTTGTGACAGCAATAACTTCTCCGGAGGCTGCAGGGCTGGTTGAATCAAATGAAAATCCTAATACTAATATTACTGGAACATCTGATTTAGCACCGGTCAAAAAACAAATAAATCTTATTAAAGAATTAAAACCATCGACTGAAAGTATTGGAATACTATTTTGTTCTAATGAAGTTAACTCAGCTTACCAAGCAGAGCTGGCTATTAAAGAAATAGAAAAGCTAGGATTAAAGTCTCAAGTATTTACCGTTTCGCAGTCATCGGAGGTAAACCAGATAGTTCAAGACATGATTGTGTCTGTTGATGCAATTTACACACCGACCGACAATATGATGGCTTCTACTATGCCGACAATTTCAGGTATTGCAACTCTAGCAGGAATACCCATAGTGTGTGGAGAAACAAATGTTGTTCATAAAGGTGCAATTGGAACATTTGGAATGGATTACTATAAATTAGGCAAGTTAACAGCTCATCAAGCATATGAAATCTTGATGAACGACAAAATGCCTCAGTATATGCCAATAGAATACTTAGAGGAAAATCAGCTTACTTTAAATGCTGATATTATAAATATGTTAAATATTAGAGTACCAGATAAACTCATCAAAATAGCTGAGTTTACGCACATAGAATAATTTAGAGGAGGAAAAACATGGGATTAATTTTAACTATACTGGGTGCCATATCTCAAGGTTTAATTTGGGGAATTATGGTGATTGGACTGTATATAACATTTAGAATTTTGGACTTTGCAGACCTTACAGTTGACGGCAGCTTGGCTCTTGGTGGAAGTGTCAGCGCAATATTAATATTGAATGGAGTAAATCCAATTTTATGTCTCTTAATAGCAAGCTTGGCAGGAATTGTTGCAGGCTGCGTGACAGGCTTTTTACATATAAAGTTGAAAATCCCTGGAATTTTGGCAGGGATACTAACTATGACAGCTTTATACTCTATAAATATAAGAATTATGGGTAAGGCTAATATTCCATTACTGGGGAAAAAAACAATTTTTACTTGCATAAATGAGTTATTCAAGAGTTTTAATTCGGGTTCACAAATTGTGTCTTCTATTGCAGTAGGATTGTTAACCTGTGTAGTAATTATTTTATCTTTATACTGGTTTTTTGGGACAGAAATAGGCTATGCAATACGTGCTACAGGTAATAACAAAAATATGGTTCGTGCCTTAGGCATAAACGCAGGTATAATGAAGATTATAGCATTAGCTTTAAGTAATGGCCTCATTGCTTTTTCTGGTTCGCTTGTTGCTCAAAGCCATGGTTATGCCGACATTAATATGGGTACAGGAGCACTTGTTTGTGGACTAGCTTCAATTATAATAGGTGAAACTTTTATGAAAAAGGATATTAACTTTATAATAAAACTGTTTTTTGTGGTTTTAGGCTCAGTCTTATACAGAACTATAATAGCGGTTGCATTACAAGTAGGAATGTCTCCTAGTGATTTAAAATTGTTTTCGGCTATTATTGTTGCGAGTGCATTAGCCTTGCCTAAGTTTCTGAAAAAGAGGGGAGGGGTAATGTGCTAAAGCTACATAATATTTCAAAAGTATTTAATAAAGGGGACCGTAAATGAAAAGGTTGTATTAGATAATTTTAACTTAAACGTAGCAAAGGGAGAATTTGTTATTATTATTGGCTCAAACGGATCTGGAAAATCGACTCTTATGAATCTAATTGCAGGAAGAATTAAACCTGATATTGGTGAAATCTTTATGGATGGAATCGATATAACAAGCAAGCCTGAACATATTAGAGCAAAGCAAATCGGTAGGGTTTTTCAAGATCCATTAATGGGTACCGCCTCTGATATGAGAATTTACGAAAACCTTGTGCTTGCCAGTAAAAAGGGTAACAAAATAGGATTAAAATGGTGTATTTATAAACACACTTTAGGCAGATACAAGGAGATTATTTCTAATCTGGATTTAAGGCTAGAAGATCGCTTAAAAACAAAAGTTGGGTTACTTTCTGGAGGGCAAAGACAGGCACTTACACTATTAATGGCAACAATAAAAAAGCCTAAAATTCTTTTGCTCGATGAACACACCTCGGCACTTGATCCTAAAACTGCCCAAAAAGTTTTAGCTGAAACAGATTATATAGTAAAAAGAGATAATCTCACAACTCTCATGATAACTCATAACATGAGCGATGCAATAAAATTTGGAACGAGACTTATAATGATATCAAACGGTAAAATTATTTTTGATGTTTCAGGTAAAGAAAAAGAAGGTTTAACGACTGAAACTTTATTAAAAAAGTTTTCTCAAGCTGAAAATTTGTAATTAAGATAAAATAAAAAATCAGAGCAAAATATAGGATTTAACCCATATCTAGCTCTGATTTTGTTTATTACTTTTATGCTTTAAATAATAAGATGAATTGCGCGAAAGTATGCATTTTCCTTTATCGTTTTCTCCGAAAGTTAAAATTTGATTTGTCAATGCATTAATACTCTAAAATAAACTTAAGAGGATTATCAAATTATTATTTAAGTTTACAATTAAATTATTAAATGACCCTTTGCTCTAAAATAACAACTGATTGCTTACCTAGCTCTAAAAACCTTTGATTTACCAAACTTTTTTCATAATAAACTAATCCATGGTTTTTATATGGATCATTAAAATAATAGTTATCATCATCATATCCTACCAAAACCAAGCAATGCTCGCCACGTATCCAGGTAAATACATCACCAATTTTGTAAGGAGAGTTTTCATCGACATAGTTTACAATCCAGGAAAATCCGGAATTACTTTGTTTCATATCCATTGTTGCCCAAATTAAAGCGGGGACATCTTTATCTATGTAATTTGAAATAAGATCATCCAAACTCATTCCTGTAGTAACCTTAGTTTTGTGTTTTGAAAAATCTAATATTTTGTCTATAGATTTTGCAGTTGAGCAGGCATAGCTTCCAAAGCCACAGTTGTTTCCACCCGCTATGTAAGGGTTACCTGGATATGCTGCATTAGGATCAGGACCGTAAATTTTGCCATCACTGTCTTGATACCAATCTTTCTGAATTAAATAGTTATCTGTGAAATCTTTTTCAGAAATACTATATTTATAATATTGAAGTAGCATAGTGGCACTAACTGCTTCACATCCGTAAACAATTTCATTTTGATTTATGTAAGGCACATTTATAATTTTACTTGGTATTTTAAAATTTGATTCCGATAATGAAGTGTACTTTTCATAGTTTATAAGCGCTTCAGAAGCAAACACAGAAACATTTAAAACTGTACATAAATAGAAAAATATACATAAGCAAGTAAGTGGTAGTGATAAAAAACGTTTGTTCATAAACTTATTATTAGTTTTCCCTTCAATTATTATTTTTAGCTATGTTTATATATTTACTTTTCAGAAACATTATAATTGTTACATAAAAATTACATTATACTTAAATAAGTGTAACTGTATGATCGAGGTATTTATAAAAAGTGTGAAGACTTAAAATGTAAAGAACAGAACTTTAGTAAAAATAAAAGTTCTAAACGTGAATTGCTCACAGGGACTCATTTGTGCGAGTAGTTATAAGGGATACAAAGACTAAAGACGTGTGCCTAAAAATAAAAAATCACACACAACCATGTGCGCGACTTTCCTCCGAGGGCTCCGTGGTCGAGGTGACAGGAGTCGAACCTGCGGCCTCTACGTCCCGAAAGTCAAGAATTAAATAACGATTAATATTGTTTATGATTATTAAAGTTTATAAATTCCTAGCATTCATGGGGTTTATAATGCTAATAAATGTGTGACAAAGCAGTTTTACTGAGAATTTTAAAAAACAAAATTAAAACTAAATTCGTAGAAAATTCGTAGAAAAATATATACAGGCATTAATTGATTGACAAAAGAAAAATCTAGCTATAAAAGTTAGATTTTTTATTATGTAATGATTCTTAAGAACTCGCAGGTTGATGGAGGCAAAAAAATTGTAACAAACTTAGCACAGGGGAAGAACAAAGATTTGAAATAGAACGTTGCTCTTCTTCACATACTTTTTCTAACTTTTTCTTTAAATTTTTACTGATAGTTATAGCTATTCTTGAATTGCATTTAGAAATTGCCAATAAGTTCACCTCCTATTGAAACTTTATTATTATAGTATAACATAGTGTTCCACTAAGGTAAATAATGTAAATATAATTTTAGTATCAGT
>CALWVF010000033.1 GCA_944384925.1 uncultured Clostridia bacterium
TAATTTCTTTCCTGCTCGTTTCGATACACTAGCTTGTATATCTTTTCGTATTTATTCCGGAAATACTTGTTTGTATTCCTCAAATTAATTACGGGTTCTTGTCGTTGTTTAATTTTCAAGATCCTATCTCTGCTCACGACTTCCCTTTACTTCTCGTTCGCAGCGTGATATCTATTATATCACTCCATTTTGCCGTTGTCAATACCTTTTTATTGATTTTTTTCATCCCTTTCGGTATCAGATTTGCACATTTCCCTTCGCTTTTTGTGCTTTTTCCCTTCGGCTCATTTATTCTATCATGTTTTTTCTGCTTTGTCAACTGCTTTACTGTTAAAATAACTGGAAATTTAATGCTCGTTTTTTTGTGTATATTTAACATTTAATTAGCTCCAAGAATTTATTAGTAAAGCCAGAGTCATATTAAAAAAGAAAAAGAACTCTTTTAAAGAGCTCTTTCTTGAATCTCATCTTCGTATAAACCAGGTAAAAAGTGTTGCAAAGAATGTGGACTTTCTGCTTGATGTTTGTTTAAGCAGTTATCTATATTTAACTTCTCATAATCTACTGTAATCTGATTTTTAAAGTGAGTCCCAATCTGTGATACTATGTCACCTTTTACCCTATAATATGTTAACCTATCTACATCTTTTGATTTTAATACTTTTCTTATATTTCGATTATCGGTTAAACCAATACCAAGAGCGTTATACACAGTTACATTAACTATCTGATTTTGCCATGGGCTATAATTTAACGCATTTCCAAATGCATATACAGCAAGGTATCCACCCAAAGAATGGCCTGTTAAATATACTTTAGTATTCTCATCTACAATATTGGAATTCATTATTTTATTAAGGTAGTTGCAGGCAAATTTTGCTTGCGGATGGGTGGTAAAAGGTAAAATATATCTTTTATTTTCCATAAACATACCGGAGTCGGTTCCTCTAAATGCTATGATTATATTATTGTCTTTTTTAAGAGTTATGGCTGAAAAACTATAATCTGAATCTAAAGAAGTATTTATAATATAATCTTCTAGAGTCCATCCTTTAAAATTTATATTATTTGTATACCCCGCAAATAGTTTATCTATGGATTTACTTCTAGAGCTAAGGCCATTGAGCGTATTCCATGGCTCATTACTATAGGCAAGTATACAAGATATTAAAAGATCGGAGTTGGCAACTTGATCATTATCTTTGGCTGAAACTGTAAATTGTAAATTAAATAAAATCGCAGATATTAAAAACATACTAACAAAAATATTAATTATCTTTTTCATATTTATATCTCCTCTTATTTACCACAATCATTTTATTTTTTTTATTGTAATAATTATACTATATTTTTGTCTAAAAATCAATTGATAAATTGTTTAATTTTTTATCATTGGTTAGATTAATTTTTATGCAATTATGTGTTTTAAATTGTATGGTTTTAATAAAAAATATTTTCAACAAACTTCTTTTTCATTGTTGAAAATATTTCTGCACTCGTACATATTTTTATATTTACTCGGATATATGCACATTGATAATATATTTATCAATTTCATTTAATTTAAAAATAGTGATTTACAGCTATTTTTCTTTAATCTCATAAGTTCCATTGCCTACGCTAAGCTCATAGACATATTCGTTTTTATTTTCGTCGACTAGAATAATTGCTCTTAATAAATGATTAGGAAAATTATAGATTGTTTTTTAAATGTAATCTCCGGCAATGACTAATAAAAATAAAACCATGGGTGATAAAATTAATAATCCCAATAAATTATCTTTTTCATGTACCAACCTATGAAGGCCATTGAAAATGTGAGTATTGTGTCCATATAATCCAATTAGTATAATACCCCAAAATTCCTAATCCTAAAAACGGCACTTTTATTAGGTATATTAAAGGCTGGCTAATCAAAAAAATGTAAATGTTTTAGTTTCCGACTCTATTGGTTTTTTACAATTCATTATAATAATAATTGCAAATAATATCCACCATTCAAAACTAATAGCAATGTCTCTAAAAATGATACTTGATTTATTAATGCCGTATATGCAGCAACGATAATTGTAAAGATAATGACTTTAGGCCAAGTCATATTGATTTCATCGAATAATTTCTTTACTTTATCCACCAAAGAGCCAACCTATCTTTTTATCAATTACTATATATTTCTTAATTTATTACATTTTAGCATTTTCTTATTAATTTGTAAAATGATTATTCTTCTAAATTTTATATAATATTTTTAAATAGCATAAACCCTGTTTCTATATGAAAGAAACAGGGTTCATATTACTTTAAATTTAATTGCCTTATTATTTTTTGGCTTTGATTGGATTGATTAAATGTTTAATGGTGACCCGGACGGGAATCGAACCCGTGTTACCGCCGTGAAAGGGCGGTGTCTTAACCGCTTGACCACCGGGCCATATTTGAAATATGGTAGCGGCAAATGGACTTGAACCATCGACACTTCGGGTATGAACCGAATGCTCTAGCCAGCTGAGCTATGCCGCCAAATCTAATATGCCACCGAGTGACATATTTTATTATATTACATTTCCTTTTCTTTGTCAACATATATTTTGTATTTTTATACCATTTGTTGGTTTTTTACTAAATTTTATAAAATTTTACCTGCTGTTTGCTTGTTTTGACATTCCCTTCATTTATTATATCCTACACTTTTTTATTTAATCATATAGTTTATAATAATTTAAAAAGTTATCCACAGATTATTAAAACTTTGTGGATAACTTTCTTATTAAGCCTTTATTTCATTTATTCCCATATATGGTACCAATACTTTTGGTATTGTTATACTTCCATCTTCATTTTGACAATTTTCTAATATTGCAGCTACTGTTCTGCCAACGGCAACTCCGGAACCATTTAGAGTATGAATTAGCTTTGCTTTATCTTTTATATTGTTTTTATATCTTATTGCAGCTCTTCTAGCTTGGTAATCCTCGAAATTTGAACAAGAGGAAATTTCTAAATATTTGTTATATGAAGGCATCCAAACTTCTATATCGTATGTTTTCGCCGATGTAAATCCTAAGTCTCCAGTACACAGTGCCACTACTCTATAGGGGAGTTCTAACTCTTGCAAAACCTTTTCTGCATCATTTGTTAGAGTTTCTAATTCATCGTATGATTTTTCTGGATCTGCAAATTTTACTAGCTCTACTTTATTAAATTGATGTTGCCTAATTAATCCTCTTGTATCTCTTCCTGCAGAGCCAGCTTCTGCTCTAAAGCATGCAGAATATGCACAATACTTTTTGGGTAATTCCTCTTTTAATAGTATTTCATCTCTATGAAAATTAGTAACCGGAACCTCTGCCGTTGGAATTAAAAAGTAATCTTCTGAAGTTATTTTAAATGCATCTTCTTCGAATTTTGGCAGCTGTCCAGTCCCTGTCATAGAAGCCCGATTAACCATGAAAGGAGGCAGTATTTCTGTATATCCTCTTTTAGTATGTGTATCTAAGTAAAAGTTGATTATGGCTCTCTCTAGCCTTGCTCCCGCTGCTTTATAGAAATGAAATCTCTTTCCTGTAACTTTTGCTGCTCTTTCGGAATCCAATATTCCTAATTCTTTACCTAAATCCCAATGCGCTTTAATATCGAAATTAAATTCTCTTGGCTGACCCCATTTTCGTATTTCGACATTTTGTGAATCATCGATTCCAACAGGCACACTTTCATGCGGAATGTTTGGAATAGATAACAAAATTTGTGTTTGTTTTTCTTCTAATTCATTTAATTCTATATTTAAATTGCTTATGTCATCTGACAGTTTCTTTAAATCAGACATTAATTTTGTTATATCTTCCCCCGACTTTTTTTTCTGAGGTATACTTTTGCTAAAAGTATTTTGTTCTGCCTTCATTGATTCAACGTTTGCTGTTATTTTTCTTCTTTTTTTATCTATTTCTAATACCTCATCAATTTTCTCATCCATTGGATTATTTCTGTTTTTCATAGCTTGTTTTACATAGTTTGGATTGCTTCTTATTACTTTAATGTCTAACATTCTATTACCTCCATTTATTCATTAAATGCATTACAATATTTATTTGAATATTTATATGTCTCCAGCTAAACGTCTAGCTATTTCGCCTAGATCTTCTTCACTGTAGAATTCTATTTCTAATATGCCTTTTTTATCGGTTTTCTGACACACTTTTACTTTTCTTCCTAGATATTGTTTAAGAGACAATTCTACTTCCGAGAAAAAGTTGTTTTTCTTAATATATTTACTTTTCTTTTTTGTTTTAGAATGATTATTTATTTCTTGAATTAGTTTTTCTAATTCTCTTACAGACATTGATTGTGCTATAACTCTATTTGCAACTGCTTCCATTAATTCTTTTTCCTCTAATGAAAGCAACGTTCTGGCATGACCAGCAGAAATAAGGTTTTCTTTTAACATTTTTAAAATTTTATCTGGCAAGTTAAGTAGCCTTAATGCATTTGTTATTGCCGGACGTGATTTTCCGACAGTTCTTGCGACTTCTTCTTGAGTTAATCCATAAGTATCAATTAATACTTTATATCCCTCAGATTCTTCAATTGGAGTTAAATCTTCACGCTGCAGGTTTTCTATCAACGCTATTTCCATACTTTCGGAATCATTAAGTTCTCTAATTATTACGGGAACCTCTGATAATCCTGCCATCCGGCTAGCTCTCCATCTTCTTTCACCTGCAATAATTTGATATCCACCACCTAATATTGGGCGCACTAATAATGGTTGAAGTACTCCATGTTGACTTATAGAGTCTGCTAATTCCGACAATGCCTTTTCATCGAATTCTCTTCGTGGTTGTTCTCTATTTGGTTCTATTTCAGATATTTTTAGAAGTATTGTAGAATTTTTATTTTCTATTTCATTATCTAAAAATATAGCATCTAATCCCTTTCCTAAGCCACGATTTTTAACAGACATATTATTGTTCCCCCTCTTCTTTATTTTTTATTTCTTTGGCTAAATTTTTATAAGCAATAGCTCCTCTTGAATTTTTATCGAAATATGCTATTGGTTTTCCAAAGCTAGGTGCTTCTGATAGCCGTACAGATCTTGGTATTGGATTTGAGAATACCTTTTTAGGAAAATATTTTTTAACTTCTTGAACAACTTGTTGAGTTAAATTTAATCTTCCATCAAACATTGTTAATAATACACCCTCTAGTTCCAGGTGTTCATTATATTGTCTTTTTATTCTTCTTACAGTATTCATGAGCTGTGAAAGGCCTTCTAGTGCATAATACTCACATTGTATTGGGACCAAAATACTATTGCTTAAACACAATGCATTTGTTGTGATTAAGCCAAGTGAAGGCGGACAATCAATAAAAATGTAATCATATTTATCTATCAATGGTAAAATTGCATTTTTCAGCCTTGACTCTCTATGCTCGAGTTCTATAATCTCTAACTCTGCCCCGGCAAGATTTACACTTGACGCGATGAGATCTAAATTTTTATAATTTGTATGTATTATTGAATCTTCTGCTTTTGCTTTACCTATAAGCATGTCGTATGAAGATATTTTTACATCTTTTCTGTTTATCCCAAGGCCACTTGTCGAGTTTCCTTGAGGATCAATATCAATTAACAATACTTTTCGTCTTGCCATTCCCATGGCTGCAGACAAATTTACAGCAGTTGTAGTTTTGCCAACTCCACCTTTTTGGTTTACTATTGAAATTACTTTTGCTAACAATCTATACATCCTCTCTCTTATTTTACTAATATGAGTATATCACGATTTTTATTTGTTTAAAAGACATTATGAAAATTTTTTATTATCTATTCAATTGCTTTAATTTTGTTTCTATGTTTCATGTGAAACATTTTCCATTTTAAATAAAAAATGAGCCATACTATATAGTACAGCCCATTTTAGGAATAAAATAGAATAAGAAAGGGATATAGGTAAATAAAAACTTGTACGCAGAATCAATTGTGCTCCTATGTGTAAACATAGAATTTTAATATTTTACTATGCATCTTATTCTTACATAATAAAATTATTGTTCAGATAAAGCTCTTTGTTATTAAGTAATTACCTTATCTGCACTTTTAGTATAACATATGTAACTACTATAATTTGTCGTTTTTTGCATATGAAATTAAATATTATTATATTATTTTAATTTTATATTAATATACCTTTTAAATCTTTTTGATATGTGTTAATTCTATAATGGTTTTTTTGAAATTTTAGCTCCATGCCTCGGATAAACTTCTGGAGTTTTTTTAATTTTCTTTATTTTTATAATTATTCGCTTGCTTTCGTCTGGCAGCTCTAACTCCTTAACCTCTTCTATATAGCCCCCCATCAACTCTATTGCATTATTAGCAGTTTCTATTTCTGCGAATGCAGAAGGGCCTTTCATTGCAATAAAACATCCATTTACTCTAACATATCCTAAACAATATTCAGACAAGATATTTAGCGGAGCAACTGCTCTTGAAATTGCTATATCAAAATTTTCTCTTAAATTTTCTTGTCTTGCTCCTTCTTCGGCTCGTAAATGTAAGATTTCTGCATCAAGCTCAAGGTTTTGTAGTAGCTCTTTTAAAAATAGCAAACGTTTATTTAAACTGTCTAACAGCGTTAATTCGAGGCTTGGATTAGCTATTTTTATTGGTATTCCTGGAAACCCAGCACCTGTCCCTATATCTATTAATTTGAGTGATTCTTGTGGATTCAAATACACATATGCCAATAAACTATCGTAAAAATGTTTTATTTCTATTTCGTCTGGATTTACAATAGCTGTGAGATTTATTTTTTTATTCCATTCTATTAACATTTCCATATATGTTTCGAATCTACTAATTGCTTTTTCATTTAAATTAATTCCAAGCTTCTTGTTAATTAACTCCAACACATTATTTTTCATCTTTTACCTCTTTATTTTGACTCAACCATATTAATAAAACTGAGATATCTGCTGGACTCACACCATATATTCTAGACGCCTGACCTATATTAATCGGTTTGACAGCATCTAGCCTTTCTCTTGCCTCTAATCTCAATCCGGCTATGTTTTTATAATCTATAGAATTTGGTAGTTTTTTATTTTCTAATTTTCTCATATGCTCTATTTGAGACAACTGTTTTTTTATATATCCCTCATATTTAATTTCAATTTCAACTTGTTCAAGTATTTCCTTCCCTATTTCTTCTCTGGTTTGATCTACATCTTTTAAATCATTATAGCTTATTTCCGGACGTTTCAATAGATCAATCAGTCTAATTCCTGTTGATACTGTTGATGTTCCACGTGAAACTAAAATAGAATTTAATTCGTTTGATGGTGGTATAACTGTCTTTTTTAATCTTAGCAACTCATTTTTCTTTTTTTCTTTCTTTAATTTAAATTTATTCCATCTTTCATCGGAAATCAATCCTATTCTTCTACCTATAGGAGTTAGCCTTTCATCTGCATTGTCTTGCCGTAAAACAAGTCTGTATTCAGATCGAGATGTCATCATTCTATAAGGTTCATTCGCTCCCTTTGTAACAAGATCATCTATAAGCGTTCCTATATAAGATGTTGCTCTGTCTAAAACTAATTGTTCCTTTCCCAAAATTTTTAAGGCAGCATTTACCCCACAAATCAAGCCTTGTGCAGCAGCCTCTTCATACCCAGAACTTCCGTTAAATTGTCCTGCCCCGTAAAGTCCCGGATATTCAATAAACTCTAACGTAGCGTTCATTTGTACAGGATCAACGCAATCATATTCAATAGCATACGCTGGTCTGGTTATAAGTGCGTTTTCTAGGCCCTGAATTGTATGATAAAATTTCAATTGTACTTCCTCTGGCAGCGAAGACGACATTCCTTGTATATACATTTCTTCTGTATTCAATCCACAAGGCTCTATAAATAATTGATGCCTTGGTTTATCTGCAAAGCGTACCATTTTGTCTTCTATGCTAGGACAGTATCTTGGACCAACACCTTCAATTTTTCCGCTATATAGTGGAGAGCGATGTATATTTTCCATGATTACCCTTTTGGTTTCATCATTTGTCCAACTAATATAGCATAGCATTTTGTTCTCACCCGGGTTGTCAGTATCATAAGAAAAAGGAATTATTGTTTTATCTCCTTCTTGAGCCTCTAGTTTAGAAAAATCTATGCTAGATTTCTTAACTCTTGCTGGGGTTCCTGTTTTAAATCTGCGTAATTTAAGCCCAAGGTCTTTCAAAGATTTCCCCAAAAAAGATGCCGGAAACATTCCATCCGGTCCCCCGTCGTAAGAGATTTCTCCGATAAATATTTTCCCTCCTAAAAAAGTTCCTGTCGCTATAATAACAGCCTTTGCTCTAAAAATGGCATTCATTCTTGTTTCTACAAACCATGTATCGTCTTCATTTTTACCCAAATCTATAATTTCCGCTTGACGCAAATCTAGATTTTTTTGTAATTCCAACTTATGCTTCATTATGTCGCTGTATTTACGTCTGTCTATCTGAACTCTTAAGGAATGTACCGCTGGACCCTTACCTTTGTTTAACATTCTACTTTGTAAAAAGCTCTCATCTGCTGTCCTTCCCATTTCTCCACCAAGTGCATCAATTTCTCTTACTAAATGACCTTTTGCTGTACCCCCTATCGATGGATTGCATGGACAATTCCCCACTGAATCCATATTTATTGTAAACACCGCTGTTTTACATCCAAGCCTTGCCGATGCTAAACCTGCCTCTATTCCTGCATGACCGGCTCCTATTACCACAACATCATAATTGCCCGCAAAATAAGACATCATATCAACTCCTTTAACCAGATATCTTTAAAGCTTTCTTTTATATTAATATAAAACCCATTCTTACAAACTATATATAATAAATTACTTTCCAACACAAAATTTAGAAAACACTTCATTAACAACCACTTCACTTGCACGTTCACCTGTCAACTCCAGTAATTCTTGTATAGCTTCCTCAACAGAAACGGTTACTGCATCTAATGTCATGCCCAAACTTAATGAATCTAATGCCTCGCTTATAGCTTTTTCTGCATTCATAACTGCTTTTCGTTGACGTTCATTTGAAAGAATCCCTTCATCATCTTCTAATTTAGAAAAACCTACTAAATCAGTTATCGCCTTGCTTAAATCTTCTAACCCTTCTCCCTTTTTTGCCGATATTTCTACAACGTCCGATACTTTTCCTTTTATTTCTTCTAAATTTATGCTTAAACCTAAATCTACCTTGTTAATAACTGCAATACTGTTACTTTTGTTTAATGCATTTAGAATTTTTAAATCGTCTTCTAGAAGCCTCGCTCCTCCATCAAAAACTGCTAATACTAATTTAGATGTTTTTATTTTTTCTTTAGCTTTGTCTACACCTATCTTTTCTATCTTATCTTCTGTATTTCTTATTCCCGCAGTATCTGCAATCCTGAGCATTACATCCCCTAGTACTACTGTTTCTTCAACTACATCTCGGGTAGTTCCAGCAATATCAGTAACAATTGATTTTTCATATCCCGAAAGCAAATTCATTAATGTCGATTTACCAACATTTGGTCTGCCAACTATTACTGTATCTATTCCCTTCTTCAAAATTACCCCTACATCATAATTTTGTATCAATTTTTTCAACTCATCCATTGATTTGCTCAAAGTGGTTCTTATAGAGTCTTCTGAAACTTGTGGAATATCATCTTCAGGATAATCCGCCCATGCTGATAAATGTGCTGCTAAGTCTATTAATTCACTTTTGATTCTTGTTGTCTTTTTATAGATTGCTCCTTCTTTTCCTAAAGCAGCCGCCTTGGCCGCTTGTTCTCCGTTTGCTGCAATTAAGTCCATAATAAACTCCGCCTGCGTTAAATCTATTTTCCCGTTCAAAAATGCTCTTTTAGTAAATTCTCCTGGCTGCGCTGGCCTTGCTCCTGAATTCAAAACAGCTCTTAATACTTTTTGGGTGATGTATAGCCCTCCATGACATGATATCTCCACCACATCTTCTCCTGTATAACTGTTTGGTGCTGTAAAAACAAGTGCAATTACATCATCTATTATTTCATTATTTTCGATAATTCTTCCATATCTAGCTGTGTATCCAGGGGTGTTTGACAACAACTTCCCCGACATAGAAACAAAAATCTTATCTGCAACATTTTTAGCTTCTTTTCCAGATATTCTAATTATTCCTATTCCTCCCATTCCTCTAGGAGTTGCAATTGCTGCTATAGTATTATTGTTCATATCATACCTCCCCCAGGCTGAGCCTGGACCCTCATCGCGATTGTTTTCTTTTTTTCCTTTTTTCCCACTACTCGCGCTTTTACCTTTTCTCTTTTTTTATCTGTTCTTTTGGCTGAGCCTGGACCCTCATCGCGATTGCTTTCTTTTTTTCCTTTTTTCTCCCTGCTCGCGCTTTTACCTTTTCTCTTTTTTTATCTGTTCTTTTGGCTGAGCCTGGACCCTCATCGCGATTGCTTTCTTTTTTTCTTTTCTCTCCCTGCTCGCGCTTTTACCTGACTTTTTGTTTAAATTTTATCTTTTCACTATCTTTTTTATTTCTATGGTTTTTACTTTTTTTCTTTTTCTATCTAATAACTTTGCGATATTTACTTCCTATAATTTATGCCTTTTGTTTTTCTTGCCCTTACATATAGCAAGCAAATTTAATATCATGCCACTCAGGCATTGCCTGAGAGCACTTTGTGCTAGCGCGACGAATATTTAACGTCGCGCTGGCATGATGCCCAACGTAACTTCCTTTACTGCTTTTTATATTTAGGTATTGAAAAAGCGATCCATTTTTGAATCGCTTTATAATCCTATTATAAACAACAATCACTTTTTTAGCAGCTTACCGAGATTCAAAGTTATTTGTAGCAATTTTCCCATACAATTCAGTTTTAAATCTGCTATTGTCTTCGGATACACTTATTTTTATTTCATCAATACCATTATTTTTTAATTTTATGCTATCCTCTTTATAGACTTTTGTATTAAACACTTTTTTGGTTTTTGCAAAAGAGTCCTTGTTTTTAAAGCTAGGGCTAACAACAACATGTCTTTCTTTGTTTTCCCCTTCAGAGCGAGATGTTACTCCATTCACCTTTTGAATTGCTGCATGTATTATTCTTCTCTCATATGCATTCATGGGTTCTAAAGATATAGTTCTCTTTGTTCGAATTGCCTTATTTGCTAAACGTACAGCTAAATCTTCTAATGTTTTTTCCCTTTTCTCTCTATAATTAGCTGTATCTATTGTTATTCTATAATACTTTTCCTCTCCACGATTGCAAACTAAACCTGCCAGATATTGCAACGCATCCAAGGTTTCCCCTCTTCTTCCTATAAGGTAGCCTACTTCTTCTCCAGACAAATCAATATGTGCACCTGCTTCACTTTCTTTTGCTTCTGCAGTAACATTCTCAAGTCCCATTTTTTCTATAATATTGTTTACATAGTTTAACGCCACTCTCGCAGGATTGATCTTTAAAACAGCACGTACTTTTGCCGGTTTTCCTCCAAAAATGCCTAAGGTTTTTTTTGCTGGCATTTGCACAACCTCAAACTCCACATTATCATTACCATTTACTCCTAAAATATTGCAAGCATCTTCTTGCGCTAATAAAACTGTTTCTCCTACACCAATTGCTTCTTTTAACAAAGCTTGCACCTCCAAGTTAATTATCCTAATATAATATAGGTATATTAATCTAAAAATTATCTTTCACAGTAACATAATTTTATAATATATTAATTTTTTCGTTTCTTTTTTCCCTTATTTGCATTTTTATCCTTATTTTCTTCAATATATTTTGGCGATGATCTTTTTTCTTCTTGTCGCTCTTGTTGTTCCAAAAGTTTAACCCTGGCTATTTCGCTTTTAGCTGTTAATATTTTAGGGCTATAAAAGTGATTTACTGTTATTGTTTGAACTGCCTGACAAGCTCCATTGATGATCCAATAAAATCCTACAGCTGCCGGAACTGTATATGATATCCAAACACTCATAAGTGGGATAAAATACATACTATATTTCATACATCCCGGTTGATTTTGCTGACTCGGATCATTTTGCAATTTTTGTGTGATAAATGTTGATATTGTCGGAACTATCAAACAGAAAAGTGGTATCATCCATAGCATTGATGACCAAGGACTTGTTTTTGGTGTTGCTAATAAATCTAGACCTAAAAAGTTAAAACTTTTAGAAAACTCTTCTATACTTTGCAATTCTTCATCATTAAACATTGTCAATTGCTCTTTAATTGCAGGAAAAAGTGTAATTATTGAAATCTCATCGTATCTTGAGCTTGTATTATTTTCTATTCCTGGTATTTCAGATAACAACGTGGATGCCTGCTTAACCTTATCTGCCGGTAAATGCAAAGTGTTTTTAAGCGGAGAGAATACTGTTCCGATAACTCCAAACAATATTATAATCGGAACAAACATTATCAAGCACCCACCCATTGGATTATAGCCTTCTTTTTGATATAGTTTTGCTGTTTCTTCTTCTATTTTTTTTCGATCGTTTGCATATTTTTTCTTTATTTCATTTTGCTTTTTCGATAGCCTTGTGGTAGTTGCTAAAGATTTTTGTCTTTTTATTACCATTGGAATCATAACCACATTTATAGATATGGTAAACAAAATCATTGCTAGTCCATAATTTTGAGTTACATCAAGAAAGAATCCAAGTATATAGCCTAAAAAATAACCAAGTCCGCTCATTAAACAATAAACCTCCAAATATAAAATAACTAAACATTTTAAGTTCTATAAGATAAAATGTTAAATACAATTTATTTAAGAAACCAATTTGTGCCCTTTTCCGGAACCGGATCATATCCTCCTTTAAATAATGGGTTACATCTTATAAATCTAAAAAAGAATAGAACGCTACCCCTAAATGCTCCAAATCTCTTAATTGCCTGAATTGCATAGTTCGAACAAGTTGGATAAAACCGACACATCGGCTTGGCATTTGCAAATATATGATTCTTGCTGTTTTGATAACATCTTATAAATAAAACAAGCAGGCGCCTCATTTTAAAACCCCCGCTTTTTTCAGTTGGCCGCTAATAACATTTAAAATATCAGTACTTTTAACAAAAGGAGTTTTGCCCCTTGCAACAAAAACAAAATCATAGCCGTTTCTTAGATTTGGCAAAAGTTCATTATACGCTTGCCTAATAATACGTCTTGCCCTATTTCTTTTAACAGCATTGCCGATTTTTTTACTTGTCGTTATCCCAAGTCTATTTTCCGCGCTATGATTTTTAAGAATATATGTAACCACAAAAGGAGAAACAAAAGAATTTCCCTTTATATAGATTCGACGGAAATCTTTATTTTTTTTTAAAGTTATAACTTTCCCCATAAAACCATCCTAGAACCACAGCATAAAATCAAATAATAATATTTAAAAATCTGCAGTTTTTCTCACTTTAAACAGCAAGTCCACTACATCTTTAGATAATAAGATTAATTCAAGTCTGCATTTTGCATAATCTTACTATTTTGCAGATAAAATTAGTCAATTAACAACAAAAACAAAGACCACAAAAGTGGCCTACTTTAATACGACAAACGTTTTCTGCCTTTTGCTCTGCGGCGTGCTAATACCTTGCGACCACTTCTATCAGACATTCTTTTTCTGAACCCATGTTCTTTTTTTCTATGCAATTTTTTTGGCTGATATGTTCTAATCATAAAAAAACCTCCCCCCGAAAATTAAGAAATCCATTTTAATTAATCATTATATATTAAAGCACATAGGTATGTCAATATAGCTTTATAAAGATATAGTTTAAACAATCTTATTGTATCATTGTTAAACAAAAAAATAAAGGGGCTTTTACCAATTTCAAATGAAGCAAGGCAAAAACGTCATTTTGCATAATTTTTATATTTGTTTTTTCGTTTTATTGTTAGTTCTGGTTTTTCCTTCCGCATGAGTTTTCCTATCTTTTTCTTTTTCAACTATTTTTTAACTATTTTTTAATTTTGTTTGAAAATAGTTGATTTTTGTGGTAAACTGTAATAGTGTATGAATTCCTTTATTGTTTAGGTGTTTGTCGCTTTTTTAACTAAATTTTATCATCCGGAGGTCAAAAAATATGGATTCATTTAATGAAGCGTGGAGTCTTATATGCGATTATTGTAAAACCAGAATAACTGAAGTTGCATATAAAACTTGGATTGGAAGAATTGAGCCTGTAAAAGTTGATTTCGATGCAGGCGACGCAATTCTTATGGTCCCAAACGAGTTTCATCGCCAAACACTCAACAGATGCTACCTTTCTCTTTTAACTGATGCTTTTTCTGAGGTCTTTGGTTCTGGTATAAACATTTGCTTAACAATTCCAAGTGAGATAAGTTCTGATAATAAAAATAAAACAGACAATTTGGCAATAGATTCAGAATATGAATTTACTTTCGATACATATATAATAGGATCATCAAACAAATTTGCCCACGCTGCAGCACTCGCTGTTGCTGCTAATCCCGCCGGAGCATACAACCCCTTGTTTATATATGGAAATTCCGGTCTTGGCAAAACACATCTTCTGCATGCTATTTGCAACGATATTAAGTCAACAAAACCAGATACAAAGACATTATATATAAAAGGTGATGACTTTACAAATGAATTAATAGAATCAATAAAGAAAAATACAACAAGCGTTTTTCATCAAAAATATAGGCAAACAGATATTCTTTTGGTTGACGACATTCAATTTATAGCCGGAAAAGATTCTACTCAAGAAGAGTTTTTTCATACATTCAACGCTTTATATGAATCAAAAAAACAAATCGTTTTAACGTCTGACAGGCCCCCAAAGGAAATACAAACTTTGGAAGATAGGCTAAGAACTAGGTTTGAGTGGGGTTTAATAGCCGATATTCAACCCCCTGATTTTGAAACAAGGATTGCTATTATAAAAAGAAAAGCAGAGCTTTTAGATATAAGACTGTCGAATGAGGTATGCCAATATATAGCAACAAAATTAAAGGCAAATATTCGCCAATTAGAGGGTGTTGTGAAAAAACTAAAAGCATATCAGTTGCTCGAAAAAGAGCCGCCTAGTCTTTCAACTGCACAAACAGCAATATCTGACATATTAAATAATGATCAACAGCCACCTCAAACTGTCGAAAAAATCATTGAAGAAGTTGCAAAAACATTCTCTACAACAGCTAGCAATATAAGATCATCTAAAAGGAACTCAAATATTTCAAACGCACGTCAAATAGCTATGTTTATAGTTCGGGAAATTACTCAACTCCCCATGGCAAGCATTGGAGAGGAATTTGGAGGGCGCGATCATTCAACAGTTGTATATGCAATCCAACAAGTAGAAAAAAATATGAAAAAGGATTCTCAATTAAAAGGTATAGTAGATGACATAATTAAAAATATACGCGATCGTTAAATTGTTGAAACTAATTTAACATTTCAACAAATTCTGTTGAAATCGTGTTTTTTAATTTTTGATTTTTTCAACTTATTATTAACATTCAACATTAAATTTTTAACAAGGTTTGTTAAAAGTTTGATCGATTGTTAATATCGGTTTCGTTCTCAACATAAGGTTAACATTAAAAAAACACTTCAAAGCTTAGAAAATCCTTGATTGCAGATACATTTCAACAAATAAACAGCCTCTACTACTAATACTATTATTTAACTAAATATATACTTACAAAAACACAAAAGGGGGAATTTTTATGAAGATAACTTGCAACCGCCAAGAATTAGTCAATGCAGTGTTGAATGTTCAAAGAGCAACAGCATCAAAATCAACTATGCCTGCATTAGAAGGAATCCTCATAGAAGCTAAAGACGATACATTAAGATTGTGTGGATATAATTTGGAATTAGGAATTACAACTCATATAAAAGCACAAATAGAAGAAGAAGGAAAAATCGTTTTAAATGCACGATTATTCTCAGACATTATAAGGAAACTTCCAGAAGAAACTATTGACATAAATGTAGATAAAAAGCTTATAGCAACAATAGAAAGTGGATTAAGCGAATTTTCGATCAATGGAATCTCTCCTTTGGAATATCCGGAACTTCCTCAATTAACAGATACAACAAACGTGCAAATACCAGCAAATGTCTTAAAAAGCATGATTAAACAAACTATTTTTTCTATTGCAGACAATGATGCTAAACCGATCCACACAGGAATTCTATTTGATATCGATGAGGAAAGTATAAAGCTTGTCGCTGTCGATGGATACAGGTTAGCGCTTAGAAAAGAATCCATTAAGTATACAGATAAAATATCGTTTGTTATTCCGGGAAAAACTCTTCAAGAGATCATAAAACTTTTACCAGATACAGAAAACGAAGCAATGTTAGAGCTAAGCACAAGACACATAATGCTCAGAATAGACGACTACCTTGTAACATCCAGACTTTTAGAAGGTGAGTTTCTAGATTATAACTCAGCTATTCCGGAAACACATACAACAAGTGCAGTTGCGAATACAGAAGACTTTATAAACAGTGTAGAAAGGATGTCCCTCTTAATAACAGATCGTCTGAAAAGTCCATTAAGGTGCATATTTAATGAAGGAGAAATTAAATTCTCGTGCACAACACCTATTGGAAAAGCAAACGACGAAATCTCTGCAAAGATCGAGGGAGAGCCAGTAGAAATAGGTTTTAACAATAAATACCTACAAGATGCACTTAAAAATACAGATAGCGATGAAGTAAAGATAGAATTAAGCGGTCCATTAAGTCCAATGAAAATCTTACCTACACAAGGAGATTCATTTCTATTTCTTGTATTACCGGTTCGGCTAAAATCTTAACAATTTAATGGAGTCAATATGTCAATAGAAAAAATTAAAATAACAACACCTTATATAAAGCTAAGCGATTTATTAAAATTCACAGGCCTTACAGAAACTGGCGGCCAAGCAAAGATCTTGATTCAAGAAGGTAATGTAAAAGTAAACGGAGAAATCTGCACAATGCGGGGTAAAAAGATGTATCCGGGAGATCAAGCTGAGCTGGGAGGTCACATTGTAGAGGTTGTTGAATTGTGAACGTAAAAAGATTATCTATAACCAATTTTAGAAATTTACTGCCTAATGAAGTCGACTTATATGATTATGTAAACATAATTTGCGGAGATAATGCTCAAGGCAAAACCAATATGCTCGAAAGTATATGGATGTTTACAGGTGGAAGATCTTTTAGAGGAACAAAGGATTCCGGGCTTATACAATTTGGAAAAGAAAATGCAAAAATAAAAATGGAATTCTTTGCAAGAGATAGAAATCAAAACATGGAAATAAAAATAGAAAAAAATAAAAGGACATCAACTTTAAATGGTGTTAACAGAGGAACATCGACATCGATCATTGGCAATTTTTGTGCAGTAATATTTTCACCGACTCACCTTAGCATAGTTAAGGGAGGCCCTTGTGAAAGAAGAAGATTTATAGACGCTGCGATATGTCAAATCAAACCATCTTATGCGACATTGCTGTCGAAGTATAACCGAGTTTTAGAGCAAAGGAACTCTTTATTAAAAGATATTAAGTATCACTCGGATTTGATAGATACGCTGGATATTTGGGAGGGTAAATTAGCAAGCTACGCTTCGAGTATCTTACTGGAAAGAAAAAAACATACTCAAAAACTATCTAAAATAGCAAGTAAAATCTATAATGGGATCTCTCGAGGCAATGAAATGCTTGATCTTTCATATAACTCCTCGATCGGATCCATTAGCGATGAAAAAGCAAGTATATACAAAACCTTTATTGAAGAAACAACAAAAAAAAGAACATTCGACATTTCGCTAGGATTTACCACAATAGGCCCACATAGAGACGATATTGCTGTTGAAATTAATGGAAAGTCCGCAAAAGAATTCGGTTCTCAGGGTCAACAAAGATCAAGCGTACTTGTGTTAAAGTTAGCAGAGGCAGAACTTTTAAAGCAAGAAAATAATGAAGCTCCAGTTATTCTTCTAGACGATGTAATGAGTGAATTGGATCCAAAACGTCAACAATATATATTGAACAGTATCAAGGGATTCCAAGTGTTTATAACTTGCTGTGAACCTGAAACTCTGCTAAGGCTAACGCATGGCAGAATATTTGAGCTGAATGAGGGAATCATTAAGATGAAATCTTAAACATTTTATGATATGTTTCTACACAAATTGTTATAATATGATGCTATAATAAGAGTTAAGGAGAAAAACATGTATTTGCATTTAGGGCAAAATATCGTTGTAAATTATAGGGATATTATTGGAATTTTTGATATTGATAAAACTACTGTTAGAAAAATATCGAGAGATTTTCTTGCAAGTGCGGAAAAATCCGGAAGGGTCATTAATGTGTCGATGGAGTTGCCGAAAAGTTTTATTGTATGCAAAAAAGGGAGCGACACAATTGTGTATATAAGTCAGATTTCACCAGCAACACTCTTGAAACGCAGTAGTTACGCTGAGAATGTATGATAATACTATTTTTATAAAGTAAAGGTGGTTGTATGAGAAAATCTCCTGTGACAGCGTGTCCTTATTGCGGCAAAAAATTTGATTACTGGTTTGTTTTTAATGTAAAAGAACAAGACGAAGTGATGTGCAACAAATGTAAAAAAGTCTTGTGTGTTAAGTTAACAAAGCGTGTTTATAAATTGGCCTGGATAATTGAAATTGCTGCTCTGTTTATTGCACTCATGGCGTGTATTATGCTGAAAGGTTTTTGGGTGGTATTAAGCGCCTTGTTAATTGAATTTTTATTTATATTTTTCCATTTCCAGGTTCCTCTTGAAATAAAACTTACAAAGAAAGTAAACAAACCTACAACTTTTGCAAACACGAATAGAAAAAAAATGAATGATCGACAGCGAATAAATTTTATTGAACCTATAGATAAGTAATGAATAACGTTGTAAGTAAAAAGACAACTAAACTACTTTTTAGATAATATGTAAAACAATTTTATAATGGAGGGCTAAATTTGGAAAATACTGAGGTTACTCGGGCAACAGATAAGTATGGTGCCAATGAAATTCAAGTTTTAGAAGGTTTAGAGGCTGTTAGAAAAAGGCCTGGAATGTATATAGGCTCTACAGGCCCTAGAGGATTACACCATTTGGTTTATGAAATAACCGACAATGCTATCGACGAGGCTTTAGCAGGATATTGCAACAAAATAGTTGTTGAAATATTAAAAGAAGATGTAATAAGAGTTACAGATAATGGCAGAGGAATCCCTGTCGGGATGCATCCCAAAATGGGAATTCCTGCGGTAACGGTTGTATTTACAGTTTTACATGCCGGAGGAAAATTCGGTGGTGGAGGATATAAAGTATCGGGAGGATTGCATGGTGTCGGTGCATCTGTTGTTAATGCTTTATCGGAATGGCTCGAAGTAGAGGTTAAAGATGGTCAGCATATATACAAACAGAGATTTTCAAGAGGTCAAATAGTTTCTGATTTAGAAATTGTTGGAGATACTTCAAAAAGAGGCTCGGTAATCACCTTTAAAGCAGATCCCGAAATATTCTCTGAAACTACAGTGTATGACTATGAAATATTAAAGACAAGACTTCGTGAACAGGCTTTCTTAAATGCTGGGATTAATATCGAAATAATAGATAAACGAGACAATGAAAATGTTAAACAAGAAAGCTTTATGTATGAAGGTGGAATTTCCAGCTTTGTGGAGTATATTCATAAAAAAAGAGCTTTAGAAGTCTTACACAAAGATGTGATATATTTTTCTGCAGCCCTCCCCGATGGAAGCGCCGAAGCAGAAATTGCAATGCAATATAACGATAGTTATAACGAATTGATCTTATCGTTTGCAAATAATATACATACTACAGACGGTGGTACTCATGAAGAAGGCTTTAAACGAGCATTAACGAGAGTTATGAACGATTATGCCAGAAAATATAATATACTTAAGGAAAACGATAAAAACTTCTCGGGAGATGATGTTAGAGAAGGGTTAACTGTTGTTATAAGCGTAAAAATAAAAGAGGCTCAATTCGAGGGCCAGACAAAGGCAAAATTGGGTAATACAGAGATTCGATCGCTTGTCGATGGCTTGGTAAGCGAAAAATTAAAGACATATTTAGAAGAAAATCCTTCTATAGCTAAATCTATATTCGAAAAAGCTTTAGCGGCATCTAGGGCAAGAGAAGCTGCAAAAAAAGCAAGAGATATGGTAAGAAGAAAGTCCGCTCTTGAATCAGCTGCATTGCCAGGGAAATTAGCAGATTGTCAATCGAGAAACCCAGGGGAAACTGAAATATATATTGTTG
Organism: uncultured Clostridia bacterium; assembly: GCA_944384925.1. Taxonomy (GTDB): domain Bacteria; phylum Bacillota; class Clostridia; order Oscillospirales; family Acutalibacteraceae; genus CALWVF01. The sequence continues at coordinate 20,325 of CALWVF010000033.1, forward strand.
AGGGAGATTCCGCAGGGGGTTCTGCTAAAGGAGGTAGAGACAGAAGATTCCAAGCAATCTTACCATTATGGGGAAAGATGCTTAATGTTGAAAAATCCAGGCTAGATAAAGTTTATGGAAACGATAAGTTAATGCCAATTATAACTGCTCTGGGATGCGGAATTGGGGATGAATTTGATGTTTCAAAGGTAAGATATGGCAAAGTAATTATTATGGCCGATGCGGATGTCGATGGTTCTCATATTAGGACATTACTACTAACGTTTTTCTTCAGGTTTATGCGTCCGTTAATAGAAGAGGGACATATTTATATTGCACAACCTCCTCTTTATAGAATAACTAAAAATAAAAAACACCGATACGCTTTCTCTGATGAAGAAAGGGATGAAATATTAACCGAAATAAACGGAGGTGCAGATATACAAAGATATAAAGGTCTTGGAGAAATGGACTCTGAACAACTTTGGGAAACAACTATGGATCCTGCTACAAGAACAATGCTGAAGGTAACTTTAGAGGACGCGGCTACTGCTGATGAAGTATTTACTGTATTGATGGGAGACAAAGTTGAACCTAGGAGACATTTTATAGAGAAAAATGCAAAGTATGTTTGCAATCTTGATGTTTAAGAAAAAAGGAGAAAACAATGAAAAAGTATAATAATTTAAATCAAAGTGCAGATGATGATCCTGGCAATACGAAGATCTTAAATGAAAAACAAATCTGGGATGGGACTGAGTCTGAAATTATCGCAGATGATGAAGCAGAGGAATTTGAAGAGCAATTTACAGGTACTGGAATTAAACTTGATTATACACTTAAATTAAAAGAAGTTTTAGATTGTTTAAATGAATTTTCTGAAATAAAAATTAAAACAGGGAAATTAGTGGCTGAAACTATAATACTAGGGTTGCTGATAGTACTATCGATGGGTGCATTTTTTATAAACCACAGCTATAGCAATGTTATTGTGGCTATAATGGCAGTTATTTTGATAATTTTAATATGGCTTGTCCCAATACTTGTAGTTAAGAATCAAGCGAAAGATGTGATAAAAAGAGGTTCAATGTATGCTGAGATTTATCCGGATAATATTGTTGTTGGGACTAATGGACTAGAATTAGAAATTCCTTTGGACGGGGTTTGCAAATTTGTTGAATTTAAAAATATATTTGTGCTCTTTCCGCCAAACTCAGATATGATATTAATTCCAATGAGAGTGATAGAACCTGAGCTTCTTGCAGATGTTCATGCGATGCTGATTGCGGGAACCTCCCCTCGAGAAACTGAGGATTAGAGAATTTTATTTGCATAAGATAAAGAGATTTGGAAAAATTGTTAGTGTTTTTCTTATCAGAAATATAATTAATTTCCAAGGAAGATGCATAAATCCTTTACATATAAAAAGCTAAGAAGTTTGCTGGAATCAAGATATAAATTGCTTGAAAAGAATAAAAGTAATTGGGTAACTGGAAGGCAAACAAGAAATGTATATGTAAAAGGCATCTTCTGAGGGAATTTAAAGGTTAAAAGTTTTCCACAGAGAATAAAAAGTTTGTGGAGAATTAAAAAGTTGTTGTGCTTTTTTAAAGTTGTTCTTTAGAAAAAACAAGAGAATATTCGGTATTATTTTAGAAAATAAGAATATAGGTAAAGTATGGTTATTATATTAAAATGAAGAAGGTGTCTGTTTAGTGAATATAGATGAACCAAAAAGTAATGAATTTGAGGAATCTAAGGTCATTGAAGTCGATATAGAAAAAGAAATGCAGAAATCATTTCTCGATTATTCAATGTCTGTTATAGTTTCTCGGGCATTACCTGATGTTAGAGATGGATTGAAACCGGTACATAGAAGAATATTGTATACTCTATTTGAGAATAATTTAGGGCCAGATAAGCCATATAGAAAGTGTGCAGATACAGTTGGAAGTGTTTTGGGACGATATCATCCACATGGGGATATGTCTGTTTACGATGCTTTGGTGAGGTTAGCTCAGGATTTCTCGATGAGATATATGCTTGTAGACGGTCATGGAAATTTTGGGTCTGTCGATGGAGATCCTCCTGCAGCATACCGTTATACTGAAGCGAAAATGAGTAAAATTTCTGTGGACATGCTTACAGATATAGAAAAAGATACTGTAGATTTTATTTCTAACTATGATGATCGGTTGAAAGAACCAACAGTCTTGCCTTCTAGGTTTCCAAATTTGTTGGTTAACGGTTCAACAGGCATTGCAGTTGGTATGGCTACCAATATACCTCCTCACAACTTAGGAGAAGTGATAGATGCCGTTTGCTGTTTAATAGACAACCCTGATGCGCAATTGGAAGATTTAATGAAATATATACAAGGTCCAGATTTTCCAACAGCCGGTGTGATTATGGGAAAAGCAGGGATCAGAGCAGCATATGCAACAGGTAGAGGAAAAATTGTTGTAAGAGCTAAAGCTGAAATTCAGGAAGAAAAAAATGGAAGATTTAAAATTGTTGTAACAGAATTACCTTATCAGGTTAATAAAGCCAGATTGATTGAATCTATCGCAGATATGGTTAAAGATAAACGTATTGAGGGAATTTCTAATATTGATGATCATTCCGACAGAAAAGGGATGCATATAGAAATAACCTTAAAAAGAGATGCATCACCTCAGGTTGTTTTAAATCAGCTTTATACGTATAGTCAACTACAGACAACTTTTGGTGTTATAATGATCGCTATCGTTAATGGTGAACCAAAGCTATTAACGCTGAAGGAAGTATTGCAGCATTACATAGACTTCCAAGAGGACGTTGTAAGACGTCGAACTAGATTTGATTTGAATAAGGCTGAAGAGCGTGCACATATTTTAGAAGGTTTAAAAGTGGCTTTAGATAATATCGATGAAGTTATATCTATTTTGCGCTCTTCTAAATCTATTGCAGAGGGCAAAGAGAGACTTTCGGAAACATTTAATCTCGATGATATGCAAACTCAAGCAATTGTACAAATGCCATTAGGGCGATTAACCGGTCTTGAGAGAAGCAAGATAGAGGATGAACTTAAACAATTATTTGAAAAAATAAGTGATTTTAAAGATATTTTGGCTCATGAAGAACGTGTATTGGAAATTATAAAAACAGAGATATCTGAAATAAAAAGGCGTTTTACAGATGAAAGACGTACTGAAATATTGCCGGTTAGTGGTGAGGTTGATATAGAAGACCTTATTCCAAAAGAAGAATGTATGTTAACATTAACTAGGTTTGGTTATATTAAACGTCAAAAAGTAAATACATATCAAACTCAGCGCCGAGGAGGAAGAGGTATTTCTGGGATGTCTAGGCGAGAAGAAGATGTTGCATATGAGATGTTTGTGATTAATACTCACGATTATATAATGTTTTTCACAAATAAGGGTAGAGTATATAAACTGAAATGCTATGAAATTCCAGAGGGATCGAGAACATCAAGGGGAATGAATATAGCTAATCTGTTGCCGGTTTTGCCGGATGAAAGAGTTACATCAATGATTAGGGTTCCGGAGTTTGAGGAATCGAGCTATTTAGTAATGGTTACAAGGCAAGGGATTATAAAAAGAACTTTGCTGAATTCATATAATACTACAAGAAAAGGCGGATTAATAGCTATAGATTTAGATGAAGGTGATGAATTAGCTTGGGTGAGAATGACAAACGGGCAAAAAGATCTTATTGTTGCAACTAAAAAAGGTATGGCGATAAGATTTAATGAAACAGATGTTAGAGCTGTTGGACGTGCTGCAAGAGGAGTAAAGGCAATTACACTAAAAGAAGACGATATTGTTGTTGGAATGTCGTTGGTGAATGAAAATGGACTTGTGTTAACTGTTTCAGAAACAGGATATGGGAGACTTTCGAGTCCGGAGGATTATAGAAGGCAATCTCGTGGAGGAAAAGGTGTTATAAATTATCATGTCGAGAAATATGGCGATGTGGCAGCACTACAAGTTGTCGATTTAACCGATGATATAATCATTATTTCGACCGATGGTATTATTATAAGAATACAGGCAGATTCAATAAGAGAATGTGCACGGCCATCGAAGGGCGTTATAGTAATGAAGCTTAATGGAGACAATAAGGTTGTAACTTTAGCCTGTACTCCACACATAGATGAACAAGAAGTTGATTTAGAAGATACTCAAGATTCCGATATAGTTGATCAAGACATTGATACAGATGATGAACATAACTCAGACGACAACATGGAATCATGATATTTTGAGTATGACTAGATAATAATATTTCTTTTAATAAATTGGAACTAAATATATGAAAATGCAGTAGACTATTTCCTATATAATTAGGTTAGTTTACTGCATTTATATTTCTTTTACTATAATAATATGAATTTAGCCAAAAGAGAAAAATTGAACCAATAATATAGTTTGAATTCATGTTCTATGATTTCTTCAAGTGGCAAGTTTTCCAAATAAGAGTAACTTTACGGCCATCTCTCACAATATCAAATATTTGATCGGAAAAATGTTGTTGAATTGTTTTTACAAAAATTTTTGCCATGCTACGGCTTAATAATTTTATTTTAGCTTTCATTGTTAGATCTTCTTTTTCTGCATATCTTCCAAACTTGATGCCTAGCAACCACCAATCTTTGCCTTGAGGTTCTCCGATAGGCTTTGGATAGTCGTATGAATCTCTTTTAAGTATTACAGAATTGTCTTTATCGTATAAAGTGTAGGCTAAATGCATTTTTTCATTTTTAACTGCACTATCGAAGAATATATGGTAATTTCCTTTTCCCGGGATATATGGGTCCATATCTTTTGTTACGGGCCTGTTATATAAGCCAATTTCTCCTCCAACAGATAGACCTCCGCCGTATTGGCCTTTCCATAGTTCAATTAACCATTCTTTTGTATCATTTGTTTTAGGATCTGTATATTGGAATACAATTGGCGCTTCTTCGATATCCATGCCAAGAAGTGGGCCAAATTCATCGAAAAGATCTCCGAAACCAAAATGTTTTTGTGGGGCATTTTCTTTTGTGTAGTAAATATCTTTAATTGGATCATATTTAAAGCCAAAAATGCCGCTAAAAATAGGCTTGAAAAGTGTATTGATTTGATTTTCTGATTTTGTGTCGACAGAATCAATGATTTTACATAATCTTTTTAGAAGTCTAACATTTATACGCTTGGAAAGTTCATCTAAACGTTGACCATGCTGTGTAGGCAAAAGCGAGTCGTTATTTTGTAACGACTCATCTTTTGTTTCTAATGCAAAGGTAAAAATAATATGGGTTGCATCATCATATAAACCATTTGTTGATATAATTCCGAAGTAATCACTGTAAATTTTGTTTAAGGCTTGTTGAATGACTCGCAATGTCGTGCACATTTTGTCGGCAGAAGGGACATAAATATTTGTGCTTATTATAGCATTGATCCATTTAGTGTCTAGAGAAGGATCAGAGCAATCTAGATATCCGCAGTCGCGTTTTAAATCTATAATTGCATTTTCTGTGTTGGTATCGAAAGTGCCTAATGATTCATCTGCAATTTTATATCCTTTTAATCTTAGTGCATACTGGAATATTCTTGTGAGATTTTTATTAGATGCAATTACATCGTTGTTGAGTTGATTAAATATTATATTTAGATCTGTTCCAGGGCTTAAGATTAACATACGATTCAACTCTATTTGTATTCCAAATACAAAAGCATTTAAAAACTCTGTACTAAATTTACCGTCTATATTAATTGGAGTAAAGTAAGGGTATGAGCTATATGTATCGTTAAACCATTTTTGAATTTCTGATATGCTTTCCGGAGAGTTAAGCTTGTACAATGTAAGAACATCTGCGGGTACTTCAACATTTTTCAATTTAAAAATAGTTTCTTCAATAACTTTTTTTTCTTTGGGTTCAGCTAAAACTTTTAATACGTATTCATAAAGTCCTGGGTGTTCTATTGGTACATTATCATCTTCGTCTATTATGTATTCTCCGGAGTCCTCTCTAGCATCAGATACATTTATTTCAGATGCAAACGCGGGGGTTAGGGTTGTACATAATACCATTAGGGATAAAATAAGCGCAAAAACATTTTTCATAAGAAATACCTCACTTTTTAAAATTATTTTATATAAAGAATATTGCGATTATTGCAATATTCTAAATAACTGACTTAAGGATAAGAAATAAATTAAAAAACTGGTTTAAAAATAAATATTATAATGTTTATTCTTTAATAATCAAAGAACTACCGCTCATTTCATTAGGTTTATCCAGACCAAGTATGTCGATCATAGTAGGAGAAATATCTGCGAGCTTTCCGTGTGGTTTTAATTTGCATTTATATCCAACAATGCAAAAAGGAACCGGATTAGTTGTGTGTGCTGTGAAAGGATTTTTATTTTCATCAAGCATTTTATCAGCATTGCCATGATCTGCAGTAATTATAGCAATACCACCAACTTTACTAATTGTATCGATTATTTTTCCTACGCATGTATCAACAGCCTCAACAGCCTTTACAGTGGCCTCAAAAATGCCGCTGTGTCCAACCATATCGCAATTTGCAAAATTTAATATTATAACGTCGTATTTGTTACTGTTTATTGCATCAATAACTTTGTCTGTTACTTCAAAAGCACTCATTTCCGGTTGAAGGTCGTATGTTGGCACTTTTGGAGAATCTACCAAGATTCTATCTTCACCCGCATATTTTGTTTCGATACCTCCATTAAAAAAGAAAGTCACATGAGCATATTTTTCAGTTTCTGCAATTCTTAGTTGAGTTAAACCTTTTTTAGATATATATTCTGCGAAGGTATTGTTTAATGTTTCTGGACTGAAAGCAACTTCTACATTTGGCATTGTAGCATCGTATTGTGTCATGCAGACATATGTTACCGGAACAAAAGTTTTTCTGCTGAACTTATCGAATTTTTCATCAACAAATACTCTTGTTAATTCACGAGCCCGATCAGGCCTGAAATTGAAAAATATTATTGAATCATTTTTGTGGATATGCCCTTTTTTTGAACACACACACGGAATAACAAATTCATCTGTAATACATTTTTTATATGAATTTTCAATTGCCTCAATTGGAGAGTCAAAATATTCACCTTGCCCGGAGTTAATGCATTCATATGCTTTTTGGATTCGTTCCCAACGGTTATCTCGATCCATGGAATAATATCTTCCGGATATGCTTGCAATGGTTCCAACGCCTATTTTGCTGATTTCATCTTGACATTCCTCTATAAACTTTTTACCGGACATGGGAGGAGTATCTCGTCCATCTAGAAATGCGTGAATGTAGACATTTTTAATATTGCGTTTTTTAGCAAGTTTAAGTAAGGCATATAGATGATAATTATGACTATGTACGCCTCCATTCGATAATAAGCCAATTAAGTGTAGATTAGAGTTGTTAGCGATAACATTATCAAGTGCTTTATTTAGAGCTTTATTTTCGAAAAAGCTTCCATCATCGATAGATTTTGTTATTCTAGTTAATTCCTGATATACAACTCGTCCTGCTCCAATATTTGTGTGGCCGACTTCAGAATTGCCCATTTGACCTTCAGGTAGTCCCACATCCAGTCCAGAAGCTCCTATTTGTGTGATTGGATTATTTGAAAATATTTCGCTTAGATTTGGTTTATTTGCTGCATATATGGCATTTCCAACGGTTCCGGCAATGCCAAAACCATCAAGAATCATTAATAAAAGGGGCTTTTTCATAAGTATACTCCTCACTCGAACAATAGTTTAGTTTCTAAATGTTAAATAATTGTTGTGCTCAGTATTAACCTATAGTAAATTAGACGTTCCCGCTGTTTGCAATATTTATAATTTCAACAAATTCGTTTGCATTTAGTGATGCTCCGCCGATCAAGCCGCCATTAATGTTGGGTTTACTTAGCAGTTCTTGTGCATTTTTAGAGTTCATTGAACCGCCGTATTGTATAACTATATTTTCTGCAGCAGATCTATTATATAGATGAGATATTATTTCACGTATAAAAGTGCAAGTCTCGTCGGCTTGCTCGGCGGTAGCTGTTTTTCCGGTTCCAATAGCCCATAGTGGTTCATATGCTATTATGATATTTTCAATTTGATTGATAGTGATTCCCTTTAACGCAACTTTTGTTTGCCTTGAGACTACTTCATTTGTTGTGTCATTTTCACGTTCTTCTAAAGACTCCCCAACACATAAAATGACTTTTAGGTTTTCTTTTAATGCTGCTTTTATTTTTTTATTTACTGTAGTGTCTGTTTCTGCAAAATATAGCCTTCTTTCGCTATGACCTATAATGACATATTGGGTGTCTATTGATTTTAGCATTTTTGCAGAAACTTCTCCTGTAAAAGCTCCAGATTCCTCCCAATGACAATTTTGTGCACCAATTTTTATGTTGCTGCCTTTTGTTTCTTTTACGGCATAAGAAATATCAATATATGGAACACATAAGATTATATCGCACTTTGAGGTTGTAGTTACGGGAATAATGTCTTTAAAAAAATTTTTTGTCTCGATAGGAGTTTTGTTCATTTTCCAGTTTCCAGCAATTACTGTCTTTTTTTTATTAATATTCATTTAAAGAAAGCCCCTCATATCTTAACTTATTTTATATAAACGATAGAAATTTAATGTAATTTGAGCAAAAAAACTCACATGAAAACAATCAAAAGTTCGTTTGTATACTATTGTTTTATGCGAATTTTTTAACAACTAAAATTATTTGTCATTTAATACTGCAATTCCAGGAAGTTCTTTACCTTCTAAAAGTTCTAACGAAGCTCCGCCTCCTGTTGAAACATGAGTTATTTTATTAGAAAATCCAAGTTTTTCAACTGCAGCAGCAGAATCGCCTCCTCCGACAATCGATATAGCGTTACTTTCTGCTATTGATTTTGCTATAGAAAAAGTGCCATTTGCAAAATTTGGCCATTCAGATACTCCCATTGGCCCATTCCAAACAATAGTACCTGCGCTCTTTATTACACTAGAAAATAATTCACAACTTTTAGGGCCAATGTCTAAACCCATCCAACCGTCGGGAATTTTATCGGCATCTACTAACTTAAATTCGGTGTCTTGCGAGAATTCTTGACCTACCTTTGTATCGACAGGAATACTTAGTTTAACATCTTGTTCTTTTGCTTTTGCCATCATTTCTTGTGCAAACGATACTTTATCTGTTTCACAAATAGATTTTCCAACAGAATATCCTAAAGCATTTAAAAATGTATATGACATTCCCCCTCCAATAATTAAAGCATCGACCTTTTCTAGCAGATTATCAATAATTGCAATTTTATCTGAAACCTTTGCCCCTCCAAGAATAGCAACAAATGGGCGCTTAGGATTAGAAAGAGCTTTGCCCATAAAAGAAAGTTCTTTTTGAATTAAATAACCGCAAACAGCGGGAATATATGATGCAACCCCAACTGTTGAAGCATGTGCTCTATGTGCAGTACCAAAAGCGTCGTTGACAAATATATCTGCTAAAGAGGCAAGTTCCTTAGAAAAGTTTGGATCATTATCGGTTTCTTCTTTGTGAAAGCGTACGTTCTCTAAAAGCGCTACTTCACCGCATTTTAAAGATGCACAAATAGATTTTGCACTTTTGCCGATAACATCTTCACACATTTTTACTTCTTGATTTAAAACAGAAGAAAGATATTTTGCAACCGGTTTTAATGAGAATTTCATATCGAAAGTGCCTTTAGGGCGGCCAAGATGAGAACAAAGAATTACCTTTGCATTGTGAGATATAAGATATTTAATAGTTTTAAGTGATTCATCAATACGTTTTGTATTAGCAATATTCCCATTGTCATCAAATGGAACATTAAAATCGCAGCGAACAAGAACTCGATTGCCGTCGATATCAATATCTTCAATTGACTTTTTATTAAAACAACTCATTAAAACAATCCTTTCAAGGGTATTTTATATATTTAAAGTTCGAAGAAAAAGAGTGTTTAAAGTGATATCTTTTAAATTAATAAATAGTATTATACAATAGGTGGGAAAATTTTTCAATCCCATAAAAAATATAATATAAATTATTTATCTGCCTTTATTTTATAAACATTACGGTAAAGAACCTTTCTACAAATTTCGAATTCTCCTTGTGATAATGGATTTGGATAGCTCATAATTTTTAATTCACAAGAGGAAGTATCATTTTGCAGAGCTGGCTGAAAATATTTATAATCATTTAAGTGGAATCCAAAACGCTTATAAAATTCTATGCGACGTTTTGCGATATCAGAAGTAGCAGGCTCGACCTCTAATACTATGGGTTTATCGGAGGCTGTTATATAATTTTTTAGTAGCTGGCTTCCAAGGCCTTTACCTCGGACATTTTTTGCTGTTGCGAAATGTTCAATAAAGTAAAATGATTCTAATTCCCACGATGTAATAAATGCAACAACTTTATTTTCTGATTCCAAAATAGAAATATGATAGTTATTTTGGTTAAGAAGCGCTAACTGATCTTCATAAGTTCTCATTTCGTGTTTTGGAAAAGCTTCTTTCATGATGTTATATATTTCATCGAATCTGTTATGCATAGTTAGTACCCCCAAAAAATGTATGGTTAATGTTTTATATCTTTATAATATAGTTATGTTAGTGTTGTATTTATAGCTTTATTTAATTATATGGCTAGGTAGTATCATTGGTTAATTATATAAAGAATAGAGCAGATTATATTTTATACATAAATAAGGTTTATCAAGTATATATTTTAACATAGACAATAAAAATAAACAATTATTTTTATAATTTATAAAATTGAGGTATTATATGCAAAAAAGAAGATTTATAATAAATTCTTTTATTTTAACAATGACATCTATTATTGCAAGAATAATAGGAATATTATTTAGAATTTATATGTCGAATAAAATTGGTGCAGAGGCTATAGGGTTATATCAATTAATATCTACAGCTTATTTTTTTGCAGTAACATTTTGTGTTTCGGGATTAGGTGTAGCTGTTACAAGGATGGTCACAGATGCTATAGCAAAAAGGGATTACTCGATTGCAAAAAAAATAACGTTGATTTGCTTAATAATTACATTGTGTTTAAGTATTATTTTTGGAATTATTTTGTTTTCATTTGCAGATTTTATCGGAATAGTATTTTTAAAAGATATAAGAGCGATATTGCCGCTAAAAATATTATCTTTTAGTTTGCCTTTTTTGGCAGTGTCTTCAACATTTAGAGGGTATTTTTATGCTATTAGAAAAGTAATTTACACAGCAGGTGAACAATTGCTCGAGCAAATAGTAGAAATCAGTGTATTTGTCATTATAATAACCAGTTTTGCAGATCGAGGAATAGAATATGCTTGCTGTGCGATTGTTATTGGAACGACTTGTGCAGAGATAGTTTCTTGTATTTATTCTGTGTTGCTTTATTATATTAGCTCAAGAAAATATAAAGTTAAAAAGGGTGTAGACAATTGTTTAAAAGAAATTACAGAGATTGCTGCACCAATAACAGTAAGTTCGTGTGTTCGTGCAGGACTTAATCTTGCTGAAAATAGCCTTATACCTCAAGGATTAAAAAAATTTGGTTCTTCAGGGAACGACTCTCTTTCAGAATACGGAATTCTTATTGGAATGGTGTCGCCGGTTATTGCTTTTCCGGCAGTGTTTCTTTCTTCAGTGTCCTTATTATTGATTCCGGAGATGTCGGAAGCGAATGCGATAAATAGTAGAAAAAGTATAAGCAGTATGTCGTATAGGGTGTTTCAGATAACACTTGTATTTTCAATTATGGTTTGTGGAATATTTTTCTTTTTTTCAGATCAACTGGGAAATTTGATTTATCATAATTCGATGGTGGGGTTTTATATTAAAGTGTTAGCTCCTTTAATTCCATTGATATATCTAGACAGTATTGTTGATGGAATTCTTAAAGGTTTGAACCAACAAATGTATAATTTATTTTATAATATTATAGATGCTTTGATTAGAGTTATATTGATTTATTTTTTACTTCCTATACATGGGATAAAGGGAGTAATATTTGTTTTATTTTTTAGTGCAATTTTAAATTTTTCGTTGAGCATATCTCGGTTAATTAAAGTTACAGAAATTAAATTTAATGTAGTAGATTGGATTATTAAACCTAGTTTTGCGATATATGTATCTTGTATGGCAGTGAACTTTGTTTTAAAAAATTTTTTGTATGATATATATGGAAATATTGTTGAAATAATAGCAATTTTCTTATTAGTATCTTCATTGTATTTTATTTTAATGTTTTTTATTAAGGCAATAAAGAAGGAAGATTTAAAATGGATGAAGCAGTGTTTTATAAGGTCTTAATAAAAAAAGAACCTCAATAATATTATTGAGGTTCTTATATGTAAGAGTAGTAATATGAGGCTATTTAAAAATAGTTTGCTATTAAATTTTAATGAGATGCTTAGCAACATTAAAAAA
>CALWVF010000034.1 GCA_944384925.1 uncultured Clostridia bacterium
TTTTCTTTCATGACAATACACCTCATATCTTGATAAGCTTTGTCGGTATTCGAACTGTCCGTGTATTGCCTTTTCATTTTTGTTCTTTCCGTTCTTTCCGCAGTTCTTTCCAAAAGCGGAAAAATCGTGGATTGGAACCGATGGGCGATTTCTTAGCATTTACGGGCGATTGCTTCAAAAAATCCAGATTTCATGCGGGTTTGCGGGCGTACAAGGCTGACTGAAACTGACAGGAGAAACCATGTAAGTAACAGACGGCGATAAAACTCGAAATCGTTTTGGCGTGATGAGCGCCACGTGGGTTCGAATCCCACCATCTCCGCCAAAATGTCGCCTACTCTTTAAGAGCGGGCGATTTTTAATGCTTGCTAGTAAATTAGTGGCTACGTGAATTGTAATAATTGGATTTTTCATAATTTATTAAAATTGCTAGTTTAAAATGACGCTGTTAGGGATCAATCTTTTTACTTTAACGTTGCAACATGATTGATAACATAACGCCAACTTTAAATTTATTGAATATGTACAATAAATTAACGATTAGTATATTTCATTTTGATAAAAAAATCAATAGACAATATGAATTAATTGGTGTATAATTATATCATAATAGTTAAATTTTTAGGGGGAGACAAAATTGATTTTAAAAATATCATTATTATTTAAGAGAATTTTAATAGCTGCGTTGGTAATTTTAGGAACTGCTTGTATTGTAACGACTACTGTGCATTGTGTAAAAGGTCATGAAAATAAAAGTGATAAAGCAGAGACTGTTATAAATAAAGAACCAAAGTTGCCAAATGAGCAAGAAAATTATATTCCATATGTGCCTAGAGAAGAAGATTTAGGAAATACCGTAAGAAAGCATACTCAAACTAAATCATATGAAGGTGAAAATAAATATTGGGGTGTCCAAACCTATACGGGAATACCTGGAATAGAAGGAGGCAAAGGATTTTCAACAGTCCCAGCGCTCTTAGAAGAGAATGAAAATACTGCTAAAAATATAGTACTTGGATTTAAACCATCTGATAAAATAGAAGATATATTTGATAAATATAGAAGTTCAATAGAAGAAAAAAATGAGTTTCATTCTCGTGATTTATTACCATTCCAACTTGTAGACTTGAACGATAACAAAGCTAATACAATTTATTATGGAATGCCTAGAGAGTTAGAACAAGACGTTATGGACAAAAATGGTTTGAAACTAGCTTATAATTATAATGTAACTTATAAAGATGGGAAACAAGTTGCATGGAATTTTTATGAAAAAGAAATTAATGAAGATTTAGGTAAAAGAAGTACACTAGTTCAAATTAATTTTGAATCAAATGATATATCTAAAGATGACAAGTATCAACTACATAAGATACCATTAGGAAATTCATTGCCAGAAGACTTTGTTGATATGCTTTCAAATCTGGAAACAGATGATTTAAATGTTCTAAGGGATTTAGGTCTCGAATTGAAAGTTTAAAATAGATAAGTATAATATTTATAGTATACAAATGTAATTAATAAAAAGAAATGTGAATATAATATCACATTTCTTTTTTGTGTTATTATGAAATGTCTTAAAAAATTATGATATATTTTTATGATTATATTTGGAATGCTGAAAATTGCATTTTTGTAAGAGTAAATTAAAAATACTATGGACTTTTTATTTGCTGTATGCTAGAATTTTATTAACTTTAGATGTATGATACAATTAAATAATGCTCTACAAGCATAATTTATAAAACTTTTTATACTATTTGTTAATATTATATTAATTTATAATTAGTATTATATTATACTTGCATAAATATAATATGTATTGAACATTAATAGTGGCTATTGGGTAAAGTATATATTATTGCATAAGGAGGAGCTAAAATAAAAAAGGTATTAATATTATTGATTTCATTATGTTTTGTATTCACAAGCTTATTTGTTATTTCGTATGCTGAAGATCCAGAACATAACCAAAGCTCTGATGTATCTAGGGAAATATGCCAAGTTAGCTATGATAATGTAAATGAAGTGCGATTGAATGAATTTATTATTTCAGATGAATCTATAGATGTACAGCAATTAGAGAGCAGCTTAAGTAATGTATTATATAGAATATTTAGCATATTGGATCATTCAGACAATGAGGGTATATTCGCAGTGGAAAAAGTAATAGGTAGTGAGTATTTTACAGATATTGCAAGCCTGGAAAAATTTCTTCAAGCATTTTTTAAAAAAGGAGATTATTTCTTTTTTACTGGAGGCATTAGTCACCCAAAAGAAAAGTGCTATGTGAATCCACGAGCTATAAGGTGTTTATGTACTTTTTATTGTGATTTGCATAAGATGTATAGTGAGTATTTTGCAATGTAATTTGATTTGCTGATAACTAATAGCATATATATAATTAGTTTAATATTATATATAAGGTTATTTAGGTAATAAAGATGTTTTAAAAGGTTGAAAATGTAAATTATAATATTGATAATGATGAGTTTGTTGTTACTGGATTTTTACATTGCTACTTTACTTAGCGTAGTAGCTTTAGGCTATATGTAATGAATGAAATCTTATAATAAATGTAATAATATATGTTTTTTATGATAAATTTAAAGATGCTCTGAGAGTTAATATAAGAATATAATCATAATAATCGAAATATTTATACATTTTTAATTACTATGAAGATTGTTATAATTAAGAATCTGTATATATTATGCATAATGATTTCTTTATAATGAGTTGAATTAATGTTCTTTATTTTAATACCTTAATTCATTTACATAGTTGTTGACATGGATACAATGCAAAAAAACATATAATAAAATTGCTTTTATATAGTATAGAGGAGGTTTTTTAAAAGGAGATTAGTGATTGTAGAATATTTTTGAATTTCGTCATATGTCTATAGAGTTATTACAAAAAGCTTAAGTTTTATAAGTATTGTTTGTAATTAAGAATTAGATTATTGAATTAATGGAGGAAGAGAAAATGAAAAAGGTTATATTATCAATTGTATTAGTATGTACTTTATTATGTGGAGTATGCATACCGAGTTTCGCTATTACTGAGCATGATGAATATGATATGGGAACTGAAGCCCATGTGGGGTATGTAAGACATATAAATGTGGGTACTGCATTTTATGTTATTAAAGATATCTATGATGCATCATGTAATAATGATGAAGATGATGTAAACAGTCCATTATCTATTTGTTCTTCAGTTATATATGGAGAGTGCGTGAGAAGAGGGTTGGAAATATTTTTTGATCAAGCGTCAGTAGAAAGATTTTTAGAAAGATTTTTAAATGCAGAACGTGAAGGTACTCCTGCCGAGGATGACGTGGATGAGGACGGGTACCTAATTGGACTGTACTACTTTAGTGAAAATCGTGTTGTCCAAGTATTACGCTATTTAGAAACACTTATGGAACGTGGAGAAGGTAACGAGATATTATACTATTAGCAAATACATGAGATATTGATAAAACTTACCATTGATTGAAGTTTAAAGTTAAACTTAAAATGGTGAGTTTTATTTTTTTGTTTAAATTTTTACAGATTTTTTAAATTTTATAACTTTTAAATCAAAAAAACAATAGACATTCAATTAATTTTATGTTAAATTAATAATTGTTCTTATTTTCATATAGTAAATATATGATTATAAAGATAGTAATTATTGTAGGGGGTATAATATGAAAAAAATAACTATAAGTTTGTTGTTTGTGATTTGTTTGATTTTCAATGTATCTAACAAGACCTATGCATATACAGATGAAGAGTATTCATTAGCCTTGCAAAGCATAAGTAGTGCTCACACGAATGCTTTCAAAAGACTTTTATGCTTTAATTATTTAAACGGCATTAGGCAAATTGATTTGAAACATTATGAATGCAATGAAGAACCTTATGGTTGGGTAAGGGTTAACGAAAAAGATTTAGTTATGGATTTTGTTTCATTATCTGATAAAAATTATTATGACTTTTTTTCTACTGAAGAAGTAAGAAAGTTTTTAAGATCTGCTTTACCTTTGCAATATTGTGAATTTCAAGATCCAAGATTAGGAACATATTGGGTTATATTTAACTTATATGATGTTTGGGAAGTATATGCTGAGCTGTTTAATGAATTTTAATATGTAAATGTATATTGAAATTGTTGACAAATATTTAAATCTAATGTATAATTCTATATAGTGTAAAGTAAGAATCTTTACATTGTGCGAATGGAGGGAAGAAATGGCTAAAAACTTAGAATTTTCTTTTCTTTTGGACTTTTATGGAGAGATGCTTACAGAAAAACAGCGTGAAGCTATTGATTATTATTATAACAAAGACTTTTCACTTTCAGAAATTGCATATAATCAAGGGATTACACGCCAAGGAGTGCATGATACTATAAAACGTGCTGAGAATTTATTAATTAACATGGAAGAGAAATTAGGATTGGTAGAACGATTTAACTATATAAATCAAGGACTAGAGCAAATTTTAGATGAAATAAGAAATATTATAAATAATAATGATAATCTTGCATTGCCTAATAATATATGTGATAGTATATTGAAAATAGAAAATTTAGCTATAAAAATACGTGAAAAGGGCAATATTTAAAGTATATTAAATTTTTGTAAAGGATGGTGAATATTTTGGCATTTGAAAATCTTTCAGATAAATTGTCTGCAGCTTTTAAAAGGTTAAGATCAAAAGGAAAATTAACAGAGTCAGACATAAAAGAAGCAATGAGAGAGATTCGTCTGGCATTACTCGAAGCAGATGTAAATTATAAAGTTGCTAAAGATTTCACTGCCAAAGTAACAGAACGAGCTATAGGTGCTACTGTGATGGAAAGTTTAACACCTGCACAGATGGTTGTTAAAATTGTAAACGAAGAATTATCAGAATTAATGGGTGGGGATAAGTCTAAAATTAATGTTGCATCAAAACCACCAACTGTAATTATGCTTTGTGGTTTACAGGGCTCAGGAAAAACAACTCATGCCGCTAAGATAGCGAAAATGTTAAAAAAGCAAGGGCACAGACCTATGTTAGTAGCTTGTGACATATATAGGCCGGCAGCTATTAAACAACTTCAAGTGTTGGCAGAGCAAGTTGGAGTTCCCGTTTATGAGATGGGAACAGATAATCCTGTTAAAATATCAGAGCAATCTATATTACACGCAAAGGACCATGGTAATGACATCGTGATTATAGATACAGCAGGTCGTTTGCATATAGATAATGAATTAATGGATGAATTAAAAAATATAAAAAGTGCAGTTAACCCTAATGAAATTCTTTTAGTTGTTGATGCTATGACGGGTCAAGATGCAGTAAATGTTGCAAAATCATTTAATGATTTACTAGATATTACAGGAGTTATATTAACTAAATTAGATGGTGATACAAGAGGTGGTGCAGCTCTTTCAGTAAGAGCAGTTACAGGCAAACCAATAAAGTTTTGTGGAGTAGGAGAAAAATTAGGAGATATAGAAGTTTTTTATCCTGATAGAATGGCATCGAGAATACTTGGCATGGGAGATGTATTAACTCTTATCGAAAATGCTGAAAGCAAGCTTGATATGAAAAAAGCTGAAGAGATGGCTAAGAAGTTAAATGAAAATAAATTTACATTAAATGATTTATTGAGTTATATTGATCAAATGAAAAACATGGGTTCATTGAAATCTCTATTATCTAAGTTACCTGGAATTGATAAACAATTAAGAAATATTGACATTGATGAAAAACAATTCGATAGAGTAAAAGCAGTGATTCTATCGATGACGCCGCTAGAAAGAGAAAAACCAACGTTAATAAATATGTCTAGAAAAAGACGAATAGCTTCGGGAAGTGGAACTAAAGTTGAAGATGTGAATGCTGTGTTAAAGAGATTTCAAGTAATGCAAAAAATGATGAAAAATCTTACAGGAAAGGGAGCGAAAAAAAGGATGCCTAGAATGTTGTTGCCAGGATTAGGAGGCAAAAAAGGAGGCTTTCCATTTTAACACTGTTAGTTAAAAGTTTATATAAAAAGAATCTATTTTGGTAAAAGTGTATATTAACTATTTGAGGAGGTGAAATTTTAATGGCAGTAAAAATAAGACTTCGTCGTATGGGAGCAAAAAAGGCCCCATTTTATCGTATAGTTGTTGCAGATTCTAGATATCCACGCGATGGCCGTTTCATAGAGGAAATCGGCTATTATAATCCATTAGAGGAGCCATCTATAGTTAAAGTTGATGCAGAGAAAGCAAAGAAATGGATATCAAATGGAGCTCAGCCTACTGATACTGTAAAGGCTTTGTTTAAAAAACATGAGATTTTATAATTTTTTGGAGGTGTTGTAAATTGTTAAAGGACTTATTAGTAATGATTGCTACAGGGTTAGTAGAGAATCCTGATGCTGTGGAGGTTATAGTAGATGCGCCAACAGAAGAAGGAGTAGTTGTTTATCATTTAAATGTTGCAGAAGAAGATAAAGGAAGAGTAATTGGAAAGCAAGGAAGAATAGCAAAAGCAATAAGATTGATAATGCGTTCTGCAGCAGTAAAAAATGATTGTAAAGTTTTAGTTGAAATAGACTAATTAAAAAATTGGGGTGTATTTGGATATACATCCCTAAATTTTTGTGGGTTATTTGCATATTTGTATGAATATAATTAATGTACACATGAATATTAAGAGGTATAAAAATGTTAAAGAAATACTTAGACATAGGAAAAATTGTTGGAGTGCATGGACTACGAGGAGATGTTAAAGTTGAACCATGGTGTGATTCAGCGGAATTCTTATGTAATTTTAAGACTTTATATAATAAAGATGGTAGCCAATGTTTGGAAGTTAAATTCTCGAAAATACACAAGAGAATAGTTATAATTTCGTTTAAGGGGATTGATACAATAGAACAAGCATCTAAATTAATAGGAAAAGTATTGTATATAAATAGGGAAGATGCTAAGTTAAGTGAGGATACCTATTTTATTCAAGACATCATAGGTTTAAGTGTTATAGATTATGATACAAAGAAAAAGTATGGTAGAGTTACCAATGTTTTAAAAACAGGTGCAAATGATGTATATCAAATTTTATCTGACAGTGGTAAAGAATATTTAATACCAGTTATAGATAGTGTTGTTTTGGAGATTGATATTTTGGGTGAATCGATATATATACGCCCTATTAAGGGGATTTTCGAAGATGAGGATTGATATATTAACGTTATTTCCTGAAATGTGTGAGAAGGTAATGAGTCAAAGTATAATAGGGAGAGCGCGGAAAAATAATGTAATAGATATATGCTGTCACAATATTCGAGATTATACATATGATAAACATAATAGAGTTGATGATACACCCTATGGTGGTGGTATGGGTATGTTAATGATGGCCGAGCCTATAGCATCTTGTTTTGAATCTATTTGTAAGCAGTTGAAAGTTCGTCCAAAGCTAATATATATGTCGCCACAAGGCAGTGTTTTAACTCAAAAAAAAGTATTGGAGTTATCTCAAATCG
Organism: uncultured Clostridia bacterium; assembly: GCA_944384925.1. Classification (GTDB taxonomy): domain Bacteria; phylum Bacillota; class Clostridia; order Oscillospirales; family Acutalibacteraceae; genus CALWVF01. Next base: position 7,519 of record CALWVF010000034.1, read on the forward strand.
AAAATATTGCTATTTTATGTGGACATTATGAGGGAGTAGACGAAAGGCTAATAGAAGAATATGACTGTGAGGAAATATCTATAGGCGATTATGTTGTAACAGGGGGAGAACTACCGGCGTTAATTTTGGCAGATGCGATAAGTCGTGTAATTCCAGGGGTTTTATCGTCAAACGAATGTTTTGAGCAAGAGAGTCACTATAATGGGCTTCTTGAATACCCGCAATATACAAGACCATATGAGTGGAGAGGCAGAAGAGTACCGGAAGTATTGATTTCCGGCCATCATAAAAATATAGAGGAATGGAGAAAGAAAGAATCTATAAAAAAAACTATTGAAAGAAGGCCTGATTTAATTTCGCAAGTAGATATGAATGAAGAAATCATAAAGCTTTTAGATGAAATAGAATTTAAATATAATAGTAAAACGAATGACTAATTTTTTATTAATAGGTAAATAATATGTATGTATAAATAAGGGATAGAAGTGTCGCAAATCAGTTAAAAAATGATTTTATGTATTAAAATTTAAATTTTAAGGGACAAATTATACAGTTTAATAAATAAATACAAAAAAAATATATTAGTGTATACTAAATTTAACAAGTGTTTATTGACGAATTACATGGTTATGTTATAATATATCTAACGGTCATAATTGATTTAATTTAATATAAGTTTATTACACTGAATTTTAATTTAACGATTTCAAAGTAGGAGAGGGTTTTACGATGTATGTTAAAGATGTAATTGTTCAAAATCAGGTAGGGCTGCATGCACGTCCGGCAACTTTTTTTATTCAAAAGGCTAATGAGTATAAATCATCGATTTGGGTAGAAAAAGAGGAAAGAAGGGTCAATGCAAAAAGTTTGTTAGGAGTTCTTTCCTTGGGAATCGTTGGTGGGACAACAATTAAAATAATTGCAGACGGAGCTGATGAACAAGAATCAGTAGAGGGTCTTGTTAAGCTTGTAGAGTCTGGTTTTACCGAATAATTTACTTTTGCATTTTTTGTATTATTAACATCGCCTATTGGCGATGTTTTTTTATTAAAAGGTTGGTGATATTTTGAATGTTAAGTTAAAGGAACTGCTAAAAAGAGCTCTTACTCTTCCGAGTGAACCAGGAGTATATATAATGAAGGATCAATCTAAAAATATAATATATATAGGTAAATCTAAATCCTTAAAAAATAGAGTTAGCCAGTATTTTGCAGGAGATAAAAATCACACAGTAAAAGTAAGAAAAATGGTTTCTCAGGTAGATAGTTTTGAGTATATAATTACAGATAGTGAATTTGAAGCACTAGTTCTTGAATGTAGTTTGATAAAGCAACATAAGCCAAAATATAATATACTGTTAAAAGACGATAAGGGGTATCATTATATAAAAGTAACATCTGAAGATTGGCCAACAATATCTGTAGTGAAGCAAAAGGTAGAAGATGGAGCGATATATATAGGACCATATACAAGTTCATGGAGTGTGAAAAAAGCTGTAGATGAAGTATTAAAGATATTTAAATTACCAAATTGTAACCTTAAATTTCCAAGGGATATAAAAAAAAGAAGACCGTGTTTAAACTACTATATAAACCAATGCTTTGCGCCTTGTACTGGTAAAATTACCATGAAACAATATAACGAAACTATAAGTGAAGCACTGCAATTTTTAAAGGGTAGTGGGAGTTTTTCAATAAAGGAACTTACAAAAGAAATGAATTTGGCATCGGATAGTATGGATTTTGAAAAAGCTGCAAAAATACGAGATAGAATAATTGCCATTAAAAGAATTAACGATAAGCAAAAGGTTGTAGCGCAAAGTGTTCAAGAGCAAGATGTTATAGCATTAGCTAAATTTAATGAGTTAGGTTGTTTTGAAATTTTTAGATTTGAAAATGGAAGGATGTTTAATAAAGAAGAGTTCATAACAGAAAATATTTCGGATGACAAAGTATCTAGAACTGAATTTATACAGCAATATTACTCTATTAGAGATAAGATTCCGGCGCAAGTAACTATTGACTCAGAAATAGACAGTAAAGATGCTGTGATAAAATGGCTTTCAGAAAAAGCAAATAAAAGGGTGAAAATTAAAATACCAAAGCAAGGAGAACAATTAAAACTAGTATCAATGTGTTATAATAATGCAATGGAAGCATTGGCACAATATAAAAGCAGGGCAGGGAGAGAATCAACTGCGTTGCAAGAATTAACTAAATTGCTGGGACTGCCAAAAGAACCTATATATATAGAAGCCTACGACATTTCTAATATAGCTGGAGATGATAATGTTGCAGCTATGGTAGTATTTGAAAACGGGAAACCTCTAAAAACAGCATATAAAAGATTTGAAATAAAGGGATTTAAAGGTCAAGACGACTATGAATCTATGAGAGAAGTCATATATAGAAGATTTTGTGAATATAAAAAATTAGAAGATACAAATGACGGATTTGGAAGATTACCAGATTTAATATTACTTGATGGTGGAAAGGGGCATATATCTGCTGTTAAATCCATTTTAGAGGAATTTAATTTACATTGTGATATACCAATATTTGGAATGGTGAAGGATAATAAGCACAAAACTCGAGCTATTGCAGAAGAAGGTGGAGAAATTTCAATTAATTCTAATAGGCAAGCTTTTACTTTGATTTCAAGTATACAAGATGAAGTTCACAGATTTGCAATTAATTATCATAGAGCGCATCGAAAGAAAAGGGTTGTTTCAACAGAATTAAACTCTATAAATGGTATAGGAGATTCAAGAGCAAAATCATTGTTAAAGCATTTTTGCAGTATAAATAGGATAAAAGAGGCTTCAATTGAAGAACTAATGAATGTTAAAGGAATGACAAAGACAGCAGCTATTTCTGTGTATAATTATTTTAATAATGATAAAAATTCAGATAATAGTTGACAAAATAATACAAATAGTGCAATAATGTAAATTGAAGAGGTGTAATTATTATGCGTGTTATTGCAGGTCTTGCAAAAGGAAAAAAACTTCAAACATTAGAGGGTCAGGATGTGAGGCCTACTATTTCTCGTATAAAAGAATCTATTTTTAATATAATACAGTTTGAGATTCAAGAGAGAAAGTTTTTGGATTTATTTAGTGGATCAGGCCAAATGGGAATAGAAGCTTTAAGCAGAGGAGCAAAATCAGTTACATTTGTTGATTCTAGGGCACAATCTATAGAGATTATAAAGCAGAACTTAAGGTCAACAGGTTTGTCTGGAAGTTTTGATCTTGTAAATGCAGATGCTTTAAGTTTTTTAGATACGACAAATGAGAAATTTGATATTGCTTATTTGGATCCTCCTTATAAAGTTGGAATATTGCAAAAGGCTATGTGCAAGTTAGTTGATGTTATGAACTCAAATGGAATTATTATATGTGAAAACCCTATGGATGAAAAATTAGATGAAAAAATAGGAAATTATATTTTAATAAGAACCTATAATTATGGAAAAATATCAATTAATGTGTTTAGAAATAAGGATGTGATTGACTAGTGCGAATTGCTATATGTCCTGGCAGCTTTGATCCAGTGACCTTAGGACATGTTGATGTTATATTAAGAGCATCTAATTTATTTGATAAAATAATAGTGCTAGTGTTGACTAATAGTGAAAAAAAATATATGTTTTCAAAAGAAAAAAGAACTGTTTTTTTAAATAAAGTGTTTTCTACTTATGACAATATAGAAGTTGACTCCTTTGAAGGGTTACTTGTCGATTATGCGAAAAGTAAAAGAGCAGTAGCGGTTATTAAGGGTATTAGATCTGCGACTGATTTTGATTATGAGATGAAAATGTCGTTAATAAATAAGGAATTAAATAGTGATTTAGAAACATTATTTTTGGCTTCTTGTCCAGACAAAATGTGCCTTAGCTCAAGTATGGTTAAGCAAATTGCAGGTTTAGGTGGAGATATTTCAAGCTTTGTACCAAAGTCTATTTATAAAGATATAATGAGCTTTTTTGAAAGGGAGGAAAAGAGTAATGAATATTGAGAGTTTGATTAATGAATTAGAAGATTTACTGGAAACATCATGGGGCCTTCCATTAACAGGAGGAAGAACTATTGTTAATTCAAAAGAAATAAGGTGTATATTAGATGATTTAAGGGAACATATTCCGGAAGAAGTAAAGCAAGCAAAAGCAGTTGTAGCAGATAGAGCAAAAATTTTAGACGATGCAAGAAGTGAAGCGGAAAGAATTATTAAATCTGCAGAAAATAAAGCAATGTTGCTGGTGAGTGAAAACGAAATTGTAAAAAAATCTGAAGCAAAGGCAAGAGACATAATGGAAAAACTTCAGATTAAGTCTAAGGAAATGAAATTAGCAACAAGTGAATATATTGATGATTTAATAAAGAAAACAGACGAAGTGTTGAGCGCAAATTTATCTGAATTAAGAAAAACAAGAAAAAGCTTAAAAAGTTCACCAAATCTTACCTCGAATTTTAATGAGGAGTAAAAAATTAAATTATTATATATAAAATATTTAAAAAATGATATAAAAACAAAGCACATTATGTAAAATAATGTGCTTTTTTGTATATAAAAGAAAAAAAGAGTAAACTATTTAAAATAAAGTATATGATTTTACTTGCAATTTTTAACTATTTGGTTTATAATTTATAGCATAAGTGGTGATTTGTGGTTAAAAGTAGTGGTGAGTGGATAAAGATGTTCCTTGTTCAGGGGGTGTACTTTTATGTTGATAGGTCAATACCAACATACTATAGATGCAAAAGGTAGAGTTATTGTGCCTGTTAAGTTTAGAGAAGACCTAGGGGATCATTTTTATATTACAAAAGGACTAGATGCCTGCTTGTTTGTTTTATCTGAGAATGAATGGGATCATTTATCTCAAAAAATTCATTCTATGCCAATTTCTAAATCACGTTCACTGCAAAGATTCTTTTTTTCAGGAGCCGCAGAAGCTGAAGTAGACAAGCAAGGGCGCATACTAATACCAAAACAACTGAGAGATTATGCTAACTTAGAAAAAGAAATAGTTTTTGTAGGTACATCGAGTAGGGCGGAAATTTGGGATTCTGCAAGGTGGGAGCTATTTAATAATCAGCTAAATGAAGAAAATATAGAGGAAGCAATGGATTTATTAGGCATATAAAAGAAAGGTAGCAATTAAATGGAGTTTATTCATAAACCAGTTTTATTTAATGAAACTATAGAATTGCTTGATATAAAGTCAGATGGCATTTATGTGGATGGAACAGCAGGTGGAGGAGGTCATTCAGAAGCAATTTTGAAAAAGTTGAAAAATGGACTCTTAATATCCATAGATCAAGATCCAGATGCAATACAAGCAATAAATGAACGCCTTTCAAAATATAAGTGTTCTAAAATAGTGCAATCTAATTTTTCTAATATGGATAGTATAGTTCATGAGCTTGGTATTGATAAGGTGGATGGTGTTTTACTGGATATAGGAGTTTCATCACATCAATTCGATACAGCCGAAAGAGGTTTTTCCTATAGATACGATGCGCCACTTGATATGAGAATGAGTCAATCTGGAGTTTCAGCATATGATTTAGTTAACAAATTAAGTTTTGGAGAATTAACTAAAATATTATTAAAATATGGAGAAGAAAAATTTGCAGTAAATATTGCAAAATCAATTGTAAAATATAGGGAAAAGCAAGAAATACTAACAACAAATCAGTTAACAGAAATTATTAAATCTTCAATTCCGGCCTCGTATAGACGTGAAAGTGGACATCCCTCTAAAAAAACATTTCAAGCGCTTCGAATAGCTGTTAATAATGAACTTGAAAATTTGTCTATAGGTTTAGATGCAGCTTTTTCTATTTTAAAAAAAGATGGTAGGTTAGTAGTTATAACGTTTCATTCCCTAGAGGATAGAATTGTTAAAAAGAAAATGCAGGAGTGGTCTAAAGGATGCATATGTCCAAGCGACTTTCCTATATGTGTTTGCGGGAGAACACCAGATGCGGAAATATTGACAAAAAAACCTATAGAAGCTTCGAAAGAGGAACTTGCAGATAACAACAGAAGCAGAAGTGCAAAGCTTAGAGGATGCAGAAGATTAAAATAATTATATAATAGTTTATGGAAAGTGAGGAGAGTGTAGATGCAAGAGAAAAATTTAGCTTATGATTTGTCTTTATTTGATGCTACTGTAAAAAAAGAAAAAAATAATGTTGTTGAACTTCCACCATTTAAAAATAAAGTTAAAACTAAACAAAAGCTAAGTTTAATAAATATGATAACAATATCCTTGTTGTTTGTGGCAATGATTACAGTTGTCTCAACATTGGTTTTTAGCCAAGTTTTATTAACTGAACTTACAGAGAATATTGCATGTCTTACAAATGAATTAAATGAAAAGCAAAGTATTTACACTCAACTTCAAATGAAGGCAGATGCGAAGTTATCTTTAAAAACAGTTGAGGAATATTCTAAAAGTGAACTAGGCATGAGCAAGATAGAGCCAAGTCAAATAGAATATATAAGGCTTTCAGAGGGAGATAAATCTAGCATAAATATTCAAAATGTTCATTTAGGATTCTTTTCTAATATAAAAAATTTAATTTCAGACATACTGTCATAATAATAATATATGTTAAATAATTATATAGGGAGTTAAGATCATATCTTGGCTTCCATTTTTGATTAATATAAGAATTTTAAAATTTATGTATAACAATCATAAATTTTAAATACATAAGTGCAAATGTTATAGTATATTAAGAATTATAATTGTGTTTATAATAAAATATTATTTATAATAGGAGGCATGTAGTATGGCAAATGGGACTACCGTTAGGATGTGGAGGAGGTCCTTATTTGTGCTAATAATGATAGTGTTTTTTGGATTTAGTCTTGTTTGCTTTAGACTATTTCAACTGCAGGTTGTAAATGGAGAAGATTTACAAAAGAGAGCAATAGAGCAACAAATGGCAGACACAAAAATAAGTGCTCAAAGAGGGACTATATATGATTGTAACATGAAACCATTAGCTCAAAGTGCTACAGTTTGGACAGTTGTATTAGAACCAGCTTATTTAAAAACAGACGAAGAAAAGGAACTTGTAGCATGCGGTTTGTCTGAAATACTTGAAATTGATAAGGATAAGTTACTTGAAAAAGCAAAAAAGAAATCTTATTACATAGTTATAAAAAGAAAAGTAGAAACAGATATAAAAGATAAAATAATAAAATTTAAAAATGATAATAGGATAAGCAACGGTATAAGATTAATAGAAGATTATAAACGATACTATCCATATGGAAATTTTGCTTCGGCAATTTTAGGATTTACAGGGACAGATAGTCAAGGCCTTTCAGGGCTAGAGGCATATTATGATAAAGAGCTTACAGGAGAGGCAGGAAGATTAATAACAGCAAAAAATGCTATTGGTACAGACATGCCATTTGACTATGAACAAAAAATACCATCAAAGGATGGGAATAATTTAGTTTTATCAATTGATGAGGTTATACAGCACTTTATAGAGAAAAATCTTGAAGAAGGTATAATAAATCATAAAGTAAAAAATAGAGCTGCAGCTATAATGATGAATGTTAACACAGGAGAAATAATAGGTCTTTCTGTAAAGGGAGATTATAATCCGAATGAGCCATTTGTTATTGCAGATGAAGAAACATTAAGAGAAATAGAATCTTTGCCAGAGTCGGAACGCGATGTTGCAAAATCTGTAGCTTGGGAAAAGCAATGGAGAAATAAAGCAGTTAGTGATACATATTATCCTGGTTCAGTATTTAAAATGATAACAGAATGTATGGGAATAGAAGAAAATGTAATAAGTGAAAATGATCATCTTGTAAATTGTACAGGAAGTTTTGTTCCATATCAGGGTGCTTCGTGTATACATTGCCACAAAAGAACTGGTCATGGTTCGTTAACAGCGGAGGAAGCTCTTTTACGCTCTTGTAATCCTGGGTTTATAATTTTGGGCCAAAAGGTAGGAGCAGAAAAATTTTATCAATACTATACGGCATTTGGCTTCTCGGAAAAAACAGGTATAGACTTGCCCGGAGAAGCTAGCGATATATTTTTTAGTGCTGATGGAAGTATGACACAAATGGATTTGGCAGTAGCATCTTTTGGGCAGAACTTTAGTATTACTCCAATACAAATGCTTACAGCAGCGTCTGCGATTGCAAATGGGGGGAAACTAGTTAAACCTCATGTTGTCAAGCAAATTATAGATGCAAATGGGAATATTGTAAAATCAATGGAAACTATTGTAAAGAGAAATGTAATATCTGAAGATACCGCAAAAAGAGTAACTCAAATGTTATATAAAAATGTGAATACAAAAGAGGGATCAGGAAAAAATGGATATGTTGCTGGTTATAGGGTGTGTGGAAAAACTGGAACGTCTGAAAAAATAGGTTGTAGTGGTGCAGATGGAAAAGATTATATCGCATCATTCTGCGGATTTGCGCCTGCCGATAACCCGCAAGTTGCTATGCTTGTATATTTTGACACGCCTAAAGGCGAAAGTTATTATGGAAGTGCAGTTGCAGCACCTGTTTTTGCAAAAATTATGCAAGATGTATTGCCTTATCTTGGAATAGAAAGAAAGTATACAGAGGAAGAAATTGCACAATTAGAGACAACTGCTCCAAATATTTTGGGAAAATCTATTGGTGAAGCAAGGAATATTGTTCAATCTTCAGAGTTAAACCCTATTATATTAGGAGAAGGGGAAAAGGTTGTATCCCAGATTCCAGAACCGTCTAAATCGATAAGAAAGGGGGGCACGATTGTTCTTTATACAGATAAGATTAGCATTAATGAAGCTGTAGAGGTTCCTAATTTAACAGGACTTTCAATGATTGAGGCTAATAAAATTATAGCTAACTCTAAACTAAATATAAGTATAAAAGGAGCATCGATGTCAGGAGGAGAAGTTGTATCGTCAAGCCAGAGTATCCCTGAAGGCACATTAGTAAAGCCTGGAAGTGTTATTACAGTAGAATTTATACAAAAAGACAATATCAGATGAATTATTGCTAATTGTATAATAAATAAGTGCTTTTATGCTATTTATATTAAATGTATATATAATATTAAAGTAGTAAAAGCAAGGTATTTTCCCTATTTAATAAGTTACTAAAACTAACTTTAATATAATGAATTTATGACAGGTGGTAAAAGTTAAATGAACGGATTTTTAACATTAGTGGTTTCTCTTATATCATTTTCTTTAACAGCATTGCTGGGTAAATGGCTTATACCATTTTTACATAATATAAAATATGGTCAAACAATTTTGGAAATAGGTCCTTCTTGGCATAAAAATAAGCAAGGAACTCCAACAATGGGTGGAATAATGTTTATAGTAGGAATTTTAACATCCTTAATTTTTTCAATACCTATATATAACTTTATGGTTGGAGTGGGGAGTACTATTAGAATATCAGAGACTCCACTTATGGTTACCAAGGTGATATCTGGTATAATAATGTCGCTGGGATTTGGCTTAATAGGATTTTTAGATGATTATATAAAAGTTGTGAAGAAAAGAAACTTAGGGCTAACAGAACGCCAAAAAATGATATTGCAATTTACTGTAGCAATAGCATACCTTTTATCTATTTATGCTGTGCAGACATATTATGGATCTGAAAATTCTACATCTACAATGATTCCATTTTTAGGAATGGTAAACCTCAGGTATTTTTATATTCCACTGGCATCTATCGTTATTGTTGGAGCTGTTAATGCTGTAAATTTAACAGATGGAATAGACGGACTAAATGCTTCTGTTACATTCTTTGTGTCGATATTTTTTATGATAATTTCAAGCTTTTTAGGAATGTTTGGAATTAGCATAGTTTCTGCAGCAGCGGCAGGTGGCTGCATGGGTTTTTTACTTTGGAATTTTAATCCTGCAAAAGTTTTTATGGGAGATACCGGCTCATTATTTTTAGGTGGAATGGTGTGTGCTATTGCATTTGGAATAAATATGCCAATATTATTGGTGCCTTTGGGAATTATATATATATGTGAAATAACTTCAGTAGTACTGCAAGTTACTTATTTTAAATTAACCCATGGGAAAAGATTATTTAAGATGAGTCCTTTACATCATCATTTTGAAATGTGTGGATGGAATGAAACCAAAATATGCTCAGTATTTTCACTTATAACAGTAATTGGAGGGGTAATAGCTTTACTAATTACTATTTTAGGAACTTAATATTTAAAAAAGATTTTTATAATAGGGAGGGATAGTTATGGCAGAGGAAAGGTTAAGGGGAAGATATAACGGACGTATTGGAAAGGAAACAAGTAATCATGCTAAGGTTAACAAAGATAAATCAAGAATTAAAAAAGTTAGAAGCAAATTTAAGGTTTTTTCTATACGCTCGGGAATGGACTTACCATTTTTATTTTTAGTTTTAACTTTGTTAGTAATAGGTTTGGTGATGCTTTTTTCTGCAAGCTATCCTAATGCGTATTATTTGCATAAAGATAGTTATTACTTTATAAAAAGCCAAGTTGTTTTTGCTATAATTGGTGTTGCAATAATGATTGCAGTTTCATATTTTGATTATCACCACTTTCATAAACTAGCATTTCCGATATTGGGGATATCATTTTTGTTACTTGTTGCAGTTTTGTTTATGCCTGCAATAAATGGTGTACACAGGTGGGTGCAAATAGGTGCATTTAGTTTTCAAGCTTCAGAGGTTACTAAATTTGCAATAGTTGTTTCATTTGCACACATGATATCGATTAACTTTAGAAAAATGAATACATTTAAATATGGGATATTGCCATACATCATAATATTAGCACCAACAGTTATTTTGCTAGCACTTGAGCCTCATATATCGTGTACAGTAATTGTAGTTCTTTTATCAGCTGGTATGTTATTTATTGGTGGAGTAAAGTTGAGGTGGTTTGGAGGAGTTATTGGAGCAATAGCTTCTGGGCTTTTATACCTGGTTTTATTTACAGATAAGCTTACCTATGCCAATAACAGAATTGCAGGTTGGTTAGATCCATTTTCTCCTGCAGCAGGGGTAGATACATGGCAGACTAGGCAAGGACTTTACGCAATAGGTTCAGGGGGATTACTTGGTCTGGGACTTGGGAATTCAAGACAGAAATACTTATATATACCTGAACCACAAAATGATTTTATTTTTGCAGTTGTATGTGAGGAGTTAGGTTTTATTGGTGCAACTATTATACTTGTACTTTTTGCTATGCTTATATGGAGAGGAATTATAGTTTCGATGAAAGCAAAAGATAAGTTTGGCTCTTTGCTGGGAATAGGGTTAACAGCACAAGTAGGTTTACAGGTTGTGTTGAACATAGCTGTTGTTACGAACACAATTCCTAATACAGGAATAAGTTTACCTTTATTTAGCTATGGAGGGACGTCGCTGGTTATGCTATTGGCACAAATGGGTGTGGTCTTATCAATATCTCGAACAGCAAATTTAGAAAAGAATTAGTGGTGTTAATTTTATGAAAATTATATTTGCCGGTGGTGGTACAGCAGGTCATATAAATCCTGCTTTAGCAGTAGCTCAATTTATAAGGGATAAAGAGCCAAATACCAAAATACTATATGTTGGTTCTAAAGGGGGAATGGAAGAAAATCTAGTACAAAATTCAGGATTTGATTTTAAGGGAATAACAATATCTGGATTTTCAAGAAAGTTGAGTTTAAGCTCTTTGAAGAAAAATATGGTTACATTAAAAAGAGTTTTTATAGCTGGTAGAGAATCAGAAAACATAATAAACGAATTTAAACCTGATATTTGTGTTGGCACTGGTGGATATGTAAGTGGTCCAATCTTAAGAAAAGCTGCAAAGATGGAAATTCCAATTGTTATTCATGAGCAAAATGCGTATCCCGGAGTTGCAAACAAAATGCTTTCAAAATATGCAAAAGTTGTTATGCTTGCTATTCCTGTAGCTAAAGAACATTTTAATCAAAAGTGTAAATTCATAAGTACCGGCAACCCTGTAAGAAAAGAAATCATACTTGCTCAACGTGACAAATCTAGAAAAAAATTAAATTTAGATGAACGTCCGTTGATATTATCTTTTGGGGGAAGCCTGGGTGCAAGAAAAGTTAATGAAGCTATAGAAGGCCTAATAGTACATAATGTAGAGAATGGAAATAAATTTCAGCATATACATGCGTATGGCAAATATGGAAAATGGTTTTTAGATGATATAAAAGATAAGGGGATAATTTTAAGTGAGCATAAAAATTTAGATATAAGGGAATACATAGATAACATGTCTGAATGTTTAGCTGCAGCAGATTTGGTTATTTGCAGGGCTGGTGCTATTACATTAAGTGAACTGCAAATTCAAGGTAAGCCATCAATTTTAATACCATCTCCGAATGTTGCAGAAAACCATCAATACCACAATGCGATGTCTATGGTAAATGCTGGGGCAGCTAATATTATAGAAGAAAAAGATTTATCGGATAACATTTTAGTAGATACGGTAAGCGAAATGCTAAGCTCAAAATCCAGGTTAGAAAAGTATAGCGTTAACGCAGGAAGGATGGCTATTAAGGATTCCAATGACAAGATTTACAATGTAATAAAAAGTCTAGTAGATAATTGACATATTTTTGTTATATTTACTTTTATGCTCTTTCACTTTATGCCTTTTAAGTGCATATTATAGCAAATAAAGAAGTTGTTATGTTAGGTACTGGAAAGGGTGTTTATTGTGTCGAGCATTATTGTAAAGGGTTCAAATAAGTTAGAAGGTGAAATTTCAATCCAGGGATCTAAAAATAGTATACTACCAATATTGGCTGCGACTATTTTATGTAAGGGAGAATGTGTAATACATAGTTGTCCTAAATTATCAGACGTAGAGGTATCGATAAAAATATTAAATTATTTAGGATGTACAGTAGAAAGAGAAGAAGATACATTAATTATAAACACCAATAATATAAATAGGTATGATATTCCTAATGATTTAATGAGAGAAATGCGCTCATCTATTGTGTTTTTAGGCTCGATTATATCTAGATTTAAAAAAGCAAGGCTTTCATTTCCAGGAGGCTGTGAACTTGGTCCACGCCCAATAGACATACATTTAAAATCGTTAAGGCAAATGGGAATAGATATAATTGAAAACCATGGTATTTTGGAATGCGAAGCATGTGATGGCTTAATTGCAACAAAGCTTTCCCTTTCCTTTCCGAGTGTTGGGGCTACAGAAAATGTTATGTTAGCAGCAGTAAATGCCAGAGGGACTACAATTATAACAAATTGTGCAAGAGAACCGGAAATTTGTGATTTGGCAGACTACCTTAATAAATGTGGGGCAAAAATATGTGGAGCAGGTGAGGGAACAATTATAATAGAAGGAGTAAAGGAACTGCATGGTACCGAACACAAGGTTATACCAGATAGAATAGTGGCCTCTACGTTTATGTCTGCAGTTGGTGCTGTTGGAGGAGATGTAGTATTAAAGAATGTAGTACCGCATCATTTTGAATCTGTTAGTTCTGTATTTAAAGAGGCAGGAGCAATGTTAAAAGTTAAAAATGACAGTATCAGAATAAAAGTGCCACAACAATTAAACAGTATTAGTACTATTAGAACTACGCCATATCCGGGATTTCCAACAGATGCACAAGCTTTATTGATGGCAGTTATGTCAGTATCGAAGGGAACAACAGTATTTATAGAAAATATTTTTGAAAATAGATATAAACATGTTGGAGAGCTGCTAAAGCTAGGTGCGAATATTAATGTTGAAGGTAGGGTAGCGGTTGTTAAAGGAAAAAAAAGACTGTCGGGCGCATTTGTAGAGGCATATGATTTAAGAGGGTCAGCATCATTGTTAATAGCGGGCCTGGCAGCTGATGGAGTAACAGAGATTTCAGATACTAGTTATATAGATAGAGGATATGAAAATATAGAGAATATGTTAAACTCAATTGGAGGATTAGTAAAAAGGATTTGATTATATGAGTGATATTACAGAGGAAGGTTTAGAAAGTATTACTACTAAAAAAAAGAAATCAAGAATTTCCAAAAGACGTCATAATCTTTTTGTATATAGATTAAAACTTTTTTTATTTTACACAATTGTAATGTCTATAATATTATTTGTTGGATTAATGGTAATATCTGTAACTTTATTTAAAATAAGTAAAATTGAAGTTTTAAATAACGGAGAGAAATATACAGAGGAAGAAATTATTAATTCCTCTGGTATAGAATTGGGTGGGAATCTAATTTTTTTAAATAAATCACTATGCGAAAATAATATCTATACACAAATGCCTTACATTGGTTCTGTAAAGATTAATAGATATATTCCAAATAAAGTATCTATTAAGGTAGAAGATGCTATACCTTTTAGTATGGTATATATTGATGATGTTTACCTTGTGTTGGATAAAAATAATAAGGTTATAGAAGAAAGAGCAGAACCTATTGACAGCTTATTGATTGTAAAAGGGATAGATATTTCAAGCGCAGAGTTATCTAGGGTTGTAGAATATAACAATAATGAAAAATTTAATATATATTCTTCATTAGTAAACTCAATAGACACAATAGGATTAGATAATATATTAGAAATAAATCTAACTGATCTTTTAGATATTTATATTAATTATGATAATAGAATTAAAATTTTATTAGGTAGTTCTGAAAATATAGACTATAAATTGCGAGTTGCAAATAAAATAATCAAAGAAAGTGTACCGTTAAATGAGTCTGGAATATTAGATGTTTCTTTATCTTATGAAGACAATCATTCGTATTTTACACCTAGTTATATAATATAAAATTATATTTTTAGATAAATAATACTTTTTTATTTAAATAATTATCAAAAATTTAAATATTTTATCAACAAGATGTGAAAATATTTAAAAATTTGTTGTTGAAATTTTTTTGAAGATATGATAAATTATTACTAGGTAAGAATAAATTAGGGGGGAAGGTTCAAATTATGTCTTTTGAATTAGAAAATGACTTTGAAAATATAGTGCAAATAAAAGTAATTGGTGTCGGCGGTGGCGGTGGCAATGCTATAGATAGAATGGTTAGCACAGGAGTTAAAAGTGTTGAATTTATATCAGTTAACACAGATAGGCAAGCATTACTAAGATCTAAAGCAACCCAAAAAATACAAATCGGCGAGAAAATTACTCATGGAAAAGGTGCAGGCTCAAAACCAGAAATAGGTCAAAAGGCTGCAGAAGAAAGCAGAGAAGCAATAGCTGCTTCTATTAAAGGAACAGACATGGTATTTATTACTGCAGGAATGGGTGGAGGAACTGGAACTGGTGCAGCTCCGATAGTTGCAGAAATTGCTAAAGAAATGGGCATTTTAACTATCGGTATTGTTACCAAACCTTTTTCCTTTGAAGGTCGTCGTAGGATGGAACAAGCTGAAGGTGGTATATCTGCATTAAGAGAACATGTGGATTCTTTGGTCGTTATACCAAATGAAAGGCTTAAATATGCTAGTGAACAGAAAATTACGTTAATGAATGCATTTGCGGTAGCCGATGATGTTTTAAGACAAGGCGTGCAAAGTATATCTGACTTAATCTTGTTGCCTGGAATAGTTAATCTGGACTTTGCAGATGTTACAGCTGTTATGAAAGATGCTGGATATGCACATATGGGTGTTGGAAGGGCATCTGGAAAAGATAAGGCAGAGATAGCTGCTAATATAGCTATATCTAGCCCACTTCTAGAAACAGCTATAAATGGAGCAAAGGGAGTTATTATAAATATTACATCTTCACCGGATATAGGATTAGACGAAATTGAAACAGCTTCTGCAATGATAGCAGAACAAGCAGATAGTGAAGCTAATATTATTTGGGGTGCAGCTTTCGATGAAAACATGGAAGATGAAATAAATGTAACAGTGATAGCAACAGGATTTGCAACCAGAGAAAAATATGTTCCATCATCGGGTATTCCAAGTGCGTCAAATATACATAAACCAGTGATGTCAGAAACATTATCATCAAGAAGAAAAGAAGATTATAAGGAACCTAATAAGGGATACACTATTGATGAACCTAAAGAATCAGTAACAAACAATACGAGCACTACATCTAGCAGTAATTTCACTTCTCCATCTTATAAAGAAACTGAAGAAGATGATACGTTTTACGATATAATGTCTATTTTTAATAGAAAGTAATGTTTTTAAAATATAAAATTAAATTTGAACATTAACTATAGTGACAATAATATCAACGAATTATGTATTTGACACACAGATGCTTATTTTGTAAAGGGTATTTTATACCTATGAGTATGAACTTAATGAAGTTAATCGACATATAAAATCTTATTATATGATTAATGTTAGATTTAATGTTAAAGAAGGATTAAAAATGAATTTTGTAAAGTTAGCAAAGAGCTTGTTCATATTAGGTTTCGTGGTTGGAAGTCTCACTACATTTTCTTATAGTGCAAATGCAAACTATATTGTAAAAACTGTAGATACTACACAATCTTTTCATTATATATTAACACCATCAAGAGTATATTTTATGGAGTTGTTTGAAGAATTTTGTAATTCTATTATAACAAACGAGGCAAACCTGGCCTCAAACATTAGCTCATCAATAATTTGGGATATAACAATAATGGATCAAAGGGTTAATGAAGCGATTCTTAGTGTAAGTGATCCTAGGCAGCTTAAAGAATATATTAAAAGTACTATAACACCAGTGGTTGATAAATTAAATATTAGTCGTAGTACTCAATATAAAAATTTGATACTTGTATTAGATTGTATTGACTAAGTTGCAATGGAAAAATTTGAATATTTTAATATAAATAAAAAAACCTTCACAGCAATGTGGAGGTTTTTTATTTAAAATCCTCGAGAATGTCGGGCTTATTTATTGTAATATTATAAATATTTGTTTAATAAAGTGAATTTTATAATATAATTACCTTTGTATTAAATTTTCAAATTCTTGTTCGGATATTATTTTAACACCAAGGCTCTCGGCCTTTGTTATTTTGCTTCCTGGATCTTCTCCAGCTAAAACATAAGATGTTTTTTTAGAAACGCTTGAAGATACTTTTCCGCCTAAACTTTCAATAATTTCAATGGCATCATTCCTTGTATAGTTTGAAAGAGTGCCAGTTAAAACGAAAGTCATATTTTCAAATAAGGTGTCTTTCTTCTTAGCCTGAGAAGACATATTCACACCGTATTCTCGAAGCATTTTAATTAGATCTTTATTTTGATCTAAAGAAAAATAAGAAACAACACTCTCTGCCATAATAAGCCCATAACCTTCTATTGAAGAAATATCTTCTACGTTGGCGCACATTATAGAATCGATATTTCTGAAATTTTCAGCTAAAAGTTTAGCGGCTTTTTCGCCGATGTGCCTAATTCCAAGCCCAAATACAAGTCTATAAAGTTCATTTGATTTGGAGTTTTGAATAGAATTTATTAAGTTATTTGCAGACTTTTCACCCATTCTTTCTATATCTATTAAATCATCTGCCTTTAATTTGTATAAGTCAGAAGGAGATGAAATTAAATTATTGTTTACTAGTTGTTGCAATATTGATGGGCCAAGACCTTCAATGTCCATGGCATTTCTTGAAACAAAGTGAATAAGGTGCCGTAATAGCTGAGCAGGACATTGTGTGTTTGTGCAGCGTATAGCAGACTCGTTGTTTTCCCTAATAACATTTGAGTTACAGGATGGGCAAAGTTTAGGAAATTCAAACTCTTTAGAGTCTGAATTGTGCTGTTTTACAGATAGAACTTCAGGAATAATTTCCCCAGCTTTTCTTAAAATTACGGTATCACCAATTTTTATACCTTTTTCTTTTATAAAATCTTGATTATGAAGAGTAGCTCGGCTTACTGTAGTTCCAGCAAGTGTAACAGGTTCAAAAATTCCTATTGGGGTTAATACACCGGTTCTACCAACATTTATTTCTATATTTATTAGTTTGGTAGACTTTTCTTCTGGAGGATATTTAAAAGCTTCTGCCCATTTTGGAAATTTTGATGTACTGCCTAGTTGATGTCTTTGTTCAAAATCATTTATTTTAACGACAGCACCATCTGTTTGAAACGGAAGGCTACCTCTAAGATCTCCAATTCTGTTTATTTCCTTAATAACATCATCCATATTGTCGAATGAATTGTAAAATGGTGTGGTTTTAAATCCGAGGTTACTTAGGAAGTCTAAGGACTTATTATGAGATTTGAGTTCTATACCTTCTATTTGCTGGACATTAAATACAAAAATGTCTAGATTTCTTTGAGCAGTAATTTTTGCATTTTTTTGCCTAAGAGAACCTGCAGCGGCATTTCGAGGATTTTTAAAAGGTTTTTCTTCGTTTATTTCTTGATATTCAATTAACTTAAGGAAATTTTCATCAGACATATAAACTTCTCCACGTACTTCTAAATAGGGGATTGGCATATTTAATTTTTTAGGAAGTGTTTTTATAGTCCTTAAGTTTTCAGTTATATCTTCACCAACAATGCCATCCCCTCTTGTTGAACCGCGAACAAATATTCCATTTATATATTCAGCAGAAACAGACAGACCATCTATTTTAGGCTCTACAACATATATAGGATTTTGAACAGTTTCCCTAACACGTTTATCAAAACTTATTAATTCATATTCAGAAAAGCAGTCATGCAAGCTTTCCATAGGAACATTATGTGTAACGGGAGAAAACTTTTTAGATGCTTGTCCACCAATGTTCTGAGTAGGAGAATCTTCTGTTATTAGTTGGGGAAATTCATATTCTAAGTTTTCTAATTCTCTAAGCATTAGATCATAATCAAAATCACTAATTTCAGGAGAATCCTCGTTATAATATTTGTTATTATGATAAGTTATTTGTTCTTTAAGCTTTCGAACTTGTATTTTAGCTTCTTCAAGTTGCATGTTTAACACCCTTTCACGTATGCAGTTATTATACTAAAATTATATTTTTATATCAATATTAAAAATTTCGAGAAATTATAGGTGCTATCTTATTTAGCATATAATTATTTTTAAAATGGATGAAATTAAATAAGTTCTAAAATGCTTTTATAATACATAGATATTTACCATAGGAGGGACAAGTATGAAAAAAGAAGCGTATATTAAATTTGATGAGGCATGCAAGGGCCTTAATGAAGGCTTATATAATTTGCTTTTAGGAATTGATCAAAAAGTAAAAGCAATCACCCAGGAAATAAGGATAAGAATAAACAAACCTATAACAATTGTATGCCCTAAGGAAATATTTTTTGTAGCTTACAATGGATGTATAACAAAGGATAGCAATGTATCGCTTTATATAACTACTAATGAAGATATACAAGAATCATTTAGAAAGATGTGTTCGTATTCAATATATAGTTATCAAAATGAAATTATAAATGGATATATAACCATTAAAGGCGGGCATAGAATTGGACTGTGTGGAACTGCAGTATGCAATAATGGATTTATAACTAATATAAGAGATATATCATCGTTTAATATAAGAATATCAAGAGAAGTAAAGGGAATATCGAATGAATTAATAAAAGAGTTCTCAAAAGATGAAGGTGGTATGTTATTAGTAGGTGCACCATCTTGTGGAAAGACTACTTTGCTAAGAGATATAACGCGTGAATTATCACTTGGAAATTTATGCAGCATGAAAAAGGTAGTGGTTGTAGATGAACGAGGTGAACTTAGCGGTACATATAGAGGGATATCTCAGAATGATTTGGGATTGAGTGATGTCCTTAATTGTTACAATAAAGAAGATGGAATCGTACAAGCAATAAGATCTTTATCGCCTGATGTAATTGTATGCGATGAATTAGGAAGCTATAAAGATATATCGGCCATTGAGCAAAGTGTTAATGCAGGAGTTGCTATAATTGCAAGTATCCATGCAGGAAGCTTAGACGAGCTCATTCGTAGAGATAGGGTAAGAGAGCTGCTATCTACAGGAGCATTTAAGACTATAGCTATTTTAAAGTCTAGGCAAACTCCAGGTGAAATAGAACGAATATACAAAATTGGGGAAATATATGATGAAATTGATAGGCTGTTTACTTCTAATATTATCAGGAACCACAGCAGGGTATATGGCGTCGCATAGATTAAAAATGCGTGAAATGTTTATGGAAAATTATATTAAATTTTTAACTTTTGTAGAAACAGAAATAAAGTATTCTGCAGACTCTATATTGGGAATTATGAGTAAATTTTCAGATAATTCGGCATTTAATTCTATATTACAATTGTGTGAAAATGAAATGCAAAAGGGGAAAAGTTTAAATGTTGCGTGGGATATGGCTATAAAGAATATACCTTCTATATATGGTTTAAATAAGAACGACATAGGTCTAATAAGTGAATTCGGAAGTAAACTAGGTGTTAGCGATATTGAAAGCCAAATTTCTAATTGTGAATTAAATATTTCCCTAGTGAGTGAAAGGCTTAAGGATGCTAGAGAAGAAAAACGCAAAAAATCACGCCTTTATATAATGCTCGGGATTTTTTGTGGGATATCTTTATCATTGGTTTTTAGTTAAAAGTTATTTATCTGGGTCTATTGAGAATTCAATTAAGATATTAAATGATTGTTTGATGTATATAAATATATGAAAGTGTTTGAGATTATTTTGTTAGTTAAGGGTAATCAAAAATTCATAACGGAGGAATTGCAATGGAGGTTGACTTAATATTTAAAATAGCTGCTATAGGAATAATTGTGGCTGTTTTAAACCAGGTCTTAATACGTTCTGGACGAGAAGAACAAGCAATGATGACTACATTAGCAGGTTTAATAGTAGTTTTAATGATGGTAATAAAAGAAATAGAGATTTTATTCCGCACTATAAAATCTGTTTTTGGATTGTGATAGTATGAATATAGTTGCATTGTGTATATTAGCTGTGTTTTCATCGATTATATCATTGGTATTAAAAAGATATAATCCAGAGTATTCTATTGCGATTAATATAATAACAGGAATTTTAATATTTGCAGTAGTGCTATCAAATATTTCTCCCGCGATTAACCAAATTAAGTCTCTTGTTAGTGCGACTAAAATTCCAGCAGACTATGGTTTTATATTATTTAAATCCTTAGGAATTTGTTTTTTAACACAATTTGCTTCAGATTCTTGTAAAGATGCCGGGGAAACTGCATTATCTTCTAAAGTAGAACTTGCGGGTAAAGTCATGATCTTGATAATTTCATTGCCATTATTTGAAGAAATCGCAAAGATTGCTGTTACCTTGATAGGAGAATAATAAATGAAAAAGGTTTATATTATTTTAACTCTTATTATAATTTCTGCTTTTAGTATTAGTGCACACGATAATAGCATTATAAATGATATATATAAAGAACAAGTAAAAATTAGTGGAGCAGATAGTATTATAGATGAGGTTCCAAAGGATGCAAAAGAATCTCTTGAAAATATAGGGGTATGCAATATAGATTGGAACATATTATCTGAATTAAATGCAAATAAGATACTGGATGAAATAATTGATATAGCAAGAAAACAATCTTACAATCCACTTAAATCTATAACAGCTGTTATATCTATTATGCTTTTATATTCTTTATTAGATGGACTTAAAGTGTCGTTTGGAGAAAAATCAGTTTCTAATTTAATGAATGCTGTTAGTACGTTAAGTGTGTGTATAGTGATAATATTACCAATAGTGAAGTGTATTAAACATTCCTCTAATATTATAAATAGTTCTGCAAAATTCATGATGTGTTATATTCCGGTTATGACAGGATTATTAGTGTCTTCTGGACAAGTAGCTTCTGGAACATCTTACTATTATTTAATGGTTGGAATAGGTGAAATGATTATTCAACTATCTTCAGATATATTGTCTAGAATGCTATGTATTTTTTTGGCTCTTTCTGTAGTGTCTTCAATTTCGCCAAAACTAAATATGTCTAGTATGTGTGATTTTATAAATCAAGGAGTTAAATGGGTGTTGGGATTTGTAATGTCAATTTTTACAAGTTTGTTGACTATTAAAACCATTATTGGGACTTCAGCAGATAATATTTCAACAAAAACAGCAAAGTTATTCTTGAATAATTTAGTACCAATTGTTGGAGGGGCCTTAAGTGATGCTTTCACAACAGTACAGTCGTGTGTAAAGCTTCTAAAATCAGGAATTGGTGCTTTTGCTATTATAGCTGTTGGTTTTATATTTATTCCAGTAATATTAGAGTGTCTTGTTTGGGTATTGTGTTTATCTTTATGTGTTTCAATAGGAGATGTATTAGGAATTAGTCAACTAACTTCTGTTGTAAAAGCTGCAAGCAAGGTTGTTAATACAATGCTTGTTATAACTATATCTTGTTTAACGATTCTAATAATATCTACAGTCATTATATTAGTTGTAGGTGGTGGTGCAAGTTGAGTGAAATTACAGGTTGGGCCAGTGCAATTTGTTTTGCTGCTTTAGCGTGTGTAATGCTGGAATTTTTATCACCTTCTGGCAAAATGGAGAAAATGGTAAGGTTTGTATTAAGCGCTTTTATGTTATGTGCATTATTTAAACCAATGCTAGACATTTCTAAAATTAAATTTGAATTTGATATTAGTAAAAAAAATGACTATAAAGTATCTGGCATAAAAAAGGGATTAGAAAACCAAGCAATGTCTATTGCTGCTTCGAATATTGAAAAATTAGTAGAGAATGAAATGGAAAAAATAAAAATAACACCGAAAAAAATTCAAGTAATTATGGATACAAGCGATGTTAATAGCATATCAATTAATAGGTTAATTATAAAAATCGATAAAAAAAACTTAGACAGGCAGGAGGAGGTAAAACAATTGGTGTATAAAGAATTAGGATTAGTTGTAGAGGTAACATCGTAAATTTTTATTTTAATAATTGATAGCATAATTATTAGAAAGGTGGGATGTGGTAATACATTAGAGTACTTAATGTGTTACTGTTTATATGGACGAAGAAAAAGTGAAAGATGGATTAAAAACTTCTATATTTAATGTATTAGAAGAAGAGAAATATAAAAAGGTAATTATTGTAGTTGGTCTTTTAGGAATATTGTTAATATTTTTATCTAATTTTTTTAAAAAAGAGAAGGTAATAGAAACAAGGGTAGACAATTCACAAGTCACTGTGGAGCAATATACAGAACAGCTTGAAAAAAATTTAAAAGGAATAGTTTCGAGTATAAAAGGAGCGGGAGATTGCAGGGTTTTAGTGACGGTAGAAAACGGTAAAGAAATTGTATACGCTACTCAAGCAAAAAAAAATGTTGAAGCAACAGAAGATAAGACGAATGGGGAAACAACCAGGAAGCAAAAAAGTGACGACTCGGAAACAAAATACATAACAATGAAGGATGCAGATGGAGCAGAAAAAGCATTAGCTATAACAGAAATTCAGCCTACAGTTAAGGGGGTGGTGATTGTCTGTGAAGGGGGAGATAACCCTGAAGTACAGCAAAAGGTGACAAATGCAGTTACAACTGCTTTAAATATCACCTCGAAACGTGTTTGTGTAACAAAATTATCATAGAAAATTTATGTTTGGGGGAGTACATATGTCTTTAGGTAAACGTCAAATAGTTTTAGCATCGTTAGTTATGGCTTTAGGTGCGGCTGTATATTTAAATTGGCAATTTTCTGATTCTAATAATTTGATAGCAACAAATTATCTAGAATCTGCAAAAGAGCTTGGAGAAGCTAAATATGTAAACAACATGCAAACAGAATCAGAAAGTTCATCGAGCGAAAAAAGTGTAAAAAGTTCTAATGCAGAAGTATCTGAAAATAAAGAGGATTATTTTTCTCAGGCTAATGCAAATAGGCAGAAGGCGAGAGATGAAGCTACAGATATGGTAAAGGAAATATTAAACGACATAAAATCTAGTGAGCAGGCAAAAGCAGAGGCTGTTAAGCAAGCTGCTGATATAGCTAAAAATATACAACAGGAATCTAATATAGAAAGTTTAGTAAAATCTAAAGGATTTAATAATTGCATAGCGTTTATACAAAATGGTGAATGCAGTGTTGTAGTAAGCTCAGATGGATTTGATGAAGGTTCAGCGATTACAATAAAAGATATAGTTTCCGGTCAGGCTGGAGTTCCATTCGATAAAATAAAAATTACTGAAGCGCAATAATTTATTAATATATTTTTTTAAAATGTTTTCTATATCCTTGTTTTGTGATATAATATAAAAGAAGAGGTGTGTTTTATTTGAAATTTCACAAAGTTAGTTGTATTTAAGCTGTTTTTTTTGGAAAGCTTAACTAACAATAATTGTTCAAGTTTTAAAATATATTACACAATGTTTACTTATGGTAATAATTTTATTGCTTGATACAACAAGCTTATAGAATATCTAAGTAAAAGCCCTCGCCATAAGGTAGGGCTTTTATATTTTTAATTAAAGGATTGTTTTTAATATGAATAGACATGAATCAAGAGAACAGGCGTTTGCTTTTTTATTTGAAAGAAGCTTTAAAAATGAAACATTAGATGAAATAATAGAATCAGCAAAATCTGTAAGAGAACTAGAAGTAAGCAGCTTTGCTAAAGAACTTTTTACTGGTGTGATGGAAAAAAAAGATATTATTGATAAGATAATAAATGAAAGTCTTATAGGTTGGAAAATGAATAGAATTTCAAAAGTTGCTGCTACCATTTTAAGAATTGCAACGTATGAAATTATGTTTGTTGATAATATACCAGCTAGTGTTTCGATCGATGAAGCGGTGAAAATTGCAAAAATTTATGGGACAGAAGAAGATTCATCTTTTATAAATGGAATTTTGAGTGGAATTAATAAAAAGTTGGAGAGTGTAAATGAATAGTTATTTAGGGATAGATACAAGTAATTATACAACGTCTGCAGCTTTGTATTTTTCAGATAATTCTTTTATACATAATAAAAAATTATTAAGCGTAAAAAACGGTAATATAGGTTTAAGGCAAAGTGAAGCGGTTTTTCAGCATATAAATCAACTGCCTGGAGTTATTAAGGAATTAACAGAATCTTACAATAAAACACCAAAGGCGATTGGTGCTTCGAAATCTCCTAGAGACATTGAGGGATCATATATGCCATGTTTTACAGTTGGTATTTCTGTATCTCAAGTATTATCTTCATTGTTAAATGTTCCATTATATCAATTTTCTCATCAAGCAGGGCATATTGTTTCAGCTCTATATTCTGCCAACAAATTATATATGCTAAGGGAAACTTTCTTGGCCTTTCATGTTTCAGGGGGAACGACAGAAGCTATAATGGTTACTCCGAGTGATTTAAATGTTATAAATTGCAGTGTTTTAGCATCGACGCTTGATTTAAATGCAGGGCAGGTAATAGATAGAGTAGGCGTTATGTTAGGCATGAAATTTCCGTCAGGGATATATCTAGATACCCTTGCATGTACCTATAAAGGGAATATAAAAGTTAAACCGACGCTAAAGGGAGCAAACTGCTGTTTATCTGGGCTTGAAAATTTATGTGTTAATATGAAAAGAAATGGTGAGGAAAATAATAAAATTGCACGTTTCTGTATAGAGTATATTAGTAAATCAATAGACATGATGTGCCAAAAATTGCTTAATAAACATGGTGATATACCCATTTTATTTACAGGAGGAGTTATGTCTAGTACAATAATAAGAGAAAATCTTAGTGAAAAATATAATGCGATATTTGCAACTCCACAATTATCATCAGATAATGCTGTAGGGATTGCGATTCTTGCTGCTGCTAAGGTGGGAGATATATGAAAAATGATTTTATTTTAACAGTTTCACAGCTTAATTGCTATATAAAATCTTTATTAGACTCTAATAATGTATTGGCTAATGTATTTTTAAGGGGAGAGATTTCTAACTTTACTAATCATTATAAATCTGGTCATTTTTATTTTTCATTAAAGGATCAAAACAGTGTGATAAAAGCAATAATGTTTTCCTCATATGCATCTAAAGTAAAATTTAAGCCAGAAGATGGTATGAATGTAATTGTTCGAGGAAGAGTGACGGTATATGAAGCTTCGGGGCAATACCAATTATATGTGGAGGATATTCAGCCATATGGTATAGGAGCATTAAATTTAGCATTTGAACAACTTAAATCAAAGCTGAAAGCAGAAGGCCTATTTGATGTAAGTAACAAGAAACTTTTGCCAAGGTTCCCTAGTAGGATTGGTGTAGTAACATCTGATACCGGAGCAGCAATACAAGACATAAAGCAAATTTTATCTAGAAGGTACCCAATAGCAGAATTGGTAATTTGCCCTACACTTGTACAGGGAGAAGGTGCTGCTAAGCAAATAATAGAAGCTATAAATAAATTTAATGAGTTGGAAGCTGCAGATGTTTTAATTATTGGTCGTGGTGGAGGTTCAATAGAAGATTTATGGGCATTTAATTCAGAGGATTTGGCTCGTACGATTGCAAGCTCAAAGATACCGATTATATCTGCAGTTGGCCATGAAACAGACTTTACTATATGTGACTTTGTGGCAGATCTTAGAGCACCGACTCCATCGGCAGCGGCTGAATTAGTAGCGCCAAGCAAAGATGAATTAAAAAAGTTATTGGGTACTTACATTTTTTCTATAGAGTTATCTTTAAAATCAATGATAACAAGTAGTAGAGCCAAAATTGATAGCTTGATGAAATGCCATGAATTTATATCGCCTATGTCTATTATTCAAAATAAGAGCATAATGTTAGACTTAAGTGTAAGAAAGCTAAATGATGCTTTTAAAAATATTTTATATAATAATAAAAAGAAATTTATATCGCTAAATTCTAAATTAGATATGCTAAGTCCTTTAAAAGTTTTATCTCGTGGTTATTCTATAGTCACGAAAAAGGGTAAAAACAAATTAATAAGCAACAAGAATAAAGTTAAATTAGATGATATAATACAAGTAAGGTTATCAGATGGAGAACTGGATTGTGTAGTTAAAGAGATAAGGTGAAAAATATGAAAAAACCAACATTTGAAATTGCAATGAAAAAACTTGAAATAATAGTTAATAAATTAGAAAGTGGAAACGAAAGTTTAGAAAGCTCATTAAAACTTTTTGAAGAAGGTATGAAATTATCATCGTTTTGTTACAATACTCTTGAAAGTGCGGAACAACGCATTATAAAATTGACAGATATTGAGTTGAAGAAAAAGTTGGATGCAGGAGAATGATAGATGAATATAAGTACAGAACAATATTTGAGTATTATAAATGAATCTTTAGATAAATATATTAAACAAACAGAAGAAAACGAAACAGATTGCCTATTAGAATCTATGAGATACAGCATTAATGCAGGAGGCAAGAGAATACGCCCGATGTTGTTGCTTGAGTTTTGCAGAATATGTGGTGGGGATATCTACAAGGCAGT
The DNA here is from genome assembly GCA_944384925.1 of uncultured Clostridia bacterium. Taxonomy (GTDB): domain Bacteria; phylum Bacillota; class Clostridia; order Oscillospirales; family Acutalibacteraceae; genus CALWVF01. The sequence goes on from CALWVF010000034.1 coordinate 34,954, forward strand.
ACCATTTGCTTGTGCAGTAGAAATGATACATACTTATTCATTGATACACGATGACTTGCCATGTATGGATAACTCTAACACTAGAAGAGGCAAGCCGTCTAATCATGTTATTTATGGAGAAGATATAGCCTTATTAGCAGGAGATGCATTATTAACTTTAGCGTTTGAAATTATGTTTAGAGAGGATACTGTTGGAGCTATTGGGGAGAGTAAAGTAATCGAAATATCTAGGTTACTTTCAAGTAAAATAGGCTTTAAAGGAATGATTGCAGGTCAAGTCTTAGACTTGAAAAATGAGGGTAAAGAAATAGAAATAGAAAAACTAAAGATTATGGACGAAAGAAAAACCGGAGATTTAATAGTAAGCGCTGTTAAAATTGGTTGCATAATTGCGGGAGCAGATGAAGAGAAAATTAAAGCTGCAGAAACGTTTGCAAGTTCAATAGGCTTAGCATTTCAGATAACAGATGATATACTGGATGTTATTTCAAATGAAAAGGATTTTGGTAAGCCGGTTGGTATAGACAACGTTAACAAAAAATCTACATACGTATCTATGCTAGGAGTCGATAAATCTAAGGAGCTGGTAATGTCTTTAACTAATACAGCCATTGAGAGTTTAAATAACTTTGAACAAGATACGGAATTTTTGAGGGATTTAGCAACATTACTATCAAATAGAAAGAATTGATTGTAGTTGTTTGTTTTGGGGATGTGAAAGTAGGTAATGTATAATGTCTGGTTATGATATTTTAGAAAATGTTAAATCTGTGTCTGATTTAAGAAAATTATCGTTAGATGATTTAGAAAAATTGTGCTTAGAAATACGTAAAAAAATAGTATCGGTAGTTTCTAAAAATGGCGGTCATTTGGCATCAAATTTAGGTGTTATAGAATTAACAGTAGCTCTACATAAAGTATTTAATACGCCATTAGATAGCATAGTTTGGGATGTAGGTCATCAATGTTATACACATAAAATGTTAACAGGTAGATATAAAGATATAGACACAATAAGGACATCTGGAGGGATATCAGGGTTCACAAAACGAACTGAAAGTGAGTTTGATCCATTTAATTCTGGTCATAGTAGTACATCAATATCCGCGGCATATGGATTAGCTAGAGCGAAAAGTTTAACTGGTGACAATAGTAAAGTTGTAGCAGTTATAGGAGATGGAGCACTTACTGGAGGGTTAGCATATGAGGGGTTAAATAATGCAGGAAGGTTTAAAAAGAATTTTATTGTTATATTAAATGATAATAAAATGTCTATTTCAAGAAATGTAGGTTCAATGTCAAGGTATTTGTTGGCAATAAGGACAAAGGCTGTGTATTTAAAAGTAAAAAATGGCTTTGAAAAAGCGTTAACACATACTCCAATAGTTGGAAAGGGAATAAGAAAAGCTTTAATGACATCGAAATCTATATTAAAAGATTTACTATATAAGAGAACCTTATTTGAAGATATGGGATTTATTTACTATGGTCCATATGATGGTCATAATATAAAAGAATTAATAGATGTATTTACTTCTGCAAAAAATATAAACAGGCCTGTATTAATACATATTGTTACTAAAAAAGGAAAGGGGTATGAATTTGCCGAAAAAAATCCAAAGGTATTTCATGGAATTTCCTCTTTTAATATAGAAACAGGAATGGGTATTGCAAATAAACAAAGTTTTTCAGACTGTTTCGGAAAAGCAATTTGTGAGCTTGCAGAAAAAGATAATAAAATATGTGCTATTACAGCAGCTATGAAGATAGGAACAGGACTTTTGCAGTTTGCACAAGAACACAAAGAAAGATTTTTTGATGTTGGGATTGCAGAAGGACATGCTGTTACCTTTTCGGGAGGGCTTTCAGCAGGAGGTATGCTTCCGGTTTTTGCAGTATATTCAAGTTTTTTGCAACGCGGATATGATCAAGTAATACATGATGCAGCTATACAAAACTTAAAGTTAGTTTTATCTATAGATAGAGCTGGTATAGTAGGTGAGGACGGTGAAACTCACCAAGGAATATTTGATATTCCATTACTTAATCCAATACCAAATGTTACAGTATATTCACCAAGCTTTTATGAAGAGTTGAAAATTTTTTTAAAAAAATCTCTGTATGAAACAAATAGTGTAGCAGCTATACGATATCCTCGTGGTGGGGAATTATATCAACCAAGTGATTTTAAGGTTTCGGGGAAATCTTTTGATATATATGGCAATGAAGAAGCAGAAGTATTAATTGTAACCTTTGGAAGACTTTTTTCATTTGCTTGCAAAGCTAAGGAACAATTAAAAGAAAAAAATATAGATATATGTATTTTGAAAATTAACCGCATAAAACCATTAGATCAAAATTGTGTGAAATTCGCAAGTAGCTTTAAAAAGGTTTTTTTCTTTGAAGAATCGATGAAATGTGGAGGAATAGGAGAACATTTTAATTATTGTTTAACAAATTATAAATATAGTGGTTCATATATTTTAACCGCTATAAATGATATGTTTATTCAACATGCACCTGTTAAAGAAATACTAAACAACTTAAAGTTAGATAATATGGGGATGGTTGAAGTTATACTTAAGGAGTGCAAAAATTGATAGAAAAGAAGAGGTTAGATGTACTTATATTCGAGAAGGGGTTATCAGAGAGTAGAGAAAAAGCAAAATTATTGATAATGTCTGGTTTAGTGTATGTAGATAATCAAAAATCTGATAAACCAGGAACAATGTATCGTGAGGATGTTAATATCGAGGTAAGGGGAAAAACAAATCCATATGTTAGCCGAGGTGGATTAAAACTAGAAAAAGCTATAAAGATTTTTGATATAAATGTAAAAGACATGATTTGTATGGACATAGGTGCATCTACTGGAGGATTTACAGACTGCATGCTGCAAAATGGTGCAAAAAAAGTATATTCTATAGATGTTGGTTATGGACAATTAGCATGGAAATTGAGAACTGACAATCGTGTTGTAAACGTAGAACGCACTAATATTAGATATATGACAAAAGAGCAAATTCAAGATGAAATAGATTTTTTTAGTATAGATGTTTCGTTTATATCATTAAAAATTGTATTGCCGGTTGTGAGGGGATTAGTTAGAGATGAAGCAACTGCTGTTTGCTTAATAAAACCTCAATTTGAAGCAGGAAGAGATGAAGTAGGCAAGAAGGGTGTTGTAAAAGATAAAAAGATTCATGCAAAAGTAATTAATGAAATATATAATTTTACCTTAAGTCATGGTTATAGCATTTTAGGTCTTAGTTTTTCTCCAATTAAGGGGCCAGAAGGAAATATAGAATATTTAATGTATGTAAAAAAAGTTAATGAGTCTAAACCAAAATTCGATATAAATGTAGACGAACTAGTAGAGGAATCACATTTAATCTTAAATGGTGGTAAGTAGAGATGAATGTAGCAGTATTACCCAATTTGAATAGGAATAAAAGTTTAAGCTGCCTGCTGGAAGTGTTAGAAAGGTTGAATAAACTTGATGTTTCTGTATTGCTTATGAATGAAATATATAATTTTCTAGTTGAAAATAAATATATGAAAAAATTTAATAATAACGGTAAATTTATAGAGCATTATCAAGACATAGATGATTTATTTAAAGCATGTGATATAGCGCTGACTATAGGAGGAGATGGGACAATAATTAATTATGCAAAGCATGCTGCGGAGAATGATAAGCTTATATTAGGTATTAATGTTGGAAGATTAGGCTTTGTAGCGGGTTTAGAGCCTAATGAATTAGATAAATTAGAGGAACTGGTAAACGGTAAATACACTATAGATAAAAGGATGATGCTTGAGATAATTATTGAGGATAAATTAACAACAAAAAGGTTTTATGCACTTAATGATATGGTTATATCTCGTGGCTATAGTACAAAAATGATAGATGTAGATGTGAAATTTGATGAGGATAATAATATTCATTATAGAGCAGATGGAGTAATATTTTCTACACCTACAGGATCTTCTGCATATTCACTTTCTGCAGGAGGTCCAATAGTTGAACCTAATGTAGAATGTGTTATTTTAACGCCTATTTGTTCGCACTCTTTAGTCTCTAGACCTATTATTTTTAATAGTAAAACTAATATATTAATAACTGCTTTTTCAGAAGAAAATGCGATTTTATCTATAGATGGAATAGGTGTTATGGATATAACTGGAGGTCATCAAATTAAAGTTACATCTGCAAACAGATATGTAAAATTAATAAAAGTGAAGAAAGACGGCTTTTATAATATTCTAAGCAGTAAATTAAAACCAAATTAATACATATCGTATATTAATATAATATTAAATTTTGCATATTAACCTTGCTTTTAAGTTTGTTATGGATTAATATTTAGTGAAGTAGTCTTAATAGGGGGTGATGGTTTGCTTACAACATTATATATTGAAAATATTGCAGTGATAGAGAAAACTCAAATAGAGTTTAAAAAAGGTTTGAATATAATGACAGGTGAAACAGGTGCAGGTAAGTCTATTGTTATAGATGCAATAAATGCAATATTAGGTAAAAGAATTTCTAAGGATATAATAAGAATGGGAAAGGATTCAGCTTTTGTTAGTGGTGAATTTTGTGATTTTTCCAAGGATGCAGTAAAAAAAATTGAGGATTTAGGGTATAAACTACAAGAAGATAACAGTATTGTGATACAAAGAGAGATTTTTCGAAATGGAAAAAATTCTTGTAAAATTAATGGAAGGCCTGCGACTGTTGGAGAGCTAAGAGACATAGGAAAGCACCTAATTAATATACATGGTCAACACGACAATTATGAGCTATTTTCCCCAGAGTTACATTTGGGATATATAGATGGGTTGGGAGATCATCAAGACATTTTAAATGAATATAGGGAAAAATATAGCAAAATGAAGGTAATTGAGTCAGAATTAAAAAGTGTAAGTTTATCTGAATCTGAAAAGGAAAGAAAAATAGATCTTTTAAATTATCAAATACAAGAAATAAAATCGGCAAATTTAAAAGAAGGAGAATTAAAAGAACTATTAGAAAAGAGAAATCTATATGTAAACAGTGAAAAGATATGCGGAAATATGCAAGAATCAAAAGTAATATTAGATGGAAATGATGAAGTAGATGGGGTGTTGAAACTATTAGAGCAAACGTATACGTTACTATCGGAATGTGAAAGATATGAAACAAACATTTCAAGCATTGCATCTAGAATAAAAGGGGCTATTTACGAAATTGAAGACTGTACATATGAAATTTCTAATATTATAATGAGTATGGACTATGATCCATCTGAACTTCAATTTATAGAGGAAAGAATAGATTGTATATATAAGTTGACTAAAAAATATGGGAGTACGGAGTCAGAAATACTTGAATATTTGAAAAATGCAGAAAATGAATTAAATGAAATAAAATATTCTAGTGAGATGGAGCATAAGCTTAGAACAAAATTAGAAAAAATTGTTAGCGAATTAGAAGAAATAGCAAATAAACTTTCTAATATAAGAAAAGAAATATCAAAAACTTTTGTGAAGTTAACTAAAAAGGAACTTGACTTTCTAGATATGGCAGGAGTGAGGATAGAGGTTTGCCAGGACAAGTGTGATTTAAACATAAATGGATGTGATGATGTAGAACTGCTTATCGCAACAAATCCTGGGGAGATACCAAAACCTATTTCTAAGGTAGCCTCTGGAGGGGAACTTTCAAGAATTATGCTTGCAATAAAAAATGTATTGTCGGACAAAGGCAAAATAGAAACAATAATATTCGATGAAGTTGATACAGGAATAAGTGGAAGTGCAGCGCAAAAAGTAGGACTAAAATTAAAGGAATTATCGACAACAAAACAAATTATATGTGTTACACATCTTGCTCAAATAGCAGCTTTGGCAGATAATCATTTCTATATAAGTAAATATGTTAATGAAGGAAAAACATATACAAATGTGAAAGAACTAGATGACAATGGTCGCAAATATGAAATTGCAAGGATAATTGCTGGAAATAGTATTACAGATACTGTTTTAAAAAATGCAGATGAAATGATCAGAAATGCAAAGAAAGATGGATAATTAATTAATAAAGTTTTGCAAAAATATTGACTAATATGTTTTATACTGATATAATAATTCTGTTATGCATATATTGTTTTAATTGCGATGTATGATTTCCTTATCCTACAATAAAGTTAGGGTCTAATGTCCAAGAGGAGGTGTATTATATATGTCAACTATTAAAAATTCTTATGAGGCAGTTCTTGTTATTTCTACTAAATTAGCTGATGAAAAAATTGAAGAAATTGTAAAAAAGTTTCAAGAGCTAATTGAGAAGAATGCAACCCTTGATGGTGTTGATACTTGGGGCAAACGCAGGCTTGCTTATTTGATAAATAAGGAGTCAGAAGGTTATTATGTTTTATTTAACTTCACCAGTGCAACAGAATTCCCAGCTGAATTGGATAGAATTTGTAAAATTACCGATGGTATTTTACGTTCCTTAATTATTAAAAAAGAAAGTTAAGGAGGTCGACAATGTTAAACATTGCAGTATTAATGGGTAGACTTACTGCTGATCCTGAATTGCGCCATACACCTAATGGTGTTGCAGTTACAAGATTTACACTTGCAGTTGAACGTACTTATGTAAAGTCAGGGGCAGAGCGTCAAGCAGATTTTATCGATATTGTTGCATGGCGTAATACAGCAGAATTTGTTTCTAAATACTTCCATAAAGGTCAGCTTGTTGCTGTCGATGGTTCTATTCAAACAGGGTCTTACCAAGATAAAGATGGAAATAAAAGAAGAACTTTTGAGATAGTGGCTAGTAATGTTCATTTTGCAGAACCCAAAAGAGATTCATATAACGATAATATGAACAATAATCAGCCGGAATACTCAGGATTTAATGAAGGTGTTAGCACGTCTGCATCTTCATATGAAAATGGAAGTAATGAGGACTTCCAAGAAGTACCATCAGATGATGACTTGCCATTTTAATTTTTAAAAGTAGCCTAAAGGGGGGTTAATTGTGGCAGAAAGAAACGAAAGAGAAGAGAGAAATAATCGTAGATTAAATCGTAAGGGAGGGCGCAAAAAAGTTTGTACTTTTTGTGCTGATAAAATAAAAGATATAGATTATAAAGATGTAGCGAAGCTTCGCAGGTATGTTTCAGAGAGAGCAAAAATATTACCAAGAAGGGTAACTGGAACATGTGCATATCATCAACGTAGCCTTACAGTAGCAATAAAACGTGCAAGACATTTATCGCTATTGCCATTTAGCAACGATTAATAACATAGATTATATTAGTTTAACAGGTTTTGGTGACTATCATCATAACCTGTTTTTTTATTTATAAACATTTGCTATGATTTTGGAATATAATCTTGTTATGAAGGATTTTTAATGGTAAAAATAGGATAATAATTGAGTTGTAAATTTTGTGGATTTTTTTATGTGTTTGTGATATAATGATAAAAAATGTCAGGAGATGGGCTTTATGGTTAAGGAAGGAAAATCTGATTTGCAAGATTATATTAGGGGTGTAAAAAATGGTATTCCTGTTTGCTTAGGGTATTTACCAATAGCTTTTGCGTTTGGAGTAGCAGTATCCAATAAGGATTACCCGTTATGGATGGCAATGGTAATGGCACTGACAAATTTTACAGGTACAGCACAGTTTGCTGCTTTAAATATGATAGCAGCAGGAAAAATGTTTTTAGATGTAGTCTTTACAGTATTTATTGTAAATGCAAGATACATACTTATGTCAATGTCATTGTCACAAAGGTTAGAAGACAAAGTTGGTATACTGGAAAGATTGCTGCTTTCATTTTTTCATGTAGATGAAATATTTGTTATAGCAATGCAGGAAAAAGGGTATATTTCTTCAAAGTATTTTTTTGGGTTGGCGACATTTCCATACATATCATGGGGCATTGGAACACTGCTAGGTGGTGTTATTGGAGGTGTATTACCAGAAGTAGTAGGGGTATCATTTGAAATAGCTTTATATGCAATGTTTGCTGCAATACTAATACCTGCAGCAAAGAGATCTAAGCCTATATTGTTTACAATAGCAATTTCAATAATTATAGACTGTTCATTACAGCTTGTACCGGTTGTTAAAGATTGGCCAGAAACGATTTTGATACTTATAGCTGCAGGGATATCAGCAGTTGTTTGTGCACAAAAATATCCTGTGGATGTTGATGAAAAAGAGGAGGTGCCTGCATGATAGATTATAAGGGTTTGTCAATCACATTAGTAACAATGGCACTAACAGTTTATCTTTTAAGAGCGGTTCCAATGGTAGCTTTTAAAAATAAAATTGAAAATAGATTTATAAAATCAGTGTTGGCATATTTACCATATGCTGTTATAGCTTCCATGACATTTCCGGGAGTCATCCATTGTACAGGAAATACAATTTCTGCAATAATAGGTTTTGCGGTTGCAATAATTATGGCATACTTTGATAGAAGCTTAATTTCAGTTTGTGGGGCTTCTATTGGTTGTGTATTTTTAGTAGAGATGTTTGTTAGGTATTTTGTATAAAGACTAAATGTTAGCGTTGCATTTATCAAGAATAATTTAAAAGTTTGATTTTGTTAATCTATAGATTTTTATCTGAAATAAGAGGTAGTGAATATTTTTATGCCTATAAAAAAGAATGATGTTGTTAAACTAGAGATTACTTCAGTGGATTCTAATGGCCAAGGCATAGGTAGATATAAAGGAATGGCTGTATTTGTTCCTTTAACAACTACAGGAGATGTAGTAAATGCAAAAATATTGAAGGTTAAGAAAAATTATGCATTTGCAAAGATTGAATCTATTGTAGATAAATCTAAGCATAGGGTAAATTCAGATTGCATGTTGTTTTCAAAGTGCGGTGGTTGTGCATTAAGACATGTTGAATATTCTGAGGAACTTAGAATAAAAGAAGAAAAAGTTAAAAATGCTATTAAAAGGATAGCAGGTTTAAACCCAGAAATAGTAAATAATATAGTAGGAGCAAAGGAATATAATTACTATAGAAATAAAGCTCAAATACCTGTTGGGGCAGATAAGGATGGAAACATACAAATAGGCTTTTTTGCAAACCATAGTCATAGAATAATAGACAGTAGTAGTTGTTTATTGCAGCCTAAAATTTTTTCAGATGTTATCGATATATTTAAGCAATGGCTTATAAATTATAATATACCTATTTATAATGAAGTTGCACATAGTGGGATAGTAAGGCATCTATATATAAGGTTGGCAGAGAAAACTAATGAACTTATGGTATGTGTTGTAATAAACAGTAATGAACTGCCATATAAAAAAGAATTGATTAAAATGTTGAAAAATGGCATATGCAATTTAAAAACTGTTGTTGTTAATTTTAACACAGACAAAACAAATGTAATAGTTGGAAATAAATGCAAAACTATATTTGGTCCGGGATATATTATAGATGAGCTATGTGGACTAAAGTTTAAAATATCACCATTATCTTTTTACCAAGTTAATAGAAGTCAAGCGGAAATTGTTTACAATATAGCAAAGAGGTATGCAAGATTAGAAAAAGAAGATGTGGTGTTGGATTTATATTGTGGGACAGGAACTATAGGGCTTACGATGGCTAGCAATGTAAGTAAAGTTATAGGAGTAGAAATTATAGAGGAGTCTATAAAAGATGCAAATATTAACGCAAAAATCAATGGCATTGATAATGCACAATTTATATGTTCAGATGCAGATAAAGCTGCAAGGATGTTAAAATCCGAAAATATAAATCCTAGTGTAGTAATATTAGATCCACCTCGTAAAGGGTGTAGTATGCAGTTAATAAATACGGTTGTAGATATGGTGCCTAAAAGAATTGTATATGTATCTTGTGATCCATCTACATTGGCAAGGGATTTAAAAGTATTTGAAGAAAAAGGTTATTCAACAAAAGAAGCAACTCCTGTTGATATGTTTCCTAGAACAGCACATGTCGAAACGGTTGTCTTACTTTCCAAGGGAGAAGTCGACTCCAAGAAGGTTCGTGTGGAGTTCTCTCTGGAGGACATGGATATGTCCGGTTTCCAGAACGATGCCACCTATAGTCAGATCAAAG
>CALWVF010000035.1 GCA_944384925.1 uncultured Clostridia bacterium
CATATTAAATGCGTGGCTCCTTCATATAATAAATCTCACCAAAATGCGTGATGATTTTTCTTTTATTAAATTTTTTAAATTACTGTTGATATAATTAAATCTTTATGTTATAATAGTAATAACAAGAGGAACCGTTCAAAAGACGGTTTAGTCCTTAAAGAGTTATTTTTATTGAATAACTGCTCGTGCAGGGGCAGTTATTTTTTTATGTCTATTTTAAGTATTAAATAAAATACAATAAGTATTAATAAAATAATTACTAAATCTATAGTCATAATTTCACCCCTTTCTTAAAGGAGTGACTAACCGCCCTTTGCCCGGACTTCCTCTTGTTACAGTCTTTTATTATACTTTATATTTTTTTGAATTTCAACATGTTTTTTCTCTTGAATTTAAAATTCTTCCACCAACTTCCATCTCTTCTTCCAATACATATCTATTTTCTGATAATTTTTCTCTATATAATTTCTATATCTCCATTCAAACATTTATGTGTTGACTTCCTCATTGTTCCTTTCACTGTTCTGCATTTGAAATTCCATATTGCCACACAAACCGACGCATATTTAATATTTCTCGCTTTTATTTCGCTTGCGCAGATATTACACGCTTCTACATCCTTCGCTTCTAGACGTCTTATCCTAATATCCCATGCTTCTATGTTCTCGGCTTTTATCTTCCACGCATTTACATCTCGTATGCTCATATTGCTTGCTTCTATATTCCTCGCATTTACATCTTCTGCATAAACATTTCCTAATTTCATATTCCCTCCTTTTATATCTTTTGCTCTCACTTCCCCTGCTTTTATATCTCCTGCTTCTATGTTCCATGCTTTTATATCTCTAGCCTTTATATTTCCCGCTTTCACATCCTTCGCTTCTATATTCTCTACTTCCATGTCCTCTGCTTCTATATTTCCTGCTTTTATGTTTGCTGTTGTGTTTAGTGTAAATTCTATTGATACATCTTCTACTTCCCCATTTCTAATAAACTCATATGTATTGGTTTCACTATTATAATACCCCTTCATTTCTTCTAAATCTTTTAATTTTATCATCTTTTTCTCCTTTTAACCTGTATTTTTTTAGACTATTTAAATATTCCATTCTTATTGCTTTTCCAGTCTCTCATGTTTAACTCTAGCTTCAAATAAAAGCCCGGAATCCTTTTCTTCCAGGCTTTTGCTTTTTTAACTTATTATTTTATTAATTTTTCACTTATTTCCCTTACTTTTTTATCTCGTGAAAAAATCTGTTTGCCTTAAACAAAAATTCTGTTTCTTTTCCTCTTAGCCCTTTTGCTTTTATCATTTTCGTTTCTTCATCCACTTTTAATATCCAAAAATATGTTCTTATCTCTTTATCCCATACCCATTGGTTCTGACAATTTTTTATTTCTTCAAAGCTCATTTTCATTCTACCTTCTTTTTTTATTTTTTCGCTTTCTTTTCTCTCTAATATTTGTGCAGCCTTTCTGTCTTTACCTATGTAAATAAAAAGAAACTAATAGGTTTTTATCCTATTGGTTCCCTTGCTCTACACTCTCTTTGTATGCCTGACCCATTGTAAACATCAAATTTCCCCTTCCATCAACACCCTTTCTAACGGCACTATTATCACTGTTTTTTTATTCCTTGTATCTATCAATTCTGCTTGATAATATTTCACTCCATTTTCTTTTTTTCTCAAAATACATGCACTAAAAATGTAGTCTTTTATGCTGTTCCCTTCTATATTTATCTGCCCTGTGTCATAATACACTATTTTTCCTAGTTGTGTTTTTACTTGCTTTAATTCCATATTTTTCTCCTCAATTCTTATATTGTTCTTTTTTGCTCCATACATAAATTCCTCGCACAGCCAGTAGAAAATATACCAAAAACAAAGCACTCTGTGCATATTCTTCTATTACAAAAAATCTTATGCTCATATATAAATTGGAAATAAGCCAAAATATAAACCCACATTTGTTTCTTTCTGCATTCATCAATGTGCCCATCAACGCTACTGCCGACATCATCCACGATAATATTGTCCAAACCATTCTTCATACCTCCTTACATTTCAAAATATTGAATTTTTAGACATATTTCTCAAGCTGCTTCCTGTTATTTTCATCACTGCACCGTTTGTCATTTCACTTATTCGGTCAACTGTTTTTTCCATGATACCGCGTTCATTAATCAATGAATTTAAACTGTAATTGCTCGAAAAAATAGTTGCCTTCTGATTGTTATAACGCTTGTTTATTAGGTCAAAGAGCAGCCCTTGAAGCCATGTTTCTCCCGAACTCTTTGTGAAAATCTCCGTACCCAAATCATCAAAAAACAAAATATCTATGTTTGAGAATTTTTCTATTAAAATTTGTTCTGTCTCGCTTGATTCTCGGTTAAATGTAGATTTCACTGCTTTTGAGATTTCAAATAAGTTCGTAAACAATACCGGCACACATCTTGATAATAAATAATTCGCCATGCACGCTGTTATGTGTGTTTTTCCAACTCCTTTATCTCCAAATAGATATATTCCATACCCTTTTTTGACCGTTTTCTCATAAATCTCACAATACTTTTTGCAGCGCCTAAAAGCTATATCAAAACTAGGATTGATTCCAATTTTTGAATTCTCGAACGTGACAAATTTATATCTTTCGCCCAACAAAGAAAGGAATTTTAATTTTTCTATTCTTCTCATTTTTTCTAGGTCCTCTCGCCTTTGTCGTTCCACTTCTTGCTGATGTTCTTCGCACTTACACATTACTCTAATTGAATATTTTATTCCGCAGATAATTGCCTCTCGCCTTAGTTTTTGACCACAAATCGGGCAATTATCCTCATTATTCTGGGTATTCTGTGCAGAGCTTTCTTTTATTTTGCTGTTTATTGTTTTCATAATTTTCTCCTTCTGAAGTTGTATTTTGTTTATCTTTTTCCGCCCATGTCAAAATCGTTGCATAGTGTGATTTATACCGCTTTCCTCTAGATTCTATATAATTTGATAATCGTTCTATGTATTTATTAGCACTTTCTCCAAACCTCAACTTCAGCTTCTCAAACTCTTGTTCGCTCAACAGCACATTAGAAAACTCTCCGAATTTTTCTTTATTCATTTCTTTTTTGTTTTGTTTAGTTTTATTTTGTTTATCTATGTCTGCGCTTTGTGCTACGCTTTTTACTACGTCTTTCGCTACGCTAAATACTTCGCTTTTTGCTTCGCTTATGAAAGTCAATTTATCGTTTAGTTTATATTTGTTAGGCAATCCTTTTTTACCTTTAACATAAACAATCAAATTATTTTCCAGTAACTTATTACGCCACTCGATAACCGATTGCTCTCTTTTTGTCTGAACTAGTGACATTACCCTCTGGTTATCTACTGCCAACCATTCACTCCAAGAACTCAAATTAAAAAGATGTATTAATTTTAAGAATAAAATTTGAGAACCTATCGGCAAATAGTTCGTTTCGAGCCATCTATAAAACCCTTCGTTCAACAAAACATAATTGTAACTCAAAACTTTTCCCTCCTAAAAACTAAAATGGCAAATCTTCATCATTCAACCAATTATTTGAGTTATTCTCTCTTGATTTTTGTGGGTTTTCTTGACTTTGATTATTTTCTCCTTTTTTTAATGCACAGAAATTAACGTTATTTACAAGTACATAAATTGATTTCCTTTTATTTCCTTGCTTGTCTTCATATTGCCTCGTTTCAATCCGTCCTTCAACTATTATCGCATCACCTTTTTCAAAATATTTACTTATAAATTCTGCTGTTTTCTCCCATGCTATGCAGTCGATAAAATCCGTTTTTCTTTCTTCCTTCTTGTTTGCTTGACTTCTTTCAACGGCAAGGCAAAATTTCATTACTTTTTTATCGCTATCTAAGCTTTTTATATTTGGCTCTTCTGTAAATCTTCCCATCAATACTACTGTGTTAAGCATTTTGTTTTTTCACTTCCTTTCCGCGATTGCTATTATAGTTTTAGATTTTTCTGCATACTTTTTTTCAAAATACACCTCACAAACTTGTGCATCATCATGGTATGCTACTCCATTTAATGCATCTAAAATTATTTTGATTATGTTGTCGCTGTCCGGCTTCTTTGTTGGTAATAGCTCTCCATCTAATGCTTTCTTCCTCTGCTCTTTGTTAAATCTTTTTGGGATTGGAAAAAGGGCGGTTATATTGACTTTCAGCGCTATTCCTTTCGGGAATTTTTCGCTCATTAATCTTCTATAACTCGCCCTTACTTTTTGTTCATATTTTACGGTTTCCTTCGGTGTATATGCTATGCTTCGACCTTTAGTTCTTCTTACCCTCGGCCTTTGCTTTCCCCTCGGGTCCCCTGGAACTACAAATTTTATTTCCATTTTGTACCTCGTTTCTTCTTGCCATTTCTTTTAGCCCCTCTAGGATTTCAATGCGCTGTTTTTGTGTTAATTCCTTAAAATTATTTACTTTATATTTCCTTAAAATAACCTCATAAAGTTCACCGTTTTTGTCAAAATCTTCCACAGTGCTTTTTAAAATACTTGCATCTTTTGCACTGATTTTCTCTACCTCTATTTCCGGCAAATCTTCTCCTGAGTAAATGTATAGTCCCAATCCATGACGTGCTAACGCTTTTGTCAAGCTTCTCTGTATTGACTTGTTTACATCAAAGCTCGTGACTTTTTCAAGCTCTATTGACTTATTTCTATAGTCCATTATTGGCAGATACTCTATATGTTCTAGCCCTTCTATCGTTACTCCCGTTTTTACCCAACATGTCCGTCCATCTGTAAAATATATGCAACCATTTCCACTTTCATAGACTTTGTAATTTGCATTTGGATACAGCTTTTTTGCCTCCGCCCATGCGTATGCCCATGATAAATACGTTAACCCATTTTTCTCTTCTATATGCTGATTTACATTTATTTTAAATAATCTCTCGAATACTGATTTGTTTTTATTCATATTTTCTATTCTCCCTTCAATGCTTCTTCTAATATACTATGTACCTTTTCATTCATACTCCGACCTTCTCTGCTTGCCTTGTTTTTAAGTTTTTCATACAAACTTGTTTGTAATCTTAAATTTAATCGTTTGTTTCTTTTTTCGATAAATATCGGGTTTATTTTTATATTCCTATCCTCGCTTTTTATTAACATTTCTTCATATATCATATCTGCTACTTTCTCTGCCAATTCCTTGCATATTATCTCTTTATATCCCATCTCTATTCCTCTCCTGCTATTCTATAAAATTCTTCTTTCATGCAATTTTCACAATATCTATCTCCGTATATATCATAATATTCATCATATTCATATATGTATTCCCTACAATTATCGCATTTGTACATCTTTTTTGCTTCGTTATCCGGCGGTTCTAGGTAATATCTATCATCTATCATCTTTTTATTCTCTCACATATTTTCTTAAACGATTCTATAGTCTGATTTCTCAATTTTCTTATTTGCTTTGCTTCATATACCGATATCACTGCTAAAATTGTCGCCAATATTGCTACTGCTATTTTCATCTTTTTATTCTCTCCTTTTCCTTCTGTTTTCTTATCTTTTATACCGCTTTTTCCTCTCCTTTATTCTTTTCTACACACTCCCTCCTGCGCCCCAATATCTTTTCTCTGTTCTTTTGATAGTATCCTCTTCCATATTCTAATATCCTTTCTTTATTTCTCTCATAATATTTCCTTTGTCGCTCCAGTACCTTTTCTTTGTTACTATTATAATATTCCCTTTGATATTCCAGTACCTTGTCTTTGTTCTTTTCAGCATACTTCTTACTTCTCTCCTTCACCTTTTCTTTGTTCTTCTTATAATACTCTCTGCAGTAATATCTATTCCATTCCTTCTCTTCCATCTTTGTTGCCTATGCTCCTTGCTCCATTTTTGCTGTTTCACTTGCAGCACTCCCTTAATATGCATTACATTAAAAAAAAGAAACCCTTAATAGGTTTCTCATTTATTATTTTTTGTTTTTTCTAATAAATCTAAAACATTTATTCGCCGCTTTATTATAAACTCTTTCTTTGTATTATCTCTTCTACCTGTCCTCCTTTCTTGTCTATAAACGCATAAACCACAATACTTTATTAAATCATTCCACTTTTTCAAATTAACCATACTTGCAATTGTTGTCCACGCTGGTATTCCTTCTTTTCTCTTTAAATTAAATTGTTTCGCGCCTGTAGGTTTAATTCTATTGTATTCCTCTTTAAATATTTCTACCCACTCGTTCGATGTGTTATATTTTAGATATTTCATTAGCACCACTTTTTCTACATCATACAATCATCGGTACTGCATAAGTAGAAAATCTAACATTTTGCGAAATGTCAAAGTTATCAATCGATTTTATTAATCCTATGCACCCAACCTGAAATAAATCGTCTAAATTCTCACCTCTATTAGTAAACCTTTGTATAACACTTAGCACTAGTCTTAGATTTCCATTAACAAGTTCATCCCTTGCATTTTTATCACCATCCTTAACCTTTTTCAAAAGTTCAATTTTCTCTGATTCCTTCAAAACCTTTAATTTAGCTGTATTAACACCACAAATTTCAACCTTATTAAATTGCAATACTTTTCCCCCCAAAAATATTACTTTTCTAAAGTATTGCCAAAAGAATCAAAATTCATTCAGTATTAATATGTATTATATCTAGCAAACTTTTTCCAGATCTCTTTTTAATCTATCAATAATTTTTTTCTCTAACCTAGAAATATATGATTGAGATATACCCAATGAATCTGCAACTTCTTTTTGTGTATGCTCTTTATTACCAGATAAACCAAACCTTAGCTGCATGATACTTTTTTCTCTGCTAGACAGTTTTGAAACTGCTTTTAATACTAAATCACATTCTACTTCTTGCTCTATATTATAATTAACAATATTTGCATCACTTCCTAATACATCAGATAATAACAGTTCGTTACCATCCCAATCAACATTTAAAGGTTCATCTATTGATATTTCATTTTTAAGTTGAGAACTTTTTCTTAAATACATCAGTATTTCATTTTCTATACATCGAGAAGCATATGTTGCTAATTTTATATTTCTTGCAGGGCAAAATGTATTCACAGCTTTTATTAAGCCTATAGTTCCTATTGAAATTAAATCTTCTACACTAGCTGAGCTAGATTCAAATTTTTTTGCAATATATACTACTAATCTTAAATTATGAGTAATTAATATTTCCCTTGCACTATCATCGCCTGAATCTATCATTTTTAAAACTTCAGATTCCTTTTCTTGACTAAGTGGAGGAGGCAAAGTTTCAGGACCATTTATATAATGAATTTCTCTAAACACTCCAAGTCTAAGCATAGCTTTAGTTAATAGATTTTTAATTAATAAAATAATTTTATTCATCTTATCCTCCATACAACTTATATTTCTGCTAATTCAGGATTAATTAGACCCATATATTCTTTACTTAATGTTCCTGATTTACATATTGCTACATAAACTTCCATATTTCTTCTACATTTTCCATCTATTTCAATACTATCTGGCTTAAATGCAGGTAATATTCCTGAACCTGATAAAGTTTTAAAAGGAACAAGTCTATACTGATATGATAATAATTTTTCTTGACTTTCTTTTTCTTTCTCATATAAACTTTTATCTAAAATTATAGTTTTTAATTCTTCCGGAACAACATTTTTTATGTATTCATATTCAGTCACTATTACTGGAATGTTGGAGAATGGCTCTATTAAAGTATTGCCTGTATCAATTTTAGCCCTTATATTGCAACTTCTTTCTCCAACAATTATTTCAACATCATAAAACCATTTTCCAACAAGTTGCCTGCCTGCTACCCTATTTAAAACAACTATGCATATGTAGCTTATAATTGTTGAAACTAAAAATACAATAGGAGAAATATTAAAATAAATTATTCCGTTCCTAATAAACAACCCTCTTGGAGTCAATAAGTACCATATTCCAAACATTAAGCCACAAAAACCAAAGTTTATTAAATAAAAGCAGGCCACAGCCTTAATTATAGTTTTTAAATCAAGTATTTCAAAAGATATCATTATTATAATAATAGAAAAAATAAATTTTAAAAATAACGATAATATGCTGTTTAATTCAGGCATTAAAATTGTAAGTGAGTAAATAGAACCTATTAGTGCTCCTATTAATATTCTTATGTATTTATACTTCAGTTTTAAAAACTTAGTTGTACACAGTAATATAAAATAATTAATAAATAAATTGACACAAATCAGAATATCTACATATACAACTTGCTCCATGGTCAAAGTAGACTGAAATAATTTAAAAAATCTAAACATCATTAAAAGCAGCCTACATATTCTCCCTCCTAACCATAATAAATTATATATTTCATTATCTCATTAACTTAATAATATTTATGTCATAAAATGTATAGGTAAAAATTTAAGCCATATAAACTTTATTGTTTATATGGCTCAACTAAAATTATATATTATAAAACTGAGTAAACACACAGTCTATTTTATTGCAGGCGTTACTAAAAAGCCTATTAACATTACTTCTAAAAGATTCATACATTTCTACACACTTAAACCGAATTTCATATTTAGGTTCATTAACATTAGTTACTATTCCCATTTGAGTTTTATTCAAAACTTCTGCCAATTCTTGTTTTTCTTCAGCAACTGGTAGGCACATGGGCGGAAACATTACACACCACCAATTTCTCCCTTTTCCTTCACCTATCAAAATTCTAAGTGCATCATAATTACCTGCAGGTAGCGTAACATTATTGTAATGCCTTGTATTAAAATACATATTTGTCAATTCAACACTTACTGGATAATCAAATCCTTGATCATAAATTTCTTTTTGAGCTATTTCTCTTATCTCTTCTAAATAAATATCAGTAAACATCTGAGCTTCAAGCTTATTTTCAGCTTTTTCGAAAATATTTTGAGAATATTCAATTATCCTATTTCTAACTTTCATTTTTAATAATTGATCTTCTTCTGAGTCTGAGTTTGCTAATATATGTAATCTAAAAACCCTATCGCTAATATTTTCACATTGTCCAATAAATCCTGTCATCATTACTAAAACAGAAATTATGAATCCTAATATAAATGATTTTTCAATTTGTTTGTTCATATATTAACCATTCCTTTTTTGTTTTTCTAAAAGGATTATGGTCTTCTAATTATAAAATTATTCAAATTAATAACTAAAATTTATATTAACAAATTTATTTCCAAATATGCAAATCTTTCTGAAATCACCACTTTTAATAGAGATTCTTTATGCATAAATTTCAATCAAATTGTGAACTTGAACTCTTAAAATTAGATAAAATTTTCATTATGTCATCTTCTCTATATTGTGATAATTCTTTTAAGGTCCCTGATAATACTCTTTTTATGAAAGACTGCAAATTTGATTCATCTTTACCTGGAGAAGAAACTTTAGCTATAGGAGAGCATCCTGTACCTAACGACAAAGAACTTGAAATTTGTGTAAACACATCATTGTCTAAAGTAGTAGTATATTCACCACTATTCAGCACATATCTTTCTAACAAACTTCTAATCATAGCTTCTATTCGAGTATCAGACTCGCTTAATATCTCTGAAGTGCTAGATTTTTTAACTTGATCATTAAGAACTATTTTGTCACCTTTAATCATCCATGCTTTTTGGGCTAATTCAAATGATACCGATGGATTAAATTTTACTACAGGTGTAACATTTTTCATAGCTAAACCATATTTTGAAACTGCCACTTCAACCTTCTCAAAATCATCTGTCTTCTTTGGATGTTTAACAAATATCAACCAACCATTAGGAATAATTTGATTCAAACTTGAACCTACTATAGTATAATCTTTCCTTTGTGTTTTGTGACAATCAGTTACAGATTTTACTTCTATAGGCACATAGCCCGAAAGCTTGTCACGCTTTAGAATAATTAAAATGTCCACATTTACATATCTACGAGCATTAGGTTTTAAGAGCTTGCATTTTCCTTTCATATACTCAGAAAGCTCAGCTGTTTTTTCTGGAATAATTACTTTTTCAATAGAAATCTTGTCTATTTCTTCTTTAGTTAACTTATGCTCCACATCATTATAATTAACTGCCATACCGCTATTTTCCTTAAATGTTTTATAAAAATCCTTAATTTTTTCTCCTAAATACTTTCTCAGGTCTACGTCTAGATTAATTTCTCCATCTTTAAACTTTAAATTAGCGATTTCTCTTTTATACTTGTCTGAATCATTTATATATTCTTTAAATTTATACATATAACAGTGCAAATAAGTTTCAAATATTTCTTGTGCTTCATCTCTATCTTTTTCAAAAGTTTGCTTCTTTTTTTCCTCATCACTTTCTGAATAAGGTATGACACAACATGTTTCCTTTTCATCACTATCATTTAAAATAGGAGTTTTAACACAATACTCTTCTTCTCTACCAAGTAGCCCTGTGTTATCACTCCTTGTAGGGCTTCTATAAATTTGCTCATTATTATTTTCAACAACAGGTGTACGCTTTGGTAATGGTTCAATATCATTATTACTCTTATGTCTTTCAGGATTATGTGCCTTAAATTCACCAGACTCGATAGACGACCACCAGCCTGCGGAACTTTTTGAAGTTGAATCTACTTCTGTATTTTGCACATCATTAGATGATGTATTATTACTCTCTTCTCTTTGAGTTAAATGATTAGCTGCATATGTATTATTTGTGCTACATTTAATCAACAAAAAAATGGTAACCATTAATCCATAGATTATTTTTTTACTTTTTAACATACATAAACCCCCTTAAAATTTACATTTTCATATTATACAGTTCATTTTTAATAATTGCAACATCTTAATTCATAAATTATGTAAAAACATTTGTTTATTTGTAACATCATTATTTAAAAAGTGAACAAAAAATAAATTAAATTAATTAGATTTATGCACAAAATATTGTATTATTTATTATTTTATCGTACATAAAATACATTTTTTTATATTCTTATTGAATTTAAATGTAAAATATCGTATAATTATAATAATATTTAAATTTTGTAAGAAGGTATATTATGGTTTCTAAATTAAATAGTCTAGGAATATTAGGAATGGATGCATATATTGTAAAAGTAGAAACAGATATATCAAATGGACTACCTGCATTTGATATTGTTGGACTTCCCGATATATCTGTACGTGAATCACGCGATAGAGTTAGAGCAGCATTAAAAAATTGTGGGTTCGAATTTCCTGTAGGTAGAATCACAGTTAATTTAGCTCCTGCAGATATAAAAAAGGAAGGTTCTATGTATGATTTGCCTATACTATTATCTATATTAGAATCAAGTTTTCAGCTAAAGGTTCCTAATGACTCAACTTTTATTGGAGAACTTTCATTATCTGGAGATGTGAATCCTGTTAAGGGTGTTCTTTCCATGACAATAAAAGCAAGTCAAATAGGATTTAAAAGAATATTTGTTCCTTATCAAAATGCTCATGAAGCTGCTGTTATAGAAGGTATAGAAGTAATACCTGTAGATACATTAAAAAATTTATTTAAATATTTATGCGGTAAAATAGATATACCACCCGCTAAACCTAGGCAAACTCAAAATGATGTCGATAAAAATACCTTAGATTTTTCACAAGTAAAAGGGCAATTAGAAGCAAAAAGAGCTTTAGAAATTGCTGCTGCAGGAGGTCATAATGTCATGTTAATAGGTCCTCCTGGTTCTGGTAAAAGTATGTTAGCTAAACGAATACCTACAATTTTACCTGATATGACATTTCAAGAGCAAATAGAAACAACTAAAATTCACTCTATTGCCGGAGTGTTGCCTGTTGGATCATCTATAATAACTCAAAGGCCATTTAGAGCTCCTCATCATACTGTGTCTGCTGTTGGATTATCCGGTGGTGGAACTATTCCACACCCTGGAGAATTATCTTTAGCGCATAACGGTGTTTTATTCCTAGATGAGCTACCTGAGTTTTCTAGATCTTCTATGGAAGTACTACGGCAACCCATTGAAGATGGTAGCGTGACAATATCACGCGTAAACAGCACATTAACATACCCTTGTTCAGTCATGTTAGTTGCCGCTATGAATCCTTGTCCTTGTGGTTATTTCGGGCATCCTAAAAGACCTTGTACATGCAAAGCAAATGAGGTTTCCAAGTATTTATCAAGAGTCTCAGGCCCACTATTAGATAGATTAGATTTACATATAGAAGTGCCACCCATTAACTTTAATGAAATATCATCAAAAGAACACTCTGAAAATTCTCAAATTATAAAAGAAAGAGTAAATGCAGCAAGGGCAATACAAAACCAAAGATATAAAAACACCAATATAAATTGCAATGCAAGAATAACTCCAGACATTCTAAATAAAATTTGTGTAATGTCTGATTCAGCTAAATTACTATTAAAATTAGCTTTTGAAAAAATGAGCTTATCTGCACGTGCTTATGATAGAATCCTAAAGGTTTCTAGAACAATAGCTGATTTAAATCAAAACGAGGTAATAGATTCTATTCACATATCTGAAGCTATACAATATCGAAGCCTTGATAGAAAATATTGGTTAAAAGAGTTATAATTTAAATATTAAATTTAATTTACATTTTATTTAATTTATAAAAATGTGTTATATATTAGAAAGTCTTATATTGAATTAACTTTATTATTAAAACAAAAAAGTATCAAATTATAAATTATAATTTGATACTTTTATTATTGTCATATAAAAAACTATTCCTTATGTTTTCATAGATAAATCTTGATGGAGGCGCCACCCAGATTTGAACTGGGGATGGAGGTTTTGCAGACCTCTGCCTTACCACTTGGCTATAGCGCCACAATATAAACTACAAACTCTTTATATTTACATTATATTCAGTAATTAGAATAATATGACTAAAAATTTTAATTTTTAAATCTTTAAAAACAATTGGAGCGGATGACGGGGCTCGAACCCGCTACCTCCACCTTGGCAAGGTGGCGCTCTACCAGATGAGCTACATCCGCACAATGGTGCCTTCGGACGGAATCGAACCATCGACACGGGGATTTTCAGTCCCCTGCTCTACCGACTGAGCTACAAAGGCAAAAAATGGCGACCCGAAACGGGCTCGAACCGTCGACCTCTAGCGTGACAGGCTAGCGTTCTAACCAACTGAACTACCGGGCCAATTTTTGGTGGGAACAACAGGGTTCGAACCTGTGACCCCCTGCTTGTAAGGCAGGTGCTCTCCCAGCTGAGCTATGCTCCCATTTTATTATTTTGTGTTTCATAAGCACTAGCGACGTATTTTATAATACAATAATTTATTTTGTATGTCAACACTTTTTTTGAAAATTTTCCATTAATTTTTATTGTTGTTACTTTAATATAATTATGATTTTATTGAAATAAAATTACTGTTATATTTATCCAACTTATGTTAAGAAAAGTGTTTATTCAGGTTGTTCTAGCTTTTTTAATATTCTCTTATACCCGTCACAGCCATATTCAAGAGCTCTATTTACCCTACTTATCGTAGCTGTACTAGCTCCTGTCTCATTTACAATGTCGCTATAAATTTTTTTACCTTTTAACATTTTTGCAACTAACATTCTTTGAGACATAGATTTAATTTCGTTAACTGTACATAAGTCTTCAAAAAAATCATAGCATTCATCTATTGTTTCTAGTTTTAGAATTGCTTTGAACAGTAAATTTGTCATCTCACATCTTAATTTATCCGCCATAAAAATCTCACCTAACTACAAAACATTATAATTTAGATTTTAACACATTATTAGTATGAAGTAAACTACTATTTAAAATTTTGAGAGTTTTTTCAAATTATTATTTTATTTTAATAGGACCTGCACAAATTAATCTAAATCAGAATACATTATGTTATTAACCCTTTTTAGGAGGTTCTTTAATATGTTATTTCCGTTTTTAACTTGTATTTTGTCTAACATATCTTTTTTTATTTTACATATAAAAGGCTCTGGAGCCTTTCCTCAGCCACTATCTGCCGCTGAGGAAAAAAAGTATCTTAAACTTTTAAAAGAAGGAAATACCTCTGCAAAAAATAAACTAATAGAACATAATTTACGTTTAGTTGCACATGTTATAAAAAAATATTACTCTAAAGTTAATGAACAAGATGATTTAGTTTCAATTGGTACTATAGGGCTTATAAAAGCAATAAATACTTTCGATAGTTCAAAAGGCACTAGACTTTCAAGCTATGCTGCAAGATGTATTGAAAATCCTATCCTCACACAATGGATACAGAAAAAGAAACATGGCATCCTATTTTTAAAATTAGCGATAGCTTAACGATGATGGCTAAACGTGAATTTAAAAACACTGTTTATGCATTACTTTATAAACACACTTTTTCTTTTGTTTCTCCCCATAAGTTACTGGAAGCTGAAACTTTTAATATTAAATATAAAGAGCCAAAAGATATTCCTACAATAGCTGAAAAGCTTCGATATTTCCGATATAAAAAAGCTTTACTACAAAAAGATGTGGCAAAACAAATTGGTATAAACCAAAGCACATATATAAGTTATGAGTCTGATAATAGGGATTACTATCCCATAGATACACTTAAAAAAATTTCTGCTCTTTATGAGGTTAATATAATAGAATTGCTGGATGAATATAATCTGTTTCTTTATATAGGACAAGGCTTACAGCTAAAAAAACTTCGAAAACAATTGGGACTTACTCAAAAAGCCCTGGCTGATAGATTGAATATACATACCCGAACAGTTCGTCAGTGGGAAAAAAATAGAGCAAGAATGCCAAAAAGTACTTATGTAAAAATCTTCAAAAATAAAATATTGTACTAATATAAATTATTTTCTTTACAAGCCCGTATTTCATCTAACAATTTTAATTTTTGTTGTTTGGAACATTTTAGTTTGTCTATTGTATTTAGAATAGCGGCAGCGTAAATTTCTGCAACTTTAATACTTAAAATCTCCATTTTTTCTTTATCATCTGATGAATATACAATTACATTCATAAACGGCCTCCATCTCTTTAATATACTATAATAAGTTATATAAAAATTATGCTTGTACTATAACGTAAACAATTAAAATATCTCAGCCCACAAATATTTTTGTAGCACACGAATTCCACGTCCCAAACATGGGCTGCCCCCAAAGCCTGCGACGGCTCACAAAACCTTTGTCTTGCTTCAACGCTCGGACTATGACTAGGCAGGAGTATCATTATAGACTATTGAAGTTATCGCGAATTCATAACTTTATGAATTTTATATCTAAATGTTTATCGCTCACTCAAGTTGAGGTCATGGCGCAATTGATAAAACGCTCGTCCAATAGTTTAACGTTACTGAGGTATTAGTATTTAATTTTCAAGAAACAAAATGTACGAATATTTGTTCTTATTTAAGGATATCTAGCAAAAGGTAAAAAAACATGTCTCATACTATGCCCTTTCTGAACTTTGGAAAAAGAAAAAAACAGAGAATCACACTGAAAATGTGTAGATTCCCTGTTATTTCTTTGCAAAACACAGCTTTCTATTTTGCATTTGATAAATTGGTATTCAGCTGTGGTGCATCAATTTCCAGGTTCACATTTTCTAATACTTTATAAAATTTTGTAAAGGTTAAAAACAAAAATTGTTATGTATCTTTCGTGGCTTCTGAACTATATTAAGCAGCCTAAAGCTGAATTACAATGTATTTATTTCTTTTTTACGTAACTTTAATAATCCATATACGTATTAATCTTTTTTACGGATTAACACGTACACAGATTATTAGGGAATAAATAATGAAAATTTTGCCAATTTACCACATAACTTTAATTATGTCGTAAACCGGCAAAAAAGGTTATATTACGTAGATTTTTGTGCACAAAAAACATATTTAGTAATAAAATGACTTAATTTTTATGTTGACGTCCAGATTTTTTTCTAGTATTATGATGTTAACACAGATTACATTTTTCATTCTCCCAAGTTTATAACGCCACATAATTAAAGTTATGTCAGAGATTCAATTACTAATGACATAGACTCTAAAGTACTCAAACAACTGTTCACATTTGGCATTAAATAGCGTCGAGTAGTTTCAATGCTGCTATGTCCAAAAATGCAAGAAAGTTCTACTAAATTATTTTTCACCTTATAAAAAGTTTTAGCAAATAAATGCCTTAAATTATGAGGAAAAACCTTTTCTGAATCAACTTTGGTAATTTTACATAAGTTTTTCATTCTTAACCAAATTGTTTTTCGGTCTACAGGTTTTTTATTTTTATTCTGAAAAATAAATCCTGTATGTATTTTAAATTTCTTACAATACCTTTTTAACTCACGTATTAGTTTTCGTGGTATTAAAATTGTCCGCGACTTCCCCTTATTGCGTACTTCTAGTACATTGTGACCAAGGCTTTCGACATTAAAGTATGATAATTCACTCACACGAATTCCAGTTGCACAAATAGTCTGCAAAATCATTAACAGTTGATAATCTCCACTTCGTTTTGCTGCTTTTAATAGTTTTTTATAATCTTCAACTGTCAATTTATGTTTTTCATTACAAAATGATTTAGGTTGTGTTTTTATGCGTTTGACTGTGCAATCGTGTTGTCCAAGAAATTTAAGAAAAACATTCACTGCTGCAAGCATTGAATTTACACTTGCTGCTTTGTAGGTTTTCATTAACTCTCCTTTGAATGCTAGAACTTCACATTTTGTAATTTGTCTATTACACAAAAACCTTATGAATTTTTTGACATCTCTTTCATATTTTAAAATCGTGTTTGTGCTGTGTTCGTTTTCCTTTAGATAAGTTAAAAAATTGGTAAGCGTTTGTTTCTTTATATACATTAAATGTTACCCCTTTGCCAAAATGTATCATACATTTTAGCATAAAAAAAGAGAGTGCGGCAAGCACTCACAATGATTAAGTATGAATTGCATGGATACACATATTTATTTGTTGACTTTAAATCAACTATGTGTTAAAATGTAAGTAGTATGAAGCACCGTTTGAAAAGCGGTTTTGCTCTCTAAATGATTTTGGGTTAAAAGGTTAACCGCATCACTTTGATCGAGGAGCGGTTATCTTTTTTTGCCTGTATGTAGAAATTTATCAAGTATTAATAATATTATCAGTACAATTAAATATTCCATCGGCTCACCCCCTTTCTAAAAGGGGATTAAGCATAACCGCTCTCCACGAGCAACTTCACACTACTTTATCTACTATATCATATACACATATTAAAATTCAACATATAACTACAATTTTTAAAAATAAAAAATCTTCTCACGAATATTTTTCATTGAGAAGAATAATATATAATTATATTGACTTTTATGTCAATACGATATATAATATGAGTAGTAGGAGCAAAACCGTTTGAAAAACGGCTCGCCCCAATCAAAGTTTAGAAGAATATTTAAAATAGTCGTCTTAACTTTTCTCAGGAGAAAGACGGCTATTTGTCATTTTTATGGTAAAGTATTTTTTCTAATACGATTAGTATTAATAAAAGATATACTAGTTCCATTGACATCGCCCCCTTCCATTAAGGGAGTGGGCAAGCCGTCTTCCGTAGGCTATAACTCCTACTACAAGGACTCATTATACACCATAAAACTCATATTTGCAATAATTTTTTTAAGAAAGCTTATCTGTTCCTTTTCACAGATAAGCTTTTAATCTTTATTATTCAACTATTTTCGCTCCTCGGTTTAATAATTATGATATTTTTCTTTTCGTTGCATTTTCTTTGTCAATAGCTTCTTTATAAAGTTTCATAAGGCTTGCAACTATTTCTTCTTCTGTTTCAAAGCCTTTAGTTCCATACGCTGTTTTAACTGTTTTATCTAGCCTCTCATGGGCTTTTGCAAGCTCCGGTGGCATAGTATTCGGGTCATATAAATCCCCAAGAGTACTTTCCGGGTAAAGTTTCCTTGCATCCAGTACAGCTTGTGCAGCTTTTTCTATGTCTTCTTTTTGTTTTGGTGTTGGCTTCGGCCATATAAAATTGTTGTAAACCAATGTTCCTGAATAGCTATATCGCATTTCTAACCTTCCCGCTACTGCTCTCAGCCACGACATATGTACACTAGATTCTAAAACTCCAAAGTCGTATAGAGTTGAATCTGGAATAATCTGTACAGTATTCCCCAATACCATGTCGCTACTTAAAAAATCCATTGGAATATAGCATCTTTTTTCAGAAGATGTTATAGGCACAACAAGATTGTTATTACTAGCTCTAGTCTGTCTAATTTCTCCAAACAGGGTTGGAGTTGCTGCAAGCTTACAAGTAGAAATTTTTTTACTATTTAATCTAAATTTTTTTACTTTTTCTATTCTATCCATAACTAATTTACATTTTCTTAATTCGCTAGGATTAGCACCTAATAACCATAAGCACCATCTCCTTTTACTGTTCAAAAATTCTTCTGCCCCAATAAATGGCCTTATCCATTTTTTAGCTGTTTTATTTTCTTTTATAATTAAAATTTTTTCTTTTTTATTAAGTATCAAATTTCCACCATCAGTGGGCTTGTTGCCGTACACCATTTCTGAAACATTACAAATAGTTTCTGTGCGTCTTTCTACCATCACATTTAAAGCATTAACTAAGTAAGGATTTATATTATCTACCAATTTCAGATTCTCTTGGTCATTATAAATTTTCTTCTCTTTTCAGTCTGATAATCACTGAATCCTATAATTATACAATTAACCACTGCTTTTTTTACTTTAGCTTCATTACCCCACTTAAAAGTGCGATAAGCAAAATTAATTACAGTATTGTTCTCCTTCATCAAAGGTTCCCATAAGATAGCAGGTTGTTCCCCTTGCGAAATTGAATTTGTGGAAACAAATGCCGATTCCATCTTTGTATTCTGCATATATTCAGTGGCCTTTTTAAACCATGCACACACATAATCTAATAACCCATGCTTTACCTTTTTTCCAAATACTCGCTCCATATCCTCCCTTTGGATTGTTGTTTTTCTCCCAGACCCAATAAATGGAGGGTTCCCAATAATATAGTTCAATTCCTTCTTAGAAACAACAGTCTCCCAATTAGTTTCTAACGCATTAGCATTTACGATTTTTGGCATTAAAAAAAGACGTTCACCTGAAACATCTTCTTTCAACACATTTTTATAATACTCATTTATATAATTATGTATATCTCGAAGACTCTCTACCGCAATCTTGCAAGCCTCATCATCTATCTCAATTCCATAAAATTGGCCTGTGTTTACTTTAAATTTACATTCAACTCCTAATTCTATAAAACGCTTGATAATATTTCTCTCCAGCTCAGCTAAATACAAATACGTAACAACAAAAAAGTTTCCACACCCCATAGCAGGGTCCAGAAACTTTAAATTACTTATTTTGTTTTGAAATTGTTTAAGATTCATAACATCATCTTTTACCTGTTCAAATTCTTCATTTAAATCATCCATAAACAAAGGATTAATCACTTTTAAAATGTTCTCGGTATCTGTATAATGAACACCATTTTCCCGTCTTTTTTCACTAGATAAACTATTTTCATAATTGCTATTTATTATTGTAATCCCACCCTTTAAATAAAAAAGCCTCTGTATAGATCCAGATTTGGATTTACACAGAGGTCTAATTCTATAAACTAGATAATTTTTGAATTAAGTCAGCTACATAATTACTCCCGCGCGAAAGTAATATTCCTGTAACTATGCATCCAAAATAAGGAATTTCCGACTTTAAATTAAAATACTTTGGCAAATCTAATTTGTATGCCACTGAAACAGTTATCCCTAAAGCTAAGCTTAATGCCATTTCCCAGCAAAATTCCCCATTTATAAAAAATTGATTGAGGTATGTAATAATTCCCTCAATCAATATTGCAAATGTTATTATCCCAAAGGTTTTATTTTCCATATTTCCACCTCATTTTGTTATCTCATATTGACGAAAAAAATCAACTATGGTAGAATAATCGTGCCATAGTTGGGCTTTTAGTCCTTGTTGTATACC
>CALWVF010000036.1 GCA_944384925.1 uncultured Clostridia bacterium
TACAATATGCCAAATGGAGCACAACAATATGAGGAGAAGCCTAGTAAAAAGAGTGCTAGTAGGGAAAGCACAAAAGATATTTTAAGCAAACTTAGAGAGGGAGATTGCTCTGAAACTTTTTGTAGAAAAATACTAGTTAAAGATATATGGAGCGAAAATGGAGGAATCACCGGAACCGTCGACAGCCTTATTCAACTTATCGATGAACAGGGAACGGAATCTAATTTGGAAGATGTAAAGGAGTGTTTGAGTGAGTTTAAAACGAGTTTAGAAGATGATAATGAGGTTAGTATCAAGGGACTTAAAAAGCTTAAGAAGTTTCAGAAAAATTTAAAAGGAAAAATTAATTGTGCATCATGCAGCTCACTTTTAACTGAATGTGAAAAAAGTATATTAAGTTTATTGCGACTATTATGTGAGAATAATAGCTTATTAAATGAGAGATCGCAATATTATGAATATAAGCTTAGTTCTATGGACGGTTTTACTCTAGGTAAGAAGCAGTACAAGTGGGATGGAATGTTTTCAAGAGAGAAATTGATAAAGGAGCATAAACGTATAGTACAAAAAGAGAATGAATACAAAGAATCACATTTGATTTACGATAAAAATAAGTTAACTTTAGACGAAGAGAAGATAATAAATAGATATACAGGAAGTGGTTACATAACCTATAATAGAATAGCAAGGAGAGGGATGCCAGGTGGCTTTGAAGAACGAGGAAAAGAAGTTAAAATGCTATATGAAGCTATTAATAGGTTTCCAATAGGTCACGATAGAACATATTATAGAGGTAAGGATGAATTATTTAAACTTGGACAATTACTTTCTCCTGATGATCGAAAAGGGTTTAGTCAATTAAATCTAAATGATGTGAAGCAAGTAGCAGAATATATGAACTCATTAAAAGGTCATTACTTAGTAGATAGAGGTTTTTTAAGTACATCTGAACGTAAATTAATTGCCCTTGAAAATTTTGGTGGAGGGCGGCCGGGAGGATTTTTTTTAAATATAAGAGCTCAGGCCGGAGTTCCAGCGTTTCCAATACTTGATCATGCTCAAAACATAAACGAAGAAGAGGTATTATTAAATAAGGGGACACGTCTAAAAATAGAATCTGCAAAAGTAAACTCTTTAGGCACACTAACAATACATGTTACAGCAGAAGCACCGACATCAAATTCAAAAGACAAAGAATGAAAGAATTAATGGAAGTATTTTTTATAGAAGATAAAAATGAACTCAGTGTAAAGAAGTTATGTACCTAAACTAATAGGATAGTAGAATAATAGATCAAATGATTATATTAAAAAGTTTAACCTTTTTAATATTAACCTAATTTGTTGCAGAGGTAACAGCGTACGTAAACGTGCCTAGGGCGTGGATAGTTCTTAGAAACTTTTAAATTGACATAAAAGACCGACAACTATCTCAAGGGATATTTATTTGGCATATTTTTACCTTTAACATATTATATATTGAGGTGATATATATGCTTCATATTGTATTTGGCATTGTATGTACGATTTTAATTATATTGGGTTTGGTTGAGGTAGTTAGAATAGTTACTTTGATGATTATAGATTCAAAAAAAGATAAGGATGTAACTATAATTGTTCCGGTATCGGGCCATAATGAGAAAATAGAATTTATACTTAGAAGCATAATAATGAAAGCGAAGTGGGAAGAAGAATATAAAAATTCGAAAATTGTGTGTGTAGATTGTGCGATGGATGATGAAACAAGAAAAATTTGCGATATGCTTTGCAAAGACTATGAATTTTTAGAGATATATAATGTGTCGGATTTTGAAAAGTTTTTAGAAACAAGCAAGTTTAAAAAAGATTAATTCAATAAATATACTTAGTAAATTATTGAAAATTGGAAATAATATGTATATAGTAAACAGCAGTGAAGAGTAAATCTTTATTGTTGTTTTTTCGTAAAGGATTTTTAATATACCTTTTTCCCTATTTCATGAGTGAATTGCCCAATTAATATATTTTTGAGTAAATAAGATCAAGACAAAATCTTAATGCTGAAAGTTGGAGGGTGTAACTTAATTTATAGGTTAAAATTGTAAGATATATAGATGTTTTTTTATTTTAATTATATAATTAAAATATATCTATATTATCTAATATGATTATTATCAAGTCTTTGTATATAAAATGATTAAAGTATGATATAATGAAAATATAATTATATAGTGTAAAATAATGTATTAATGTTATGGTGAGTTTTATGCAAGATAAAAGAGTGCTAGAAATAATTGGATCAATTGAAAATATAATTTATAGAAATGAAAGTAATGGATATACAGTATTAGAGATATTAACTAATGACGAACTAATTACAGCAGTTGGTATTATGGGAATTATTAATGTAGGAGAAAATGTAAAATTATTTGGAAATTGGAAGAACCACCCTAGTTTTGGAACACAATTTAATGTTGATGCATATGAGATAACTATGCCATCTACCCAGCAATCTATTTTTAAATATCTTTGTTCAGGTGCAATTAGGGGTATAGGAAAAACTATTGCAGAGAGGTTAGTACAACAATTTGGTGATAATACTCTTCAAATTATGAGGGATGAGCCAAACAGGCTTTTAAGTATACGTGGTATTACAAAAGATAAGGCAAAAAAAATCTCTGAAAGCCTACATAATATTTTTGGTATCAGAGAAATAATGATATATATGAATAAATATAACATTTCATCGCAAGAGGCATTAAGGATTTGGAAGACTTGGGGTTCAAGATCTATAGATGTAATCAATGAAAATCCATATTTAATATGTGAGGAACCTATTTGCATTAACTTTGAAATTGCAGATTCAATAGCACTTTTAAATGGTTTTTCAACAGATAATGTAGATAGAATAAGGTCAGCAATTATTTATGTTTTAAACCATAATATGAAAAATGGACACACTTGCTTACCTGTGAATAAGCTTGCAGCTGCTGTTGCTAATTTTTTAGAGATAGATGTAGAGTGTGTATTGAATGTTCTTGAATATTTAGTAGATAATCAAATTCTAACAAAACATATTATGCAAGATGTAGAATTCATATTTATTCCTAAAATGTATGAGATAGAAGTTTATTCTGCATCCAGGTTATTAATGATGCTAAATTATCCACCAAGTTCAGTAAAAGGTATAGAGAATGAAATATCATTAATTGAAAAAAATGAAGGAATCGAATATGCATACTTGCAAAAAAAGGCTATAAAAGATGCTCTTGAAAAGGGACTTCTTGTATTGACAGGTGGACCAGGTACAGGAAAAACAACTACTTTGAATGCTATTATTAAAATTTTAAATAAAAGGGGTCAAAAGGTGCTTTTGGCAGCACCAACAGGAAGAGCTGCAAAGAGAATGTCGGAATTAACTGGAGAGGAAGCAAAAACTATTCATAGGCTCCTGGAGTTTAACTGGAATAGTGAAAACAATATGTC
Organism: uncultured Clostridia bacterium; assembly: GCA_944384925.1. Lineage (GTDB taxonomy): Bacteria > Bacillota > Clostridia > Oscillospirales > Acutalibacteraceae > CALWVF01. The sequence continues at coordinate 3,465 of CALWVF010000036.1, forward strand.
ATTTAAGAAAAATGAAAAAAATTTATTAGAATGTGATGCTTTAATTTTAGATGAACTTTCAATGGTTGATGCATATTTGTTTGAAAGTTTATTAAAAGCTTTGCCATTGGGTTGTAGGCTTATTATGGTGGGAGATACAGATCAGTTGCCTTCTGTTGGAGCTGGAAATGTTCTTATGGATATAATAAATTCAGAAGTTATACCTGTTGTTAAGTTAACAGAAATATTTCGCCAGTCTATGAGAAGCTTGATTGTAACAAATGCACATAAAATTGTGAAAGGTAAACCACCTGAGCTTTTTGCTAAAGATAACGATTTTTTCTTTATTGATAGGTTTGATACGGAACTAGCAAGAAAAACAGTTATAGATTTATATTCAAGAAGACTGCCAAATACATATCAATATTCACCATTATTTGATATACAAGTGCTTTGCCCTAGTAGAAAGGGAGATTTAGGTACAGCCTTTTTGAATCAACATCTTCAAGAATCGTTGAATCCTGCATCGATACAAAAAAAAGAAATAAGCTTTGTTAATGGAATACTTAGGCAAGGTGATAAGGTTATGCAAACAAGAAATAATTACAATGTGCCGTGGTATCATAAAGATGGCAGTTTAGGTGAAGGGGTATTTAATGGAGATATTGGAATACTTGTTGATATAGATAAAAGCAAATCTAGAGTAAAGGTTCAGTATGATGATAGAATTGCTGTTTATGAAATGGACAATTTGTCTGATTTAGAATTGGCATATGCAGTCACTATACATAAAAGTCAGGGTAGCGAGTTTGAATGTATAATTATACCAATGCTTAATGTACCTCCAAAGCTTTGTTATAGAAATCTATTATATACTGGCGTTACAAGAGCAAAATCTATGGTTGTTATGGTTGGTTCAAAAAGTGTAGTTTATAAAATGGTTGAAAATAATAGGAAAACTAAAAGATATTCAGGACTTTTGAATTTTTTAGTTGGTTAATTTTTATTATATAGGAAATTGTTATATATTATTTATTGTAGGTTTTTTAAGGGGAATAGAAAAGATGAACTTTTATAGTAAAATTATTGATATATTGTATCCACCACGTTGTGCATATTGCGATAAAGTAATATTACCAACAGATTCATGTTGTGATGATTGCAAAAATAGTATAAAACGTGATTTTATAATGAAAAATATATTTGTGAAATATAAAGCAATAAAATGTGTTTCTATATTTGAATATGATGGGATTGTAAGGGAATCTATAATAAAATTTAAGTTTCGTGATAGGAAACCTTATGCTAAACAATTTGGAATTGAACTAGCGGAATTGATTAATAAATATTATAATTATGTAAGTTTTGATATTATGACTTGTATACCAATTACCTTTAAGAAGCGGCTAGCTAGAGGTTATAATCAGTCTTATGAAATATTAAAAGAGACAAGGAATTTAGTTAAAATACCATGTAAGGAATTGTTATATAAAAATAGGAATACGCTAGATCAACATAAACTTTCTGCAAAAGCTAGAACAGAAAATGTAAAAGGTGCTTTTAGTGTTAAAAGTTCAGAAGATGTCAAAGGAAAAGCAATTTTGCTTTTTGATGATATTATAACAACAGGTAATACAATGAAAGAAGCGTGTTTAACATTATTAAACGCTGGCGCAAAAGAACTATACTGTGCAACCTTAGCTAGAGCTGAGTATTGTTATGGCTGATTGTGAAATATAATATTTTATTAGGAGTTGATATTATTGAAATTAGATATAGCAATAGATTTAGGATCAAATAGAATTAGAGTATATGTTTTAAATAAGGGAATTATTATCAATGAGCCGGCTGTAGTAGCTTTAAATTTAGATACAAATGAAATTATAGCTGTTGGCAGAGATGCTTATAAAATGCTTGGGAGAACCTCCGATAAAATAGATGTATTTTACCCAGTGGAAAGAGGAGTAATATCTGACTTTGAGTTTGTAGAGGAAATGATTTTAAGACTTTTTAAAAAGGTTGATATAGGTAAAATAGTTATGCCTAGAGTTATTGCTTGTATTCCTTCTGGAATAACAGAGCTAGAAAAGAAGGCTGTTGTTAGTAGCATAAGTGTAATTGGTGTAAGAAAAATATATTTTATAGAGAAGTCTATAGCGTCTGCTATAGGTTCAGGTTTAGACACAGAAAGCTCAAAAGGTCACATGATTGTAAGCATTGGAGGGGGAATCTCGGAAATATCTATAATATCTTTAAATGGAGTAGTTTCATCAAAAACATTAAAGATTGCGGGGAATCAATTCGACATAGATATAATGAAGTATGTTAAGAAAAATCGAAATTTGATAATAGGTAAAAAGACTGCAGAGACTGCAAAAATTGCTATAGGAGGGGTATATTCAAGAAGAATGTCTTTTGATTTAAAAGGAAGACGAGTATTAGATGGATTACCTCAACGCATAAGTTTTTCAGATGAAGAGTTGAAAGAAGCTATAATGGATTCTATATCTATTATAATTAATGAAATAGAAGCGATATTGAGACAAATACCTCCTGAACTTTCAGCAGATATTTGTTTAGAAGGAATCACCTTAACAGGAGGTTCAGCACTAATTTATGGACTTAATAAATTAATAGAAAAAAGAACAGGTTTAAAAGTAAGAATACCTAGTGATCCTCAAAATTGTGCGGCTATTGGTGCAGGTATATCGACGAAATATATTGATACCCTAGAAAAAAGAGAATATGGAAAAGTGAACCCTTTATCATATGAATATTAATGATTTAAACTTTATTTTAAGCTTATTCCAAATATACCCATAAAATAAACTTATAAATATTTAGTATAATCCTAAACACTAATAGCATATAGATTATATGTAAATGTTGTTGGGAGGTATTAAAAATGATAGAATTTTATCCAGAGGGATGGTTGATCGATACAATAGAAAATAGGAACGTATTATCATCTATTTCTAATTTAACAGATGCGTACCATGAAGGAAGGATTTTAGAGGCTAGAGCAACTGTTTGCGATGGAGATCATAATTTAATTGTAAATATGGGTATCATAAAAGGTATTATACCGAGAGAAGAGGGCGCTATTGGAATAAGAGAAGGTACAGTTCGGGATATAGCAGTTATTTCTAGGGTTAATAGGCCTGTATGTTTTATTATAACTGGGTTTAAAAAAGATGATAATGGAAATATGATTGCAATTTTGTCGAGAAGAGCTGCGCAGGAAATGTGTTATAATAATTACATAAGAAATTTAGTTTCTGGTGACGTTATAGATGCAAAAATTACCCATTTAGAGAATTTTGGAGCATTTGCTGATATTGGTTGTGGAATAGTATCCTTAATACCAATAGATACAATATCAGTTTCTAGAATAAATCATCCGAAAGAACGTTTTTTAGTTGGGATGAACATAAAAGCTGTTGTAAGATCTGTAGAGGATGGAAGGGTTAATTTAAGTCATAAGGAACTTCTTGGAACCTGGGAAGAAAATGCAAGTATGTTTTCTGTTGGAGAAACAGTTGCAGGAATAGTGAGATCTGTTGAAGACTATGGAATATTTGTGGAATTAGCTCCAAATCTTGCAGGACTAGCGGAATTAAAAGAGGGTGTTCGTTCTGGCCAACAAGCTAGTATTTATATAAAAAATATAATACCTAGTAAAATGAAAATAAAATTAATTATTATAGATACATTTGACTATGATTATAGACCTTCAGAACCAAATTATTTCTTTAAGGGTAACCATATAGACAAATTTATTTATTCTCCAGTATCGTCTGAAAAAATAATAGAAACAGTTTATTGTTAATATACCATTTTAAAAATTTAACAGCCAAGGTTAAACTAATAATAGTTAGCCTTGGCTATGTTTATGAAGACTGTTGATATATTATATTTTAATTAAAATGTGAAACCTCTGTCTACATTTATAAGGGTATAGTAATTTTCATTTACTTTTGAAATTTCACTATTTATTTTATTTATCAGGTCTTTTTGTTTCATATTAAAATCTGTTGGAACAACGACATCAAAAACTAATTTGAGCCTTTTTTCATTTTTAACAATTCTAAAATCATGCATATCTAACCGTTCATCTATATTTTTTAGTACTTTGAAAGTTAATTTTTTAATTTCGTTTACTTCCTCATTATCGAATATAATTGGATCTACATGTATGATAACATTACAATTTAATTCATCTTTTAATTTTCGCTCGATATTATCTATGATTTCATGAATAGTTACAATGTTAGAATCGCAAGGGACTTCCGCATGAAGGGTAACAATGAGATTTCCAGGGCCATAGTTATGAACTATTAAGTCGTGTATTCCTTTTATTTCTTCATAAGAAAGTACACAAGATTTTATATCATTAATAAGGCTTTCGTTGGGGGGTTCTCCTAAAAGAGGATCTAAAGTCTCTTTTAAACTTGTATAGCCGGTATATATTATAAATAGAGCAACAATAAGCCCAGCATAGCCATCCAATACAAGGCCTGTATAATGACTTATTATGATACATACTAGTGTTGTAAATGTAGCAATACAATCTACAAGGCTATCTAATGACATAGCTTTAATTGCAGATGAATTTATTATTTTAGCAATTTTATTGTTAAATAAACAAACCCACAATTTTAACAATATGGAAACACTTAAAATAATTAAAGAAGTTATAGAAAATTTTACATTATCCATATTAATAATGTGTTCGATAGAAGTTTTTATAAATTCAATACCCATCATTATAATAACCATTGATATAATGAGGCTTGAGATATATTCAATACGTCCATGCCCAAAAGGATGCTTTTCATCTGGTGGTTTAGCTACCATTTTAAATCCTATTATAGTCACAACTGAAGATGCAGCATCAGATAAATTATTAAATGCATCAGCGACAACAGCTATTGACGAGCTTAATATTCCTGCAATAATTTTCATTAAAAATAAAACCATATTGCATAATATTCCAATACTGCCCCCTAAAATGCCGTATTGTTTTCTTATATTTTCATTGTTGGAGGTATCATTATTTTTAATAAATAATTTAATAAGAAGATTAGTCATATATTATAATTCTCTCCTTAAAAGAAAAAGGTGGATTATAAACGTGTTTATATTTAATATGCATTATATACTGCTATTGCAATTAATCCAGGGCCTGAATGAGATCCTAAAACAGGGGATACTGGTTCAATTGAGCTTTCGCAAACTGTTGCAAAGCTTTTTATTTTATCTAAAACCATTTTAGCTATCCTATCGTCTTTTCCAAAACCAATAGATACATTAATTTTTGCTTTTTCAAATTTGGTTTTAATATCTTTTAATACATTATCAATTGTTCTTTGAAAACCTATATTTTTACCAATAAACTCCAATATTCCTTCACTATTAACAGATAAAATAGGTGTAATATGCAACAAATTACCCATGGTGCCTGCAACTTTAGGGATTCTTCCACCTCTTTTTAAATATGTTAAATTTTCTATTACTATAAAGTTTTGCATTTTTTGCCTTATACTAGTTATATATACTTTTATATCATCGATTGTTTTTCCCATATTGATTCTTTTAAGAGCTTCAAATACTAAGGATCTTTGTGCACAAGAAGCTATTTTGGTATCTATAGAATGGAATTTAAGATTAGTGTATTCAGAACCAATCATATTTATAAAGCTAAAGGTTCCAGATAGACTTGAAGATAACCCTATATATAAAACATCTATATATCCTTCATCTACAAGAGAATCCAACACATATAAAATGTCTTTTACATCGGGTAATGATGTTTTAGGAATTTCATTTTTTAGCATACTATAGAACTTGTTAGAATTTATTTCGACTTTATCACGGTATGTATTACTAGAAAATATTATGCGCAAAGGGATAACCTTTATATTATATTTTTTTGCTATTTTAGGGCTTATATCGCTAGCAGAGTCTGTAATAATTGCAATTTTTTTATTCATAAATGCAGCACCTCTTAATTTATATCATTCCTATTAATTATAACACAATATAAAACTTGTACAATAGCCTTGTAAATAAAAAAGTTTTAAGCTTAATAATAACTGAATTTTTATATAGTGGTTGTTTTCGCTTAGATGAATGGTATAATATTGTATATAAAGTTAATCATTAAGGTGAATTTTATGTTGAAATATAAAAGACTAAAACGTAATTACTACTTTAAATCCTTTTATTTAGGGTTATTTATTTCTTTTTTGTTTTTGATTCCATTTATTATATATGATAAAGGATACTTTTTATATTATGGAGATTATAATGTTCAAGATGTACCGTTTACTCAATTGCTCCATGATTCTTTAAGAAGTGGTAATTTCTTTTGGAGCACAACAACAGATTTAGGTGCAAATATAATAGGCTCATATACATTTTATTTTTTAACAAGCCCATTTTTTTGGATTACATTACCATTTCCAAGTGAAGCGGTGCCATATTTAATGGGCCCAATACTTATGCTAAAGTTAGGATGTGCTTCTTTAACTGCATATGTTTATATTAAAAGATATGTAAATAATAAAGATTTAGCTGTTGTAACATCTCTGCTATATGCATTTTCAGGATTTTCAATATATAATATATTTTTTTATCACTTCCATGAATCTATTATAATTTTTCCTCTTGTTTTAGCATCGTTAGATTCTTTCATGTACAATAAAAAAAGAGGCTTATTAGCTCTTACCATGTTTGCATCTAGCTTTTTACATTACTATTTCTTTGTAGGACAAGCTATATTTTTAATAATTTATTGGGCAATAAAGGTTTTATCGAAACACTGGAAATTTAATTTTAAAGAATTTTTAAATTTGATTTTTGAAGGCATTTTGGGAATAGGAATTGCAACAATAGTGCTTTTACCAACAATACTTGTGGTTGTTCAAAACCCTAGATTTAGTAGTTATTTAGAGGGAATCGATATGTTTGTTTATGGGCCTAAATCTAGGTATATACACATTTTGGAGTGTTTTTTCTTCCCTCCGGATAATCCAGCTCGTCCTAATTTTACTCCAAACTCTAATTCTAAATGGTCTTCAGTTGCAGCGTGGTTGCCTTTATTTGGAATGACAGGTGTAATAACTTGGATAAAATCAAAAAATGGTCATTGGCTGAAACGATTATTAATTTTATTATTTGTTGTATCTGTAATTCCTATATTAAATAGCATGTTTCAGCTTTTTAACAGCGAGTACTATGCAAGATGGTTTTATATGTTAACGTTGATGATGAGTTTAGCAACAGCATTATCGTTGCAAAGTGAAAGTGTCGATTGGGATGGAGGAATTAGGTGGACCTGGGCAATTACTATGTTTATTGCTTTGCCAATAGGACTTATACCTAAAAACATAGGAGATAAGAGTAACTTTAAGTTAGGTCTTATGCAATACCCTATGAGATTTTGGATATATGTTATAATATCACTTATTTCAATATTTGTGGTAAGTATATTAATAAAATATTTTAATAGCAAGAAAGAAAAAATGATAAAGTTATCTATAATATCGGTTGGATTGATGAGCATAGTAATGTCTATAATTATGATTTCCTTTGGAAAGTCTCAGTCGGGTTATGATTCAAGAAATTATATAATTCCTTATTGTCTTAATGGAAGAAAAAACATTAATTTACCGGATACAAAGAATTGTAGAATAGATATTTACAAAGGAATGGATAATCAAGCTATGTTTTGGCAAATGCCAACAATCCAAGCATTTCATAGTATAGTTCCAGGTTCTATAATGGAGTTTTATCCATCGATAGGTGTGGTGAGAGACGTAGGCTCAAGACCGGAAACAAAATTTTATGGATTAAGGGGCCTAACATCATGCAAATGGTTATTTGATTATATTAACGACAGAAATGAATTTAATTCACAAGACAACGAAGGGTATATGCCGGGTTGGAGTTATTATGATACGCAGAATTCATTTAATATTTGGAAAAATGACTATTATATACCATATGGTTTTACGTATGATAAATATATAACAGAGAAACAATATAGTTTATGTGATATATATAATAGAAATTTAATATTATTAAAGGCAATTGTTCTTAATGAAGAACAAATATCTCGACATTCAGATATTTTAAAGCAATTTGACAACATATTGTCTCTTAGTTATAGCGAAGAGGAATATTACAATGATTGTAAAGAAAGAGCAAAGCTGTCTTGCTTTTATTTTCAAAATAAAAACGATGGATTTAATGCCAGAATAGATTTAACAGAAAGTAGCGATCAATTGGTATTCTTTAGTGTACCTTTTGAAAATGGATGGAGTGCAAAAGTAAATGGAAATTATGTTCCTATTGAGAAGGTAAATGTAGGATTTATGGCAATTCGAGTGCCTGGTGGTATGATAAGTGATATTGAATTTAATTATTTTACTCCAGGTTTAGCAAAAGGAGCTATAGTTAGCGGTATTTTTTTAATTATCTTTTTTATTTATATTTTTATTATTAAAATGTTAAAACCAAAAAATAAATTTACTACTACAACATATAAACCAGCAACGAGACATGATGCGCGTTTATTAGAAATAAAGAAGCGTTTATGTTATATTCAAACTGATATTAATAGGGGGAATTGAACAGTGAGTTTTGGAAATAAAATTTTAAAATATAAGGATGATATATTAAAGGATTTAAATGAAATATTGAAGATACCATCTTGTGCTGTAAATACAGAAGGTGAAAACCCATTTGGAGAAGAAGCGGCTAGGGCACTAAACTGGATTTTAAACAGGGCTAAAGAAATGGGTTTAGACATTATAAATGTTGACAATTATGCTGGTCATGCAGAATATGGGGAAGGGGAGGAAATAGCTGGCATATTGACTCATGTAGACGTTGTGCCTGCAGGAGATGGATGGAGTTTTGAACCATTTAAATTAACTGAAAAAGATGGAAAAATATTTGGCCGTGGTGTAGCAGATGATAAAGGCCCTGCAATTGTAGCTTTATATTGCTTAAAGGTTTTAAAAGATGAAAATGTAAAAACTAAAAGGAAAATTAGAGCTATATTTGGTTCAGGTGAAGAAATAGGAATGGATGATATGAACAGATATTTCTCTGAGCAGCCAATACCAGATTTAGCCTTTACACCTGATTCTGAGTATGGCATATGCAATAGAGAAAAGGGAATATTACAATTTACAGTATTTTCTAAGGATTTATCAGATTCATTTATAAAAGAGTTCTTTTCAGGTAATGTTATAAATGCTGTTCCGGATTTGGCATATGCAAAAGTAAATTGCGAGGAAACTCAATATGAAAAAATAAAAGGTTTAATTGACAAAAAAGATGATAGTTATAATTTAGAAGCTACTGAGGAAGGTGTGAAAATTAGTGCAACTGGAGTAGCATCACATGCAGCTTGGCCAGAAAAAGGAAATAATGCAGCTGTAAAATTAATAAGATTTTTAAAACAAAGCTTTACTCAAATTAAGTTTAACAATTTATTTGAGTTTATTGATTCTATGATTGGAACTGAAATATATGGTGAATCTTTAGGAATAGCAACTGAGGATGAACACTCAGGAAAACTTACTTTAAATGTTGGAAAAGTAAGGGTAAACAATAACGAAAGTTCTGTGCAAATAGATATACGTTATCCAGTTACTAAAAACGGAGAAAAAATATTTGAAAAGATTTGCGAAGAAGCGAAAAATTATAATTTAAATGTAGAGCTACTAAATCATGATAAACCTCTATTTGTTGAAGAAAAAAGTGAAATAGTAACAATTTTAAAAAATTCTTATAAAGAAATATTAGGTAAAGAATCTAATATATACTATACTGGAGGAGGAACGTATGCTAGATGTTTAAATGACAAAGGAGTTGCATTTGGTCCTGTCTTTGAAGGAGAAGAAGCAAGACTACACAATTGTGATGAAAATTTAGATTTAGATAAATTTATGTTGCATGCCCAAATTTGTTTAGAAGCAGCATATAATTTATGTAAGGATTAAAGGAGGCGTATTAAATTTGACAGGTAAAGAAATTAAATATAGCGCAAAGCAGAGCTTGGCTAATAAAAATTGGCCTAGCGCTATACTTATAACATTAATTTTTATATTTGTTTCATGTGTCTATAGTTTAGTAAGCTATTTTATTAATATAATTCAAGTGATAAGTTCATCTATGAATAATATAAGTTTATGGGTACTCTTCTTTATATTAGGAGTTATAATGGCGATTGTAATAAGTCCATTTATGGTTGGAATAACCAGGTGGATGTATGATGTTGCAAAAGGATATACAGTACCTTTAAAAGAGGTATTTTATTACTACAAAAGCTTTAAATTGTTTAAGCGTGTTTTGTTGTACTTATTAAAGATTTGTATTAGAATTATATTATGGTGTATTGTGGCGATTATATCTGGTATTTTACTTTCATATGTTTTACATATTATAGGTGTAGATTTTGCTTGGCAGGTTATATTAGTAATAATAATTACATTGATTCCACTTATAATTTTGCCATTAATGTTCTCCTTATCTATATATTTAGTAATAGAAAATGATGAGTATAATATAAATAAATGTATAAAGTTATCTGTACAAAAATTTAAGACATTTATTTGGGGATTGATAAAACTTCGTTTATCATTTATATTGTGGGTATTATCTTGTCTTTTATTAATACCGGTTTTATATGTTTATCCATATTTTAGTGTTAGCAATGCGATGTATTTTAGAAAATTTATAGAAGATTTCAGTGAAAGTGAACTAGATTTAAAATAATATTAAAGTATTTAATTTTTTATAGAAAAAGGATAGTGCCAATTGTTTAATTGACACTATCTTTTTTAATTTCATTTACATAATAAAATATATTATTTTGAAAACTTAGTTTTTGATTTTTGACATTTTCTTTATTTGAAAATATAGCTTTAATTATATCCCCATTATTTTTATATATTATTCCATTACCAACTGCTACCCCATTTTTAAAGTTACCAGTATATCTATGATCTGAATATAGAATGGTTCCTTTTCCATTAGGAAGGTTATTTTTCAAAAATCCTGAATATAAACCACCATTAATATTTTTTTCGACAGCAAAGTTTGATGGTTTACGATATACTTCATATTTTGTATCCTTCAATTCAGAGCATTCTGGTAAATCTTCTATCAATTTAGTATATACTTTCATTGACTTAATAGGCTCACCATTTTTAAATATACCTTCAAAATTCCTCTCTCCAGATGATGAAAAGGTAGATCCCATTCCATTTTTGAGATTGTTAATAATATTTCCTTCATATAATAAACATCCAGAGTCTAGGTGATATTCTTTTGCATACGTGAGTTCATCGTTATCAAATATAGATTCTCTGTATAATTTGCCATTAATTATTTCATTAATTCGTCCATGTCTTAACCCGTTTTTAAACATGCCACAGTAAATTGTATTATTATTGTATAATACTCCTAATCCATGATATTTATCATCTTTCCAATATCCATCATATTCCTTACTATTATAATTATAGCTACATCCAATGCCGCAACGTTTTCCATCTGCAAAGTTACCTTCAAATATTAATTCATCGTTTTTAAAACATTTTCCAAAACCATTATACTTATTATTTTTAAATTCACCCTCATATACTTTTTGACCATTTTCATATAATGTACCTTTACCGAAATAGCTATAATTTATAACCTCGCCTTGATATAACATATTATCATTTTTGTCAAACTTAGTCATTATTTTACTTGGAACTCCACTTGTAAATATACCTTTAAAGTAGGAACCATCTGATGCAAATTTTGTTCCATTACCATTATATTTACTATTTTCAAAGTTGCCTTCATAGATTTTTAATCCAAACGCATCAAATTCTATACCATCACCTTTTAAACTACCATCAATAAATTTACCTTTTATCTTATGACCATCATCAGTTATTAAGGTTCCATTGCCATTATAAAGGTTATCTTTCCATTGCCCCTTATATATAATGTCACCTATTTGATTATATTGAATTCCAAATCCATTTCTTACACCATTGTGGTATTCTCCAGTATAAACTAAGTTACCATTATCATCAAATTCCGATACTTTAGTAAATTCATTGTAATTTAATGTACTATTTATAACTATATTGTTATTGATATTACGAGAAATCTTAATATTTTTTGATAAATTTCCATTGCATATAATAACATCACCATTATTTAGATGACAAGTATTATAGTGTTCAGATTCGCCATTATTCCATAAGCTAACATTTAGTGACTCATCATTGTTAAATGTTACACCTAATCCATTTTTCTTATTGTTTTTCCAATTGCCAACATAAGATAAGCAACCGTCTTTACTATAACATACCCCTAAGCCATTACGTTTATCATCTATATATGTTCCTTCATATATAGTTAATCCATTTTCAGAATAAATCCTACCATGTCCGTTTTTTAATCCATTTTCGATATTGCCAAAGTAATAGAAAATGTTGTTTTCATTAATTTTTATAGTTTTGCCTTGAGATTTATTTATAAAAATATCTTTTTTATTATTAAAAGTATTTTCATATACTTTCAATTCAGTGCAGTCATTATTGCAATTAGAATTATTACTATTTAATTCAGGTTCCTCTAAATTAATTGGTTCACAGTCTTTTTTATCAGAAAATCTATTGTTATCATTTAATGGCATCCTAGGATTATTATTTGAGATATATTTTTCTTCATATTCATCTATGACATTATCATTAAGAAGGGATTTATAATTTACATTCATATAGGTATAAGCAGTTTTGGGTCGTTCAATTACAGTTTCAAATTTAGGTTTGTCGGGTTTAATGCTTGATGCGGAATTTATAGATATAACATCTTTTTTTAAGACTGTTTCATTAGGCTCAGAGCCAAACGTATCTATTAAACTATCTAATGGATTTTCATGGTTTAATACTTCACAATCATCATTAGATATATTTTCAATATTATCATCATCTATAAAATCATTTGTATATTCTCTCGTAATCTCACAAGAATTATCTGAAACATCTTCTTTTTGGCAACTACTTGATGTGCTTAATGAATTAACATTTATATTAATGTTAAATGGATTACCTATTTTTTCACTAGGCTCAATCTCATTTTCATTAACATTATTTGATTTGCTATCTATATAAGGCAGTAACATATCTGTATTTTCTTTTACTTTAGACATTAATTCAGATCTTTTTTTTATCTCTTCCTTAGTACAATAATATATTATACCATTAGGTGTTGAGCACAAAATTTCTGGGACACCTAAAACACTATTTAAAGCATTTTTTTCAATTTCATCTATGTTTTCGCAACAAGGGAATAGCTCATATGAAATTTTATTATTTAAGCTATTTTCTTGTTTTGTTATAATTAATGAATTATTTATATAATTAGGTGTAATAGTTAATTCTGGAGATTTTTTATATTCTGATAAAAAGTATTCGCTCTTAATCCAATTATGCTTTATATCAAAGACAAAAATTTTGGATATTTTTCTATGATTATTATAGACAATAATGCTATATTCATTATCGTTTATAATATGACTTTTTTCAATTAAAGTGGAGTTATGCATTTTTTTCCATTTTAAATGCTTGTCCATCTCCATATAATAAGATAACCTAATAGTAAAGTTTTGAGCATTTCTAGTTATTTTATTTTTTTGCCTTTCACCATTTATAAAAAAATTTTTTCTTACTTCTTCCAATAAATCACAATTATCATTAAAATTATCATATAAATTATGTCTAATCGAATAAAATTGAACATTATTTTTTAGAGTAATATTTAACAAACTATATTCCTCCTTGAAATATTATACTAACTAATATATTACATTAATAATACATAATTTTCAACAACATAATTTCTAAATGTTTAAATTTATCATAGTATAAATTTTAGTCAAAATTAGTCGATTTTTGCTAGCACTTTATTTTTTATGTTTTTGATTACTTTTTTGTTTACTTACCCTTAAAATTATAAAATAACATATTAAACCAAGTGCGAGAATAGATAAAAGAGTAATGACAAATGTGTCGAAAGTATTTTCCTTTATTATAACATTTTTACTAGGACTTCTTGAATCGTCTAAGTATGTATTATTGTCATTTGATGATGAGATACTGTTCTTTATGTTGGTATGAGTTGCGGATTTACTACTTGTAGACTTTGAACTAGATTTAGAGGAGGGAGATTTGGAAGAAGAAGATCTAGATGATGAAGAAACTGGCTTTTCTTCTCTATCAACAGTAATTTTGTAATATTCTTTAGACTTTTTATCTGATGCAGTTACAGTAATAGTTATGATAGTGGAAGTACCACCTTTACGTAAATTTTTTCTGTTAACTTTTACAGTAGCGTTAGGATCATTTGGTTCAGCATATGTTTCGATTTTATTAATTTCATATGGAACTGTTAAAAAATATTCGGTGTTATATGGAGTGAAATCTGGGTAAAGAGAGCCGTAAGAAACAGAAAGAGATTTTAGTGAACAATCAGGGATAGGTTTTTCTTCAATATTAAAAGTAGCATTATTTTCAATTTGGAAGCCTAGTGCGTTGACATCGTAATCAGAAAGACCATCAAAATCACAACGTACGGATGTACTACCAAAATCAGCATCTGTCAATACATTGAATTTTAGAGAAAATAAGTTTTTAACATCGTTTGCATAAAAATGTTGAAAATTATTAATAGACAAATAAATTATTGTTAAAGTATCGCCGTCAAGATGATACTTGAAATCAGACTTAGATGATGTATTAGAAGGAACAATACCCTTGAATTCAAGTTTACTACTATCGAAATAAACAAAAGTTCTATAAGCTGCAATGGTTAATTCACTATCTGCGGTTGCAAAAATATCAACTAAAATTTGATCAGAACGATATGCAGTATCACTCGGTAAATTGACAGTTAAATTAACATTCTTAGCATAAACTGTTTGTATTATAGTAAATAATATAAATATTAAAATTGCGAGGTTTATAAGTCTTTTCAAATCAATTACTCCTTTTTATTTTTATATATTCAGAATTCGACAAAATTATGTCTAGAATAACATTAAAATATTATTACGAATAATTAACTTAATAAATTTAAAAATCTTTGCAGATAATATAATTGTGCATTAACTAATATTATATAAATTAGGAGGGACAAAATATATGAAAAAAATAATCTTTTCACTTTCATTTATATTATTTGCAATAACTTTCCTATTTGGTTGTGGAAATACAAATGATGATAATACAAATGCATCATTAGGAAATAACACTGTTTCATCTTCTATATCTTCTGTGAAAAATGAAGTAGAATCAGCAGTATCAGATGTTGCCTCGGGTTATAATATCTTAACTAACAATTTGCCATAAATTATAACTTAAGTAAGGGAAATAAAAACCCTTACTACCTACATATCAACGATTTATCAATTTTATTAGTATACATTTTGAGCTATTTATGTTATAATTTTCTTATAAAATATTTTTAAATTATATTGTATGTGTGAGGATGATGTAAATGTCGTTAGATAAATTTTCCGTAACACCTGAATTTAGGGGCCTAAAAAGTCAAAATGAAATAAAGCTTTTAATATGTTACATGCTTTGCAGTGTAAACACTGAATTGTCTAAAAATAGCATTATATCAATATTGCAAGATAATAATTTAGCTAATTATTTCGAGGCAAGCTCGGCATTTTCTGATTTATTTAATAATTCCAATATTGTTTGTACAAACGAAAGGGAACAACTTTATACTGTTACTCAGAGCGGGAAAATGATATCAGAACAACTAGATGTTACTTTACCACTTTCAGTTAGACAGAGGGCATTATCTGCAACTTTAAATATTTTATCTAAAATTAAATTAGAAAAGGAAAATAGTGTTGAGATACTAAAAACAGAACAAGGGTATAATGTAACATGTAAAGTTTCCGGGGGTAATATGGAATTAATGTCATTTACACTTTATGTTCCTGATATGCTTCAAGCTGAACTTGTAAAAAAGAATTTTCATAAAGATCCTGGTTTTGTATATAGATGTATGTTAGCTATTATTACGCAAAATAAGGAAATAGTTAAAGATATATTAGATGACTTTACAAATGATACATAATTTAAATATATTTTATATTTTACTCTATTTTTTTAGCAAGTGTTATTATCTCATTTTTTAAATGTGAACTAATATTAGTGTACTTATCTGTATTATTCCAAACAATAACTTTGTAAATATAAGTATTTATAATTGAAAAAATAAGTTTTAATTGTTTTAATATAATGTTTTTGCCTATTTCATCGCTTGAACCACAAGTTAAAAGGATAATACCTTTTTTTCTTTTTATTATTGGTGGATTTAAATTTCGGTAAAATCTTGCAGAAAAGTATATTTGCATACGATCAAAAATTGCTTTTAAAGGAGCAGGAAAACTTAAATTATAAATAGGAGTAGCTATAATTAATAAATCCGCATTTTTAAGCATATGGTCTATATTATCGAAATCATTATAAATACACTTATCTGACTTTTTACACAAATTGCAAGATATACAAGGCTTAATACTTTCTTTGTATGAATCGATTATAGTAAAATTATATCCTACAATATTTTCTAAAAGTAAATTTAATACTAATTTAGTGTGCCCATTACTATGGGGAGAACCAAATAAAACAAGAGCTTCTTTTGATTGTCCATTCAAAATATCACAAACCTTTTTATTTAATGTATAAATTAATTATATAATTTGGTTGTTTTAAAATCAATAAAAGTTTTAAAGTAAAAATAAATAATTAAAAATTTAATTTTAAAGAAACTTTTGCTTGACATATTAGTAAAAATTTAATATACTTATGTAGGTTTGGACGTTTAGCTCAGTTGGTAGAGCATTCGCTTGACGTGCGAAGGGTCAGCGGTTCGAGTCCGTTAACGTCCACCATATTTATTTTTTAATTTGTAAGCCTTAAATAGCCATAATAATCTAATAGCGCATAATTATAAATTATAAAATTTGCTATTGGTTTAATATAAGGTTATTTGGGGCTTATTATTATTTATTATAAATTAATCTGTTTTAACAGAGTGAGCTGGCCCAACATCCGGAAGATTTATTTCAGTTATTGCATCTGTTATTTCCATACCATGATAATTTCTTGTTACATCTGCAAAACTTATCATACCATCTATATACCCATCTTTTACAACAGGAAGTCTCCTTATTTGCTCTGTAGACATTATAGATATTGCATCTTGAATTGTTTGATCAGGTGTGATAAATGTAACATCTGTAGACATTAAATCAGAAACCTTTGTAGAATCGGCTCGTTGGCCGAAAGATACACATCTTGTAACAATATCCCTATCTGTTATGATTCCTTTAACCTCTCCTGCGGATACAACTGGAATTGCACCTATGTTGTGCTCTCTCATTAGTATAGCAGCTTCTTCAGCAGTATCGCTGGGTAAAACAGCTATTACATTATTACTCATTATTTCTTTGATTTTTTTACTCAAAATTTTCACCTCTATTATTTTTATTTTAATAAATTTTGTAATGTAATAAATGAAAAACATATTATAAATCCTTATAAAATATATAATTTAGTGTTTCATTCTATAATCTTATTAAAACAATTATAATATAAAAAATTAAATGTTAATTGCAATTATAAAGGATTTTTTATTTATGCAATATAGTTTTTTCATTTTAAATGATAATATTCTAACTGAAATTCAATATTTTGATGATGAATTATCATGTAAATTTGTTATGTAGACTTATGTCTTATAATAAGTCAGTATAAATAGATTTAACAGCTTAAATAATTAATACAAAACATTGAAGTTTTATATAATGTTTAAAAGTAAATTTACACTATTTATAAACTTATAAAATTTAATTCTTAAACAGAATTTAGAACTAGGAAAGTATTACTTTCTTTTTATGTAATGAATAGTATTAAATATATTTTTGTTTTGTTAAAATTTTAATCCTATTTATTATCATTAATTATATCCTTTATAACTTCTGCGGATATTAATAAGCCAGCAACAGAAGGGCAAAACGATATACTACCAATAAACTTTTTATTTGAATCTTCGGACTCTGAATTTACATATACATTATTTGGAGGTATTGGCTTTTCCTTTGAATATAATACTTTAAGAGAGTTTATGCCTCGACTTCTTAATTCTTTTCTCATGATTCTGCACAAGGGACAAACAGATGTATTTTTTATATCATCGATCAAAAACATATTAGGGTTTAATTTATTGCCTGTACCCATACAACTAATGATATTTATACCTTTTTTATTAGCTTCTTCGATTAAAGATAATTTAGATGTAACAGTGTCTATTGCATCTACAATATAACTGCAGCCATCAAGTATACAATCTGTGTTGTTTGAGTTATAAAATGTTTTGTATGTTTTTACTTTAGCGCTTGGATTAATATCCATAATGCGCTCTTTTGCAACATCAACTTTATTTTTTCCCACAGTTGCGTAAGTAGCTATTAATTGCCTATTAATGTTTGAATATTCTACTATGTCATAATCTATTAATATGAATTCACCTATACCGCTACGAGCAAGTGATTCTACAACATATGAACCTACGCCACCTATACCAAAAATGGCTATTCGGCTTTTAAATAGCTTTTTTAAATTTTCTTTTCCAATAAGTGCCTCTGTTCTAATGAACGAATCATTCATGTTTATTCTCCTTAGTTATTTACTAATAATTATTATATACTAAAAATTATAGTCAGTATATGCGCAATATATAATAGTTTATGGTGAAAAAATATACATATGTACCAAGTCATTTCATACTTTTGGGTTATGGAATGTATTTAAATTTACATTATAAAGTTATAAATATTTTAAAAATATATTGATTTTTTGTTTGTTTAATGATATGATTAAGTGAAGATTGTATTTGTATAAGGAGGTGTTATAGTGCCAAATATTAAATCAGCTAAAAAACGTGTTAAGGTTATTGCAACTAAAACTGCTAGAAATAAAGCCTGCAATTCTGCTTTAAAAACAATGGTTAAAAAAGCCAACATAGCTATTGAATCTGCTTCTGCTGAAAAATCTGAATCTGTTCGTTTAGCTATTAAATGTATAGATCAAGCTACTGCTAAAGGGATACTTCATAAAAATACTGCTGCTAGAAGAAAATCTGCACTTATGCGAAAACTAAATGCTACTAATGCATAACTATAAATTAATCATAACTTTAAAAGCAGAGGTGTTTGCTCTGCTTTTTTGTTTAATTTAATTTTTGATTGTTAAATTTATACTAATTGAATATCTAAATTTATAAGTAATAATTTTTATAATGCCTTTATATAAAATAATATATATGATATAATATATATTGTTTTATATTATTTATGGGGGTGCTCTGTTTGAAGAATAGTTGTAATAAATTTTCTACAATTTTAGCAATTATAGCAGTTGCAACAGCTCTTACAGCTGCAACAGCAGCAATACTTGTATTCTTGGAAAAGAAAAGAAGAGACGACAAAGAGCTTGAGCACTATCTTGATTGTTCTATACAATAGTATAATTATGTGTTGTATGTGGCTTTTTAGTGCATAGAAATAATGAGATTCTATGCACTAAATTTTTACAAAAAATAAAATTTATATAATGATATTAATAGAATAAAAATATAAAACTTTAAAAGTAAATTATATTAAATTAGAAGTATTAAAAAAACACCAATACAATAAATTAGTATTGGTGTTTTGCTTTTGCATAAAGTCATTTCTATTAATTACAAACTATTATTTAAATATTTTAATTACATATAAAATATGGAATTGATTAATTATTTTCTAAACCAATTAAATGGATTGAGCATGCTTCCCTTTGGCTTACTAGCAATTGACTCATTTTTATTAGAATCAAGGCTATTACCTAGGCCATTATTATTTGTATTAGATGGTTCACCTTCATCGCTGTTTGAATCAGATTCAATATTATTATCATCTATATTAGATAATTCACCTTCATTACTGTTTAAATCAGATGTATTATTATTATCATGTACATTAAGTAATTTACTTTCGTCATTGCTTAAATGAAGTTGAGAATCATAATTGTTGTCAATACTTATTTCTTCGATATTATGTGAATTATTTACATTTGAATTTTGGTTTGAAACAGCTGTTTTACTATTTGAAGGTTTCTTTGGCTTAAACTTTTGTATTACTTTGAATGCAAATTGAATCTTCTTGGGGTTGTTAGTAAAAATTTGATTGATGTTATCCACAAGTGCATCGCAATTATTTAAAGTAAGCTGTGTGTGGTCCACCAAATTATTTATTTTCTCATCAGTTAATATTTCTAATAACTCTTGTCTTGCAGGATTGTTTTCATCAGTAATAATTTTACTTACTTCCGCTACCAAATAGTTTAAATTGTTGTTTGCTATAGTGAATAACTCTTGTCTTGTAAGATTATTTTCATCATTAATAATGTTATTTATTTGTTCTGTTATTTCATTAGAAATATTATTCACAGCCGGATTCAATAAATTAAATGCTAAATTCTCTATTGGCGCTTGCCCATTAATTGTATAATTAATTTGTTGCTCGGGAAGAATCACATTTTTAGGTTTTTCAAAAGACGAATTGTCTAATGTAAGATTACTATTGATTTCTGATGAGTCAACGGAATTGTCAGGATTTGTATCGATAGGTTCAACTATTACAGCTGGTTGTGGTGTAATAAGATATTTGATTACCTCATTTAAATTAGTGATGCCAGCATCACATAAGTTCGAAGCATATACGTTAACATCCTGACGAAGGTTTTCAATATTTGTATTTAATACTTCTTTTAAATCATTACGTACCCCTTCAATTTGCACGTTAGCATCCTGGCGAAGGTTTTCAATATTTGTATTTAGCACTTCTTTTACATCATTGCGTATATCTCCAATTTGTGAGGTTGCACCATTGCGTACATCATTTATAGCATTGTTAAGATTATTACTTGCTGAAACTACATTCTTTGATACTGTTGCTACACATATAGTTGTGGTAATTGCTAAAATTGCTATAGAAACATCTCTAATAATTTTAGCCATAGCTTTTTTAACCATAATTAACATATTTATTCCCCTTTGTTTAATAATTTTACAATGATAATTGTATCATATTTATAATTTATATGCAATTCGCATTTTAGATAATTTAAAAAAATTATATAACAATAATTTATTTAAATTAACCAACACCTAAATCGGTATTATCAATTAGAATTTCTATTTTATCTATATTTTTTATTTCATTATAGATATCTTTTTTAAACCAATTTATTAATTTTTCATTTCTTTTAACGGTAGTTGAATTTTCAATAAAAATATTAATACTGAAATATTCAAAGTATTTTCTAGCAATTTCTATATCGCTTCTTACCATTTCTTCAGTTTGACCTTCAATCCCAACAAGCAAACATACTCCTTTAAAGTATTTTGCTATATCTTCTGGTTTAACATAAGCAGGAATACCTTTATTCCATGAACTTCTAATGTGAGGCTCAAATGTTTCCACACCTATTCTAAATTTTACATCTGTGCCTGGAAAAAGCTTTGCGAATTCATCTAATTTATTTCTATACATCCAATGTGCTTCAAACCATAGTGTATGTATGCCGCATTCTTTAACTATTTTTCTTAAAAGCTCAATGGTGCTACAGTCTAATTCCATAGCTGAACCCGAGTTAATAACATCTAAAGTACTGTATTTGCCTGTTACATTTTTTATTACACTTTTATTAACATTAAAAGGCTCAGAGGATATATCATTATAATAATCGCAATATATACACTTTTTCCATTTACATCCTCTTCCTTGCAATAAAATAAGTTCTCTTGGCATTTTTGTTTTTATTAAAGAATACCTGACTAACTCTTGCACTGTAATTCTCTCTTTCTAAGATAATTTATAATTGAATAGGATAACGGTGTGCCTGCAATAATTTCAATTAATATTTTCATAACATATTGAGCTAGTATCATAGTGAATAAATCTTTTTTATTTAATATGCCCCCAAAAGCAATTAATACAAAAGCTAAAGTATCTAATAAATAACCAATAGCAGAACTTAATATTGTCCTAATCCATAAAAACTTTCCAAAAGTAATAAGCTTTATTTTTTGCATAAACCATGCGTTGGATAATTCTCCCAATAAGAAAGCTGCCATTGATGCTATTAGAATTTTAGGAACTACTTTAAATATGCAATAATAAGCATTATTAATTTCACTCATATAGCTTGGTGATGGTAGGAATATTCCAATAGAAGTTGATATAACTAAAATTATGTTACATATAAAAGTTAATAAAATAACTGATTTTGCTATCTTATATCCCCAAATCTCGGTTAATATATCGCCTAAGATATAAGTTAATGGAAAGGTAATTGTACCAGCATCGAAAAATGACATATTTCCGATAGTTATAACTTTAACAGCCATTATATTGGCTGTTAGGCAAGAAGTAACCATAAGAGAAGTCACAACTAATAAAAACATATACTTTTTTTGTTCTGGGTTTTTTTCAGGGTTTCCCAATACCTGTTTCATATAAATTAACCTCCATAATCAATTAAACATTATTTCACAAATATATATTATAACATAATAGTAATTAAAATTATATAGAAAATAACAAATAAATTTTCAGGTCATGCAACTTATAAATTGCTTATAATTATAAAAATTGATTTTTATATTTTTTGTATATTATTGACTTAATAGTAAATATATGTTACAATAATTAGGTATACTATATATTGAAATATGAAAGGATGGTTAAATATGGAATGTATAAAAATTATAGAATCATTAATTGAAAAGGCTAGTAAGGATGATGACCTCAAGAAAAGATTAATTGAAGACAGTGATAAAGCAATTTACCAGGAGACAGGCAAACTTTTGGCAGTGGAAGTAAAGTTTTTACAAGATGAAAATGGCAAATTGACTTATGAAATTGTTTCGAAAGCTAAATCTATTCCAGATGAAGATTTAGAAGGTGTGTCTGGAGGAAGACATATACATCATCATCCAAAACATCCTGATCACCCATATAAAAAGAAACAGGAGCTTATAAGGGATTACTCATTAGGAGAAGAAATAGATGAGGATGATTTATCAGGAATAGCTGGCGGACAAAGTGTGATATATCCAGATGGTAGGCCGAACATTCCTGTATTGGCATATGCGGCACCATCGTATCGTACTCCAGAAGAACTTAAAGAAATATTAGAACGTTTGAGGGGATCAGGTAACGGCAACAATTGATAAAAACTAAACTTTTAATGGAATTAATAATGTTGGAGGAGGTTTTAAAAAATACTTATTTATAATTTAAAGCCTTTTCCTTTTTATTTTATGGGGAATTAACTTAGATATATTAAGGGTTACTTTACAAATATGTATTGCTAAATTGTAATTAAAATTATATAGAAAATAACAAATAAATTTTCAAACCATATAACTTATAAATTATTTATAATTATACAAATTGATTTTTGTATTTTTTATATATTATTGGCTTAACAGTAAATATATATTACAATAATTAGAAATACTATATATTGAAATATGAAAGGATGGTTAAATATGGAATGTATAAAAATTATAGAATCATTAATTGAAAAGGCTAATAAAGATGATGACTTCAAAAAAAGATTAATTGAAGACAGTG
>CALWVF010000037.1 GCA_944384925.1 uncultured Clostridia bacterium
TAAAAGAAGAGACCGTTTCCTTTTCGGTCTCTTTTCTTTGCATGTAAAAAGTTTCTTGATAGTCACCTTTTTAAATAGCTATTCTATGCAGGCAACTACCAGATTTTACATTAACTGGGATAAAAAAGAGTATGTGAAAAAATCTTTCTTTCTATATATAATAAATATAGATTTGTAATCTATGCAAAATAAAGAGAGATGTTGCCAGTGTAATAAATAGTTTTGTATGCTATAAATGTAGATAATTTGGAATAGAGCTAAAGAACAGTATTATCAATATATTAAAATCAATTTTGAGAAGTCCGCAATATAGACCAGATAAAAGTTTTAAAAAGCATATAAAAATTTAACTTCTGTAAATGACCAATTTTATTGGTGATTTTAGTTCGGTTATAAGCGAAGAAGTTATATCTTTAAAATTTATTACAACAATTTTCTATCTAAATATATACATTATGTGGTTTTTATGTTAAAATATGTGTAGATAATTTGTATAATTAAGGGTGATAAGATTGAAAAAATCCGGATACAAGCTTAAATTATTGAGATTAATGGATATAATAAACAACTACACAGATGATGAACATCCTTTATCATCATTTGAAATAAGTGAGAAACTTAAAGAATATAATATATTGTCTGAACGGAAATCAATTTATGATGATATAGAAACACTTATTGGGTATGGAATTGACATAAATAAGACTACTAGGCCTAAGAGAGGTTTTTATTTAGCAAAAAGAGACTTTGAAGTGTCTGAAATAAAATTATTAACAGATATTATTAGTTTTTCTTCATTTTTAAGTGAGAAGAAAAGCAGCGATTTGATTATAAAGTTGAAATCTCTTCTTAGTAATTTTCAGGCTGAGCTGTTAAGTAAAATTGAAGTTGAAAAGATTAATAAATCTAAAAACGAGGAGATATATTATAATATATATATTTGTAATGAAGCAATCATAAATAAAAATAAAGTTAAATTTATATATAATAAGTTTGTTATTGATCAGGAAAATATAGTAAAAATAAATAATTATGTCAATATAGTAAATCCTTTAAAATTAATTTTTTTAAATGGAGATTATTTTCTTATTGCAAAACCAGATGGAGAAACCTGCATTTTAAAATATAAATTAGATAAAATTAAGTCGACTAACATATTGAATGATAAATGTGATAATCTTAATTTAGACAATAGATATTATGAAGAAACTAATAAAGATATTTATTATAATTGTTATATTAAAGATGATTTAAACGTTAGTCTAATGTTTAATAAGGAATTTTTGGATGATATTTTGAGTTATTTTAAAGAGTACTTAAACTTAAGATGCAATGGCAAGCTTTGTAGTGCAGACGTAATTATAAAACAAAACACAAATGCTTTACAATGGTTAATGTATAATAGCAATAATGTATTTGTAAAAGAGCCATTGTGGTTAAGAAATTCAATATTTAATAGAATAAAAGAAATGAAAAATTTTTATGAATGTTTATTGTCTAATTAAATATAATGTTCTATTATTATTTTTAAGCCTATGATTATTAGCATTATGCCACCAAATATGTTTGATTTTGAAGAAAGGAGTGTTCCGAATTTATTACCTATATATACTGCTACGAAGCTTAATATAAAAGTTATGGTACCTATTAAAAGTGTTGCAATAAAAATTAAACTAATGGTGTTTATACCAGCACTATAAGGTAATATAATTCCAGTTGCCATTGCATCTATACTAGTAGCTATAGCCATTAAAATTAAATTTATAGTATTATCAGAAGAAAAGTAGTTTTTAGCTTTATCAGAATTTAAAGAATCGTATATCATACTTGTACCTATGTATATTAATAATGTAAATGATACCCAATGAGAAAACTTACATATAATTGATTTACTTGCATTGCCTAAAATAACACCTAGTATAGACATAAAGAACTGAAAAAATCCAAAAAATAATGCGTTTTTAAAAGCAAATGTTAATTTAATTTTATTTTTTACTGCTCCATTTATTAATGCTACAGAGCATGCATCCATTGATAGACCAAGTGCAATTAGTGTTATATTTACATAATCCATAAATTCACCTTATCGTATACAAATTGAATTATCTAGATTTATTATATAAAATTACTATATATAATAATGTTTATTATATATAGTATTGCTGTTGATTTTGGTTTGGCAATCTGATATAATTGTTTAAAAATATATTGTTAAATTTTAAAGGAGAAAACTTATGTTATTATTATTATCTAAGATATTGAAAATTTCACTAAACTTGTTTTTAGTGTTATTAATATTGAAATTTATTAATAGTTTTAGTAACCCTGAGGATACAAAAGGAAAACATTTGGAAAATGGCAATGATTATATTAAGTCTTTAAACGCTAAATATGAAGAAAAATTTGTAAGTAAAATACTATCTTATAATTCTAATTTAGAAGAGAAAAAGTGTAATGATGAATGTAATTCACTTTTTACTCCTGCTCTTGATACACATCTTTTATTAAATGAATCAAATTCTAATGATTTTCACGATTATTCTGGAAATTTAGTTATAGAAAATGGCATAGACATTGTGAATGTTGATGACAACGATATAAAAATTAAAATAGGTGAAGAATTAGATACCTTAGTTTTTAAAGATGTTTTAGAAGATGCTGATTTATTTTCCCATGAGCCAAGCATTTACGATATAAGGCAAGGAGATATAGGAGACTGTTGGATACTATCGTCTTTAATATCTATATGTAACGCTGATTCAAGTATTATAAAAAATTCTATGAAGGATTTAGGAAATGGATATGTCATTGTTAAATTATATAAAAAGGATTTAAATGGATGTACTCCATGCTATTATAAAATCAAAAAATCAATACCGGCTGAAAAACCTTATGTATCAAATTCTAGTCTTTGGGTTCAATTATTAGAAAAAGCAATTTTTATGCATATAAGTATATTGGATAGCAGTAAAGGGGAATGCTATTTTGATTTGCAAAAATCAATATTAGCAAGAATTATAAATCTTTTTTTAGAAGAGGATATTAACTTACTTACATTTTATTCGCCTAACAAACCAATATTTTCAAATAACTGCGATAAGTTCATATATAAAATTATTAAGAAGAATATTAAAGATAATATACCTATAGTTGCAGGAACCTCTTGCTTGAGTGATAATACGGGAATACTGACTAATCATGCTTATTCAGTATTAGGTACTGGAAAAATGACTAATATTAGAAATAATAGAAAGAATTACTATATACTATTAGCTAATCCTCATGGTGAAAATGTAACACAATATTATTATGACTATGATAAAAATACTATAAAATCTGAAATAATAAAAAGGAGCCAACATTCAGGTATTATGTGGGTAGAATTAAATCATTTTATGAATACGTTTGAAATATTATCTTATCGAGCTAATAAGGGAAACATTAATAATCCTGCAAATACAAATGATCCTTTGTTTTACCAAACTAAAATATTTGGAGCATATTTTATAAAATTAATACACTTAAAGCGAGATAAAAATATAGTTAAAACAACATTTGAAGTAGAGGGACTTTATAAAGGCTTTCATGATGAACAGGAAAAGTGTCTTCTAATGTTTCAATATTTTCAATTATTATACAAAGACGGTAGTTCAGAAACTTGCCATTGGAATACATTAGGTAATAGCGTACATATTTTAGAAAATAATAAGCCTGGAACATTTGAAGTGTTTTTTAGAATAAATCCCAACAAAGAACCTTGTGCTATTAGATTTTGCGTGTATGATGATCCATCTATTTCCTCTATATATTTTTCTTTAAATGATCTTAAATAGGAAATACAACATGCTATTAACATATTGTTATATTATTACGTATACAATTTTTTATTTATTACAAGTATTCTGAATTATATATTAAAAGAAACGTTATAGGATATATCATTATAAATTTTTATTTGCGTTTAATATGTTTACGTTTAAAGGTTTTTGTGTTAAAATTTAAAAGTATCTATTTGAGGGAGTGCTTTTAATGAGAATACGACGAAAACCATGGGCAAGGCCAGAATTAGAAAAGTGTGACTTTTTTATAAATGATGCTACAGAGCATAAAGGAAATTGGGCTAGTTTATTTAAAAATAAATCGCCTATTAATTTAGAATTAGGTTGTGGTAAGGGAGAATTTATTGCAAACATTTCTTTCAAAAATCCTAATACAAATTATATTGCTATAGACATAAAAAGCGAAATGTTAGCGTGTGCACGCCGAAATATAAAAAAGTTGTTTTTAGATAAGCCAGTAAGTAATGTTTTACTTACTGCTTTGGATATACAGAGAATAGATCTTGCATTTTCTAAAGAAGACGTAGTTGAGCGAATTTATATAAATTTTTGTAATCCGTGGCCTAAGAAAAAGCATAAAAAAAGGCGTCTTACATATCCATCACAGTTAGTAAAATATAAAGAGTTTTTAAAAAGCAGTGGAGGTATTTATTTTAAAACAGATGATGATGAATTATTTGAAGACAGTGTGAATTATTTTTTAAGTTGTGGGTTTGACATTATCTATAAAACAAGTGATTTGCATAAAGAAAATTTAGGCTTTAATATTTTAACGGAACACGAAAAAATGTTTATGGAACAGGGATGTAAAATAAAGTTTCTTATAGCTAGAAATTTTTAGTTAATTAGGGAGGGAAATTATGAAAAAAATACTTGTTGTTGAAGATGAACTAGCTATTCGTGAATTTGTTGTGATAAATTTACAAAGGGCAGGTTATGAAGTAGTTGAAGCAGATAGTGGTGAGTCTGCTCTTGAAAAATATAGAGAGTTGAATGCTGATTTTGATATAGTTATTCTTGATATAATGATGCCTGGGATAGACGGATTTACAGTATGTAGGGAACTTAGGAAGGAAAATAATTCTATAGGAATAATAATGCTTAGTGCTAAAACACAAGAGATGGACAAAGTTAGTGGATTAATGCTAGGTGCTGATGATTATGTAACAAAACCGTTTAGTCCGTCTGAACTTGTTGCCAGGGTAGATGCATTGTATAGAAGGGTAGCGTTAGCCGAAATGCGTGTAGAGAATAATTTTAAGGAAGAAATTAAATCTGGTGATTTCACATTAAATCTTAGAAATAGAACATTGCTAAAAAATGGACGATCTATTATTTTAACTCAAGTTGAATTTCAAATTATGGAATATCTTTTATCCAATCCAGGAGTTGCTTTGAATAGAACTCAAATATTAAATCATGTTTGGGGAGAAGCTTATTTTGGAGAAGAAAAAATTGTAGATGTTAATATTAGAAGATTAAGAATGAAAATAGAAGATGAACCATCTGTACCAAAGCATATAATTACTGTTTGGGGTTTAGGATATAAGTGGGAATCTTAAAATTATGTTGAGTATTTAAGGAGTAACATGTTTATATAAGATGAAATTCATCAATTATATAACATAAGTTAATATGTTTATGAAAAGTATAACAAAAAGATGGTTTTTAAATAGTTTAAGTTTAGTAATTGTTTGTATGGCTATATTAATGGCTATTCTTATATTATGTATAAGGGTAAATCTTTATGGAATCATAAAAAAGCAATTAGTCGAAGAAGTAGATAATTGTGTAAGTTATTTTGAAAAAACACCTATATATAATCTTGATGATTTTAATAGTGTTTGTAAGCAGTATGCAAGTGAAGTTTATAGCAAAGGTCAAGTTTACATATCAGATTATAAAAACAATGTTATATTTGAATCTAGTAATTTTAATATTAAAAATAGTATAGTTCAGAATGTAAATAAAGAAAATTTATATGTCTATAAAACAGATACCGGTGAAAAATATTTAATAAATCATAAAAAAATATATGATTATTATGAAAATTATATAGGTACTGTTAGTAGTGTTGCCCTATTAGAAAATGCTGATAACATAGTTTTATCGTTTATATTGTTATTTCTATTGATTTTTTTCATAATAATTATATTTATTGTTTTATCTAATATTTACTTCATAAAATCTATAACATCACCTGTTAGAGAGATGGGAATAATTGCAAAAGGAATAGCTCAGGGAAACTTCAAAGCAAAGGTAGTTAAGAAAAATGATGATGAAATAGGCGATTTATGTGACATTATTAACTATATGGCTAATGAGTTAAGTACATCTGAGCAATTAAAAAATGAATTTATATCTTCGGTGTCGCATGAATTAAGAACCCCTCTTACTGCTATTAAAGGATGGGCAGAAACAATGCAAATGCCAGAAAATAGAGACAGTGAAACTTTAGAAAAAGGTATGAGGATTATTGTTAGAGAAGCTGAAAGATTATCTGGAATAGTAGAAGAATTGCTAGATTTTTCGCGTATTCAAAGTGGACGTATGGTTTTAATGATGGATAAGATAGATATATTAGCTGAATTAGATGAGGCTGTATATATGTTTAGGGAAAGAGCAGTGTCTGAAAACAAAAAACTGATATATCAAGAGCCACAAAAAATTTCACCTGTTTTTGGAGACAAAAATAAAATTAAACAGGTGTTTATAAATATAATTGATAATGCTATAAAATATACGCAATCTAATGGTACAATAACTATTTGTATAAGAGAAGAAGGTTCAAAGGTTAAAATTACCATATCAGATGATGGATGCGGTATTTCTAGAGAACATCTACCTAAAGTAAAAAATAAATT
The DNA here is from genome assembly GCA_944384925.1 of uncultured Clostridia bacterium. GTDB lineage: Bacteria > Bacillota > Clostridia > Oscillospirales > Acutalibacteraceae > CALWVF01. Next base: position 6,704 of record CALWVF010000037.1, read on the forward strand.
TTACCAAGCAGATCATGTAAAAGAGGGCTCAGGAATAGGCTTAGCAATAGCAGATGAAATAGTGAATCTACATGATGGTATATTAGATATTGAAAGTGAAGAAAATGTTGGTACTATAGTTACAATTTGCATTCCTGTTATAAAAAATGAGCAAAATGAATCATACGATGAATTATAGCTATATTTTTGACAAGGAAATAGAAAGGGAAATATAATGAGTAAAAATAGTTGTAAAATAACTTCTATAGGAGGTCAGGCACTTATAGAAGGAATTTTAATGCGTAGTGCTAAAAAAACGGCGATATCTATAAGAATGCCTGATGGAACAATATCAACTCAATACTTAGAATGCAGTAATATTAAGGATAAGTACAAAATTTTTAATATACCATTTTTGAGAGGTATAGCGTCGTTTATTGATTCAATGAAGATAGGATATGATGCATTGTCAATATCAGCGCAAAAATCTGGTATAGATGAGACTAGTGTAGACAATACGTCTAAATTTGATAAATGGATAGAGAAAAAATTTGGTGATAAAATAGTAAAATTATTAATGGTAGTATCTTCAATTCTAGGAATAGCTATATCTGTATTATTGTTTTTTATGTTACCAATATTAATTTTTAATTTTATAGAAAATTTACTACCTTTTTTAGGGGGTAGTGTGATTTATAGATCTGTATTTGAAGGGTTTTTTCGCATATTAATATTTTTGATTTATATAATACTTTGTTCTCGAATTAATGAAATAAAAAGAGTATTTCAATATCATGGAGCTGAGCATAAAACTATATTTTGCTATGAAAATAATGATGAACTAAAAGTAGATAATGTAAAAAAATATTCTAGGTTTCACCCAAGATGTGGGACGAGTTTTATATTTTTAATGTTAATTATAGGAATATTTATAGGATTTTTTATTCCATTTAGCAATCCATTCTTGCGAACTTTAATAAAATTATTTTGCATACCTGTTGTGGTGGGTCTAGGATATGAGTTAATAAAATTTTGCGGTTGTCATAAAAATTTTTTTACTTCTGTCATTTCAACACCTGGATTATGGATACAAAGAATTACAACAAAAGAACCTGATGATAAAATGATAGAAGTTGCTATTGAAGCATTAAAATCGGCTATTTCAGAAAATGTTGAGGAACAGTGATTTATGACATTGAGAGAAGTATATTTTAAAGGGAAAAAAATTCTTGAGATATCAGGTAATGAAAGTTTTTCTTTTGATGCTATGTGTATATTTGAATTATGTTTTAATGTTAATAAAATTAATTTAGTTATAAATGGAAATAGAATAGCAGATGAAGATGTATCAAGAACATTTTTTAAGTTAATTAAAAGACGTGCATCTGGAGAACCTCTACAGTATATTTTAGGTAAGTGGCAATTTATGGGTTTAGATTTTTATGTTGGAGAAGGAGTTTTAATTCCTAGAGATGATACAGAAGTATTGGTTAGAGAAGCTGCAAAAAAAATAAAAAATATAAAAAAACCTAATATACTTGACTTGTGCGCTGGTAGTGGGACTGTATCTATAGGGATAAAATCTATTATAAAAGATGCAATAATAACATCTGTTGAGTTATCTGAAAGAGCTATTTTTTATTTAAAAAGAAATATAAGCTTGCATGATATGAATAAAGATATATTTGTAAAAAAAGCAGATATTTTTGAAAATTATGTTGAATTTAAAAATTGTGAGTTTGATGCTATAGTTTCTAACCCTCCATATATACCTTCCAGGGATATTAAAAATCTACAAATAGAGGTAAAAAATGAACCTATAATTGCATTAGATGGCGGTTTAGATGGTTTAGATTTCTATAGAATTATCACTAAGAAATGGAAAAAAATTTTAAAACCAGGTGGTTTGTTAGCTGTTGAAATAGGAATAAACCAAGAACAAAATGTATGTGAATTATTTTATTTACAAGGATTCAAAAATATAGAAAAAATTAATGATATAAATGACATATGCAGAGTTGTAATAGGTTTTAAATAGTGTGTATTGATTTAAAATAACAAATATAATATAATTTATATGTATAAATTTGAATGATTTGGAGGAAAAATGAGTTATGGCGATAGATAAATCAAAGGCTCTTGAAACGGCATTAAGTCAAATAGAAAAACAATTTGGCAAGGGTGCTGTTATGCGCTTGGGTCAAAACCAGGCATTAAACGTAGATAGTATTTCTACAGGCTCACTATCTTTAGACATAGCATTGGGAATTGGTGGTTTACCAAGAGGAAGAATTATAGAAATATATGGACCAGAATCTTCAGGAAAAACAACATTAGCACTGCATTGTATAGCCGAGGCACAAAAGAATAGTGGCTATGCTGCCTTTATTGATGTCGAGCATGCATTAGATCCTGTATATGCAAGTGCCCTTGGAGTCGATGTAGATTCTTTGTTGGTTTCTCAACCAGATACAGGCGAGCAAGCTTTGGAAATTACTGAATCTTTAGTGCGTTCAGGTGCGATTGACGTCATTGTGGTAGACTCAGTTGCAGCACTAGTTCCAAGAGCAGAAATTGAAGGTGAAATGGGAGATTCACACGTTGGCTTACAAGCAAGACTAATGTCTCAGGCTCTTAGAAAACTTGCAGGTGCAATTTCAAAATCTAATTGTGTCGCTATTTTTATTAATCAATTAAGAGAAAAAGTAGGAGTTATGTTTGGTAATCCAGAAGTGACACCAGGGGGAAGAGCACTAAAGTTTTATTCATCAGTGAGAATTGACATAAGAAAAATAGAAACTTTAAAAAGTTCAGGTGAAATGATAGGTTCAAGGACAAGGGCAAAAGTTGTAAAAAATAAAATATCTCCACCATTCCGTGAGGCAGAATTTGATGTTATGTATGGAAAAGGTATTTCTAGAGAAGGTGAGCTATTGGATTTAGCTATTAAACTTAATATAGTGCAAAAAAGTGGAGCATGGTTTTCTTATGGAGATACAAGATTAGGTCAAGGACGAGATAATGTAAAAGAAATCTTTAGAACGAACAAAGAGTTGGCCTCAGAGATAGAAAAAAAAGTTCTTGAAGGCATAAATAAAATGTGTAACAAAAATAAAGTAGTCAAGGGTAACCAATTAGTAGAAAAGGAAATAGATACTAAGTCAGATAAGCCCGATTTACCTGCACAATCTAAAAAGAGAACTGCAGGTGTTAAATCTAATATAGACATAACGGTAGATGATTAATGGATGTATATTACGAATATTATTCGAAGAAAATGTGGATGTAGTGATATTTATGTAGACGGAGAATATTTTTCCAATATTGATAACGAGATTATTTTTAGAGAAAATATTAAAGCTGGAGAACATATAGATAGCGACAGACTTTTAGATATAATAAAAAGTTCAAATGTAAAAAAAGCTAAAGAAAAGGCACTAAGATTATTAAGCAGAAAAGATTATTCTAAAAAGGAACTTTTAGAAAAATTAAGTATATCGACTAATCTTTATGCTGCAGAAGTAGCTGTAAATAAAATGGAAGAAGTAGGGATTATCAACGATAAAGAATTTGTGAAAAAATGTGCGAGAGACTTGATTTTTAGAAAAAGATTTGCTCAATCTAGGGTAGAGTATGAGTTATATAAAAAAGGTATAGATAAAAACTTGATAGAAGAAACATTAAAAGAATGTTATATAGATCCCAAAGAACAGATTAATTATTTATTAGAAAAAAAGTACTTTTCTCTTTTAGGTAGTGAAAAGGGAAAAGTGAAATTAATATCTGCTTTAAAAAGATTGGGATATAAATGGGATGAAATATATGCTTCTTTAAATGAATATATATCTGATAAAATTTATGAGGATGATTAAATGTCGTATAAAGTTGGATTTTTAAGTTTGGGATGTTCAAAAAACAAGGTTGATTTAGAGGTTATGTTGTTTTGTTTAAAAGAGTCAGGATACAATATTGTTAACAATATATATGATTCAGATATTGTAATTGTAAACACTTGTGGTTTTATTGAGGATTCTAAAAAAGAAAGTATAGATGAAATACTAAATGTAATAAATTTAAAACAACAAGGAAAAATAAAGTCAATTATTGTAACAGGTTGTCTGGCTGAACGATATAATACCGAAGTTGTAAAAGAATTTCCAGAGGTTGATGCTGTTATAGGAATAGGAGCTAATTTAGATATATCTAATGTTGTTGCTAATACGTTAGTAGGAAATAAAATATCTAAATTTCCTACTAAATTAGAATTGCCCTTAAACGGAGGAAGATTTTTAACTACTCCTAAGCATTATGCGTATATTAAAATTGCTGAGGGGTGTGATAATAAGTGTACATATTGTGCCATACCAATTATTAGAGGGCCATTCAGAAGTCGAAAAGTGGAAGATATTTTAAAGGAGGCAAATCTGCTTGCTGAGAGTGGAATAAAAGAATTAATTCTAGTGGCACAAGATACTACTCGTTATGGTGAGGATATTTATGGAAAATTAATGCTTCCATATTTATTAAAAGAGCTTTGTAAAATAGAAAAAATAAAATGGATTAGAGTACTATATTGCTATCCTGATAGATTAACAGATGAATTAATTGAAGTCATATCGAACGAACCAAAAATAGTAAAGTATATTGACTTGCCCCTTCAACATTGTAACGAAAAAATATTAAAAGCAATGAATAGAAAAGGAAACAGAAATAGCTTAACAGAACTTATTAAAAAAATAAGGAATAGGATTCCAAATGTAACCTTAAGGACAACATTTATATGCGGATTTCCAGGAGAAACAGAAGAGGCTTTTAATGAATTGGCAGAATTCTCGAAAGATATAAGTTTCGATAGAATGGGATGTTTTGCATATTCTAATGAAGAAGATACAGCTGCTAGCATGATGAATAACCAAATCGATGAAAAAATTAAACTACATAGGCAGGAAATTTTAATGAATGAACAAAACACAATAATGGAAATTTTAGCAAATAATATGGTAGGAAAAGAAGTCACAGTTCTTGTTGAAGGATATAATAAAGAGGAGAACTATTATTTTGGAAGAAGTCAAGCAGATGCACCTGACGTAGATGGAAGGGTAATATTCTTTGCAGAGCAGAATCCTTTAATAGAAGGAAACTTTATAAATGTGAAAATAACAAAATTTAACTATGTAGATTTAATTGGAGAAATGGTAGGAGTAAATAATGAACTTGCCTAACAAACTTACAATTATAAGAATAATATTTATACCTTTTCTACTATTATTTTTATTATGTGATAATATAAAAAATAATTATTTATATGCTTTATTGGTATTTATAGCAGCTTCATTTACAGATTACTTAGATGGAAAAATAGCTAGAGAGTGTGGATTAGTTACTACGTTTGGAAAGTTTGCAGATCCTTTAGCAGATAAAATGTTAGTTATATCTGCATACATTTGCTTTGTACAATTGAATTTGATAAATGCTATACCTGTTATAATAATAATATCAAGAGAATTTATAGTAACATCTATAAGACTTATGGCTTCAAATAAAGGTAAGGTTATCTCTGCAAATTTCTGGGGTAAGGCTAAAACAGTTAGTCAAATAATATCGATTGTATTAATAATTGCTGTAGAATGTATAAATGAGATATATAGTAGATATAATATTAATTTTTATAAATATGGGAATATATATTATATAATAAATATATCAGTGTGGATTTCTGTAATATTTACAATTATTTCTGGTATAATTTATATAGTTGAAAATAAAAGGTTTATAGAACAGTTAAAGTAATAGTGTAATTTTTTTAAATTTATAATATAATGTAATATAATAAAAAATATAATTAGATGCGTTCAACGAGATAAGTAGCTATTATTTAATTTATACAAGAGAGAAGAAACATATGCTGGAAGTTTCTTTTATAAAAAATTTTAGTGAATGCACTCGCTAGCACATAGGGGGAATTTTGTAGTATCCCTATGCGGGTAACCTCCGTTAAAAGGTAAAAAGAGTTATAAATCAGAGTGGAACCGCGGAACTATTCGCCTCTGTCCTAATTAAAGGGTGGAGGTATATTTTTATGATGATTTTTGCTAGATGTAGTGAGAACATGCAATTTAGTAAGTATGCAAATTATAATACCTACCGTTTTTTATAAGCACTTTTTAGGAGGAGTTTTATGTTTAGATCTTTGATGAACGATTTAGAATCAATTGTAAAAAGAGATCCGGCGGCTAGGAATAAATTAGAGGTATATTTTTTATACTCAGGGTTTAAAGCAATAAGAGCATACAGAAAGTCAAATTGGTTTTTTAGGCATAATATGAAATTTATTGCTAGATTAATATCTCAAATTTCTAGGCATCGAACAGGAATAGAAATTCATCCAGGAGCAAAAATTGGAAAAGGATTATTTATAGACCATGGCATGGGTGTGGTAATAGGAGAAACAACTGAAATTGGAGATAATTGCACGATATATCAAAATGTGACTTTAGGTGGAACCGGAAAAGAAATAGGTAAGCGTCACCCTACGATAGGAAATAATGTAATGGTTGGAGCAGGTGCTAAGGTATTAGGCCCATTTAAAGTAGGAGATAATGCAAGAATAGCAGCAGGTGCAGTTGTGCTTCAAGAAATACCAGAAAATTCTACAGCTGTGGGAATACCAGCTAAGGTTGTAAAAGTAAATGGTGTTAAGTCTGATAATTTAGATCAAATAAATATCAAAGATCCTGTATCATTAGAGATGAAGGAATTAGAGCGTCATATGGCACTCTTAGATAATATTATAAATAAAATAAAAAGGAGCATTAAAAATGAAAATCTATAATACTATGACTAGAAAAAAGGAAAAGTTAATAACAATCAGCGAGGGTGAAGTAAAAATTTATGGATGTGGACCTACAGTATATAATTATATCCATATAGGAAACGCTAGACCTATATGTGTTTTTGATGTATTAAGAAGATATTTAAAGTATATAGGATATAAAGTTGTTTATGTGCAGAACTTTACAGATATTGATGATAAAATAATTAAAAAAGCTATAGAAGAAAATAGTGACTATCATACAGTGTCTGAAAAATATATTGAAGAATATAAAAAAGATGCTAAGGGTTTAAATATTATACCTGCAGATGTAGTGCCAAAAGCTACCGAAAATATAGAAAACATGATAAAAATGATATCTATATTATTAGATAAAGGATATGCATATAAAGCAACCAATGGAGATATTTATTTTAGAACTAGAAAATTTTCTGAATATGGAAAATTATCACACCAACTGATTGAGGAATTAGAATCAGGTGCAAGAATAAGTGTAGATGAGAGTAAAGAGGATCCACTTGACTTCGCTCTTTGGAAATCTGCAAAAGAAGGTGAACCATATTGGGAAACCCCATGGGGTTCTAATGGACGTCCAGGATGGCATATAGAATGTTCAGCTATGTCGAGAAGATATTTAGGAGATACAATCGATATTCATTGTGGTGGCCAAGATCTTATATTTCCACATCACGAGAATGAAATCGCACAAAGTGAGTGTTGTACAGAAAAGACCTTTGCAAATTATTGGATGCATAATGGGTATATCAATGTGGATAATAAGAAAATGTCTAAATCATTGAATAATTTTTTTACTGTTAGAGATGTAGCCGAGAAATATGGATATGAACCTATAAGGTATCTTATGATTTCATCTCATTATCGTAGCCCTATAAACTACAGCATAGAAATAATAGAACAATGCAAAGCTGCTTTAGAGAGACTTTATAATTGTAAAAATAACTTGAAGTTTTTTATTTCTCATTCTAGAAGTAACATAGATGCAGACTACACAGACTTTAAAAATTCTATGTTATCGTATAAACAAAAGTTTATTACTGTTATGAATGATGATTTAAATACTGCTGATGCTTTGTCAGTAATATTTGACTTGGTCAAAGACATAAACACAAGTATAGACAATAATATTATAGATTCAAAAGAGCCGGCTGAATTTGCATTAGATATATTTAACGAACTTACTAATGTGTTAGGTCTATTATATAATGAAAATAATATTACAATAGAAGAAGATATTGATGATTTGATAAAACAGCGTAATGAAGCTAGAAAAAATAAGGATTGGAAAACTGCCGATGAAATAAGAGATAAACTAAGCAGTATGAATGTAATTATTGAAGACACTCCTCAAGGAGTAAGATGGAAGATTAAATCAGATATTTAAGTAATACACATTGTTATAGGCAATATCAACTATTATCACGGTAATTATTTATTATATTTTTACACACAGCTAATTGACAATTTTTAATAAATATAAGATAATTATTATAGAAATAATACTAGTAGGAGAAAAATAAAAATGATATTAAGTTTAAGTAAAAAATTAGCAATGTATGCGACAGTTATTTTATGCATAATTGGCATTTTAATTTCTATTTTGCATCCTAAAATGAAGAAATCAGAAACCTTATTTCCTTGTGAGCAATGTTGCACATCAAGTGGTAAGATTTTCTTATATGGTGAGTTCCACTCTAATAAAAATAATCTAGAAAGAGAGTTTGAATTATGGTCATCATATTATCACAATGATGGTATGAGAGATTTATTTGTTGAGCTTCCATATTATACAGCAGAATATATGAACATTTGGATGCATTCTGAGCACGATGATATTTTATATTCAATATTTCATGACATTGAAGGCACCCTTAGTCATTCTCAAGAGAGTTTTAATTTTTATAAACGTATTAAAAATGAATGTCCTGAAACCATTTTTCATGGAACTGATGTTGGGCATCAATATGATACAATAGGAAAACGTTTTTTAGAGTACCTTGAATCAATTGGTCAAACTCAGTCTAACTCATATAAGTTAGCACAAGAAAACATAATGCAAGGAGAATATTACTATCAGAATTTTCATTCAGATTCTACGTATCGAGAAAATGCTATGGTTAAAAACTTTATCAGAGAATTTAATGATTTAGACGGTGTAAGCATAATGGGAATATACGGATCAGCTCATACTAACATAAAAGGAATGCATTATACAAAGACAGTTCCATGCATGGCAAATCAACTTTACCAAAAATATGGCGATAGATTGTATACGAGGGATTTAAACTCGTTTTGGGATAAATTAAAAATACACCTTAAAGATACTTTAAAGCATATTTTTCAGGAAAAATACAAATCTATATTACAAGAAGATAAAAATAAAGAAGAACTACCTATAAGTAAAAAGTATTGTTTAAATTTTGAAGACGTAAATTCAAATAGCGTAATTGTTCAAAAAACAAGCGAGGATGATAAGGATGTCTTGAAAGGTCTGATCCTAAATGAAGGAAAGGATTTTGCTCGTTACTTAGGTAATGGACTTGATACTACTGATCCAGATGATTTATTAATCACAGGCGAAGAGATACTTAGTCTAACTATTAAGGATATACAAAAAAATATAGTAGGGCAAATTATTTTGAGCAAAGGTTCCTGCGAAAAACAATTAAATGTAGGCTATTGGGTAGGAAAAGATTTCCGTGGAAAGGGATATGCATCTTCGGCTGTTGCTAATGTTATATCAAAGATATGGGAAATGGATAGTAATGTAGCTTTTGAATTCTGGATAGATGATACTAATATCGAATCAATTAAAACAGTTGAAAAGATATGCAAAATTCTAAATGTTAATTTAAAAAAAGGAGAACACCACACAACTGAATTGAAATTAACTAATTACAACGATAAACAATTAACTTACAACCTTCAAACTTACTTTGATGGTATATTAATAGCTGATGATGTTGCTACAAAAGATAGACTATTAGAATTTTTTTCAAAAGAGAGCATAGAAAGTGGAATTCTTTCACGCGTTGTATGTACAACATATTTAATAGATAATAAAATCAACTAATTTTTGTATTTTTAAAATTAATAATATATATTAAATAATCATTTCATTCTAATACAATGAAATGATTATTTTTTTGTTGTTATATGTGAGAAATATTTATTTCAATATTAAATAAACAAAAAATATATATGCTTTTATGCAATACATAGAATATTTTTTTATATTAAAATAATTTGTTCTTTTAAATGCAAATTTTATTGTTTTTTAACGGTATAGTGAAAAGAAAATTTATTGGAGGTTGATATAATTGGTCAAAAAAGGTATAGATGTCTCATCTTGGCAAGGTAAAATAGATTGGCATCTTGTAAAAAATCAAGGAATATATTTTGCAATGATTAGGAGTGGTTATGGACGAAAAAATGATAACCAAATTGATAAAATGTTTAATTACAATATAGAGCAAGCACAAGATCAAAACATTCATACTGGAGTTTACCATTATAGTTATGCTGAATCTGTAGAGGATGCAAAGAGAGAAGCTGACTTTTGTATTGATATAATAAAAAATTATAAATATACGTATCCCATCGCTTTTGATATAGAAGACACTAGTATGAAAAAATTAGGAAAAAGGAAATTAACAGACATTTGTAAAGGATTTTGTGATGAACTTATTAATTCTTCTTATTACCCTTGTATATATACAAATGTTAATTGGTTTGAAAATTTTTTATATAAGGATGAACTTATTGGCAAGTATGATATATGGTTAGCTCAATGGAACGTTACTTCGCCAAAATATAGTTGCTGTATATGGCAATATACAGATAGTGGAATAGTAAATGGAATAGATGCAAATGTTGATATGAATATAAGCTATGAGAATTATCCAAGTTTAATTACTTCATCTGGACTCAATAATTGTAGTAGTAATTTAGAAAATGAAAAATATAACAGTCAACTTATATATACAGTAAAAAGTGGAGATACTCTATCAGCTATTGCAAAAAAGTATAATACAACTTATCAGGTTTTAGCTTATATTAATAATATAAAGGATCCAAACAAAATTTATATTAATCAAGAATTAATTATTCCAATAAATAATTCTGAATCTTATTACACAGTAAAAAGTGGTGACACATTAATAAAAATTGCCAATATTTATAATACTAACTATAAAAATATAGCAAAAATCAATAATATTTCAAATCCGGATTTAATATATGAAGGACAAGTATTAAAAATAAAATTATGAGGAGAAGAGGAGTTCTATGAATGAGTTATCTTTTAGCTATAATTGTTTCGTAGATGCTTTTTTAAACGCATTATATTGGCTGATACATGAATTTGGGGAATGGAATGAGTGCATAGAGGCACTTATTATATTAATGTCTCTTGATTACATAACAGGATTATTGACATCCTTGGTTTTAAAAACATCCAAAAAGTCAAAAGTAGGATCATTTAGTAGCAATATTGGCTGGATGGGCCTGATGAAAAAGGGATCCATATTAGCTGTTATTTTAGTAGCTTCAGAATTAGATCAAATCATCAGTTCAAATAACTATATAAGAAATACTGTAATTTTATTTTTTATTACGAATGAAGGATTATCTTTGCTCGAAAATTTATGTGTAATGGGCGTGCCATTTCCAAATGTAATAAAAAAAGCATTCTTATCTATAAAGGAAAATATAAACCATGAAAATGAAAATAAAAGATGAATTTATTATATAATGTGTTTAAACTATCGATAAAATATTAGTCTTATATACAATATGAGTTACTTAAATATGAGTTATAACAGCTCCTGTTAAAGGAATAATCCTTCTAGAGTTTCTTAATATTTGTTGACTCACTATCACCTAAACATAAATACTATGAAACTGTAGTGCCTCAAAATATAAATGTTAATGCAATATCAAAGTTTCCTGTTAGATCATCTAACATAATGAAAATTTAGTGATTTAAACAACACTCTAAAAATTTTGTAATTCAATAGTTGAATCTCATGGTTATTAAAAAAAGTTTTAAAAGTCTAAGACACACAATACCTATCAACTTAATACTTTAATGAATTACGTATTGTATTAGCTTTTATTGTTGGATTTTTTATAATTTATCCTTTGTTTTATATATTTAATCTTATATATAACCTTTAATATAAATCTATAAACTACATTAGCAGTTGAAATCAAGGAAATCATTAGGATTATTAAATATGGAGTTATGGCTGCTAAAGAGAAAATGCTACTAAATAATAACATACCAAGTGCAAACGAAGTTGTCATTAAAGATATTAAAATTTTACGTAGTAGGTTAAATGGTTTAGATATATCATAGAGTAATAATAATCCTGTATACCCAGTCAATGCAACTGATAATGTGGATGTTTGTTCATGACTTAATTCGAAAACTTTAGATATATATACTATAAATATTATATTAATAAATACAGTAAGTGCAGCTGGAATAGCTTTGCTTATAATATTAATGAAGAAATTTCCTTTAATGCTTTTATTGTTGGGCTCAAGAGCTAAGACAAATGAAGGGATACCTATAGTAAACATATTTATTAAGGTACTTTGTATTGGCATAAATGGATATTGAAAATTAAGAAATAAAAATGCTATTACTAACAATGTTGAATATATTGTCTTTACTAAAAATAATGAAGATGATCGCTGTATATTATTTATAGAACGCCTTCCTTCAGCTAAAACCTTTGGCATAGCCTCAAAATTGGAATCCAACAATACTAACTGAGATATATTGATTGCAGCTTCATTTCCAGATGCCATTGCAATACTGCAATCTGCTTCTTTTAATGCTAAAACATCATTAACTCCGTCGCCGGTCATAGCTACAGTATGGCCGGCTTCTTTTAGCGCAATTATGATTTCTTTTTTTTGTTGGGGAGTTACTCTTCCGAATATAGAATAAGTTTTTATTGCTTTCTTTATATCTTCTGAAGATTTCAATTTAGTAGCATCTATATAATTATCATAATCTTTTATCCCTACTCTTTTAGCAATATTTACAACTGTAGCAGTGTTATCTCCAGATATAACTTTTATATCTACATCTTGATTATTAAAAAATTCAAGTATTTCTTTAGCATTTTCTTTTATTGTATCTTTAATTAATATCAACGCAAGTGGTTTTAAATTTTGAGGTAAATTATTGTTTTCATCGAATTCATATTCAGAATGTGCTAATAAAATGACCCTGTTATCATTATTATAATTATTTAGCATATCATTGATTTCATCTAAATTATCCTTTAATATAAATTCTGCAGCACCAATTATATAAGTTCCCTTATCTTTAAATGAAGCCCCAGACCACTTATTTTCAGAGGAAAAAGGCACAATTATTTTTGCTTCAAAATTTGTATTATCATTATAAGCTTTTTGTATTGCCTTAAAGGTTGAGTTGTTATCATTTAAAGCAGACGTTAATGAAGATAAAACTTCTTGAATATCTACATTGTGACTTCCAATTTTTATAACGTCGGATACCTCCATGGTACCTTCTGTAATTGTTCCAGTTTTATCTAAACATAAAGTGTCTACTCTAGCAAGGGTTTCTATACAGTATAGTTCTTGGACAAGAACATTACTTTTAGACAGCCTAACGACTGAAACCGCCAAGACTGTACTCGTTAATAATACCAATCCTTCTGGAATCATTCCTATTAATGCAGCTACAGTACTAACTACTGCAACTTGTAAATTATTGTTTCCTACATGGAATTGATTATAAAATAATAAACATCCTAGAGGAATAATTATTATAGAAATAATTTTTATTATTTTTCGAACAGTATACATAATTTCTGAATTTAATTTTTTTATATACTTAGCTTCAAGGGATATCTTAGAAGCATAATTTTCTTTACCAATGTGTTCTACCTTAGCTTTACAGTTTCCACTAACAATGAAACTTCCTGAAAATAATTCATCACCAGGGTTTTTTAATATACTATCTGATTCACCTGTTATTAACGATTCATTTACTTCACAACATCCATCAAGAACTATGCTATCAGCTGAAATTTGTGACCCTTGTGATAAACATATAATGTCATCTAAAACAATTTCATTAGTATCTATGTTTTGTTCTAAACCATTCCTTAAAACAGAAGCCTTTTTTGAAGATATAATAGACAATCTATCTACTGCTTTTTTAGCTCGTATTTCTTGTACTACTCCTATTACTAAGTTAGACAAAACAACTCCCATAAAAAGTAAGTTTTTATATGACTTTACATACAAAACCGCTAATGCTAATATAAAGTTAATTATGTTAAATAAAGTTAGTGTATTATCACGTATAATCATAGGTATAGTTTTTGTTGGAATAGAAACAAAATTATTTGTAAGGTTGTTTTCTAACCTTTCATTTACTTCTTCTTCAGATAAGCCTGTAGTTACATCTGGATTATATCTTATTATATTTTGATAATTTACATTTTCACTATTATTCTTCATATTAATTAGCAAAGCAAAATATAATTATATAAATTAATTATATTTGAACCTTATCCTCCTTTTTCCAGTTGTTGATAACTTAGCATAAATTATTAGATTTATTATATGTTAATAATCAAAAAATGTCAATTAACACAGAATACCGTGTAAAATTATTTTTTGGGGGGAACTGAATTGCATTGCAGAATTGTAGATTTGAAGAATAAAGAAGTTATTAATATAAAAGATGGAATGAAAATAGGATGTGTAAATGATGTAGAAGTAGACATGAAAAGTGCAAAATTATTAGCTATTGTTGTATATGGAAAACTAAAGTGTTGTGGTTTATTTGGGAGGGAAGACGATATAATTATAAGATGGGAAGACATTGAAGTGATAGGAGAAGATACAATATTAGTATGCCACAATATTAAATGTAAACCCAAAAAAAGAAATAAATTTTTACGAGCTTTTTGGGGCCAATAAAATTAATATTACTTAATCCGGAGATGGTAAATTGAAAACAATCAATAAAAATAAAGCATTTTATTTAACTTTTATTTTTTTTCTTTTGTTGTTTATATTTTTAATATTTAATGCATTTAAAATGTTAAATAAACAAATTATAGGAAATATAAATAATTTTCCATATACAATTATAATCGACAGCGGTCACGGAGGAGAGGATGGGGGAGCAGTAAATAAAGATGGTATAGCAGAAAAAGATATAAATTTAGCCATTGCAAAAAAGCTTGAAAAAATGCTATACGTATCTGGTTTAAAAATTCAAATGACAAGAACTTCTGATATTTCTATTCACGATAAAGATGCAAATACTATAAGAAAGAAAAAAGTATCTGATTTAAATAATAGGCTTAAAATATTTAATTCGAGTAGTAAAAATATAGTCATTAGCATACACCAAAATAATTTTTCTGAAGAAAAATATTGTGGAACACAAATATTTTATTCTAACAACGAACCTAAAAGCAAAGAAATTGCCGAATGTATAAGAAAATCGGTAGTTAATTTATTACAACCTAATAATTCTAGAGAATGCAAACCTGCAGGGAAAAATATATTTATTCTACACAACGCAAATGTTCCAGCAGTTATTGTTGAGTGTGGATTTCTATCAAATAAAAAAGAGTCATCACTTCTTTCTAGTGAGGATTATCAAAAGAAAATGGCATTTGCTATATATTGTGGTATTTTAGATTATATAAAAAATAATTGAGATATCCTTAACATTGTTATATAATAAATATATAGTTTATATTTTGAAAGCGTGGTGTAAGTATATACAATCTTAGTTGTTGTATATTGAATAATGGCACAAAAAATAAAAAGTATATATGTATGTAACAATTGCGGATGTGAATTTCCAAAGTGGTATGGAAAATGTACAAATTGTGGAGAATGGAATACCTTAAACGAAGAAGTAAAAAATAATGGCAACTCATCTAAATCCAAAATATCTACCAATAAGTCTATTCCAATTTTAATTAACGATATAAATACAGAAAATGAAGAAAGATACTATACAGGTATAAAGGAATTTGATAGAGTACTTGGTGGAGGAATTGTTAAAGGCTCACTGGTGTTAATAGGTGGAGATCCTGGCATAGGAAAGTCTACTATATTACTACAGGTTTGCGATTATCTCAGCAAAAATTTAAACATTTTGTATGTATCGGGAGAAGAATCTAAACGCCAATTGAAACTTCGTGCGTCTAGATTAGGTGTATTTGGAGAAAATTTATATATTATGACAGAAACCAACATTAGCTACATATTGGATGAAATAAATGCATCAAAACCTCATGTTGTTGTAATAGATTCTATTCAAACTATTAGTTCACCAGAAATAAATTCTTCACCAGGGACTATAACTCAAGTAAAAGAGTGCACTAATGCACTTGCTAGGTTAGCTAAAATGACAGATATACCAATAATTATAGTTGGGCATGTTAACAAAGATGGAGCCATAGCAGGCCCTAAAGTTCTAGAACATATGGTAGATGCCGTTATCTATTTTGAAGGAGATAAACATATGTCATATAGAATACTCCGTTCTATAAAAAATAGATATGGTTCAACTAATGAAATAGGAGTATTTCAAATGCTTGACACAGGCTTGAAAGAAGTGGAGAATCCATCGTTAATGCTTTTATCAGGAAGATTAAAAAATGTTTCTGGAACATGTGTTACTTGTGTAATGGAAGGTTCAAGACCAATAATGGCCGAAATTCAAGGTTTGGCTACATCAAGTGGATTTGGGAATCCTAGAAGAATGTCTACTGGATTTGATTATAATAGAGTTTCACTACTAATAGCTGTCTTGGAAAAAAGAGCTGGTTACTTTTTTTCCAACTTAGACATATATATAAATGTAGTAGGAGGAATGAAATTAGATGAACCATCAGCAGATTTAGCTGTTGCAGTTTCACTAATATCGAGCTTAAAAGATGTCCCTATTCACGAAAATTCATTAGCATTTGGAGAAATAGGCCTTTCTGGAGAAATACGATCTGTTTCTCGTGTACAAGAAAGAATTAGTGAAGCATCACGGTTGGGTTTTAGTCGTTGCATAGTACCATATTACAACTTAGAATCATTAAATACAAATAACATAGGTTTAGAAGTTATTGGAGTTAAAAATATCCGCCAAGCTTTTGAGGCTTTGAGCAATTAGTTTCTTTTTTAGATAAATTGAATTTAATGTAGTGAACACATCCCTTTTTTGAATCATTAGTTATTAATGCAGGAGCATTTAATGTACAATATCCATCTTCTTGATATGCACAATCAGAATCACAAGGTATTAAACACATTTTTATCACCTCGTTATTAGGATAAAATTTTAATTGAAAAATATTCATAATAATAAAGATTTAGTTAATAAATCAATAATTTTTTCAAATAATATTTTCCTATGGGGGGATTTATTAATGAAAAAATACTTAATTTTATTTTCAATGACAATTGTAACTATTGTATCTATAATTCTATATGGAACATATTTTAAACATAGTATAATAAATACAGATGTTTTTTCTGTTGAACTATCTGATGCAGAAAATATAATTGTATGTTCTGGAAAAGTTCAATATGCCAATAAAGAAGATATATATACAAATGTATATGCTATACCAGATAAAATCTTTGTAAAAGTTGGGGACACCGTTCACAAAGGCGATATTGTTATGAATATAAATAAAGCTATACTTCAAGAGCCACTTTTACCTTTAAACTCTAATATTCCAAATTCAGATAGCATAAATAATATACAAGAAGTCTATAATAGTTTGATAAATTCTAATATTAATTCTTATGATATTTCACATCCTAAATATACATTAACAGGTGAAACAATTAGTATAAAATCTCCAAGCGATGGTATAATAGTCTCAATAAATATTAAAGATAGAGAATTAATCGATCCTAAAAAACCGGCTATTACTTTGGCCAATACGAATAACCTTAATGTAAATTTGAATGTTAACGAATCTCAAGCATCAGAAATAAGTATTGGCCAGGACGTATATATAACTGGGGTAGGATTCAAACATTCTGAATACAGAGGTGTTGTAAGAGAAATTTCAAATGAAGCTGAACAAATTTTAACACCAACCGGAACAGAAAGTACTATCTTAGTTAAAGTAGGTGTATTAAATTCCGGTAAAGATATAAAACCTGGCTTCACTGCAAAATGCAAGATTATAACATCAAAAGATAAAGACAAGCTTATAATACCATATGAAGTAGTACGTTCAGATGAAAAAGGTAATGAATTTGTTTACAAATATCTTAATGGATTGGCTGAAAAAGTTTATATTAAAACAGAAAAAGAATATCCACAAGGAATAAGTATAGAGCAGGGCATTGAATGCGGTGAAGTTATAATTTCAAATCCTGATTTGGTATATAATAAATGTAGAGTAATCCCTATTATTAAATAAAAATTTATAATATTCATAAAGTAAATTTAGCAATAAAAGGGAGGAAAAGTTTGTTATATTATTATATTATGAATAACAAATTTATAAAACTATGGTAGATATTATAAAATGTTCCATGAGAAACTTGAATAGAAAAAAATTGAGAAGCTTTTTAACAACAATGGGAATATCAATAGGTGTTGCATCAGTAATTATAATTGGAAATATCAGTCAATGTGGTACAATAGCTGTAAATAATGAGTTAGATAGTTTGGGTCTTAACGGATTATCAATTTCAAAATCTGAAATTGATAATCAACTAGTTAGCCTTTCTGAAGATGAGCTTTATGCTATAAAAGAAATGAAAAATGTTGAAGATGCTACTCCTATTATGGTACAGAGTGTTGATATAGCTGGGAAAAACGGAAAACAGTTAAACTCAATTTTGTGGGGAATAGATTCAACAGCTAATAAAATAATATCTTTACAAACTGTATATGGAAGATATATAAATAACTTTGACATATTATCTTCTAACAATGTATGTATGGTAGATGAAAACTTTTCGCGGACATTATATGGAAGAGACAACATTGTAGGCAAAACAATATCTATAATATATAACGGTAATTATGAGGATTATAAAATAATTGGTATTATAAAAACAGGAACAGGATTGCTACAGAATTTTATTGGAGATTACATTCCTAATTTTGTTTATATACCATACACAAATATGCAATTATTAACAGAAAGAAGCTCGTTTGATCAGATAGCTGTAAAGGTAAATAGAGATGTAGATATAGAAAGGGTAGGGTATAATATTATAAGTAAGCTATCAAATCTTAATAATTTATCAGATGGATATTGTTCTAACAATTTATCAAAGCAAAAATATGGATTAAATAAATTACTTAATATAGTAACAATTGTATTATCTTCAGTTGGAGCAATATCTTTAGTTGTTGCAAGTTTGAGTATAATGACAGTAATGTTAGTATCAGTTAATGAGCGTACAAAGGAAATTGGGATAAAAAAATCTATAGGAGCTCGAAAAGTTACTATTTTAATGGAATTTTTAATAGAAGCTCTACTACTGTCGCTTTTAGGTTGTATTATAGGAACACTAATTGGAACAGCTATCTCATTTATAGGTGCATTTTATTTTGGTATAAAGATTAATTTTAAAATCGATATTATAATACTGACTACTTTATTTTCTGTAATTACTAGCATAATATTTGGAGTATACCCTGCTATAAAAGCATCTAACCTAAAACCAGTTGATGCACTAAGAACAGAATAACAATATAAAAACTAAACTTATATTTGGATCTATAAGTTTAGTTTTTATACATATAGTAAGGATTGAGAATAGTATGAATTTAAATGAAAAATTTGTCGATAACCCTAACTTACCTAAATCAAAAGTAAAAAAGGTTATTATTTCAGAATTAAGGTTAGATATTTGTAATACTTTAAAAAGATTAAAAATAGATACTATAAATATAAAACCATGTCTTAATCTATATAAACCCGAATCAACTCATGCAGATATGCAATGTCATCATTTACACAAGAATGAAATTGTAATATCACAAGATAATACATATCTATATAAACAGCTAAAAAACATAGGGATGAACATTCAATATTCAAACAAATGTTTGCAAAAAAATTATCCAGATTGTTCTATACTAAATGCTGCAAGATTAAATAATTATTTGTTTGCAAACATTAAATGTCTTGATAAGACAATATTAGAAAATTGCTTAAAAAATAATATAGAAATTATAAATGTTAGTCAAGGATATACTAAATGTTCAATTGCTATTATAGATAGTAATTCAATAATTACATCTGATAATAGCATACATAAAGCTGCCAAGGATAAAAATATAGATGTATTGAAAATAAGACCAGGATATATCGAATTGCCTGGTTATGATTATGGATTTATAGGAGGAACTTGTGGCCTGATAGATAAAAATAAAATTGCATTTACTGGAAATATAGTATTACATCCTGATTATAAGGAAATTAGGAGTTTTATAGAAAGTAAGAGTATAGAAATTATTTGTTTAAATAATAAGAATCTATTTGATGTAGGAGGAATACTTCCAATTACAGAAACAAAAGATAATTTATAATATCTGATATTTCTTATTGTTTTCCCAAATTATACAAAAAAAACAAAGGATTTTGTATGCGGAGCTTTTAGCGGAGCGAAAATTCGCCGGTAAGTAGAGGGGATTAACTTCCTGTTTTCGCTTATAATGCGAAGCATCTCTTGTGGGTAGTACCACACCCACAAGACACCCACAAGAGCCAGAGTGCCATTTGTGCCAAAATGTGTGATTTATTCCAATTTGTGTGTGATTTTTGAAAAATTGATTTAATTAGTGTACAGATATGACACGTTTCGTGGGTTTTTATAGGGTTTTTACAGAATTTCGCTTGTGCCAAAATGTGTGATTTATGTGTGATTTATGTAAGGTCAGTCTAATTAATGCACGGAATGTGTCATGCTTCTTGATGTGTTTATAGAGCTTTTGCTGTATGTTATTGACTTATTATGGTTTTTTTTGTAAAATAAAAAAAGAGCGTTCGAACGCTCCAAGCTTTTTAAAAAAATTTAAATTAACGCTATTATTATATCATTTTTTTATTATAATGTCAAATTTTTTTTAAAAAAGCTTCAAATTTATTATTTGAGGTGTTTTTTTGTGAAAAAA
>CALWVF010000038.1 GCA_944384925.1 uncultured Clostridia bacterium
AAAGAATGTATTTAATGAAAATAGTAAAGTTCGTAGAGATAGCAACGATGAAAAGAAAACTGAAGCAAAACCAGGAGTTACATATGTGTACTTGCAAGAGGTATAGTTAAATGTAATTGAAATCAAGCCTGATGCATATAATTATATTATTTAAGGATAAGCTTTCTACAAAAGAAAAGTTAGATAATTATATTAAAGAAAAATATCCTGAACCTACTCCTCTAACAGAAAAGGAAGAAGACGAATTATTCAGCGGTTTTGGTAATGGAGCACTATTTTAATGAATAAATAATTATAACCGCTTAAGTTATTAAATATTTTACCCCTATTCTTTAAAATCAGAATAGGGGTAATTGTTTTTTAATATTTATATTAATCTAGTGTATATTTATCTACACTTATTTTTCCTTCACTATCACAAGTTATTTTTAGTTCAACCTTATAGTCTGAGCCTTTTCCACTTTCCGGATTTATCTTTACTTTTACTAGTGCTCCGCCTAAATTTGTTGTCATATTTTGTGTCCTAGTAAAAGCTTTTATTTTTGCTCCATCGCTAACATTCTTAGTTTTATGCGAAACGCTTAAGCATTTTACTTCTTTACTCTTTGGGTTATATCTAAATGTTGCTTTTATCTCTACTTCACCCAGTTTAGTAGCATCATTATTCCAATACGTCTCTGTTATAGTTTTTGTAATATATTTATATTGTGAGTTATTACTTGCAGCGCCGACTGAAAGTGAACATAGAAATAATATTCCAAAAACCATAAAAAATGCTTTCTTCATATTATACACCCCCTTAATATTAAAATTTTAATTGACTGTTTTTAAATTATACGAGATTTCCCCATTAGGAGTACATACAAAATCTATGTGTGAGTTATTGTAATATTTATAGTGTATACCTCCAGTCCACTTTTGATAAATCACCCATGTTCCTGAAACAATCGATTGTGAATCTGATTCAAAAAGCTCAATTACTCCTGTTGTAACAAAGTGTTTATCGTAATTACTTTGATTAGATACTACATCTGAATCCATATTTTCAATCCAAACTGATGAACCATTATAATGGTATCTAGCATAAAGCAATTGATTAGATATAACCTCTCCTGTTTTCTTTAAAACAATAACTTCATTTGCTTTAACAGACTTTATAAAGACACCCTCATTATTTTTATCTTCAAAATTGTCTATAAGTGAGATTGTTGTTTCGCAAATAATGTCGTCATATACTTTATTTATAGTTTTTTCTTCATCGATTAAAACTGTTGTATTATCACAAACTTCATTATCCTCAAATGATGTTACAGCATCACCCTCTACAATAGGATAATTTTCTGCTGCAAATGCAGGCATCTTTAAAACAGAAATAAAAAGCAATAAATATAATGGTAATAGTACAAGTCTTTTCATAATCACTAACCTCTCTTTAAAATTGTCTTATATTACATTTTATTTTACATCATGATAAAATTTATATAACACTCCAGCAACTGCTTTTTGTGCATTTATGATGGCATTTCCGGCGACTTCTTCTCTTGATAATGTTTTATACTCAAACATTGCATAACAATTGTCGTTTGCAACATATGAAGCTGCTTTTGCAATTGTTTCTAACTTGTTGTTATAATAATATCTAAATTCATCCTTATTCATAGAAGCTACGTGTTTATCTTGTTCTTTTATACACAACTCCTCGAATGAGGTATGATCCGGCACTTGAAAAGTTGCGTCTACTAATACTTGTGCATTTGAATGCACAGGAGTATTAATATCTTCCAAGAAGTGCAAAGCTCTACCTAACTCTTCCCAAGCCTTGCTTAATCTGTTTGATTTATAATATTTAATTGCACTTTTATAATGACCTGTAAACTTTGTAAGCGCAGAAGCATTTTCTCCCACAAAATTTTTACCTGTTGCTGGGTTGTAAAAATGGTATTTATATATTCCTATATTTTCATCAAAATCCGGCTGTACACAATACGTAAACAAATCTGCTCTAGCCTTTTCATTGTAGAATTGCGAATATTCCTCTGCCCAAATATTATCTATTATATTAACACCTTGTTGAGTAGTATATAAATGTGTTTCTGAATTAAATGCAAAGATATTTATTGAAATTATACTTGCTAATAGTACTATATTCACACTCAGTAATACTAATTTTCTATAAAACCGCCTTTTCATAATTTTCTTCTCCTCCTCTATGATAATAAATTCTTGTACAACCTATTTTATGCTAACGCCACTACAAAGTTGTTATTTATAGGCAGAGACATGTTTAATTTACACGCCTTCACTTTAAAATTATATATATATTTTATATATTTTTCAATATTCATTGACATATTTTCACAGAAATCGTGTATGTTATTTTTATTTATTTGTATATTTTGGTTTTTTATTGGTAAACTAACTGTAATTATAGCTTTTCTATTAATTAACTAATATATATTTTTTAAATATTTTTAATTTTTAAAAACAATGCCCTTTGGCAGTTTGTTTTATATATAATAATTTTAAACAAAAAAATTTTTTACGAGTGGGTTAAACTTTCACACTTTGTTCTAATGTCCATTTAAATTATACCAATCATATGTATATTTGCATTAATCAAGATATTTATATTTTTTGTATACAGCGCATTGATAATTATTAATAAAAATATAAAAAATCAATTTATTTAAGCAATATTGACAAAATAAATTAAATGTGGTAGAATGTTATTAGTTTATTAAACTAATAATTGTATCACATTCTATAAAATATTTTAATAAGCTATATTTTGTATTAAATGATAATCAACAAAATTCTTACACTTAGTGTATACTTAGTCCACCTTTACATTATGTAGTTATTTCTACAAGTGATACATATCCACCAAGGAGTTGATAAATTTGGAACAGGAAAAAAAGTTATCTAATGAAAATTTAAAAAAAGTAGTTGCCGGTACTAAGATAGATTATTCACAGTATTCTGACTACCCAGAGATTCAAACATGTGATTTAGTCTTGGACCCCTATGAAGGCGATTATATTAGCAGCACCCTTTTAAACTGGCGAGTTAAATGCAGAGGTTTTCATAAAAATCCTGAGGAAAAGGATAAATAATTGTAAAAGATAATATAATTAAGGAGTGAACTTTAATGAAAAATGAAAAAAAAATAGACAGAATAGTATCTGAAAGTGTTGTTGAAGAAAAAGTACCTAGCACAGAATCAAGTACTAAAAATTCTGATTCAAATGAAGAAACCAAAAATAAATCATTAGTAAATGATAATATCAAAGAAGATAATGCTCAAAAGGTTAAATCAGAAGTTACATCAGAAAAAAGTAAGCAAGTTTCACAGGAAGTTCTATCAGAAAAAAGCAACCCAATTTCTAAAGAAAAAGATGTTAAAAAGAAACCTAACCATCAAGAATATTCTAAGGAAGAGAAGGCAACTCATGCTGAAAAAATGCCCGAAAAGCAACCCGTTAGCAAGAATTCATCTAATACCAAAATAGATTATTCAAAATATCCAAATTATCCTACAAATCAATCGAAAGACTTAGTTTTTGATCCATATGAAGAAGATTACATTAGTAGTACTCTTTTACGTTGGAGAGTTAAAAATAGAGGATTCAAAAAATAAAAAATATTAAAGTAAAATGCTCAACTGCTGAATTAAAGCAATTGAGCATTTTTGTGCATTAACGAACACAATATTATTTTATATGTTAATAACATAACCGTTACCTTACATTACCAACAAAAAACAGCGCCATGGTTCCAGGCCCAGAATGTGCGCCAATTACAGGTCCAACATTGTTGATTACTACATCCTTAACATGCAACCGATTTATAATTAATTCCTTTAAACCCTTAGCTTCATCTTCACAATCGCCATGGCTTATAAATATAATCTGCTTTTCCGGAACAATGCAGCTTTTTTGCATTCTATTAAACAATTCTTCTATAGACTGCCGGCGACCTCTAACCTTACTAACAGGAACCAATTTGCCGTCATCACTTACATGTAAAATGGGTTTAATTCCTAGCATGCTGCCAAACAATGCAGACGCAGACGAAACTCTGCCACCTCTTTTTAAATGGAATAAATCATTAACAGTAAACCAATGGCAAAAGTTTCTTTTATTTTCTTCTATCCATTTGCTAAGCTCTTCTATACTAAAACCCCGCCGCTTTTGCATAACTGCATGATAAACCAGCAACCCTTCCCCCATCGATGCCGAGAGTGAATCTATAACTATAATTTTATTATTTGGGTATTTTTCTTTTAATTCATTTGCTGCAATAGTTGCAGAATTATATGTCCCACTTAATGCTGAAGAAAATGCAATATATAGTATGTCTTCACCATTTTGAAGGTATTTTTCAAATGACTCTAAAAACTGAGAAACATTAACCTGAACAGTATTAACTGACTGACCTTCCCTTAATAATTTGTAAAATTCTTTTATTGTTAAGTCTCTTTCATCTGGGTAATTATAGTAACTCTTATTATTTATTATAAATTGCAAAGGTAAAACCTCAATATTTAATTCCGATATCATATTTTCCGGCAAATCTGTTGTAGAATCTGTAATTATTTTATAACTATGCATCTTATCACTCCTTAACAATATTATCACAGCTAAAATTTTAAATACACTAAGTAATTATAACACTG
The DNA here is from genome assembly GCA_944384925.1 of uncultured Clostridia bacterium. Taxonomy (GTDB): domain Bacteria; phylum Bacillota; class Clostridia; order Oscillospirales; family Acutalibacteraceae; genus CALWVF01. The sequence goes on from CALWVF010000038.1 coordinate 4,676, forward strand.
AACATTACGATTTACAATCTATCTAAAATACTTTTACAAAAATTTTATTGATCTAAGTATTAAAAAAATATATCATATTATATATTGTAATTGTAATTTTGAATCTTACATGATAAACTATTATATGAATTTTTGTTTTATACTATAGGTTTAAAAGAGGTGTTTTGTTGAAAGAATTATGGAAAAAACCAGGATTTAAAATACTTGTTGCTGTAACTTTAATCATGTTTGGACTTCTTATATATACCGCGACATCAAGTGGGTCTGGCGTATCTTCTATTTTTGAATTTATCACTAATCCGCTTCAAAAAATCTCTTCTGCAATATCCTGCAAAACTAATTACTTGTTTGAAAGAAAAAAAACAGTAGATGAACTATATAACGAAATCGATATGTTAAATGAAGAACTTCAAAAACTCAGAACCTTAACTGTTGATTATTATGACATTAAAAAGGAAAACGCTCAATTTTTAAAATATTATGATCTAAAGCAAAAGAATAAAAGCTTCAAGTTTGTTTCTGCTTCTGTTATCGGAAGAGATCCAAATGAAAATTACTATGGATTTACATTAGACGAAGGAAAACTTCTGGGAGTTTCTGTGAATGATCCTGTTATTACAGATGCAGGGCTTGTTGGATGGGTATATCATGTTGATTTTAATTCTTGTAAGGTTAGAACTATTTTATCGCCTAATACTAAGGTAAGTGCTGTCGATAAAGTTAGCGGAGATAGCGGTATTATTACAGGAGGTCAAATGTCTATGGCTGATCAAAATCTTACTAAATTCTCACTTGTCCCAGCGCAAAATAATCTAAAACTAGGAGATATTCTTGTTACTTCTGGATTAAGCGGAATGTATCCAATAGATTTAAAAATAGGAGAAGTTTCGGATATATCGACAGACGAATACGATGCTTCTGTTTACGCTGTAGTTAGGCCTTTCGAGGATATCCCTAAAGTTAAAGATGTTTTTATTGTAACTGATTTTGTTGGAAAAGGTAACATACAAACATCTACAATCGATGAATATATAAACAAAGATTAATATTTTATTATACTGGCTAAGTGTCTCAATAAAACAATTTAGAAGGGAGCACTACAAACATTATACATCATTTTTAGTGTACTAAAAGTTTGTATATTTATATGAAAGACAACTATAAAAAAATTAAATTTTTAATATATTTTGCTGAAGCTGTATTATTATTTGTACTGCAACAAAATTCCTTTCTAGTTCCTGAAATCTTTGGTGGCAAACCAACACTCCTAATTCCGTTATTAATAAGTATATCTATGTTTCAAACTGAAGGGGTATCTACTATTTTTGGAATGATTATAGGAATCCTTTTAGACATCGGTGTAGGACATATAATCGGCTTTTACGCTATCTTACTACCATTAATTGCCTATGCTCTTAGTTATATTTCCGGTAGATTCTTAAAAATCAATTTTTTATCTTATTCTATATATTGTTTTATCGTTGTTATACTATTGCAATTAATGCATTTTGTAGTTTTTTATTTAATTCATGGTTATGGCGGATATTCTTATGTGCTGATACAACACTACCTTTCGAGAACTATATATACAATTCTGCTATCTCCAATTATATATTTATTTAACCGCTCAGTGGAGTTTAGAATTAGAGAAAATGACTAGATGTATTTGTTAATATGTAAAATATATAAACTTAGGGGGTGGCTAAAATAGAACTAGAAAAGACTGAGTTAAAAAGATGGATAACAATAATATCATTAACATTGGTAGTTAGTATAATATATATTGCAAGGCTCGTTGATTGGCAAATTATAAATGGTGAAAAGTATTTAAGAATGTCGAATTCAGGACATATATATACTGTTAAAACCGAGGCAAAACGTGGAGAAATTGTGGATGTAAATGGTGTTGGATTAGTTGTTAACGATAGTGGATTTAAAATAGTTATAGACAAACTGTATATAGATAAAGATAATGAAAATGAGATTATAATAAAATTAATAGATATAATGAATATAAAAAAAGAAAAATGGATCGACATTTTACCAATATACGTTACTAGCTCTGGCACATTTGAATTTATGAAAGACAGAGATTCCGATATTGAAGATTTAAAGAAAATCTTGCGATTAAACAACTACGCCACTGCACAAAACTGCATGGATAAAATGATAGAAAAGTATAAGTGTTATGAATATAGCACTGAACAAAAACGTATGATTTGTAGTGTTCGATATAATATGACAAAAAATGGATACGATGCTTCTATGACATCTCCATATACATTTGCAGATAACATAAGCAGAGAGTTAGTAGCTATTGTATCTGAAAAATCTAATGAATTAAAAGGTGTTTTTATTAGGACCTCAGATATAAGAAAATACATCGATGGTACTATAGCACCCCATATTGTTGGACTTACCGGCAAGTTGTCTGCAGAAGAATATAAAAAACTTAAAGATTCCTATAGTTTAGACGATATTATTGGAAAAAGTGGTATTGAAGGAGCTATGGAGAATTATTTAAAAGGAAAAGGTGGCAAGCGAATTTTAGAAACAAGTAATGAAGGTTCTGTTATTAATATTCTAGAAAGTGAAAATGCTTCACCGGGCAATACAATATTCTTAACTATAGATTCTGATATTCAAAAGGCTGCAAATGAATCGCTTAAAAACAATGTATTAAATGCAAAAAAAAGTGCAAAGGATTGTATTGGTGGTGCTGTTGTTGTATTAAATATAAAAGATTTCTCTGTTTTAGCTGCCTCAACATACCCTAGCTATGATTTAGAAAAATATGTCGATAATCCATCCTATTATAATGAACTAGTCACAGATCAAATAAATACCCCACTAATAAATCGTGCTTTTATTGGGGCTTTTACCCCAGGATCTATATATAAGCCTATTGTTGCTTGTGCTGCACTCGAAGAAGGTTGTATTACAGAAAACGAAAAGATATTTTGCTCTGGAAGGTTTTACTATTCCCCTACAAATCATCAATATTTCTTAAAGTGTATGGGAGTACACCGAGGAATTCCTGTAAAAACTGCACTTGCTCGATCTTGTAATGTATTCTTTGCTGAAATCGGAAGGCGACTTGGTATTACTAATTTAAATCTATATTCTAAAAGATTTGGGTTAGGAGGTAAAACTGGAATTGAGTTATATGAAAGTTCTGGAGTTTTAGCCGGACCAGAGCACTCAGAGGCTGTTGGAAGCACTTGGTATGAAAGTGCTACATCTCAAGCCGCAATAGGGCAGTCTGATAATATGTTTACACCATTACAATTGGCTGTTTATACAGCCACTATCGCTAACAATGGTAATAGATATAAAACTCATATTGTTAGGAAAATAACTGACTATACTCGCCAGAAGACCATTTTAGAAAATAGCCCTGATTCACCGGAATTAATTGAAAATGTTGGAGTTTCAGAAGATAATCTAAAAATAGTTCAAGAGGGAATGCGCGCTGTTGCTACTTCCGGCACAGCTGCAGATTTTGCTAATTTTAGAATTCCGATTGCTGCAAAAACTGGCACTGCTGAAAACTCTGGTTCTGACCATACAACGTTTGTGTGCTATGGACCTTATGAAAATCCTGAAATTGCGATAGGTGTTGTTATCGAGCATGGTAAAAGTGGTCTTTGGTCGAAAAATGTTGCTCGAGACATATTAAACGCTTATTGTAATAAAAAATCATAAACTATAATTAACTACCCTTTAACTAAGACATTAAAATAAAATAAGAAGCATAAATATTGTTGTAGTAACAATTAAGCAATAAAAATTAAAGGAGTAGTTATAAATGTTTGTCTTTTCATTTAAGTTTCCTAAAAAAAGTTTTATTTCATGCACAATAGGCGTTGTCACTTTTGCACTTATTACGTTATTAGCAGTAAACAATTATAATAATATCCATGCTGAACCTGCTATGCAAAAACATGAAACTAAAGTACGAAATAATAATGATAGGGTTACTTTTCTTTCACAATTAGGTTGGACTGTAAACTCTGAACCCTTAGAAATAGAAGAGATTGAAATACCAAATACTTTTAATTCAACATATGATGAATATAATCAATTACAAATATCTCAAGGGTTTAATTTGAAAAAATATAAAGGTAAAACTTGTCGATTGTTTAGCTACAGAATAACAAATTATCCTGATACAAGCTTAGATGTTCGTGCGAACTTAATTGTATATAATAATAAAATAATTGGTGGCGATATTTCATCTGATAAGTTTAAAGGATTTATGCATGGTTTGATAAAAAATCAAAAAACAGATGTATCTATTTCAAACTATGCTTTCGATACAGCTCACGAAAAACAAGTTTATAATTCTATAAAGCAATAAAAATAAAATTTCAACTCTATTTTAATGAATAAAAAGGAGCAAGGTATATATATTATATGTACTGAAAATGATATGGCTAAGGAAAGAATAGATAAAATATTGTCCTCTCAGGGATTTGGGAGCAGAAAAGAAGTACAAACTCTTATTAAGAGAGGTTTTGTTGTTGTTGATAATACAGTAGTAAAAAAAATAGGTGAAAAATTTGACCCTGAATCAGACATAATTACTGTGATGGGTAAACCAATCAACTTCAAAAAAAATATATACATTATGATGAATAAGCCTGCTGGGATTATTTCTGCCAGTATGGACCCAAAAATGAAAACGGTTTTAGACTTATTGCCAAAGCATTTACAGAGAAAAGGGCTATTTCCTGCCGGAAGGTTAGACAGAAATACCGAAGGACTTCTAATTATAACAAATGACGGTGATTTTGCGCATAAAATGCTTTCGCCAAAGAACAAAATTTATAAAAAATACGAAGCCATTATAGATGGTACTGTTACTGAAACTCAAATTAACCAATTTGAAAATGGTATTACTTTACAAAATGGTATATCGTATAAACCTGCTAGGCTAAACATTATAGAATCCGGGCCTAGATCAATTGTTGAAGTTACTATATGCGAAGGAAAATTTCACCAAATTAAAAGAATGTTTATTGCTGTGGGTATGCGTGTGATTTATTTAAAAAGAATTAAAATTGGTAGTTTATGCTTAGATCCTTGCTTAAAGTTAGGTGAATGTAAAGAATTATCAGAATTTGAAATCAACTCCATATTTAGAGATTGTATATAATAATTTTGCATTAATTACCAATTAATTGTTAAATATTTATATAAAAAACTAATTTATTTTTTTCTTCCTCTATGATATACTATAAATATGTACTTACTATAAAAGTTTATATATTGGACAAATATCAAAGGGGAGGGATTAATTTTTTTATGGCTAAGTTATCTCTTAGAAATATAAGCAAGAAATATGAAAAGGGTATTATCGCACTTGCAAATCTTTATTTAAATATAGATGATAATCAATTCGTTTCTGTTATTGGACCACGTGCCAGTGGAAAAACCACTTTATTAACAATAATTGGAGGATTTCAGGATTCCACTGCTGGTCATGTTTACATAGATGATATTAATATAGATGATATAAGACCCGATGATTTGCAAATCGTGATGATGTCGAAAGGTTATTCATTTTATCCAGACATGACTGCATTTGAAAATATGGCATTTGGATTAAGATTAAAAGGCTTAGATGCAGATATAATTAACACTAGAATAAGTAATATAGCTAAAATATTAAATATAGAAAATATACTCGATCAGAAAACTCAAACACTCTCTGAATTACAAAAAAGAAAATTAATGTTGGGTAAACTTGCTGTTAAAAATCCAAAAATATTTTTATTAGATGAACCTTTAACTGGATTAAGTTCAAACTTAAAAAATGTTTTGAAACAAGATATAATAAATTTGTTTAAGCACTTGAAATCAACTTTTATATATGTTCCTACAGACCCAATGGAATTTTTTTATATTAGCAATAAAGTATTAGTTATAAAAGATGGAATCATTCAACAATTCGATACCCCAGAAAATATTTATAATAACCCAAACAATGTTCATGTTGCAAGTTGTTTAGGAATACCTCAGATCAATCTATTTGCATCTGTTTTAATAAAAGATAAAAATGATTATTTATTAAAATTTTCTAATTATTATATTAAGTGGCCTGCTGAAAAACTACATCCTATTTTTTCTAATACACTATATCATCAAGTTATTTTAGGGTTTCGTCCACAAGACTTAATAATTCAAGAAGACAATGAACCAAGTAAATATATAAAAGGTATAGTAAATTTAATTGAAAAATCTCTAAATGGTACTTTTTTATACTTAAAGGTTGATAATATACCTTTAACCTTATATACCGAAAAGCCAGTTTCATATAAAATAGGTGATATTGTATATATTGATATTGATATTGACAATGTACATATTTTTGATAAAAAGACCAATATTAGCATTAAGCTTTAAATTTTTACTTTCACAAACTGCCTTTTTTGGCAGTTTATTTGTATTTTTCTTTATATTTTGCATAACAATCTTCGTATATTGTAAAATTTTTGTTCAAAACATATCATCTTGCAATAAATATAGATATTTTTACCCGTACAATCTTGCAAAATCCTAAATATTTATGTAGAATATATATGTTAAGATTTTTATCATATATTTTTGTTATATATTGATAAACGGTTTTGCTGGGTAATATTAATTTATTTTATAAAAAGTGAGGTAATTTTATGTCTAATAGATTGTTTCAAGGTGTAATTCACCAAATGCGTGATGCAATCGATAGAACAATTGGTGTAGTCGATGAATCATCTACTATTGTCGCTTGTAGTGATTTAGGTAAAATTGGAGATAGCGATAGTAATATTTCAGCAGATGTGTTGGCAACTCCTGCCACTTTTATCATCAATGGCTATACTTATAAATCTTTCGGTAGCAAGCCACACCCTGAATATGTCGCTTTTGTTGAAGGTAATGATGATACTGCTCAAAAATATGCTCTACTGCTTTCTATAACATTAAGCAGTATTAAGCAATATCACGATGAAAAATATGATAAGGGTAATTTTATTAAAAATATTATTTTAGATAATATCTTACCAGGTGATATTTATGTTAAGTCTCGTGAATTACATTTTGTTTTCGACATCCCAAGAGTTTGTATGCTTATTAAAATAACATCTAAATCTGATATCTCTGCTTATGATGTTATTCAAAACCTATTCCCAGATAAAAATAAGGACTTTGTTATCAATGTGAATGAAACTGATATAGCCCTTGTTAAAGAAATTAAAACTCAAATTGAGTCGAAAGACTTAGAAAAATTGGCAGGTTCAATTGTTGACACTCTTGCGAGTGAATTTTGTACTCAATGTGTTGTTGGTATTGGAAGCACTGTTACTAAAATCAAGGATTTAGCGCGTTCGTTTAAAGAAGCTCAAGTTGCTATTGAAGTTGGTAAAGTTTTTGATACTGAAAAAACAATTGTTAGCTACGATAATTTAGGTATCGCTAGGCTGGTTTATCAATTACCAACTACACTATGTGAAATGTTCTTAAAAGAAGTATTTAAAAAGGGTTCTATAGACTCATTAGACCAAGAAACTTTATTTACTATTCAAAAGTTCTTCGAAAATAATTTAAATGTTTCTGAGACTTCAAGAAAATTGTTTGTACATAGAAATACTCTAGTTTATAGGTTGGAAAAAATTAAAAAATTAACAGGACTTGACTTACGTGAATTTGAAGATGCAATTGTCTTTAAAGTAGCGTTAATGGTAAATAAATACTTATCGTCAAATCCTTCTAAGTATTAATAATATTTAAAATTAAGGCTATTAAAAATATATTTTTAATAGCCTGCTGCGTTATAATCGGGTAATAGGAATAATTACCTTTTAAATTTCATAAAGAAAGGAAGGTTGCATATTTATTATGGTGGAATTTAAAAACGTATGTAAGGCATATGAAAACGGGACACTTGCCTTAAAAAATGTTAACTTAAATATCGACAAAGGTGAATTTGTATTTATTGTTGGTTCATCCGGCGCAGGAAAAAGTACTTTTCTTAAACTTATTATGAGAGAAGAGACACCCACATCTGGTGAAATTATCATAAATGGAAGAAGATTAACAGAACTAAAACACAAAGAAGTTCCATATCTTAGGCGCGATATGGGTATAGTATTTCAAGACTTTAGATTAATTCCTAAAATGAATGTATTTGATAATGTAGCATTTGCCATGAGAGTTGTTGGTGCAAATCAAAGATATATAAAAAAAAGAGTTCCTTATGTTTTAGAGCTTCTTGGATTGAAAGAAAAAGCTTTTTGTTTTCCAAATGAACTTTCCGGCGGAGAACAACAAAGAGTTGGCCTGGCTAGAGCTTTAGTAAATAATCCAAAAATTATAATAGCCGATGAACCAACTGGCAATGTTGATCCTCGTATGTCTTTTGAAATTGTTTCTCTACTAGAAAAAATAAATCAACGTGGAACTACAATCTTAATGGTAACGCATGAGCTTTTCCTTGTAAAAAAATTTCCAAAACGGTTGATTCAAATTAATAAAGGAGAAATTATTCACGATAGCAAATTTGAGGAGGTTCATTATGAAAGTTAGCTCCTTAAAGTATCTTTTAAAAGAAGGATTTAAAAACCTTTTTAATAATAGGCTTATGTCTTTTGCATCTATCGGTGTATTAACTTCATGCCTAATTTTAACTGGCGCCGCACTTCTATTTTCTTTAAACATATCCAGTGCTCTAAAGTCAGTTGAAGATAAAAATAGTTTTACTGTTTATTTAAATGATGACCTTTCCAACTTGGAGTCTGTGAGGGTTGGAGAAAAAATTAAAAATGTTAATAATGTTGAATCTTGTTCTTTCTATTCGAAAGATGAGGCTATAGAACAATGGAAAGATAAATTAGGTGTTTTATTCGATGGACTACAAGGTAATGAAAATCCACTGCCAAATGTATTTCATGTTACTCTTACAGATTTATCGAGATATAGTGAGACTATAGCAAAAATACAAACCATCGAGGGAGTTCATTCTATTAGCGATAGAAGCGAAACCGCAGAAAAGCTTACTCAATTAAATAATTTAGTAACTTCTATGGGATTTTGGATTGTTGTAATACTAGGCTGCATATCATTATTTATAATATCAAACACAATTAGTGTTACTATGCATAGTCGAAAACTCGAAATAAGCATAATGAAATCTGTTGGAGCAACTGATTCATTTGTTAAAATTCCATTTATGGTAGAAGGTGTAATGATTGGCATCATTTCTGCTATTACATCTATTTTACTTTTAAGCTTAGTATATAAAACACTGACCTTATCTATAGAACAAGTCATTCCTCTTAGCACTATACCCTTTTTATCTCTTCTAGGTAATATTACTCTTGGATTTATTTTAGCGGGTATAACTTTTGGATTATTAGGAGGTTCTATATCTATAAGAAAATATCTTAAAAAGAAACAGGGGTGATCAAATTGTGGTCTAAAAAAAATAAAAAAAGAATTCTATGCTTCATAGTGTTTTCCTTATTTATATGTACATCATTTATGAATAATAATGTATATAATCTAATATTTGCCGCTACTGATATTAGCCAAAATACAAATAGAAAAAATGCACTCGAAAAACAAAATTCTGAACTGCAAAAAGAAATTAATGAACTTAAAGGAAATATAGAAGAAAAACAAAAATATAAAGATACACTTTTGAAGCAAATTAATGTTGTTCAAGAACAAATTGATGTATTAAATTCTCAAATAAATGATTTAAATTCTCAAATAAAAGAATCAGAGGAAAAAATTGCTTCTAATCAATCTAGAATCGATGATGATATAGAAATACTGAAAAAACGAATCAAATCCATTTATATGGCAGGTGAAACATCTACTCTTGACATTATACTAGGATCAAAAGATTTTAGTGACTTTTTAGATAAAGCTGAAATAGTAAAAATTATTGGTGAACATGATTCTAAATTAATAGATTCATTAAAACAAGAAGTTCAACAAATAGAAGAAGATAAATCTAAAATTGAAACTCAAAGAGACGAAGTATATGAGCAAAAAAAGGAAATAAGCGCCAAACAATCTGAGCTCGACTCCCTTTTGAAAGAAAGCAATAAAGTAATTACTGAATTAGAAGGAAAACAAGCAACACTTTTAGATAAAATAGATGAAAATAATGATGAATTGAAAAAAATCCGTTCTGAAATAGAAAATTATTATAAAGAATTAGCTAAAAAAGATAATGTAAGCTCTTCATCCTCTGCTACAATTACTCCATCTGGATCCGGTTATGCATGGCCTGTCCCTGGATATTACTATGTCTCCTCTAACTACTACGATACATCAGGCCGAAATTCTATGCATAGGGCAATTGATATTGCTGGCTCACAAATATATGGAAAACCTGTTGTAGCTGCAGATAATGGTACTATAAAATTCTGTAATGTTGGTGGTTATGGCGGTGGATATGGTACATATATGGTTATAGATCATGGAAATGGCAGATCTACATTATATGCCCACATGAGCGGGGTTGCTGTTAAATCAGGTACAGTAAAAAAGGGCCAAGTAATTGGCTATGTAGGAAGCACAGGATTCTCGACAGGCCCACATCTTCACTTCGAAACTATGCTTTATGGTAAACGCTATGACCCTATGACAGAATATAAATAATTGAAAATTAATGAAGTCGAAAGGTAGGTGTGAGCATATGTTTATTAAGCTGTATGCTCGAGGATATGAATAAAAAAGTTTTGATTATATCAGGAATTATAGCCTTAATTGCTCTTACCTATACTGTAAGCTACAATATGGCTATTAGAAAATTTAATAATGTTATTTCCGGAATAAATGAACGACAATCTATGTATAACAAAATTAGTGATATCGATCAAATTATTCGCCAGGAATATATTGGAGATATCGATGAAAGTATGTTGCAAGAAGAATTGGCTAAAGGATACATAAATGGTTTAGATAACACTGAATGCAATTACTTAAACCCTAATGAATATAAAATGTATCTCGCTGAAAAATCAGGGAAAACCATTGATATAGGTGCTACGTTTGTAAAAAGTTTAGACAGTAATATAGAAGTAACCTCTATTTTTGAAGGTTCTGCTGCTGCTAATGCTAATCTACAAGTCGGTGATATTATTACAAAAATCAACGGTAAAAATGTAACTGATATTGGATTTGATAAGGCTATTAAATTACTTCAAGGAAGCAACAACAGCAAAATAGATGTTGATATTTATAGAAATAATAGTGACATAAAACAATTTAGTGTTACACTTCAAATATCGCAATATCAAAGCTCACATATGTCATCGAGATTAATAAATAACAACATAGGATACATAGATATACTTAATTTTGCTAATGGCTCAGCTAATGAATTTTACAATGTCTTCGATACCCTTCAATACCAAGGTGCGCAAGGATTTATAATAGATTTGAGAAATACTGCTTGCGGTGAAATCTCAAATGCTGCTGAAGTGTTAGATAAAATTTTGCCTGCCGGTGACTTAATAAACACTGTAAGTAAAAACGGTGAAACTAAGGTAGTATATCAATCTGGTGATGAAGAAATAAATGTTCCTATTAATATCCTGGTAAACAATAACACTAAAGGTGCTGCTGAAATCTTTGCTTCTGCATTTAAGGATTATAGCAAAGGTTTAATTATTGGTGAAACAACCGCCGGAAAAGCTTTTGAAATCAAAGCATTTCCATTATCAGATGGTTCTGCATTATGTATTCCTATAGCCAATTATACTACCCCCAAAAGTGGAATTTTAACAAATTCTGGACTTACCCCAGATTTTATTATCGATATGTCTACAGATGATAAATATAAACTTCAACGACACTCTCTATCAGATGAAAATGATATTCAACTTAAAGAGGCAATTAACAAATTATCTATTCCAGACAATTCTGATTCTAATGATGGTAACAATTTAAGTGAAGATTAAATGTTTTTAACATTTTTTATAAGTCAAGTTGAAAATTTATTCAATACCTATGATTATTGATTAGGATACACCTGCTAATAGATGTATCCTAATTTTTTATCTATTAATATAAATGGTTCAATAATTTTTAAAGATCATCTGCATCTTGTAGTGGCGCACTCCCCATTATTGGGCTTCCTGTATAACTCCCTGTTATATCTGATAATATCTCTTGCCTTCCTTGTTCAGGCAATGTACACATTATTTTTTCCACTTTTCTTGTTGGTTTTTCTTTTTTAGGCTTTTTATCATAAATTTCCATTATTACACCTACCCTTTTTATTAAACTTATATTTTCCTTATCTCTGCTTTATCTCTTTAGGAAAATATAATATATATTATTTTTATCTATTGAAAAAAAAATATTCTAATGATAAAATTATTTTATTAATAATCAATTTTAGGATTAGGGTGAAATGACTTTTGGAAAATAATAAGAAGAAATCCTTTATTACGGTATATGTTTCATTATTTTCTGCCCTTGTTTGTGTTATAATTATTATAATTTTAACTTACGCTACATTTGAAAAAAAAGATATATATTTTGAAAGTTCTGGTCAAGCTATGAATACTTTGGTTTTACAGACAGTCTATGGAAATAAAGCTGAATCTATCTCATCTAATGCTCTAAAAAATATAAATGATCTTGAAGCATTAATATCTTTAGGCAACGAATCATCAGATATTTATAAATTAAATTCAAATGCCGGTATTCAATGGGTAGACATGAACCCTAAAACTATTGAACTTTTGAGCTATTCCATTGAAATGGCCAAGAAAACTTCTGGTACTTTCGATCCTAGTATTTTATCTTTAATCAAAGCGTGGAATCTATATTCTGATATTCCTACAGTTCCATCTTCTAAAGCTATTTATTATGCCTTGGAACATGTAGGATATGAAAACATTAAAATTAATTATGATGTGAATAGAGCCAAAATAGAAGACTCTGAGTGTGGCATTGATTTATCGCCTATGTATAATGGCTCTGCTTGTAGCATTGCTATAGAAACATACAAACACAGAAATGCACCGTGTGGAATAATTACTGTTGGGAATAGCGTCGGAGTATTTGGTACCAAGCCAAATAAAACAGATTGGCGTATCGCTATAAAAGATCCTTTTGTAAAATCAGATCAAAGTGCTAGTATTGCTGTTCTAAAAGTAAAAAGTGGTTTTGTTTCCACAAAGGCTATTTTTGATCAAAAGTTTAAATCTGGTAAAAAAATTTATAATAAGGTTATTAATGCTAATACTGGTAGTCCTGTTGAAACAGATTTAGTCTCTGTTTCTGTGTGGCATCCCAATGGTATGCTAAGTGACTTATTAGCTCATACGTGTTTCTTGTTAGGTAAGAATAAATCTAGAGATTTGCTAAATCAATATGGTGCTGAAGCAATTTTTATAGATTTAAATAAGACAATAATTGCTACAGACACATTAAAGGATAATTTAATTATTCTGGATGATTCTTATACCTTAGCAAACTTTTATTGAATAGTTTTTTATTTTTCATACATTATGTATATTTTTTTAATATGCACATTGGCAACTCTTCGCTCTCATAAAATTAATAGATTTATATCATTATTTATAATATTTTCCATAAAATTAATAGCACAAAACTTTTTAATTATATACCAATTGAAAATCTCGCTTTGTAAGCAACATTAAAAACTTTCATTTTTTGCAAATTTATGTTTAACAGTTTCTAATTGAAGTTGAACCCTTTGTATATAGATTCATAATAGTACAATAATAAACCTCCTATTCAAACATTTAGTTTGTAATAGGAGGTTTAATTTATAGATAACAATTATTATTTTAATAGATATTTCTTATATATTAACTAATATTAAATTATTCATTAATAGCGGTAACAACACCAGAGCCAACTGTACGTCCGCCTTCACGAATAGCAAAACGTAAGCCTTCTTCTATGGCAATTGGAGTAATCAATTCAACGTCCATAACAACATTATCGCCAGGCATACACATTTCTGTTCCTTCTGGAAGTTTAATTACACCTGTAACGTCTGTTGTTCTAAAGTAGAATTGTGGGCGATAATTATTGAAGAATGGTGTATGACGTCCACCCTCATCTTTTGTTAATACATAAACTTGACCTCTGAATTTTGTATGTGGATGAATAGAACCTGGTTTTGCCAATACTTGACCACGTTCGATTTCATCTCTTTGAACACCACGTAATAGTACACCTACATTATCGCCTGCTTCAGCATAGTCTAGAATTTTTCTAAACATTTCGATACCAGTTACTACTGTTTTCTTTCTTTCATCTGATAGCCCAACAATTTCAACTTCTTCTCCTGTCTTTAATTGTCCACGTTCAACTCTTCCTGTTGCAACCGTTCCACGGCCTGTAATTGTGAATACATCTTCAACAGGCATGATAAATGGTAAATCTGCCTTACGTTCTGGTGTTGGAATAAATTTGTCAACAGCATCCATTAATTCATGAATACATTTGTATTCAGGAGCATTTGGATCCTTTGATGTACATTCAAGAGCAACTAAAGCTGATCCTCTAATAATTGGTGTATCATCGCCTGGGAACTCATATTCATCTAAAAGCTCACGAATTTCCATTTCTACTAAGTCTAATAATTCTTCATCGTCAACTTGGTCTGCTTTATTCATAAATACAACAATATATGGAACTCCTACCTGACGAGAAAGTAAGATATGCTCTCTTGTTTGAGGCATTGGACCATCTGCTGCAGAAACAACTAGTATTGCTCCGTCCATTTGAGCAGCACCTGTAATCATATTTTTAACATAGTCAGCATGGCCAGGGCAGTCAACGTGAGCATAGTGACGAGACGCTGTTTGATATTCAACATGAGCTGTATTAATTGTAATACCACGTTCTCTTTCTTCTGGAGCTTTATCGATATTTGCATAGTCTACGAAATCCGCATCTCCTCCAAGAGATAAAACCTTTGTAATAGCTGCTGTTAAAGTTGTTTTACCATGGTCAACGTGACCAATAGTACCAATATTAACGTGCGGTTTATTTCTTTCAAATTTTTCCTTTGCCATTGGAAAATCCCCCTTTTAATAAATAAAAATTTAATAATAACTCAAATACTAAACTATCACAAATCTCATTTTAACAATTAATTCCTAAAAGATCAATAGTTAAATTAAAACTTATTCAGCTTTTTTTCTCGATGATATAATAGTTTCAGAAACAGATTTTGGAACTTCTGAATAATGACTGGGTTCCATAGTATATTGACCTCTTCCTTGAGTTCTAGAACGCATATCTGTTGCATATCCAAACATTTCTGAAAGTGGAACCATTGCATTTATTCTTTGTGCACCAGCCACTGCTTCCATTCCCTGAATCATTCCACGCCGAGAATTGATATCTCCTATTACATCTCCCATATACTCTTCCGGAACTATAACAGTAACCTTCATGATTGGTTCTAGTAATACAGGGTCTGCCTTTCTCATAGCTTCTTTAAATGCCATGGAACCAGCTATTTTAAATGCCATTTCCGATGAATCCACTTCATGATATGAGCCATCATAAAGGGTAACTTTTACGTCTACAACATTATATCCTGCTAAAACTCCAGACATTGTTGCACCTTGTATACCTTGGTCAACTGCAGGTATATATTCTTTTGGTATTGCCCCTCCAACTATTGAGTTAATGAATTCATATCCTTTGGTTGGATTTGGTTCTACTTTAATTTTAACATGGCCATATTGTCCACGTCCGCCAGATTGCCTTGCATATTTTTGATCCACATCTGCACTTTTTCGTATAGTTTCTTTGTATGCAACTTGTGGATTTCCAATATTAGCCTCTACTTTAAATTCTCTTAATAATCTATCTACAATGATTTCTAAATGTAGTTCTCCCATACCTGCTATAATTGTTTGTCCGGTTTCCTCATCTGTATAAGCTTTAAATGTTGGATCTTCTTCTGCAAGTTTAGATAATGCTATTCCCATTTTTTCTTGGCCTGCTTTTGTTTTTGGCTCAATTGCAACACGTATAACAGGCTCTGGAAATTCCATTGATTCCAATATAACCGGGGCTTTTTCTGTACATAATGTATCTCCAGTTGTTGTATTTTTTAATCCAACAGCAGCCGCTATATCTCCAGCATAAACTGTTTCTATATCTTGACGATGGTTAGCATGCATTTGTAATATACGGCCCATGCGCTCATTATTACCTTTGGTTGAATTATATACAGTTGAACCTGCATTTACTACTCCTGAATACACTCTAAAGAAACAAAGTTTCCCAACAAACGGGTCTGTTGCTATTTTAAATGCTAATGCTGAGAATGGTTCTTCATCTGAAGATTTTCTTTCTATTTCTTCTTCTGTATCTGGATTAATTCCCTTAATGGCAGGAACATCTGTTGGTGCTGGCATATAATCTACAATTGCATCTAATAGCTTTTGAACACCTTTATTGCGATATGATGTTCCGCAAGTAATTGGCACCATTGTGTTTTCTATTGTTGATTTTCTGATACATTTTTTTATTTCTTCTATACTAAGCTCTTCTCCGCCTAAATATTTTTCTAACAGTTCATCATCTTGCTCTGCTACATTCTCTAATAGCTCTGCATGATATTTTTCTGCTAAGTCTCTCATATCTTCAGGAATTTCTTCTTCTCGAACATCTTTTCCTAAATCATCATAATATATATCTGCTTTCATTTCGACAAGATCTATAATTCCTTTAAATTCATCCTCAGATCCTATTGGCAGTTGTATTGGTACTGCATTACACTTTAAGCGTTCTCTTACCATATCTAATACATTGTAAAAATCTGCTCCCATGATGTCCATCTTATTTACATATATCATCCTTGGAACACCATATCTGTCTGCTTGCCTCCAAACAGTCTCAGACTGAGGCTCAACTCCTCCTTTTGCACACATTACTGTAACTGAGCCGTCCAACACTCTTAGTGATCTTTCAACTTCAACAGTAAAATCAACGTGGCCTGGAGTATCAATAATATTTATTCTATGATTTTTCCAAAAACATGTTGTAGCAGCAGATGTAATTGTTATTCCTCTTTCTTGTTCTTGTGCCATCCAGTCCATTGTTGCCGCACCATCATGGGTTTCTCCTATTTTATGGTTTACTCCTGTATAAAATAGAATTCGCTCTGTTGTGGTAGTTTTTCCGGCATCAATATGAGCCATAATTCCTATATTTCGAGTTAATTCAAGTGGTACTTGCCTTGGCATATTGACCTCCTTTTTAAATAAATGGGATGATTATAATAAATATAATTCATCATAACATCCCGTTACCCTCATTTTTCTAAATATTTCTAAGCTAGACTACCATCTATAGTGGGCAAATGCTTTATTTGCTTCTGCCATCTTGTGTGTATCTTCACGCTTCTTAACAGCACCTCCTGTGCCATTAACTGCATCTAAGATTTCTCCTGCTAGTCTTTCCTTCATTGTCTTTTCTGAACGTTGCCTTGAATAATTTGTTATCCAGCGCAGGCCTAATGTTTGCCTTCTTTCTGGACGTACTTCCATTGGTACTTGATATGTTGCACCGCCTACTCGGCGCGCTTTTACCTCTAAAACTGGCATTATATTTTCCATTGCTTGTTCAAATACCTCCAATGGTTCCTTGCCTGTTTTTTCCTTTACTATATCAAATGCTCCATATACTATTTTTTGTGAAACACCCCTTTTTCCATCATACATAACATTATTAATAAGACGTGTCACTAATTTAGAATTATACATTGGATCATTTAAAACATCTCTTTTTGCAATAGAGCCTCTTCTTGGCACTTCGCTTCCCTCCTTCACAGTAATGATATCATCGGTACTCGAAAGCGACAAACTCCCGTTGGCCAACACAGAGGCGCTTTATATATAAACACTTCTGCATTGTTTGCAGCCGTAGGTTAATGTCTATTTCGTACTATTTTTTTGCGCCTGCCTTTGGACGCTTTGCTCCGTATTTGGAACGAGCTTGCATTCGCTTTGCAACACCTTGTGCATCTAATGTACCTCTAATTATGTGATAACGTACACCAGGTAAATCTTTTACACGTCCGCCACGAATTAAAACTACACTATGTTCTTGCAAGTTATGGCCTACTCCCGGAATATAAGAGCTTACTTCTATTCCGTTTGATAACCTTACTCTTGCTATTTTTCTCAATGCTGAGTTAGGCTTTTTTGGTGTTGCTGTTTTCACAGCTGTGCAAACACCTCTTTTTTGTGGAGAATTTTGCTCAATTGCAACTCGTTTTTTCGAGTTCCATCCTCTTAATAGAGCTGGAGCCTTTGCTTTTTTCTCTGTAACTTCTCGTCCTTTACGAACTAATTGGTTAAAGGTTGGCATAAGACACCTCCTTATAAAATTAATATATATGCCACAAAACATAAACAATAGAAAACTCTACCATTTATTATTTTGATAACAACACCATAAATATACATATAACATATAATAATTATAAGAATATCAAATATTCTTTACAATATTATTTCTTGAAATTGCCACTTCACGACTAAGTATTTTAACATAAATTTGGCGCAGTTGTCAAGTCCTCCTCCACCTTTCGTATTTCCACATCTGAATATCTGTGCATACCTGTTCCTGCTGGAACGAGTTTTCCTATGATAACATTTTCTTTTAATCCCAATAGTGGATCAACTTTTCCTTTTATTGCTGCATCGGTTAATACTCGCGTCGTTTCTTGGAAAGATGCTGCAGACAAGAATGATTCTGTCGCCAATGATGCTTTTGTTATTCCTAAAAGCATGGGTATACAAGTAGCTTTTCTTAATCCTTGTTCTCCTGCTTGTATTCTTCTTTCTATCTCTTCATTGGCTTGTAAAAATTCAACTTTATCTACTAAGGAGCTTGGTAACAATTCTGTATCTCCTTGTTCATCAATTTTTACTTTTCTCATCATTTGGCGCACAATTACCTCTATATGTTTGTCGTTAATATCAACACCCTGCATTCGATATACTCTTTGTACTTCTTGAATTAGGTAATCCTGAACTGCATCAGTTCCTTTAATTGCCAAAACATCATGTGGATTTATAGAACCTTCTGTAATCATATCTCCAGCTGATATTTCTTGACCTTCTTCTACTTTTACTCTTGAACCAAATGGTATAAGATATGATTTTTCTTCCCCTGTTTCTTTATTAAAAATAACTGCATGCCTGTTTTTCTTTATTTCTTCAAATTTTACTGTTCCATCAATCTCACTTATAATTGCTAAATGTTTAGGCTTTCTTCCCTCAAACAGTTCTTCAACTCTAGGTAAACCTTGTGTTATGTCTTCTGCGCTTGCAACTCCTCCGGTATGGAATGTTCTCATTGTTAGCTGTGTACCAGGTTCTCCTATAGACTGTGCTGCTATAATTCCTACTGCTTCTCCAACTGTTACCTGCATACCATTAGCTAAGTTAGAACCATAGCACTTTTTACATACACCATGTTTTGCTCTGCAATTAAGTATAGATCTGATTTTTATCTTTTCTACTCCCCTAGATACTATAATGTCTGCATCCTTGTCATCCATTAATTTATATTTAGACACTAGAGTTTCTCCTGTATTTTCATCTACAAAATCCTCGCATAGATATCTGCCTATTAATCTTTCGTGTAGACTTTCTATAGACTCTTTTCCATCTTTTATTTCAAATACTTCTATTCCTTCGCTTGTTCCGCAATCATCTTCTCGAATAATTACATCTTGCGATACATCTACTAATCTTCTTGTAAGATATCCCGAGTCTGCTGTTCTTAAGGCCGTATCTGCCAAACCTTTTCTAGCTCCACGTGATGAAATAAAGTATTCCAAAATGTTTAAGCCTTCACGATAATTTGCCCTGATCGGAATTTCGATTGTTTTTCCCGATGTATTTGCTATAAGGCCACGCATGCCTGCAAGCTGACGAATTTGGCTCATAGATCCACGAGCTCCTGAATCGGCCATCATAAATATTGGATTATATCTATCTAAGTTGCTTTGTAGCGCCGATGTTACATCATTTGTTGCTTTTTCCCATATTTTTAATATGTGTGCATATCTTTCTTCATCTGAGATAAGACCTCTTCTAAATTGTTGAGTAATCTTATCTATCTTAGATTCTGCATCAGCTATTATTTCCTTTTTTGTTGGCGGTATAACTGCATCACATACTGCGACTGTAATTGCTCCTTTAGTTGAATATTTAAAACCTTGAGCTTTTACATTGTCTAAAACTTCCGATGTTATTTGTGTTCCATGTACTTTTATACATTTATCTATAATATTACCAAGTTGTTTTTTACCAACAAGAAAATCTATTTCTAATTTGAATAGGTTATCTGGATTAGAACGATCTACAAACCCTAGGTCTTGTGGTATTGGTTGATTAAATATTATACGACCTGCTGTAGTTTCAATTATCTTAGACATCTTTAGTCCATTAACTTCTAATGTTCTTCTTACTTTAACTTTTGCATGCAACGTAATATCTTTTGCATCATAAGCCATTAAAACTTCATTAAAGTCTCTAAAACACTTTCCCTCGCCCTTTTCGCCATCTTTTTCCAATGTTAAGTAATAAGATCCCAATACCATATCTTGAGTTGGAACTGCAACCGGCTTTCCATCTGAAGGTTTTAACAAATTTCCAGCTGCAAGCATCAAAAACCGAGCCTCTGCTTGCGCTTCTGCAGATAACGGAACATGCACTGCCATCTGGTCTCCATCGAAGTCAGCATTATATGCAGTACATACTAAGGGATGCAACTTTAATGCTCTTCCCTCAACCAATACTGGTTCAAAGGCTTGTATTCCAAGCCTATGTAATGTCGGTGCACGGTTTAGTAAAACAGGACTTCCCTTTATAACAATCTCTAGTGCATCCCAAACCTCTGGTTTTGCTCTATCAACAGCCTTTCTAGCTGCTTTTATATTTCCAACTGCTCCTGTCTCTACAAGTCGTTTCATTACAAAAGGTTTAAATAACTCCAATGCCATTTCTTTAGGTAAGCCGCACTGATACATCTTTAATTCCGGTCCAACAACTATAACTGAACGTCCTGAATAGTCAACACGTTTTCCTAAGAGGTTTTGGCGAAAACGGCCTTGCTTTCCTTTTAACATATCCGATAATGATTTCAGCGGTCTATTATTTGGGCCTGTTACAGGCCTGCCTCTTCTTCCATTATCAATAAGGGCATCAACAGATTCTTGCAACATTCTTTTTTCATTTCGCACAATTATATCCGGTGCTCCTAATTCAAGCAATCTCTTTAATCGATTATTTCTGTTTATTACTCTTCTATATAAATCATTTAAATCCGATGTTGCAAATCTGCCACCATCTAATTGAACCATTGGCCTAATGTCTGGGGGAATAACTGGTATTGCATCTAAAATCATCCATTCAGGCCTATTACCAGATATTCTAAAAGATTCTACTACTTCTAATCTTTTTAATATCCTTATACGCTTTTGTCCGCTTGCTACCTCTAACTCCTCTTTTAGTTGATTCGATAACTCTTCTAAATCAATTTCTTCCAAAAGCCTTTTTATAGCTTCTGCTCCCATTCCTGCTTCGAATTCATCTTCATATTTTTCTCGCATATCACGATATTCTTTTTCATTTAAAAACTGTTGTTTAACTAATTCTCTAGCATTTCCCGGATTTATTACAACATAAAGAGCAAAGTACAGTACTTTTTCGAGCATTCTTGGTGAGATATCAAGAATTAATCCCATTCGAGATGGTATTCCTTTAAAGTACCATATATGCGAAACCGGAGCTGCTAGTTCTATGTGCCCCATTCGTTCACGACGAACTTTCGAGCGAGTAACTTCTACTCCACAACGATCGCATATCTTTCCTTTATACCTTATTCTTTTGTATTTGCCGCAATGACATTCCCAATCCTTTTGAGGGCCAAATATGCGCTCACAAAATAATCCTTCACTTTCTGGCTTTAAAGTCCTATAGTTTATAGTTTCTGGTTTCTTTACTTCACCATATGACCATTCTCTAATAGTTTCTGGAGATGCAAGACCTATTTTAATTGATTCAAAAACATTAAACTCCATTTTGCAGCCTCCTAATTAAATATCTTCTGTTTCAAATATATCATCAAACTCTTTTTCTTCTTTATAAGTATCTTGATTAAATAGTGCTTCGTCTTCATCCATAATCATGTTGTTGCCTTCCGGATCTTCCTCTAAACTATATCCATCCAGACCTGTTAGTACTTGTGGCTCGTCTAATGTATCATCAACAACATTCAAGCCTATATTATCATCCTCATAAAAATTTTGTTTTAAGTCTATTTCTTGATGTTCTTTGTCTAAAACTTTCACATCTAATCCAAGCGATTGAAGCTCTTTTATCAATACCTTAAATGATTCCGGTATACCCGGTTTTGGAATGTTTTGACCTTTTACAATAGCTTCATAAGTTTTCACACGACCTACAACATCATCTGATTTTACTGTTAATATTTCCTGCAAAGTATATGCTGCTCCATATGCCTCTAATGCCCATACTTCCATTTCTCCAAAACGTTGACCACCGAACTGTGCTTTACCTCCAAGCGGTTGTTGTGTAACCAATGAATATGGTCCTGTAGAACGTGCATGTATTTTATCATCTACTAAGTGATGCAGTTTTAAGTAATACATATATCCAACTGTTACCGGATTATCAAAATATTCTCCTGTCCTTCCATCTTTTAGCCACGATTTTCCATCTGGTCTAAATCCTGCCTTTTCAAAACATTCAAATATATCTTCTTCATGCGCTCCATCGAATACAGGTGTCATAATCTTCCATCCAAGCGCCTTTGCCGCATATCCTAAATGCACTTCTAACACCTGACCTATATTCATACGTGAAGGAACTCCCAATGGGTTTAATACTATATCCAGTGGTGTTCCATCTGGTAAAAACGGCATATCTTCAGATGGTAATATCCTCGATACAACACCCTTATTTCCATGTCTTCCGGCCATTTTATCTCCGACTGAAAGCTTACGTTTTTGTGCAATATAGCAGCGTACTACTTTGTTTACTCCTGGTTGAAGTTCATCTTGACTATTTTCACGCGTAAATACTTTTACATCTACTATAATCCCATATTCTCCATGAGGCACTCTTAGTGATGTATCTCGAACTTCTCTTGCTTTTTCTCCAAAAATAGCTCTTAATAGTCTTTCTTCAGCAGTTAATTCTGTTTCTCCCTTAGGTGTAACTTTCCCTACCAAAATGTCTCCGGAATGTACTTCTGCTCCTACATGTATAATGCCCGATTCATCTAAATCCTTGAGTAAATCTTCATTAACATTCGGGATGTCTCTTGTTATTTCTTCAGGACCTAATTTTGTATCACGCGCTTCAATTTCATATTCTTCTATATGTATAGATGTGTAAACATCATCGCGAACTAATCGCTCATTTATTAAAACAGCGTCTTCATAGTTATATCCTTCCCATGTCATAAATCCAATAAGTGCATTTTTGCCCAAACTAATTTCTCCATTAGAAGTCGCCGGTCCATCTGCCAAGACCTCACCTTTTACTACTCTCTGGCCTTTGTCTACAACTGGAATCTGATTTATACATGTTCCTTGGTTTGAGCGCATAAATTTAGAAACACGAAACTTTTCTGTTTTCCCGGAATCATAATCTACAACAATTTCATCTGCACAAACACTCTTAACTACTCCATCTTCCTTTGATAATATACATACTCCTGAGTCGACTCCCGCTTTGTATTCCATACCTGTTCCAACAATTGGAGATTCTGTTTTCAATAATGGTACTGCTTGACGTTGCATATTTGAACCCATAAGTGCACGGTTTGCATCATCATTTTCTAAAAATGGTATCATTGCTGTTGCTACTGAAACTACCATTCTCGGTGATACATCCATATAATCTGCTCTATCTCTTTCTACTTCAACAAACTCATCGCGGAATCTGCCATTTACTTTTGGGTGCTCAAATCTGCCTTCTTCATCTAATGGTTCATTTGCCTGTGCTACTATATATTCATCTTCCTCGTCTGCCGTCATATATACAACTTCCGAGGTTACGATTCCTGTTTCTTTATCTACTTTTCTAAACGGCGCTTCAACAAACCCATATTCATTAATTCTTGCAAATGTTGCCAAATATGATATCAATCCTATATTTGGGCCTTCTGGAGTTTCAATTGGACACATCCTTCCATAGTGGCTATAGTGAACGTCTCGAACTTCGAATCCTGCTCTATCTCTCGATAACCCTCCAGGACCTAAGGCCGACAACCTTCTTTTATGCGTTAACTCTGCTAATGGATTAGTTTGATCCATAAATTGAGATAATGGTGATGATCCAAAAAATTCCCTTATTGCCGCGACAACAGGTCTTATATTTATTAATGCATGTGGTGTTATTACTTCTAAATCTTGCGCTTGAAGTGTCATTCTTTCTCTAATTACTCTCTCTAAACGTGAAAATCCTATCCTGAACTGATTTTGCAGTAATTCCCCAACAGATCTAATTCTTCTGTTTCCTAAATGATCTATATCATCTGTTGTTCCTATACCACAAGCCAAACAGTTCATATAGTTGATCGATGCAAATATATCATCTATTATTATGTGTTTAGGTATAAGTTCATCTATTCTATATTCAATAGTTTCTTTTAATTCTTCATCTGAATTGCAGTTATCTAATATTTCTTTTAAAATGCTATATCTTACTTTTTCATTTACTCCGCATTCTTTTTTCGCATCGAACTTTACATAGCAAGATATATCTACCATTCCATTTGATATGATTTTTACTTCTTTTTCCTCTGATAAAACGTAAGCAACAGAAACTCCAGCATTTTCGATTTCCAGTGCCTTTTCTCTAGAGATTACTTCTCCTTCATCTGCCATTAACTCTCCTGTTAATGGATTAGCTATAGGTCTTGATAGTTGTTGGCCAGACAATCGGCCTGATATTCCTAACTTTTTATTATATTTATATCTGCCTACCCTAGACATATCATATCTTCTAGCATCGAAAAACAGTGAGTTTATATGCGATTGTGCACTTTCAATTGTCGGAGGTTCACTAGGCCTTAATTTTCTATATACTTCAAATAATGCCTCTTCTGTGTTTTTGCATGAATCCTTTTCGATTGTTGCCTTTATTCTATCGTCTTCCCCAAAATACTCTATGATTTCAGAGTCGGAGCCTAGTCCTAATGCTCTCACAAACACTGTAACTGGAATTTTCCTATTTTTATCTATTCGAACATATAATACATCATTAGCATCATTTTCATATTCAAGCCAAGCTCCACGGTTTGGAATAACTGTTGCACTAAATAATTGCTTACCTGTTTTATCATATTCCATTTTATAGTAAACCCCTGGGGATCTTACTAGTTGTGATACTATTACACGTTCTGCTCCATTTATTACAAATGTTCCACTTTCTGTCATAAGTGGAAAATCACCCATAAAAACTTCTGATTCCTTAATTTCACCGCTTTCCTTATTTAAAAGTCGTGCCTTTACCCTTAAGGCCGCAGAATAAGTTGCATCTCTCTCTTTACATTCCTCTACACTATAGTTAGGCTTATCAATATCAAGGTAATAGTCTATAAAATCCAGAACTAAATTACCGGTAAAGTCGGTTATGCCAGAAACATCTTTAAAGACTTCTTTAAGACCCTCATCTAAAAACCATTGATAAGAATTTTTTTGCACTTCTATTAGATTAGGCATGTCCAATACTTCATCTATACGAGAAAAACTCATTCTTACATTTTTCCCAAGATGTACAGGTTTTACATTCACCATAGATTCAACAACTCCATTCATCTGCTTCCTTTTTGTAATTATCATTAAAATATAACAAAACACCTTACATTTACACTAAATTTTTAATTTTCTCTTGATTTTTTTTGAAAAAAATGATAGAATAAAGATGTTTATTATATTTCGATTAATTATTTATGCAGTATATTATTGTATCATACTGACTTTTGTAAGTCAAGTATTATTTTTACCTGCTTTAATATTTTGTTTCTAATCTTTTTATAACTTTTCCCTAATTGTTTTATTATGGTGTATTTTCTTTTGCGAGTTTAAACGCTCGCCTTTTTATTACCTATATTTTAACTTTCTATAATATTAATTTTTTGTTGTATTTTGAACCTCATAAATAAATTAAGCTACAGAAATATTATTTTAATCATTTCTGTAGCTTTTCTATTTCTCTTATATCAAATACCTTTTTCTACTTATTTAAAGATATTTTTAATTCTTCTAATTGACTTTCATCTATAGTTCCCGGTGATTCTGTCATTAATTCTGCTGAGCTTGCAACTTTTGGAAATGCTATTACATCTCTTATACTATTTCCTCCTAGCATCAACATAACCAACCGATCTAGTCCAAAAGCCATTCCTCCATGAGGAGGTGCACCATACTTAAATGCATCAATTAAAAAACCAAATCGTTTTTGTGATTCTTCCTCGCTAAATCCCAAAGCTTTAAACATTTTTTTCTGCAAATTTGGGTCGCTTATTCTAATTGAGCCTCCTCCAATTTCATTGCCATTTAAAACCAGATCATATGCATTTGCACAAATGTCGTAAGGATTTGTTTCTAATTTCTCGATATCTTCTTCTCGTGGGCTAGTAAAAGGATGGTGCTTTGCTACATAACGCTCTTGGTCTTTGTCGTATTCAAACAACGGAAATTCTGTTACCCACAGGAAACACCATTTATCTTTATCTATTATATTAAGCTTATTTGCTAATTCACATCTTAGTGCTCCTAAGCTTTCCAACACAACTTGATTGTCTTCACTTGCTACTATGAAAATTATATCTCCGACCTCTACAGCTGCTTTTTTTCTTATTTGATCAATTTCTTTTTCTGTTAAAAACTTTTCATATGATGAAGATGAAGTGCCATCTAAATTTACTTTTGTCCAAGCAAGGCCTTTTGCTCCATAGTCTTGTATCCATTTAGTAAGCTTATCAATTTCTTTTCTTGGTATTTTTTCTGCCGCGCCTTTCATACTTATACATCTTACAGAACCTCCATTTGATATTGCTCCTGCAAAAACTCTAAATTCTGTTTCCTTCAATTCATCTGTAATATTCATTATCTCACAGCCAAACCTTAAATCTGGTTTATCACTTCCAAACCGCTCCATGGCTTCTCGATATGGCATTCTAAGAAAATGTTTTTCAACTTCTACTCCTAAAACTTCCTTATATACTTTTTTTATAAAACCTTCTGCTATATTCATAACATCATCGGAATCTACAAAAGACATTTCTAAATCAATTTGAGTAAATTCAGGCTGACGATCTGCTCTTAAATCTTCGTCTCTAAAGCAGCGCGCAATTTGCATATACCTATCGAAACCTGCCAACATCGTTAATTGCTTATATAATTGAGGAGATTGAGGTAATGCAAAAAAATTTCCCGGGAATACTCTAGATGGTACCAGATAGTCTCTTGCTCCCTCTGGGGTTGATTTTATTAATATTGGTGTTTCTATTTCTATAAAACCATTTTCATCGAAATAATCTCTTGCTAATTTTACTATTTTATGACGCTCAATAATTTTATTTTGTACATCCGGTCTTCTTAAATCCAAGTATCTATATTTTAAACGCAAATCTTCTTTAACATTAGAATCCTCTACTATTTCAAACGGTGGAGTTTCTGACTTAGATAAAACTTCTAGTTCTTTCACTTCTATTTCTATATCACCAGTAGATACATTTTCATTCTTAGCAGAGCGCTCCCTTACAACTCCTTTTACCCACAAAACGAATTCGGCTCGTATAGAAAAGGCCTTTTTAAAAATTTCTTTTTCAGTATTTTCATCAAACGCCAATTGTATGATACCTGTTCTATCTCTTAAATCTATAAATATTAAATGGCCCAAGTCTCTTTGTCTCTGCACCCAACCACAAAGGACTACTTCTTTTCCAACATCTTTTATGTTTAAGTCTGTGCAATAATTTGTACGTTTTAATTTCATATTAAACACCAAACACAATATATATTTGTTTTATTCCTTCCTAAATATATTTGTCCTTCTATTTAGATAGAAGCGCATCCCCATTTTCTAATTCTACATGCGCCTTTGAAAACGAGGAAATAAAGTCTTCTCCAATACTAATTTTTCGTGTTTCACCTGTTTCCATATTTTTAAGCATTGCATAACCATCTTTGATTTCATCTTCTCCAATTGCAATACTATATTTTGCATTTATCTTATCTGCATATTTCATCTGTGACTTCATTGTACGATTAACAATATCGCATTCTGTCTTTATTCCTGCCTGACGAATCTGATTTGCTAAAATAAACGCTTTTATTTTTCCCTCTTCACCTGCCGAAGCGATGTAGAGTTCACAAGGCTCATAGCTTGGTAAACTTATACCTTGTTTTTCTAAAATTAGTAATAGTCTTTCCATACCTATTCCAAAGCCAAGTGCCGGTATATCTTTGCCCCCAATTTGAGACACTAAATTATCATATCTTCCACCACCACCAACAACAGCCTGTGTTCCTAATTCCTCAGATACAAATTCAAACACTGTTTTTGTATAGTAATCTAATCCACGTACTATACGAGGATTTACAACATACTCAATTTGTAATTTAGTTAAATACTTTTTTAAAAACTCAAAATGCTCTGCACATTCTTTGCACAAAAATTCTATAACAATAGGCGCCTCTTTTATTAATTTTTGGCAAGAACTATTTTTGCAGTCTAAAATCCTCATTGGATTAGTTTTTAATCGTTCCAAGCAAGTTTCGCAAAGGTCATCTTTATAGAAATTAAAATAATGATTCAATTCATCGTAGTATGTCTCGCGGCATTTTGAACAGCCTATAGTATTAATTTGCAATTTAATATTCTTCAGACCTAACCTTTTAAATATAGAAATAGCTGTATTTATAAGTTCAGCATCTGCAAAAGGAGATTGGGATCCAAATATTTCTAAACCAAACTGGTGAAATTCCCTCCACCTACCAGCCTGAGGTTTTTCGTATCGGTAACAAGAAGAAAAGTAGCTTAATTTTATAGGCAACGCCCCGTTATGCAAAGAATTTTCAAGCATTGCTCGAGCAGTACTAGCAGTACCCTCCGGACGCAGGGTTATAGATCTGCCGCTTTTATCGGAAAAAGTATACATTTCTTTTTGTACAACATCGGTATCCTCTCCAACAGTCCTTTTAAATAACTCAGTATGTTCAAAAACAGGCGTACGAATTTCTTTAAATCCAAAGTTTTCAGATTCTTCCCTTAGCAAATTTTCTAAAAAAATCCATTTACCACATTCTATTGGTAGTATATCTTTAGTTCCCCTTGGTGCCTTGGTAATTAATTGCATAATATAACCTCACATAAAACATAATTTAGAAATAAACACTAGAAATTTAAAAATAATCAACACATACAATGATATAGTAGGCTTTAGATTATAGTATAATCATTTAATAGATTAATAAATTTTAAGTACAAGAGTAATATAAATAATATTATCACGAAAAGGACACTTAATCAATACAAATATAAAAATTATATTATTGATTCTACAAATGAATACAGCAAAAAAGCAGTTAGCTACATAGAATAGCCAAAGATTAGAATAAAAAGGTTATGTTATAAAATTTTGTCAACTAGATTAATGAAATGTATTTTTGAGTTATTTTGACAATATATTCACAACATATAAAATATAATAATGTCAGCATATCTCTTTAAAGATATTCATAGTTATATTATATAAAAATAACATTTTTATTTTGTTATATTTATTGTAATTTATTTTAACTTTTATAATTTGCTTAATAGATTCTTTATTATTTTACTTTTAATTATAATTTTCGATAAAAATATTTTGACTATTTTAAAAATATATGTTAGTATATATAAGAGGGTTTTTTATATGGGAACAGTTACATTAGTTGTTTCAGAAAAGGGCGGTGTTGGTAAATCAACAATTTGTTCGCTTCTTGGTTTGAAACTAGCTGAATTAAATAAAAGAGTCTTAGTTATCGATAACGTCCCTTGCGTTGGTGCTCTAAGTACCATCCTTGGTGTTTATCAAAATATTATTTTCGACTCATCCGATATAGTAAATGGAAATTGTAAGCTCAATGATGCTATTTATCAATCACCTTTTAACCATAACTTGCATCTTTTGCCTTCTCCTCAAAATCCATATAATAAATTAAGTCACTCTGTTATAAAGCAATTAATTAATTTATTATCAAGTGTTTATGAACATATTATTATAGATTGTCCATACGACATTATATTCGATACTTCCTTTATGTCTTGTATAGATAATGCATTAGTAGTTTCAGATTTAAATCCAATATCTCTTAGAGCTGCTCGCCATACAAAATCTATTATCAAAAAATATGGATTAAGTAATATACGTCTAGTTATTAATAATTTCTCTTATAAATTACTCGATCATCTTTCTCATTATAATGATTTAGACGATATTATCGACGACACTTCGATTCAATTAATTGCTGTTATTCCAAAGGATGATATTACTGTTTTAAATATAATAAATGGTATATACCCTAATACCAATTCTCCGATTATCTTAGCATTTAAAAGGCTGGCAAACCGGTTAATTGGAGTTCATGTTCCTATTTCGATATAATGTGAATTTTAAGATAAATTGACTTGAGTATTTATTGGGAGGGATTATTGTGAACATTGCTATAATGGCTCACGACTCAAAAAAAGAATTAATGGTACAATTTTGTATTGCATATTGTGGTATACTTAGTAGAAGTAACTTGTGTGCAACCGGCACCACCGGTAAAATTGTTTCGGAAGCTACAGGCTTAAAAATACGAACATTTTTATCTGGCCCCCAAGGTGGATTTGAACAAATTGCTGCAAGGCTATCTTGCAATGAAATAGATATGCTTCTATTTTTTAGGGATCCGATGATTTCTTCCGACAATGTAAACGATGGTACTAAGATGTTGAAAATTTGTGATATGCATGGTATACCTGTTGCTACCAATATAGCTACTGCAGAAGTACTTATACATGGTTTAGAGCGTGGAGATTTAGAATGGAGAAATATTTTAAATCCAAAGGTTTAAATTTTTTATATACTTATATATTCTTTGTATATTTGCTTGTTCTATTTCTATAGGACAAGCATTTTGTTTGTATTTTATTTTGTATAAATAACACAGACTTGTTTTAATTAAGTTTGTTTTATTGCCTAGAGTCAATACAAATTATATAACATGCATTTTTACCTATTTGCTTAAAAGTTATTTGTTTGCCTTCTCTTGATAAGAATTATCTATAGGAGTATAATATAATTAATTTATTAAAATTATCATTAAATGAGCATGGAGGAGAAAATTTGAAATTATTAGTAATCGATGGAAATAGTATTTTAAATCGTGCATTTTATGGAATAAAATTATTATCAAATAAAAACGGACAACATACAAATGCAATTTATGGTTTTTTAACCACACTTCAGAAAGCTAAAGAAGAGTCCTCTCCAGATGCTATTGCAATTGCCTTCGATCGAAAAAGCCCTACCTTCCGTCATAAGGCATTTAGCTCATATAAGGCAAATAGAAAAGCTATGCCTAAAGAGCTTGCCTCTCAGCTACCTATTTTAAAAGAACTTCTTGTATATTTAGGATATACCTTAGTTGAATGTGATGGCTTTGAAGCCGATGATATTTTAGGAACCTTAGCTCAATCTTGCAAAAAAGCAGGAAATGAATGTGTTATCGCTACAGGAGATAGAGACAGTCTTCAGCTTGTCGATAAAGATGTGTCTGTAAGAATAGCGTCCACTAAAATGGGTAAACCACTCATCACTATATATAATGAAGATAAAATATTGGAAGACTATGGAATGACCCCAAAACAGCTAATAGATTTAAAAGCAATCCAAGGAGATACTTCCGATAATATTCCAGGAGTAAAAGGTATAGGAGCAAAAGGTGCTACAGAATTAATCCAAAAATTTAATAATATAGATTATATCTACAATAACTTAGAAGAATTGCCTATTAAAGGTATCCAAAAGAAAAAGTTAATCGAGAGTAAGGAAAGTGCGTATATAAGTAAAATGCTGGGAACGATTAGAACAGATGCACCTATAGACACAAATATAAACACCTACGTTCCAAAACAAATTGACTATAAAAACACAATTTCCTTAATGAAAGAGCTTGAATTTTTTTCTCTAATCGAGAAGCTCGGTCTAAAAAATGTTGATATAGACACTCCTCAACCTACTATTAATAAATTTATAAAATACCATGAAGATATTGATCTCAATGATTTGAAAATTAAAATTAAAAATAACTTAAAATTGCAGTTTCTGGCAGAAATTAATAACTCTGAAGTTATGTGCATTACTATAAATATAGATAATGAGATATTTCTAATACATCAGCAAGATGGTTTTTATGAATTTCTTAAAGAGCTATTTGAAGATGAAAATATCGCTAAGCAAACACACAATTTCAAGCCTCTATTTTCGGTCTTGGAATACATGAAAATAAATTTAAAAAATGCTGACTTCGACACAATGCTTGCCGCTTATCTTTTAAGTGCATCTTCTTCCAGCTATGAGATCGAACGATTATGTGAAATTTATAACATAGAATCAGATTACTCTAATTCTTCTAATGAAATATTAAAAAATATTGTTGTATTTCCAAAATTAGTTGAAGTATTGCAAGAAAATATTAATCAAAACTCACAGGAATCTTTACTAAAAGATATTGAGATACCATTATCAAAAGTATTAGCAAAAATGGAAAACGAAGGATTTTCTATAAATTATGAGGGAATAAAACAGTATGGTACAGTTCTAGAAAAAAACATAAAGGAACTTGAGCAAAATATCTTTGCTAATGTTGGATATGAATTTAATATTAACTCACCAAAACAACTCAGTGCTGCGCTTTTCGATAAGCTGGGACTCACTAAAGGCAAAAAAACTAAAAGTGGTTACTCCACAAATGCAGAAGTTCTAGAAAACTTAAGATATGAGCATCCTGTCGTTGACCAAATATTAGAGTTCAGAACCCTTTCTAAGCTTAAATCAACGTATTGCGATGGCCTTGCAAAAGTTATCGGAAAAGATGGTAAAATACATTCTAACTTTAATCAAGTAGAAACAAGGACAGGACGCATTAGTTCGACAGAACCAAATCTGCAAAATATCCCTGTTCGCACAGAGGTTGGAAAGGAATTACGTAAATTCTTTCATGCAAAAGATGGTTTTGTTTTAGTCGATGCCGATTACTCTCAGGTTGAATTGCGCGTATTGGCACATGTTGCTCAAGATCCCAATATGATTGAAGCATTTAACAATAATGAGGACATTCACACAAAAACTGCATGCACAGTTTTCCACTTGCCAGAGGAGCTGATTACCCCCTTAATGAGAAGCAGAGCAAAAGCAGTTAATTTTGGTATAGTCTATGGAATAAGTGCATTTTCTCTCTCGAAAGACATTGGGGTTACAGTAGCAGAGGCTAAAAATTATATAAATTCGTTTTTAACTCATTATAATAAGGTTCAAGAATATATGAAAAATATAACTGAACAAGCTAAAAAAGATGGATATGTTGCAACTATGTTTGGGAGAAGACGATATCTACCGGAATTAGAGTCATCTAATTTCAATTTAAGAGCTTTCGGGGAACGTGTAGCTAAAAATATGCCTATACAAGGTGCTGCAGCAGATATAATAAAAATTGCAATGGTTAAAGTTCAAAATAGACTTGAAAAAGAAAACCTAAATGCAAAATTAATTTTGCAAGTACACGATGAACTGATTATTGAATCATCTATTGACGATTCCGAAAAAGCTAAAGTAATTTTAAAAGAGGAAATGGAAAATTGTGTTCATCTTCTTGTTCCTCTTCCTGTGGATGTATCTATTGGTAAAACTTGGTTCGATACTAAAAAATAGATTATCTATTTTATATTAAAAGGGATGTGTTATATGAAAATTTTATTTATTTGTACCGGAAATACATGTAGAAGTCCTATGGCAGAAGGCATATTCAAATCTATAGTTAATAATAAAGATTTCACTTGCCAGAGTGCTGGATTATATTGTGCTGATGGCTCTCCTGCTACACCGGAGGCTATTGAAGCTTGTAAAGAAATAGGTATCGACATTAGTGAGCATAAATCTAAAAACTTAAGTAATATAGAAGATATTTCATCTTTCGATTATTTTATTGTAATGACAAACCAACACGCTAATGCATTAAAAGCATTTGGTATAGAACAAGACAAAATAAAAGTTTTAGGAAATGGTGTTCCTGATCCATATTGTATGGGCATAGAAACTTACCGGAAAACACGAGATTATATAAAAAGTTCACTTAAAGAACTTTTTGCTGATTTCACATCATAAGAATTAACAGTCATTATGGAAATAAATATTTTAAACATGAGACAAGAACATATCGAACAAATATGTGAAATAGAAAAAGAATGTTTTGTGCATCCGTGGTCATATAAAAGCCTATTTGATGAATTGTCGAACCCAAATGCCTATTTTTTATGTGCCATGAAAAATAACTATGTTGTGGGCTATATTGGAATGTATTGTATCCTCTCAGAAGGTTATATAACTAATATTGCTGTTTCTAAAAAATTTCAGCATCAAGGAATCGGAAAAAAATTACTTGAATCAATATGCGATTATTCTAAGAAAAACCACTTCGATTTTATCACCCTAGAAGTACGCGAATCTAATAAAGTTGCTATTAGTCTTTATGAATATTTTAATTTTAAATTGGTCGGACGCCGAAAAAATTTTTATTCTGAACCTTGTGAAGATGCTTTACTTTTAAAACTTGATTTTATTTAATTTTAAAGAAAGGAATAAGAGGGCTGAATTATCTTTTATTAAAAGGTTCTCTAATAATAACATATGAAAATATTATCAATCGAAACCTCTTGCGATGAAACTGCTGCATCGGTTGTTGAAAATGGACGTTTTGTTATTTCATCAGTTGTAGCCTCTCAAATCGAGGAGCATAAACTATATGGAGGAGTAGTTCCCGAAATTGCCTCTAGACGTCACATTGAATCTATAGCAGTTATTACCCAAAATGCTTTGGATAACGCCGATTTATCTTTTAATGAAATAGATGCTATAGCTGTTACTCACACTCCTGGTTTAATTGGCTCGTTGCTTGTTGGGGTAAACTTTGCAAAAGCTCTTTCTCTTGCTTTGGACCTCCCACTGATACCTGTGCATCATCTGCGTTCACATATTGCATCAAACTACATTTCTCACCCAGATTTGGAACCTCCATTTATATGTTTGGTAGTTTCCGGTGGTCACAGCCATATAATTGAAGTTAAAGATTATACAACTTTCAACACCATAGGTAAAACCAGAGATGACGCTGCAGGAGAAGCCTTCGACAAGGCTGCAAGAGCAATGGGTATACCATATCCAGGTGGTGTTTATCTCGACAAAGTTGCTGAATCCGGAAATGAAAATTCATTTAAGCTGCCAAGGCCAACAGTTACTAATTCTAAATATGATTTTAGCTTTTCAGGGCTAAAAACGGCAGTAATTAATCAAATACATAATGCAAAACAAAAAAATAATACACTGCCTGTAGATGATTTAGCTGCCTCATTTAGGAAGTCTGTTGTAGATTGTCTTACAACAAATTTTATTAGAGCTGCAAAAGATTTTGGTTACAGTAAATTAGTTGTAGCTGGAGGAGTTTCTGCAAATTCTTTGTTAAGACGACAACTATTAGAGGAATGTTTAAATTATAATTGGAAATTATATTTACCGAATCTATGTTTTTGTGGTGACAATGCTGCCATGGTAGGCTCGCAAGCATATTATGAATACTTAACTGGAAATATAGCTAACTTAAACTTAAATGCATGTGCGTCTACTCCTATTGATTAGTTGATTTTTTGTTAACACCTTATACTTGATTTTAAAACTATTAATATAAGTTTTCTAAGACTTGGCCTACTTTTATGAGTGCCAGCACAATTTTTAGGTAATAATACATTTCTATTATATTTTAAGCTTATATATGAAAGGGTAGATTAATATGACAAATAATACCTCTGTTCTTAATTGGATTACCGAAATGAAAAATCTTGTTGTCCCTGACTCTGTTGTGTGGATCGACGGATCTGAAATGCAACTAGAAAAACTCCGGAAGCAAGCTTGTGAAACAGGCGAATTAATAAAGTTAAACCAAGAACTTTTGCCAGGATGTTATTTGCACAGAACTAATGTAAATGATGTTGCACGTGTCGAAGACAGAACCTTTATTTGCACTAAAAACAAAGATGATGTTGGCCCCACAAATAATTGGTGGCATTCTGATGAAGCATATAAAAAATTATATGATATCGCACGAAATAGTTATAAAGGTCGCACTATGTATATTATTCCCTATTGTATGGGTCAGGTGGGATCTAAATTCTCTAAAATAGGTATTGAACTCACCGATTCTATATATGTTGTATTAAACATGGCTATAATGACAAGGGTTGGACAAAATGTACTAGATGCTCTTGGTAATAGCAATGATTGGGTTAGAGGGTTACATTGCTCTTGCGATATCGATGATTCAAAAAGATATATATGCCATTTCCCAGAAGACTATACTATTATTTCTGTAAACTCTGGGTATGGTGGCAATGTATTGTTAGGTAAAAAATGCTTTGCTTTAAGAATTGCATCTTATTTAGGAAAGCAAGAAGGCTGGCTAGCTGAACATATGCTTATTCTAGGCGTCGAAAATCCAAATGGAGAAACTAAATATATTGCTGCTGCCTTTCCTTCTGCTTGCGGAAAAACTAACTTAGCAATGTTAATTCCCCCAGAGGGTTATAAAAAGAAAGGGTATAAGGTTTGGTGTGTTGGTGATGATATCGCTTGGATGAGAATAGGAGCTGATGGATCTCTTTGGGCTATTAATCCTGAAAATGGTTTTTTTGGTGTTGCTCCCGGAACAAATCGTAATTCTAACCCCAATGCCCTGGAAACAATCAAAAAAAATACAATCTTTACTAATGTTGTTCAAAATCTCGATAATAATACTGTATGGTGGCAAGGTCTTGACCAAACACCACCAGAAAACGCAATCGACTGGAAAGGCGAGCCTTGGAATGGTAAGACATCTAACGAGCCTGGCTCTCACCCAAATAGCAGATTCACTGCTCCAGTAGTTAATTGCCCTTGTATAAGTAAAGAATTTGCAAATCCTGAGGGAGTTCCAATATCTGCTATTGTATTCGGAGGCAGACGCGCTCATACAACACCTCTTGTTTATCAATCAAGAAATTGGGATAACGGTGTATTCGTTGGAGCTACCATGGCTTCTGAAACTACTGCTGCAGCTTCTGGTAAGGTTGGTGTCGTTCGTCGAGATCCAATGGCTATGTTGCCGTTTTGTGGATATAACATGGCAGAATATTTTAATCATTGGTTTAAGATTGGTGAGAAGCTTGGGGATAAAGCTCCTAAAATTTTCAATGTCAATTGGTTTCGGTTAGATGAAAATAACAAATTTATTTGGCCTGGTTTTAGAGACAATTTGCGTGTTATTGAATGGATTTTAAAGCGTTGTGATAATGAAGTAGACGCTAAAGAAACTCCTATCGGTTTTCTACCTTATGCCAAAGATATAAATACAGATGGTCTTAACATCAATTTAGAAACATTAGAAAGTATTTTAAATGTTGATAACGATATGTGGAAAGATGAAGTTGCCGATATAGAGGATTTCTTTAAAAAGTTTGGTGATGATTTACCAGAAAAATTAAAGATCCAATTGGACATTTTAAAATCTATGCACTAGTAAAGCTTTTTGGAATCACCTTATTCAAATAAAATATCGAGGAATAAAGGTTTCTTTTAATATTCATTGGGATGGTATATAGTAATGAGTTGGGAAAAATTAATCCCTTATTTAAGATAATTGGAGAAAGGACCTCAAACTATGATACTAAACTAATATTATAAAATCTAATGCTTATGAAAAATAGTTCTGTCAAATTTATGATAGAACTATTTTTATTAGTATTTTACAATTAAATATAGTTTATTTTTAGTTTATTGTAGTAAGAACCAAACTTTGATTTTTGGTTAGTTTAATATTGAAATAGTTTAAAAAAAATATTATAATTTACTATAAAAGGAGGATAGTATTGTATAAATTTAAGATATTCAATAATATAATGTTGTTTTGATTGAATTAAATCGTAATTAAAAGAAATGAATATCTATAGCTATAAGCTATAAAAAGTAATCACAATTTGCTTTTTATTAATTAATAATTGAGATTACTTAAAAATTTTGTTATGTTAAGAAAATAAATTTCGAAAAAAATGGAGGAAAAAATGATACGTAATAGAAATACTTATAAAAGGCTTTGTACTATAATGATTGCTTTAGGGTTACTTTTCTCTGGAGGGCAATTTGCATATGCTCACAGCCTTACACTTATGCATTGGGAAAGTATTGTAGAAAGCAAGCCAACAATAGAAAATTTAAAAATGTTATTCGACTTTTATAAACTAGATATAAATGAGCATTATCTAAGAGGAGAAGTTGAGGAAGCAAAAATATCAGAGGCTTGTGCACACAAGGTTAGACATAAAATGGACAAAATCATAAATAATGCACTGGAAAAAGCAAATCAAGTAAAAAAGACAGCGCTCATGGAACAAACACCAGAGAGTTGGGAAAATACTGCTAGGTGCTGGGGTAAAGTATTGAAATTGTTTGAAAAAATCGAAAATGACAAATACGCAACATATGCTAGACTAATGATAGCAGACGCAAAGGCAAGACAAGCGCAAGTTATAGCCATGAAATGTAAAACAGAAGAGAATTATGCAAAACTGGCACATTGTTGGAATAAAGCAGCTAAATTGGCAAAAGTAAATGGATATACCGAATACGCTATATCTGCTAGAAAGAGTGCAGCAATAGCACAATTGAAAAAAGTACAAATGATTGCAAATAATGATCAAACACTAGAGAATTATGAAACTTTGGCAAAGCATTGGGATAATGTAGCTCAATTAGTACAAACTTCTGAATACGCAGAAACTGCTAGGGCAAATGCCGCTTGGGCAAGAGCAAAACTAGCACAAATGATTGTAGAGACTAATAAAACACAAAAGAATTATGAAAATGCAGCACAGTGTTGGGATAATGCAGCTCAATCAGTACAAAGTTCTAAATACGAAGGAACCGCTAGAGCAAATGCCGCTTGGGCAAGAGCAAAACTAGCACAAATGATTGCAAAGGCTAATAAAACACTAGAGAATTATGAAAATGCAGCACAGTGTTGGGATAATGCAGCTCAATTAACACAAGCTATTGGAAATAATGAATATGAAATGATTGCTAGAGATAGAGCAGTACTAGCACGGTTGAAAAAAGCACAAATGATTGTAGAGACTAATAAAACACCAGAAAATTATGAAATGCTAGCACAGCATTGGGATGAATTAGCTAAATTGAGAGAAACAGACGATGAATATGTCCGAGATGCAATATATTCTAGAATAGCGGCAGCTCAAGCAAGGGCGAAAAAAGCGGAAATGATTGCAAGTGCTAACAAAACACCAGAAAATTATGAAATTGTGGCACAGTGCTGGGATGAATTAGCTAAATTGAGAGAGACAGAC
Source organism: uncultured Clostridia bacterium (assembly GCA_944384925.1). Lineage (GTDB taxonomy): Bacteria > Bacillota > Clostridia > Oscillospirales > Acutalibacteraceae > CALWVF01. The sequence goes on from CALWVF010000038.1 coordinate 44,428, forward strand.
GATAAATATGCCCGAGATGCAATATATTCTAGAATAACGGCAGCTCAAGCAAGGGCGATAAAAGCGGACATGATTGCAAAAGCTAATAAAACACCAGAAAATTATGAAATACTAGCACAGCATTGGGATAAATTAGCTAAATTGAGAGAAACAGACGATGAATATGCCCAAGATGCAGCATATTCTAGAATAATGGCAGCTCAAGCAAGGGCGGAAAAAGCGGACATGATTGCAAGTGCTAATAAAACACCAGAAAATTATGAAATACTAGCACAGCATTTGGATGAATTAGCTAAATTGAGAGAAACAGACGATGAATATGCCCAAGATGCAACATATTCTAGAATGATGGCAGCTCAAGCAAGGGCGATAAAAGCGGAAATGATTGCAAGTGATAATAAAACACCAGAAAATTATGAAATGCTAGCACAGCATTGGGATGAATTAGCTAAATCGAGAGAAGCATACGATGAATATGCCCAAGATGCAACAAATCCTGAAATAATGGCAGCTCAAGCAAAGGCGAAAAAATATGCATCATATTCTAGAATAATGGCAGCTCAAGCAAGGGCGATAAAAGCGGACATGATTGCAAAAGCTAATAAAACATCAGAAAATTATGAAATACTGGCACAGTGCTGGGATGAAGTAGTAAGTAAGTATAAAGAATTGAAAAGGTATTTGAGGGAGGATGACACAGCCAACAAAAAGGAAGCGAAAGCTTTAAAGGAGAAAGCTTTGAAGAATGCTGAAAACGCAAGGGATAAAGCAAAACAGATATAGCATTCAACCCCATGGTTTGGTATGTAATATCTAAGTTTAATGCTAGTAATGATATTTAACTATATAAAGCTTTATTTAAGTTAATTGCAGCAGGATTTATATGCCCTTATGACTTTGTAAATTTTTTGAGCCGACTGTTACAAAAAATTGGCCTCTACATTAAGCTCAAATAAAATTTAATATTAAAAATATTATGCTCTATTTCTAGAATTTTAGAAATAGAGCATTTATTGTATGCCTAATACAAAATAACAATTATCTTGCACGTATACTACTTTGTAATAAATCCAACCTTTTTCATAACCTTGCTTAATGTTTTTTGAGATATATATCGTGCTTTTTCCGCAGAGTCATTATAAAGTTTTGATAACTGCTCTTTATCTTGCATTATAAGTTTAAATTTTTCTTGAATTGGTTTTAATAATTCTATCACCGACTCTGCAACCGCTACCTTAAATTCTCCATATCCAATTCCTCGAAACTCATTTTCAATCTCTTTATAACTTTTTCCTGTTGTAATAGAGTATATACCCATCAGATTATTTACTCCATCTTTGCCATCTGCATATCTAACTTCCGATTCTGAGTCCGTTACTGCACGCTTAAACTTTTTCATTACCATATCCGGCTTTTCTAAAATAGTTATACATGCATTCGCATTTGTATCGGATTTCGACATCTTTTTCGTTGGGTCCTGCAAAGACATTATTTTTGCTCCAACTTTAGGTATATATGGCTCTGGAATTGAAAACACATCTCCATAAATGCCATTAAATCTTTCTGCTATGTCTCTTGTCAACTCAAGATGTTGTTTCTGATCTATCCCAACTGGAACCACATTTGCCTGATATAACAATATATCTGCTGCCATTAACGATGGATATGTAAATAATCCGGCGTTTATATTATCTGAGTGTTTTAACGATTTATCTTTAAATTGCGTCATTCTCGATAATTCACCAAATTGAGTATAACAATTTAAAATCCATGCTAGCTGTGCATGTGTATCAACATGACTTTGTATAAAAAATATACTTTTTTCAACATTAACCCCACATGCTAAAAGCAATGCATATGCCTCGATTATATTTCTTCTAAATACCAAGGGTTCTTGACGTACCGTAATTGTATGCAAATCTGCCAATGAAAATATACAATCAAAATCATCTTGCAAGTCAACCCAATTTCTTAAAGCTCCCAGATAATTTCCTAGTGTTATAGCTCCACTAGGCTGCACCGCGCTAAATAATATTTTTTTTTGTCTTGATTCATTTTTTAGCATATAAATTCACCCCTATTTTAAAATTATAAAACATAAACTTCTTGTAAATAAAACTATACTGTACTTTCGGATTTAGATAAATCTAAAACTTCCCTTAATACTTTAACCGGATTTTCTCCTTTATTTAATTTTATAGATATATACGGATTAGAGCCTGCATTAAATAATATTTTTCTTTTAGCTGTTGCAAGTATTTCCGATACTTGCTCTATATTAATTTTTCTCTGATATAAATTCAGCGCATCTGTCACTTGCTTTATTTCATAAATTCCTAAAGATGCTGCTGTGTTCCTAATTAAAGCAATGTCTATTAATCCCTTTACAGATGCTGGAGGTTCACCGAACCTATCTATTAGCTCATCTAAAACATCCATAGCATCTTCCTTGGTTCTAATATAAGATATTTTCCTATAAAACTCTAATCTTTGATTTAGTCCTGATATATATTTTTCTGATATATGTGCTTGAATTTGCAAATCAACCAAACATTCGAGCTCATAATTTTCAATCCGCTCTCCCTTTTCTTCTCTCACAGCTTCTCCCAACAATTTCAAATACATATCGTATCCAACATCTTCCATATTGCCATGTTGCTCTGATCCTAATATGTTTCCTGCACCTCTTAGCTCTAAATCACGCATTGCTATTTTAAATCCAGACCCAAACTCTGTGAATTCTCTTATTGCTGAAAGCCTTTTTTGCGATATATCGCTAAGTACTTTACTCCTTTTAAAGGTAAAGTAAGCATATGCTCTTCTTGCAGATCTCCCGACTCTTCCTCTTAACTGATGTAATTGTGAAAGTCCCATATAATCTGCATTTTCTATTATTAAGGTATTTGCGTTTGGAAGGTCTACACCCGTTTCTATGATTGTAGTACATACCAGTATATCTATTTCTTGTTCCAACATTTTTTTCCATACTTCTGAAAGTTGAGATTCATTCATTTTTCCATGTGCTACATCAATGTTTGCCTCGGGGATTTGTGATTTCAATAACGTTGCAACAGATTCTATATCCTCAACTCTGTTGTGAAGATAATAAACCTGCCCACCTCTTCTAAGCTCTTTTCTTATTGCCTCATTTATAATAGACTGATCATGCTCTAAAACATAAGTCTGTACAGGATGTCGATTTTGAGGAGCTTCCTCTAGCGAAGACATATCTCTTATTCCAGACATTGCCATATTTAATGTTCTTGGAATTGGTGTTGCCGAAAGAGTTAATACATCTACATTTTTACATATATTTTTAAATCTTTCCTTTTGTGCTACACCAAATCTTTGCTCTTCGTCTATTATTACAAGTCCTAAATCATAAAATTCTACATCTTTTTGCACTAACCTATGTGTTCCTATTATAAAATCTATTTCCCCTCGTTTTAGCTGCTTTAATATTTCCTCCTGTTGTTTTGATGTCCTAAACCTAGATAACAGTTGTATATTAACTGGGTACCCTTCAAATCTTTTTAAAATATTTTGATAATGTTGCCAAGCTAAAATCGTTGTTGGCACAAGTAATGCACATTGTTTTGAATCTGATACACATTTAAATGCTGCTCGAAGTGCAACTTCTGTTTTTCCAAAGCCTACATCTCCACATAACAGTCTGTCCATTGGTGCTTCTCTTTGCATATCATTTTTTATTTCCTCAATACAATTCAATTGGTCTACAGTTTCTTCATATTCAAAGTGACTCTCAAAATCTCGTTGCCATTCATTATCTTCAGGAAACCTGTGGCCTTTTGCCTTCATTCTCTCTGAATACAATTTTATTAAATCTTTTGCGATGTCTTTAACCGCAGATCGAACTCTACTTTTTGTTTTTTGCCATTCACTAGAGCCTAATTTATTTAAACGTACATTTGCATCTTCTTTACTTCCTATATATTTCGAAACCATGTCTAATTGAGTTACAGGAACATATAAAGTATCTCCCTTAGCATATTGAACTTTTATATAATCCTTTACTACACCCTGCATATTAATTTTTTGTATTCCATCGAAAATCCCTATTCCGTGCAAGCTGTGAACAACATAGTCGCCAGTTGATAATTCAGATAAGCTATATATCTCTCTTGCATTTTTATCTTTCTTGCGTCGCTTCTTGTTTTTTTCAAATACATGCCCATGAGTCATAACAATAAATGGGCAAGATCCATATTCAAAACCTTCGGATAAACTTCCCGGTAAAACAATGATTCTGCCTTTTTCCAACTCAGAAATTTTTCTATGAAATTCTACTCTATATTCTTTACCATTCAAATCCTCAAACACCGATTGCGCCGCGCGTTCGGTTCCTGCTAATATTACTATTCCTGTATCTTCATTATACATTGTGTCTAAATCATTGCATAATGTCTTCATACTTCCATTCCAAATACCAAGCTGCCTTGCCTTAAAATGAACAACATTCTTTACTGGCAATATATAATCACTATGTGCAAAAACATCTAGATATATTAATTCTTTGCTCGATAAACAGTCTTCTAGATAAACTTCATCCTCAAAGTATTTATCTAGCCCCGAACATAATACTCCCTCTTTAAAATATTCTTTTATATCTTCTCCCCATTGCCATAAATTTGCTTTTAAGCGTTGCTCTATCTTTTGCGGTTCAGACATAAAGACCATATATTTATCGCTTATATAGTCAAATAATGTTGATGTTTTTTTATATAGCAATGGTATAAATTTGTCGATTGAATTAGGTATAATATCATTATTCAGCTTTTCTATTTCACCTAACAAATGTTCACGACAAATATTCAGCTTTTGTTCATCTAATTGATTCATAAAATCCGATATTTTCTTTGCTAGTTCTTCTGGTTTTTCCACAAGAACTTCTGTCGATGTTGAAATCTCTATTTCCTCTATTGATTCCGTTCTTCTTTGCGTTTCAGGGTCAAAATATGATATTGTATCAATTTCATCTCCCCAAAACTCCATGCGTATAGGTTGCAAATGATTGGGTGTATATAAATCCAATATTCCACCGCGAATAGAGAATTGACCTGGTCCATCTACTTGTTCGCATTTTGTGTATCCGCACGATATCAAATATCCTGATATTTCTGAAATAGGTATTTCTTGCGAGACATAAAAACGTTTATTTACTTTCCTTAATAATTCAGGAGGTATTGTATATTGTAGTGCTGCATCTATGCAAGATATTATAACATCACAATTATCATCTAATATTTCAGAAAGTGCACTTAATCTTTGTTGCTCGTATTCCATAGATCTACTTTCTAAATCTCTAAAATTAAAATCTTTAGACAAATATACAACCACACGCAACCCCATAGAAATAAAATCATTTGCCATTTTTTGCGCTTGAGATTCATCTGGTGATATAACAAACGCTTTTTTTCTTTTATCTGATATCATCGAGTATACTATATGACTTTTGTGAATATGTGAAACTCCAACTACTCCTATAGGCAATATTTTTTCATCGACATACTTTTTTAATATCTTATACTCTGGCACACTATGTAAAATATCTTTTAAAAACTCCATAATAAAAGCGATATATTTAATAATGAATAATCGCTTTAATACCCCCCATTTCTAATTTCAGCCTAAAAATCAAAAAACTCTTTCACCTTTATAATACTTTTATAATATGTTTATCAGTTATAATTATTCATGGCCTCTTGAGCCTTATTTGAAATTATAAGTTCAATCGCATTCAGTGAATTCTCCAATGCCGGTTTTAATTTTTGCAGCTCTTGGCTGTTGAATCTTGAAAGAACCCAATCTGCTAAATCCCAATTTGCGTTCGGTTTATTTCCTATTCCTATTTTCACGCGTGGAAATTCCTTTGATCCTGTATAATCAATTATGCTTTTTATACCATTATGTCCACCTGATGTGCCGCTTCTTCTGATTCTGATTTTACCTATGTCCATCGATATATCGTCATACACTATTACAACATTCTCTATAGGAATTTTGTAAAATGCTATTGCTTCTTCCACCGCTATACCACTTAAATTCATGTATGTTTGTGGTTTTAACAATAAAACTCTCTCATTCTCTATTGTAACCTCACTTATCAACGAATGAAATTTAAATTTACTAATTTTAGTATTGTATTTTTCTGCAAGTAAATCTAAAGCCATAAACCCTGCATTATGCCTTGTATTTTCATATTTAACACCATAATTACCTAGCCCAACTACAATATGTGTTATAGCAAATTTTTTTTGACTTATTTTTGAAAATACATCAAATATATTCGACACAACCTATCACCTCTTAACCATAGAACTCTAACATATTATTTCCAAAAATATTTATATTAAAATAACAAGCACAGCATCGCTTTAATCTTCAATAACTATAAAGACTTGTGGCGGGATAGATTACTACCCCGCCTAATTTTATTTTCATATTATATAAACATAGGAGAAACCGGTTTATCGGCATATATTCTCTGTATTGCCTCTGCAAACAACTCTGCAACCGATAAAATTGTGAATTTATCTAACATTTTACTTTCCGGTATTGGCACAGTATTTAACAATATTAGTTCTCTTATTGGGCTATTTTTTATTCTTTCTATTGCTGGTCCAGACAACACGCCATGTGTTGCACACGCATATATCTCTTTAGCCCCTCCTTTTTCTATAAGCGCAGTTGCTGCATTACATAATGTTCCTGCTGTGTCGATCATATCATCAACTAAAATTACCTTTTTGTCTTTCACATCTCCCACTATATTCATTACTTCCGATACATTTGCTCTTTGGCGACGTTTATCGATAATTGCAAGTGGACAACCAAGTTTGGTCGTGAAGTGTCTTGCCCTTGTCACTGACCCTAAATCAGGAGAAACCACAACATAATCATTTACTCTGCCTTGGATCTTTTCCCTTAAAAATTCCGCAAGCATCGGTGCACCAACAAGATGGTCAACCGGTATATTAAAGAAACCTTGTATTTGCGGTGCATGTAAATCCATTGTTAATACACGATTGGCTCCAGCTACTGTTATTAAATCCGATACTAACTTTGCAGAGATTGCATCTCTTGCTTTTGCTTTTCTATCTTGGCGTGCATATCCAAAATACGGTATAACTGCTGTAATTCTTGCTGCCGATGCTCTTTTCATTGCATCTATCATTATTAGCAGCTCCATTAAGTTATGATTTACAGGATTGCATGTAGATTGAATAATAAAGCAGTCTGAACCTCTCACAGACTCATGTAAAGAAACTGAAATTTCTCCATCACTAAATTGTGAAACTTCTGATTTTCCCATTGGGATTCCAATACACTCTGCAATTTCCTTTGCTACTTCAGGGTTAGAGTTTGCTGTAAATATTTTTATGTCCTTGCCATGAAAACTCATACATTTGTTCCTCCTACAAAACACTTTTATTCGTCTATTTTAGTATAACATTTCTTAATAACATATTCAATTATCTATTATACTACAAAAAGGTCCTATGCTACGACATTTTTTTATAACACTATTTTTGCAATAACTAAAATTCACAACAGAGTTTTCTTCTAAAACACTATCTATAATTTCACAATTTGGTCCTACAACACAATTTTTCCCTACTGAAGACAACCCATAAATTAAGGTATTCGGCATAATACAGCTACCTTCTTCTATTTCTACATCCGGGCCAATTATAATTCCATCTGTACATGGTATGCTAACACCTTTTTTCAGCATATCCTTAATAATTTTACTTCTTGCAATAACGTTAAGGTAATTTAGCTGTTCACATGTATTAGCTCCAAGAACTATATCTTTACAATTTGTTTTAAACGCATACACTTTTTCACCTTGCTCTAAAAGAAGCTTAATAGTATCGGGTAAATAATATTCACCCTGTGCATTGTTGTTTGATATATTAGGTAAAACACTTAAAAGTTTTTCTACATTAAACCAATATGCGCCTGAATTTACTTCTTTTATAGTTTTCACAGATTCGGTTGCATCTTTATGTTCTATGATATCAATAAATTCATTTGTTGTTTTATTTCTTAGTATTCGACCATATCCAGAGGGTTCATCAATTTCAGCAGATATAACGGTTGCAGCATTAAGCTTAGATTTATGTATATTATATGATTGCTTAATAGTTGTTTCATCGATAAAAGGTGAGTCTCCCCCTAGTATTAAAACGTCCCCATTAGGGTACTGACTTAAAAATTGTTCTGCGCACATCACAGCATGTGCAGTACCTTTTCTTTCATTTTGTATTACTATATCACAATTTATATTAGTAGAATCTAAATATTTCTTAACATCCTGGTATTGATACCCTGCAACAACACATATCTTATCTATTTCAGATAAAGCCACCGAGTCTAACACCCATTTTAACATTGGTTTAAATAAAACCGATGCAAGTACTTTCGGTAAATTCATTTTCATTCTTGTTCCTTCACCGGCTGCTAAAATAATTGCACATTTTTTTGCCATTTCTTAACCTCTTTATAAAAATAAAATTTATGAATTATATTTTCACTTTACAAACATATTATATTAATATTATCTCAATAATAGTAATATTTTTCAAGATTAAATATGTAAGTTATTATTATGTATTGATTTTATCGTTAAAATTTGTCATAATTAAATTTATAACAATATGAAAAAATAGTATTATTGGCATATTAAGCTTTTACAACTATGTATGATTTGACTTCTTTTATCAACAAAACTTTTTATTTTTAGGAGGCTATTATAAAATGAGTGAAAAATATGTATACTTATTTTCCGAAGGGAACGGAAAAATGCGTGAACTTTTAGGTGGAAAAGGTGCTAATTTAGCTGAAATGACTATTTTAGGCTTACCTGTTCCACAAGGCTTTACTGTTACAACTGAGGCTTGCGCAAAGTATTACGAAAACGGTAAATCTATTTCTAAAAATATTGAAAATGAGATTTATGAAAGTCTTAAAAAACTAGAAGAAAAAACTAATAAAAAATTTGGTAACGCTAAAAATCCATTACTTCTTTCTGTTCGCTCTGGAGCTAGAGAATCTATGCCCGGAATGATGGATACTATTTTAAATCTAGGTTTAAACGATGAAGTCACCGAAGGACTCGCTCATTTAACACAAAATCCAAGATTTGCATATGACTCTTATAGAAGATTTATTCAAATGTTTTCAGATGTTGTTATGGAACTACCAAAATCTGAATTTGAAAGAATTATAGATGATGTAAAAAAAGAAAGAGGTATCTCATTAGATACCGAACTAAATGTTGATGATATGAAAGACTTAGTTTATAGATTTAAATCTTTTTATAAAAAAAGCTTAAACGAAGACTTCCCTTCGGAACCTCGCAAACAACTTCTAGAGGCTATTAAAGCCGTTTTTCGTTCTTGGGATAACCCTCGAGCAAATGTATATAGAAGAATGAACGATATCCCATATAGCTGGGGAACTGCTGTAAATGTTCAAGAAATGGTTTTCGGTAATACCGGTATTAAATCTGGAACAGGAGTTGCTTTTACAAGAGACCCTGCAACAGGTGAACACCGGCTATTTGGTGAATATTTAATAAATGCTCAAGGTGAAGATGTTGTAGCAGGTATTAGAACTCCACAAAATATAGACAATTTAAAAGATAGTATGCCAGATGTGTATGAAAAATTTGCTAAAATTGCCTCTAAACTTGAAAATCACTATTTGGATATGCAAGATATGGAATTTACTATAGAAAACGGCAAGCTATATATGCTTCAAACCAGAAACGGCAAACGTACTGCTAATGCCGCACTTAAAATAGCTGTTGATCTTGTTGAAGAAGGAAAAATATCTAAAGATGAAGCTTTGCTGCGTGTCGATCCGAAACAATTAGATTCTCTTTTGCACCCTCAATTTAATCCCAATGCATTAAGCAAGGCTAAACCAATTGGAAAAGGCTTAGCAGCTTCTCCTGGTGCTGCTTGCGGCAAAGTAGTTTTCTCTGCACAAGACGCCAAAGAATGGCACGATAAGGGCGAAAAAGTTATTTTAACAAGGCTTGAAACTTCTCCGGAGGATATTGAAGGCATGGCTGTTGCAGAGGGTATTTTAACTGTTCGTGGTGGGATGACCTCTCATGCGGCTGTTGTTGCTAGAGGCATGGGTACATGTTGTGTTTCAGGATGCACAGAAATTAAAATAAACGAAAGCGAAAAGTATTTTACTCTTGGAGGAAAAACTGTTTATGAAGGAGATTATATTTCTTTAAATGGTTCAACAGGAGAAATATATGCAGAACAAATACAGACATCAGAGGCGACTATATCAGGATATTTCGACACATTTATGCAATGGGCAGATTCAACCAGAAAACTTAAAGTGCGCACTAATGCTGATACTCCTGCAGACGCGCAACAAGCAATAAAATTCGGTGCAGAAGGAATAGGCTTATGCCGTACTGAGCATATGTTCTTCGATGAAAACAGAATAAAAGCTATCCGCGAAATGATTGTTGTTGAGACTGCAGAAGAACGTAAACGTGCATTAGACAAAATCCTGCCATTTCAACAATCTGATTTTGAAGAAATGTATAAAGTTCTCGAAGGCCGACCAATGACTATAAGATTTTTAGATCCTCCTCTTCATGAATTCCTGCCAACAAAAAAGAAAGATATAGCTGAAATTGCACAATCATTAAATATATCGACTCAACATTTAGAAAACATTATAAAAGACCTTCATGAATTTAATCCTATGATGGGCCACAGGGGTTGTAGGTTGGCAGTATCTTACCCCGAAATTGCGATAATGCAAACAACGGCTGTGATAAGTGCTGCTATAAATGTTAATCGTGAATATCCTGAATATAAAATCGAACCCGAAATTATGATTCCTCTGGTTGGAGATGTAAATGAGCTTAAGTTTATCAAAGGTATTGTTTGCAGCACTGCAGATAATTTAATTAAAGATTCAGGTCTGGATATGAAATATACTATTGGAACAATGATTGAAATACCTCGCGCTGCACTAACAGCTGATGAAATTGCAAAAGAAGCAGATTTCTTTAGTTTCGGAACAAATGACCTAACACAAATGACATTCGGGTTTAGCAGAGATGATGCCGGTAAATTTTTAAATTCGTATTATGAGAAAAAAATATATGAGTTTGATCCATTTGAAAAACTCGATCAAAACGGTGTAGGTAAACTTATAGAAATGGCAAGTAAGTTAGGAAAAGAAAGTAACGCAAATTTGAAAATTGGTATTTGTGGTGAACACGGCGGAGACCCTAGCTCTGTTGAATTCTGCCATAGAACCGGTTTAGATTATGTTTCATGCTCTCCCTTTAGAGTTCCTATCGCAAGGTTGGCTGCAGCTCAAGCAGCTATTAAAAGCAAGTAACTGTTTAATACTAAAAATAGACCTATAGAATTTATCTATAGGTCTCAGCCTGTAGAAAAAGCCCAGCTAAAGCTGAGCTTTTTTTATAGGCTGTAAGGTGGAAAAAATTCCACCTTTATTTTTTAGTAGCGTTCATAAGTTTTATTTAATTTCTTGTTCAAATTCTTAAACTCACCTGTGCCAAAAAGTTTATCACTTAGTGGTATATTGAAGATATTTATTAACAGTCATCCTCAAATTTAAATAAGTCATTTGGTGTACATTCTAAAATTATACATAGAGCTTCTATATTTGTATATTGAATTGATTTAGTTTCATTATTAATCATTTTCATGAAATTTTGATAGCTCATACCCATTTGTTTATACAGCCAATAATTAGTTTTTCCCTTTTCTTTTAGGAGCTCTGCTGCTCTTAACTTTATCATATCTATCACCAATCTAATGTTTTGATTTAATATTAAAACATCAGGTATCTTTACATATAGACTAATACATTATATAATGTATTAGTCTATATTAATGTGGGTGATTTATTCATGAAAAGAAAAATTTGTTGTTTCGCAGGGCACGCAAACATTCTCAATAAAGATGAAGTCAAAATAAAATTAAAGAAAGAAATTATAGATCTCATTGAAAAAGAAAATGCCACCACTTTTTATAATGGTGGCAAAGGAGCTTTCGATTGGCTATGTGCATATACAGTCGATGAGCTTCGCAA
>CALWVF010000039.1 GCA_944384925.1 uncultured Clostridia bacterium
TATTTTTATGCTGTTTTTTTGTAGATACTTGGAGTCAAATAAAGTATACTTTTTTTATAATTTACTACCTTATAATAAAAGCTTTTACTTTGCATAATTGTATTTATTTGTTATATTTTCATAATAAAAACGTTTGTTTAATTGAAATTATACTACAAAATAAATATTTTTGCAATAGGTTTGTGCTATTTTGTAAAAAATACCGTAATGCAATTTCTTTAAATGTACATCTTGTATAAAAATTAAATATTTGTTATGAAATTATTGCCTATATAATACAATAAACCGAATAACACGTTTAAAGTGCTATTCGGTTTAATAAAGTCATCCCTAAATTTACATACTTCTTAGTGCATCAATCGGATTCAACTTACTTGCCTTTCTAGCAGGTGCCCAACCAAATATAATTCCAACACCTGCAGAGAAACCTACTCCCAGCAATATTGCTTTTAGAGAGAGTGCGAAAGTTGTTTCTAGCAACAGACTAACAGCCCAAGAAATTAATATTCCTAATCCAAGGCCTATTAATCCACCCATTAACGACAAGATAACAGATTCTATTATAAATTGAAGCTGTATCCTCATAGGTTCAGCGCCTAAGGCTTTTCTAAGCCCAATCTCTGTAGTACGCTCTGTAACAGAAACAAGCATCATATTCATAATACCTATTCCACCAACAAGCAGAGCTATTGAAGCTATCCCTCCAAGCATGTTAGACATCATACTGGTTACTGATGTTACTGTTTCTAAAAGGCTATCTAAATTAATTATAGTATAAGCATCTTCGTTTTGATTAAAAGCTTGCTTTAATATCGATTCCGTTTCTTCGACTACTTCGTCTACTTTATTTGAATCTGATAACATTAATTCCAAAGAATTAATCGAATTAACTTCTGTCATTTTCATAGCTAAGTTATAAGGTATAATAATAGAGCCGTCTGAAGAGAGGCCAGACATCTGACTCGATAAACTAGAATCGTCTTCTTTCATTACCCCTATAATTGTAAAAGAAATTCCATTTATTTTAATAACTTTATCAACAGCATCTTCAGCAATAAAAATCTTTTTCTCTAAATTTTCATCTATTACACAAACATAATTACTATCTTTAATATCTAATATATTAATAGCTCGCCCTCTCTTAATTAAGCTTTTTTCACCTTCAAAGTAAATATTGTCTCTTCCTAAAACAGAGACATCTTCTGTTAATTCTCTATCTTTTACGATTGTTGCAGTAGTGTCTATCATCGGAGATACACTCGATACATACTCTATGTTAGATAAATCTTCGACATCCTTATCTGTTAAGCCTTGTTTTAAGGTTGTCCCAACTGTATTAATAGTAATTTTTCCTGCACCAAGGCCATTAAATTCGTCTGTTATTTCCTTTGTAACTCCTTCAACTATTGTAATTAAAGCAATAATAGCAGTTACACCTATTATAATTCCTAAAGTAGTAAGGAAGGAACGCATTTTATTATATATAATATTTTGGCAAGACATTTTAAAGCTTTCTCTAAACATTATTCCTTCCCTCCTCTATAAGATTACCATCAAGAATTCTAACAATTCTATTTGCACTTTTTGCTATATTTTCATCATGAGTAATCATGACTATAGTTCTACCTTCTTTATTCAACTCACAAAATAACTCGATAACCTGTCGGCCAGTTTTCTGATCTAAAGCACCTGTTGGTTCATCTGCCAAAAGAATAGAAGGATTAGTAGACATAGCTCTTGCAATCGCAACCCTTTGTTGTTGACCTCCAGATAACTGATTTGGAAAACTTTTCAATTTTTCTCCTAGCCCAACACGATTTAACATTTCTTCAGCTCTTTTACGCCTTTCAGAATAACTTACACCCGCATAAATCATAGGTAATTCAACATTATCTATAGCTGTTAACCTAGGAAGCAGCTGAAAGGATTGAAAAACAAAACCTACTTCTTTGCTTCTTATATGTGCCAATTCAGTTTCAGTCAAATTAGAAATATCACATCCAGAAAAGATATATTCTCCACTAGTTGGAACATCTAAACAACCTATAATATTCATAAGTGTAGATTTTCCAGAACCTGAAGGACCCAATATTGAAATAAATTCGCCTTTATTTATTGTTAAGCTTATATTTTTTAATACTACTTGTTCTTCTTCCCCTATTTTATAAGACTTAACAATATTTTTCATGGAAAGAATTTCGTTTTGCATATTCCTCCCCCCTAATCTAATGTAGTTGTCGATGATGAAGTATTAGGTATTATTACAATATCATTCTCTGCTAAGCCTTCAGTTACTTCTACAATTGTACCATTATTTATTCCAACTTTTATTTCTCGTTTTTCTTGCACTCCATTATTTTTAATATATACATATGGATTATTATAACTGTCAAACCTTAATGCTTTATTTGGTATAGTTACAACATTAGAAGCACTAGATACTAATATTTTTGCTTCAGCAGACATACCTACTCTTAATTCACTGTTTTTATCTAAATCAACAGTCGCGGTAAAGTATGTCACACTTCCAACCTTCTTTGCTTCTTTGGAAACTTTCGACACTTTACCGTTAAATTCTTTATTAAGTGAATTTACATAAATTTTTACTTCTTTTCCAACCTCTAAAGATGCAATGTCATATTCATCTACATTCACTACAAGCCTTAAATTATCATAATCAGTAATTGTTGTCAGCTGTGTTCCTGCTTGGCATATTTCATCCTCATTAACAAGTATCTCTCCAACTTCTCCATCAATGTCTGCAGTTATTTCTCCCCCGAGACTATCTTTAAATAAAACATCACCCTTTTTTACAATATCTCCTTCTTTAACCTTAATGCTATTTATTTGTAAAAGTGTACTTGCAAAAACATCTTGCCTACTTCTTGACTCAATATTTCCTGTAAAACTATTATATTTACTAATATCCTGTACTTTGACAGTTTCTTCTATATAATCAGCATCCTTAGATTTAGAATGATTTGCATATAAGGCTATAGCAATAATGATTAAAACTATTACTGCGCTTATGATAATATATTTTTTCTTTCCTGATTTTTTAACGTTCAATTAAATTACCCCCTATATATTAATAGTTTTCTGAACTAATTTCAAAATATGATTTTGGATGACTACATACTGGGCATACATCCGGGGCCTCTGTTCCTACATGTATATGTCCACAATTGGTACATTTCCAAACCATAACTTTGTCTCTTTTAAATACTAAACCATTTTTAATATTTTCTAGCAACTTCAAATACCTTTCTTCATGTTCTTTTTCTATTTTTGCAACAGATTCAAAGAGTTCTGCTATTTCATCAAATCCTTCCTCCCGAGCCTCTTTTGAAAATTTAGCATACATATCTGTCCATTCATAATTTTCTCCTTTAGCAGCAGATATGAGATTTTCTTCTGTTGTTCCTATTCCCTCTAGTAATTTAAACCAAATTTTTGCATGTTCCTTTTCATTATTAGCTGTTTCTTCAAATAAGCTTGCAATTTGATTATACCCTTCTTTCTTTGCTTTTGAAGCAAAATATGTGTATTTATTTCTTGCTTGGGATTCTCCTGAAAACGCTGTTAATAAATTAGCCTCTGTTTTTGTTCCTCTAATATCCATACGAACATATCCTTTCTAATACGAAAATTAAAATTTATTCTATTTTAACATTTATTTTGTTAAATGTCAACTATATATTGTTCATAAAAAGGTTTAATTTGATATAAAATCAATAATCAAATTTATTAAATATGTAAGCTTTCACTAATGTAAAATCACAATATTTTTTATATTATAACATAGTTCACATAGTTCATTTTTATTGTGTAAAATATGTACTTTTTCGACTATACATGTTATAATTATCACAATAAGTGAATATTTAATCCTTATCAAGAGTGACCAAGAGAGCAGATCCTATGACGTACGGCAACCAGCTTTTTAGCAAGGTGCTAACTTTTAAAGATTTCCCGACAGATGAGGTCCTTAACTCCTAGATTTTTGCGGAATATCAAGGTTTATTTTTTAATATACCCTTAAATACCTTTTTACAAACCAGGATTAAATATTTTTCAATTTTATATTATATTGGAGGATATTATTCATGTCAAAATACTTTTTTACATCTGAATCAGTCACTGAAGGGCATCCTGACAAAATTTGTGATCAAATATCTGATGCCATTTTAGACGAGATAATTCAAAATGATCCAGAGGCCCATGTTGCCTGTGAAGTCAGCTGCACCACAGGACTTATACATATTATGGGAGAAATCTCTACTAATTGCTATGTAGATATGTCATCAATTGCACGTCAAGTGGTTAATTCCATAGGTTACGACAATCCCCAAGCCGGATTTGATGGAAATACCTGCGCTGTTATAACATCAATAGATTCTCAATCTCCCGATATTGCCATGGGTGTTAACAAAGCTCTAGAATTAAAAGAAGGCAATACAGACGACAATAACCAAATAGGCGCCGGTGATCAGGGAATGATGTTTGGATATGCATGTAATGAGACCCCTGAATTAATGCCTTTAGCAATATCTTTGTCTCATCGACTTGCAAAACGACTCTCCTTGGTGAGAAAAAATGGTATTCTAAAATATTTAAGACCAGATGGTAAAACACAGGTTACAATAGAGTACGATGGAAATAAACCAGTAAGAGTTGAAGCTATTGTTATATCTGCTCAACATGAAGAAAATATTTCTTTAGAAAAAATAAAAAAAGATATAAAGGAACATGTAATAGAGGTTGTTGTTCCCAAAGAATTGATCGATGATAATACAAAAATATTTGTTAACCCAACCGGCAGATTTGTTATAGGCGGACCAGTTGGCGATAGCGGTTTAACTGGAAGAAAAATCATTGTTGACACCTATGGAGGATATGCACGTCATGGCGGCGGTGCATTTTCCGGCAAAGATCCAACTAAGGTCGATCGTTCTGCAGCATATGCTGCAAGATATGTTGCTAAAAATATTGTAGCGTCAAATTTAGCAGAAAAGTGCGAAGTTCAAATAGCATATGCCATAGGTGTAGCTCAACCAGTTTCTATAATGGTAAATAGCTTCGGAACTTCATCTATTAGTGATGAAAAGCTAACTGAAGCTGTAAAAAAAGTATTTGATTTAAGGCCATCTTCTATTATAAAAACCCTTGACCTTAGAAAGCCAATATATCGCCATCTTGCAGCATATGGACATATGGGTAGAGAAGATTTAAATGTTCCATGGGAAAAAATAGATATGGTAGAGCAGTTGAAAAAAGCTATACAATAATTATATTAATAATTACTAATATATACCCTAGTTAGATGTAATATTTAATTAGGGTAAACATTTTAATTAAATTTATCTTAGATATTAAAGATTGACATTTTATGTCTTTGTAGTAGAATAAAATAAGAATATCAAACTTATGTAAATTCTATAATTTTGGGGGTCTTTGAATGAAACGTGAAGGTAAAATTAAGGTACATTCAGAAAATATGTTTCCAATTATTAAAAAATGGTTATATTCCAACAAAGATATTTTTATTAGAGAAATTATCTCTAATTCATGTGATGCAATTAAAAAATTAGAAAAACTTATTGATATTGGAGAAGCACAAATAGGTAATTATCTACCTGGAATCGATGTATTTATTGATAAGGAAAAACAAACAATATCAGTTAGTGATAATGGATTAGGAATGACAGAAGACGAAGTTGAAAAATATATATCACAAATTGCTTTTTCAGGTGCCGAGGAATTTTTAAACAAATACAAAGATAAATTAGACTCAGGTGCAGAAACAATAGGACACTTTGGTTTAGGATTCTACTCTGCATACATGGTATCAAATTTGGTAGAGATAGATACTCTTTCTTATAAACCCGGAGCAAAACCTATACACTGGGAATCCGATGGAAGTTCGACTTATACAATTTCAGAAGGAAGTAAAGACTCTGTTGGAACTACTATAACCCTGCATATTAATAGCAATGAAGAGGAATTCTTAAATAAAGAACATTTGTATGATATAATTAAGAAATATTGTTACTTCATGCCATATGAAATATATATAGAATCCGATGATGATATAAAAAAGGAACTGTCAAACGAGCAAACTACAGAACAACCAAAACCTATTAATAATACACATCCGCTATGGTTGAAATTACCAAAAGATTGTACAAATGAAGAATATGAAAACTTTTACAGAGAAACTTTTATGGATCCTCTACCCCCTTTATTTTGGATTCATTTAAACGTTGATTATCCATTTAATTTAAAAGGTATTTTATATTTTCCAAAGCAAAAAAATACATTAGATATAAATAAGGGACAAGTTAAGCTCTTTTGTAATCAAGTCTATATTGCAGACAACATTCAAGAAGTAATCCCTGAATTTTTAATGCTTTTAAAAGGTACCATAGATTGCTCCGATCTACCCCTAAATGTTTCAAGAAGTTCTTTGCAAAACGATGGCGATGTTAGGAAAATATCAAATCACATAACAAAAAAAGTTGCAGATAAATTAATATCTATCTTTAATAACGATAGAGCACAATTTGAATCATATTGGGATGATATATCTCCATTTATTGAATATGGGTGCATGAATAATGAAAAGTTTTATGATAAAGTGAAAAATATTATCTTACACAAAACCATAAATAACGAGTATTTAACATTAAATGAATTTATTGAAAAAAACGGTAAAGAAATCTTCTATGTTACAGACATTGATAGTCAATCTCAATATATAAAATTATTTAAGGAAAATAACCTTGATGCGCTAATACTTAGCAGTATAATAGATAATCACTTTATAGATTTTCTTGAATATAATATAAAAGATATCAGGTTAAAACGAATCGACTCCGATATAAGTAACAGCTTAAAAGGCAACAACGAACTAAGCAATAGTAAAGACATATTAGATAGATTTAAGTCATTTGTTAATGTAGAAAACTTATTAGTTGAAATCCAACCTTTAAAAACTAGTCAATTACCTGCTATGATACTCTTATCTGAAGAGGAAATACGGCTTAAAGAGGCCAAGCTCTTATATGGAGATATATTCCCAGAAATAGAACAACCGATAACTACAAAAATAGTTTTAAATTCTGAAAGTGATATTATTAGGGCTATTCCAAATCTTCCTGATGATAAATGTAAAATTTTATGCAATAATATATATAATATGGCAATGATATCGCATAAACCTCTTTCTTCTGATGAACTTACCGAATTTATAAATCAAAACACAGAATTATTAAAAGTTTTTGTTCATCAATAGAAACAATTTAAAGTCCAAGTGGTAAAATAGATTACTATTTGGACTTTTATTTTACTAAATAAAGTTATATAAAATACTTAAAATCACATTTTTAATTTAATCCCATACAAATATTATCATTTTTTATTATCGATAAAATTTCTCTCTTTATTTCTACTAAATCATTAGTCAACATAAATTGTTCTGTTTTACTGGTTAAAGGTAAATCTATTCTTTTCATAATTTGACCCGGTCTACCCGAAATAATATATATCACATCAGAAAGAAATATAGCCTCCTCAATATCGTGAGTTATAATTATAGAAGAAATAATATTTTTTCTACTCACATCTAAATACCATTCATACATAGACAATTTTGATATGCTATCTAAATTACTAAAAGGCTCATCAAGCAATAAAATTGATTTAGAAAAAAGATATGTTCTTAATAATGCCGTGCGCTGAACCATACCCCCAGAAACCTCTTTAGGATATTTATTTTCACAACCATTTAAGCCAAATTGTTTAAAGTAAGGAATTGCAATCTTTTTTGCTTCAGATTTACTGTACCCTTTTATCCTTAAGGGAAGTATCACATTATCTAATATACTTTTATTATATAATAGTAAATCCTTTTGAAACATATATCCAACTTTTCCTGTTAACCCAGTTATATCTTCTCCATCCAAAAATACATTTCCACTATCAGGATATTCAATTCCAGAAATTATATTAAATAAGGTTGTTTTTCCTATGCCACTAGAACCAATAATAGATATTATTTGATTGGTTTTTAGATCAATAGATATATTTCTTAGTACATCAATATTATTATAAGATTTACTTACATTTTTAACTTGCAAATACATATAAGACCCCCAACTCAACAAATAGACTCTAATAAATAGCTGTTATTCATGCATATATTATTTTTTAATTTATTTCTTATAATTCCATTTTTATACAACCACAAGTTAAAATTATTCCATCTATTTTCATCTATTAATCCCCAATGTGCAGCATCGTCTATATATTTCTTAGAAATCCATTTTTGACTTTCTAAAACCAATTCTCTGTTAAAATTACATTCCTCAGACATCAATATTTCAGCCGATTCTTCTGGATTATTAGCTGCATATTCGTATCCTTTAGAAATAGCCCTTAAAAATCGCTTCACTGTTTGTGGATATTTATTAAGGTATTCATTATTTGCTATGATTAACGGACTATAACAGTCTAAATCGCAGTCTATGTCAGCAAATGGTATAAAATCTGCATCTAACTTTAATTTTGCAGATATACCATCCCAGCCATAATACGCAGTAGTTGCATAAACATTGGTGTTCAAAGACGTAATAATATCATTCAATGTTCCTTCTATTATATTAACTTTTTTAAAATCTCCTCCATCTTTTTTCACTGCATATTCTAATATCTTCTGCTCTACAGGAGAACCCCAAGATAAATACGACTTGCCTTGTAAATTTTTAAAATCACTTAAGTCATTATGTCTCGAAAATAAAATACCTGATGTATTATGTTGCATAATTGATGCAACCGCTGTTACTGGCAAAGGTGTATTTGAGCTTGCAGCAAAAATTAACGACTCTTGAAAACCAATACAAAAATCCCCTCTACCTGAAGCAACTAATACCATTGAACTGTCTTCAGGAGGCAAATATATTTTTACATCCAAATTTTCTGCTTCAAAATACCCCTTTGTCTTAGCAACATAAATACCTGTATGATTAGTATTTGGAACCCAATCTAATACCAAATCAATATGCTCATTATTTAAATTATTAGTACAACTGCATGAACATAGCAGCATTGTAGAAATAATTACCATATACAAAAGTAATTTCTTAATATTAACTAACTCCTTTTTACAGATCTCACACTGCCTTTTGGCATAAAAAAATAATGTATACCATCTATAGCCTTAACTAACAATAAACTTATTATAGACAACAAAAAAATAGAAGCAAACATTTTATCAAACATATAAGATTTTTTTACCTTAGTCATGTATACTCCTAACCCTGAAGTGCCACCCATCCACTCTGAAACTGTTGCCGAAATTATAGAATAAGATGCAGATATTTTTAACCCTGAAAAAAAGCTATTTATAGACATAGGTAACTTAACATAATAAAAAATCTTATTTTTAGATGCACTCATAGATCTCATTAAATTTATCATATCACTGTCTATAGATTCAAAACCCTGTATTAATGAAACAGTAATAGGAAAAAAGCAACAAACTACTATTAATACTATTTTTGAAATAAAATTATACCCAAACCATAAAACCAATATAGGTGCTATCGCAATAGTTGGTATTGTTTGACTAATCAGTATAATAGGATATAGGAGTTTTTTTAAATATAAGAATCTATCAATAAAAAAAGATAAAATGAATGCCAAAAAAATAGAAATCAATAACCCTAATACAGCTTCAGATAATGTTACAAATGCATTTCCAATAAGTATTTGAAAATCTTCACTAAATGCATTAAAAACATCATGTGGCGAAGGTAACATAAATCTAGGAACTAGATCTGAATTAGAAATTAAAAACCATATAACAAAAATTAAAATAATAGGAATAATGTTTGTAAAAATTTTTAAACTTTTGTATTTGCTTTTAACATTAAATAGTTTAGATTTTAAAATATTACTGGTCAATTGTATATTTCCCCTTTATTACATTAGATGCACATAACTTTAACATTAAATACCCTGTGTTAAATGTAAATTTCAATTATACAAAAAAACGCTCGGTAATACCGAACGTTTATTATGGTGAGCCATCGGGGATTCGAACCCCGGACACCTTGATTAAAAGTCAAACGTACATATAAAGTATAACATTAGTTTAGTTAAATGTCTACCATATATAACAAAATTTTAATGTAGAATAAAAATATATAGTGTAAATATATATGTTTTTTTCTGATACTAAATCTATTTTGAATCCATTTAAGCTTTTAAAATTTTTACAGTTGTCGTCAAAGTTGTCGTCAATTATATTGCTTAAATAAATAAATGTTTAACACTAAACTTCACTAATGATAAGAAATCCTTTTTAGTATCTATCAAATAAATCCCTGTCTAATTGGCAGGGATTTGCTTTATTGTATTCACCATTCAAGAGAGTCAATACTAAAATGCCCAATTGCTGTCTATAAATTTAATATATTATTAGTTTTGAAATTATCCCTGCCCTATTCTCCTTTTTGCCAACTCACAATAATCTGGATTCACATCTATACCTATATAATCTCTATTCAAACTTTTTGCTACCACACCTACTGTCCCGCTCCCAATAAATGGGTCTAAAACTATGCCATTTGTAGGACAACCTGCTAAAATACATGGTTTTATTAAATTTAGTGGAAATGTAGCAAAATGTAGCCCTCTATAACCATTGCTAGAAACAAACCATACATCCCTTTTATTCTTATAATATATTCCATATTTAGTTTTACTGCTTTCACTTGCTACTTCTTTGATGGAATCCGAATCAAAATAATATTTTTTAGATTTAGATAATAAAAAAAATGTATTCATGGCTCTTCGTACATCTATCTTTTACACTTTCAGGCATAGGATTGGGCTTTGCCCATATAATGTCTTGCCTTAAATACCAACCTGACTTTTGCAACATTAAAGCCATTCTCCATGGTATTCCCAACATGTCTTTTGATTTATATCCTTCAACCTTTTTCAATTTGCTTTTAATTCCATTACGCTGAACAAAAATGCTTACTTGGTTAGATACCTGCAAATTCCCTATTGATTTAGTATCTCCACTACCATGATTACTTCCCGCATAACTGTCCCCCATGTTTAACCATAATGTTCCCTCCTTTTTTAGTACCCTTCTAATCTCTAAAAAAACATCAAACAATCTTTTAAGATATTCTTCGGGTGTATCTTCAAGACCAATTTGTTTTGACGAATTATAGTTTCTTAAACCATAATAAGGGGGCGAAGTCACACAACAGTCTATACTATTATCAGGGAATATTTTTAAAGCATCCACGGCATTTCCAGAATAAATATGATTAATCTTCATGCGATATTCCCTCTTTTTAATAAGTATTTATATACTAATATAAATGATATAAAAAGTTCCTTCATTTACAAATTCCTCCTAAATATAAGACTGGTTTATTAATAATAAAACCTATGCATCTACCCAATTACCACCTATGCCAATAGCTACATCACGTTCAACCCAGCTACCATTTTCACCAACATATAGGTATGCCTTTGCATATTGTCCATTTATCCCAAATCGCACACCTGTGTTGTCATCTCTTTGAACCAAACTAGACTCTATATAATCACTGCTTGAAGCACCTAAATTATCCTCTGTACAAATTCTAAATTTTACATACGACTGATTAGCTAAAAAAGATGGTATTGGAATAAAACTATACATTAGCTTCGTTGTAGATGTTAATTCCATCCAGTCATTCCAAGTATCTCCGTTAGTTGAAGTACAATATTCTATCTTATAATGTGAAATATTAGAATCTATATCAACAGCCTTTGACCAAGAAAGTTTTATACTTTCTCCTATTACATAAGAAGATACCGATACCGAAAAGTCATTAGGGGGATTTGGCAAGCTATTTCTCCTGATAACTTTACTCTCCTTATAAGGAGAATAATAGCTTGCACCTGCTGAACCTAAAACTCTGATTCTAAACTTTATGTAGTTACCTCTAGTTACCTTAGCCCCTTCAAAGGTTGCATTTCCACTTGTACTTGT
Organism: uncultured Clostridia bacterium; assembly: GCA_944384925.1. GTDB lineage: Bacteria > Bacillota > Clostridia > Oscillospirales > Acutalibacteraceae > CALWVF01. Next base: position 12,059 of record CALWVF010000039.1, read on the forward strand.
AGAAGATACATTATTAAATTGGTTCCAATTACTCCAAGATGAATCATTTGGGCTTGTTGAATATTCAAGACTATATCCTGTTATTGAATTGTTTGTTCCTGAAGATGCATCACTCCAACTAATATTTATTGCATTTTCAAATGGATTGGGAGTAACATTAAAAACTTTTGGAGCGGTACAATTTGTATATGGTATTCTCCTTACAGAATTACTTTCTATAAATCCTGAATAATAAGATCCCCCTGCTGTACCTTGTGTTCTTATCCTATATTTTATATAGTTTCCCCTTGATATAGATGGTGTAAATTGAGTTGACCCTGAAGATGAATTTGTACTAATGGTAGTTGTATCAGTCCATCCACTCCAAGATGAATTATCAGAACTTGTACTATGTTGAATGAAGTAACTGCTAATAGAGTTATTAGAACCCCCACTTGCACCACTCCAGTTTAATGTAACATTGTCCTCAAATGGGTTAGGGGTTAATGATACACTTGCAGGTGCGCCACATGGACTATAGATTGTTATTGTCCCTAAACTCACTTGTGTAGAACCTATATCCCCATGGTCGCAACTTGACACTGCCACATTTCCAAAAGAAGCTGAAAGGTTTATTCTTTTCTCTACTCCATTTTGATGTTGAACTGAAAAAGTTGTAGAGCATAGAGTAACAGTATTTGAACGTCTTGTGTCAACATCTAGATTGTTATATGCACCTACCTCTCCGCCATCACAGTAAATCCTACCCCAAACCTGATGATATTTATTCCACGCACTGTTAGAATAGCCATCATTTCTCTTTAAATAAAGTGTTACACTAACAGTTGAAGTTAATCCCGATGACGAACTGTTCCACGAAAGCCACAAGCTATAAACACCATTAGCCGTCCCATTTTGTTTGTATACTGTCCCATAAAGTGTTCCTGCTGCCATATTTAATCACCTCCTTCTAATTTAACTTTGGTTTTATCCATAACGCTCCGGGTATATAAGAAGGTTCCGTTTCGCTTATAATAACGCTGAACGGAACCTTTTCTTCTACATAATCTTTAATTGTAGTTTGTATCGCTGTGTTAACTGCTGTATCTACTGCGTTCTCTGCTGTTTGCACTATATCGGTTTTTGCATCTTCTACAAATTGGTCAAAATTCTTATCTAAATAGTGTTCCTCTAGGTTGTACATAGAGTCACAAAGTTTGTTCCAGTCCTCGGCTGAACAAATATATGGTGAAAGAGAAGTTGATAACTCCCTATACTCTGTTTCTTCTGCTGGTGTTCTTTTGCTACCCTTTGCCTTTAATTCCCTGTATCTTATCACACTCTCTTGTAATGCTGGAGATATCTCTGACATCTCCTTAAATTCATCTAAACCTGTTGGGAAATTGCTTCTATGTCCGTCAATCATTTATTATTCCTCCTATTTTACCAAAGCTTTATTGCTGTAACATTCATAACATCTCCTGATGATAAACCACATGAAATTTCTCTAACTACATACTTTCCTATCGCACCTGAAACCTCATCATAAACATTTATAACATTATTTACGTCAAGCGAATAAATAGGTAAACACGTAAATTTTATTGTGTCTGTTGACTGTTGATGATAATATAATTCTTCTTTAGCTCTATTTTTGCATAGTTGTGTAGCGTATTTAAGAGATTTTATTATTTCCGTCTTTTTGCTTTCTGAATATTTTTCTGGGTATGGTATGTTAAACTCTATCTCGTCTATATCTTTATCTATTTTCCCTGCTTTCTTTGCTGTATCGTATGCCGTACTGCTACCTATATATGCATCTTCTTGTATTACCCAATCCCTTGTAAACGTCTCGCATAGTCGTGTTTGGGTATATGGGCAATTAGGATATTTATCATCAGTTAAAAGTATATGATATGAAGCCTGGCTTCCGTTATCCATAACACCACCGTAAACTATAAAATTATTTTTTATATTGCTATACTGTATTTCACGTTCTATACTCTGCATTAAATTATACTCTGCAAAGTCCCATTGGCACTCAATATTTGATGATAAATCAGTAGGTTTTTCATTAAAAATAAATACACCATTTAAGTTGTAATAAACCTGATAATTATAAAATAGGTTTACTAGTTCATTTAATACATCATAGCGTGTTTCTCCCATATTCTTCTCAATATCATACGGTATTAAAAGAGACGTTTCATCTATTTTCATGTTAGTTTCCCCGCCGTCCTCCATCAAAGCCTTAATTGCTTGATGTACATATGTTCCACCTTTATCGCTAGAAGCCTTTATTAAATAATTTGTAGAAAGTTGACCACTTATATCCCCAGTATGCAAAGCCATCTTATCAAGACCATTTACTATAATAGAACTGTCCGTTATTGATAACTGAATGGATGGGTCTTGTATCGCATATGTTCCTTTCTTAAACCAAATGATTTCTTGTGTTTTTATATGTGTAATTCCTATATATAGCCTAAACCTCTTGTTAATCCAAAATACAGATTTTTCAGAAGGCAACAATTTATTTGTTATTCTAAATTCAACTGCACAAGTACGCCTAATAGCCGCATCCGCATTGATGTTATAAGTTCCGCCTATACATTCCCCCGAAACTTCATCTATAATATCATCATTTGTATTTAATATTTCTATTTTTATGTATAACTGTCTTGTTTGTTGAATTTGTGTTTCTAACTCTTTATCTGAAATTAGGATGTTGCCTTCATTAGTACTACTCATAAAAGCACCCCTTCTCTATTGAATTATAACGTTCCTATATTCAGCATTAAAAACTCTATAATCGTTCATCAAATCGTAGTCTACAATAGACCCCATGTTAGAGAGCTTTCCTATTTCTGCATATTCAAATATAACATTATAAATACCCCTTAAATTATTATCAGGTATTAATTTAATCTCATTTACTATGTTTATAATCATATATCTACCATCAGATACCCTTAACCCTTTTGGCTTTTTGTTACACAAAAACTTCTCTATCTCTTGTCTTAAATTTTTCTCTGAACGTCTATTTATAATTCCTGAACTATCTGCAACTAAGATACAATTTATAGAGCCTGTTATGTAATCAAGGTTTCCATGATACACAACATAAGAATACCTGCTTCCTAAAGTCTCAATAACATTTGAACCCATATGAGAGACATATCCCCTAATTCTAGATTAAAAATCAAATGATAATCATGGTCTTTATCAAATATATGAGCATGTTCATAATTTACATAAAACTCTTGGGGTGCAGAATCTTTCCCATCAATAAAAATTATATTGTCCTCGTCTGTAGCATTATTAACATCATGCTCTGTATACATAGGAATAATCTTGTATTGGTAAAACTCCTCTGCCTCTGCAAACTTATCTATAAAGTTGTAATTTATATTTAAAGTATCAAAATCTAAAATTTTATATACTTCCCATGTTTCATCCTCATACTTCCTTTTTAGTATTTTAACATGAGTAACATTTTTATCCTTTATACCTACATTTCCTGCAATCATATTATTTTCAAATTTTGCAAGAAATACATTATCATCACTCCAGTCAACTTGATTGTGACTATATGATAAAACCCTAGTCGGTTCTATTAATTCATTTGATAAATTTATTTCGTTAAAAACACCTGGTTGCAAACTAACCTGGTTGACCTTTTTTATTGGATTCTGTGTAGAGAATACATCTGAATAATATTCTCCCCAAAAGTCAAAAGCAATAATCAACTTTCTTCACCTCCAATAGTGTAAACTTTAGCATACAAATCAATCATGTCATTAACGTGCTTTAATAAAATAAACACTCTATTTTCCCCTACAATAAAATTGTCCCAGTCAATGCAGTCTCCAAAGCTTATATAGTGGCTAACCATGCCACAAGAATATTTAAATGCATGAAATTTATTGTCATAAAATTTAATAGTTATATATGAATCTTCAATTTCTGTATTGTAAAGCTTTGCTATTGTGTTCCCTTCTTTAACTACATTATCAAGCCAAATTCTCAAAGTAAAATCATCATTTATAATGTTATATTTGTCATCTATATTTACATAACCATCACTATTTATAACAATACCCTTCGATGAGTTTAAAGTGTAATTATCCCCCTCTGCTGTAATTTCTAAAAGCCTTGCACTCCCACAAACTGTACCGTTTTCTGTATCATTTCTAAGTTTTAGAACCTTATATGGCTTTAAATCTGGCATATTGCACCTCCTTATAAAAAAGGACACAAGTATACTTGTGTCTTTTTTATTTAAGTAATTGAATTAAAGCTTATCATCAATAAATTTATTAGTAAATTCACCATTCTTAATCATAACCTGCACAGCATCACCTTCTTGCAAATTAAGACCAGTTCTTGCTCTAATATTATTAAATATATTATTAGAGCTTTTTACATTATAAGTACCATCACTGTTGACCCCAACAATTAATCCATCAATATAATAATTGAAACAAAGCTCTTTAAAACGATTCCTAACAACTATATTTATCGCATCTAGTATTGCCTTTTGCTCCAATTTCATTAAACCACCACCTTACTTTGTTTGCAGTGCAAGCCTTGGTAAATCGAGAATAGCCTTTTGTATTCCGTCAGGGCTTTTTACATTAGGAAACACACATTCAACTTTATTGATTACCATGCCTCGTTTTTCAGATGAATTATAGGCATTAGGAGAGTTCCTCTGTTTGTAGTTAAATTTTGTAACGTCAAACATTTCTAAAAGTCTTGGCATATATCCTACAAGTTTTTCAAATAAGAAAGTTTGTTGAGATGACAAAACTCTCTCTTTTTTGTCTAAATAAGCAAGTCCACTATTGTTTGCATCCCCACCAGAATCAAAGCGAACCGGATTAGGGGAATCAAAATTGCCTGTATACCTGTTATTAAAGCCTACACTGGAGTATTCATATTGAGACCTTCCAGATAATTCTTTATTTAATTTATCAAGTCTATCTAATTTATCCTGAACTGTTGCTATAACTCTATCCCATGCTCCACCATATTGAGATTCTAGTTTGGACATATAATCAATAGTAAGTTGTTCTATATCAACATAATATTTTTCTATTGCATTTTTCTGGGCATCAAGTGACTGCTTTAAATGAAATTCACTATCTTCATAAACTGATGACTTTTCTTCCATTTCTCTTTTTAGTGCATCTATTTCACTTTGATATCTTCTAGTCTCTTTATCATACTGCCAATCAGAATAGTCTTTTTCTATTTCTCTTAGTTCCTCTTGTGCCGTCTTAACTGTTTCGGGGTTAAAACTATATTCAAACTGCCATGAGCCATCTTCCTGTTGGGTCAATATTTTAGTTGTTTTATTATTTAAAGCATTTTGCAGTTTTAGTCTTGCTTCCATCAATTTATTTTGATATTCTTCATCTTTATTTATGGCTTCTTTTGTCTCTTTTTCTTTTTCTCTCGCATCAATTATAGATTGTAAATACCTAATTCTCTCATTTTGCTCATGTTCCCATAGGTCTTTGCCCTTTTCTCCATATAGCTCCTTTTCAACTTTATATAATTTCTCCTTATATTCAAGTTCAGACTTTAAAAGAGCATTTTTCTTTTCAAGGTTAAATGCTTCTCGTACATTGCTTTCTATTTTGTCTTTTATTGCTACAAGTTCAGCCATGTAGGAATACATTTTATCCTCTAAATATTCTCTCATTTCTTTATTTAAGGTTTTAGAGGATAACATATTTTTAACTGTACTTAGGTTAGAGGAAATTAATCTAAATTTTTGAGCTAATAATTCTGATTGTTTAGATTTTTCCTCTATTGTATTTACATTACCTAAAGCCCTTAATTTCTTATCTACAACGTCACAAGGTCTTTCTAATGCAGATACCTTATTTTTTAAATCTGAAAGTGCTTGTGATGCAGTATTGTCCTTTGTTGTTCTTCCTGTACTACTCTTTGAAGAACTCGATTTTTTACTGCCAACAGATGAACTCAATACTCTATTAAGAGAGTTCGAGCTTGTCTTTAGAACATTATCCATTAACGTCTTATAATTGTTATAAGCCGCTGTTGCTGTTTTTACAGCTTTGCTCTCTCCTTTATATTCAACCATTCCATCTTGATTAACTGAAAATCCTTGTAAATCATTCAGTCTATCAAATCTTTCTGAAAGTGCCGCGTTATTATTTTTAATTGACTGCGTATGAGCATCTAAAATAGAAGACTGGGATTCAGTACTTGACGTTAAATCATCAGTAGCCGATGTTGTATTTGCCTTTTCTTCCGCATTAGCCGCTGTTAGAACATTGTCAAGTAGCGTTATTTGAGTATTCTGCATCTTTACAGTCAGCATTTCTCTCATGGCTTGCTCATTAAGAACTAACTGTCCATTTTGAAGTGATAACAAAGATAAATATTCTGCATCTAAAGAGAGTAAACTTTCAAGTGTTTTTATAGTAACAAATCCGTTATTATTATACTCTGTAACTATATTATATAAACTATCATAGGCTCCGCTTAATTCTTTTAATTCATCAATGTTTTCTTTCATTGACGGAACTTCGGCAATAGAGGATTTATAATTTTCAATCGCATTAGTAAGGTCATCAAACGAAGATATCGTGTCAAAGTCAACATTATTAGAATTTACCATCTCATTAAACGTTTCAAACTCACCTACATTTAAATTACCTAAAAATCCCTGTAGTTTTTCTATTCTTTCCTTTAGAATGTCCTCGCCTACTGAAACCTCATTTGCATGTTTAGATGATGAATTTTCAATATTTCTATATATTTGCTGTACCGCACGTTCGGCTACATTTTCAACCTTTTGTGTATCTATTTCAACATCTTTAATCCCCATCTTAACTTTAATATCATCTATTGACAACTGATATTTTGAGGCATATTGAGTTATAGCATTATTATTAAATATTGCATCTACTATTTCCTTATACTGTTTTTGGTATTCTATGACTGACAATTTAGATTTATCAAGAGAAAATAATTTATCAAAAAGCTGGGATGTATTTAAAATGTTCCCATTAGAATCCGTATAAGAATATGCTTCATTACTTATTAAAGAAACAAGGTCAGAAACCTCACTTTGTATTTTTTTGCGGTCTGATTTAATTCCTATTTCTATTCCATTAACAAAATTAGTTATTATGTTTTTCCCAGCATTAGAAATTTCGTTATATCCCTGTGTAGTTTGCGCTACTAGTTGAAGAGTAGGATTAAAAGTCTTTTCTGCATCAGATATTTTCTTTCTTGCTTGGCTGATTGATTGAATATAGACATCTATACTTTTTTCTGCTTCTTCAGTTATAGAATTTAGCTTAGACGTAGGTATTTGAGGGTCATTATACAAGTAAAAATCTTTAACTGCCTCTTTATATTTACTTTTAAAGCTATCAATATTTTTAATTATAGAATCAAAGTTGTTAGATATATATTGGTTAATATTTTCATTAACACCTAAATCAATATTAGTAAAATCTTTAAGCATTCTTCTTACATTTATAGAAGCTCTATCATAAGTATCATTGTTTAAATAATCAGGTGATTTTATTTTACTAAGTTCAGAATTAACCTCCTTAATCTGTGCAACAGAACCTTCAAATGCTATCTTTAAGTTATCATCAGTTACCATGTTTTCAAGTTTTGCTTTATTTTCTTGTTGAAGTAGTGCTATTGATTGCTCTATAAGGTTATTTTTATTTGCAATAGCCTTCCCTTCTTTATTGTATCCAGTTATAAGACTAGGACTATACCCTAAAACTGTTGCAACTATCTCTTGATATCTTTGATACTGGTCGGCTGACAAAGAAATATTATTACCATACTCATCAACTCCCTCTGATAACTTCTTGTATTCATTTTTCACGCTTTCAAGGCTATTAATGTTACTAGTGATTGATGATGTATCAGATGTATATGTATCCATCAACTCTTTTGCATTATCAATAGCTTCTTGCTGTTTTTTATTTAATTCACTCATTATTCCACTAATTAAAGTTCCAACCATGAGTACCGCAGTAATTATAGCTAAATATGGGTTTGCCGCAGCTAAAGTATTTTGAGTGGCAAGCTCTTTATTTATTGCTTCTTCGGTAGCTATTCTCTTACATTCCTCTGCTACTAATTCTCTTTGTGAAAGTATATTTTTTTCTGTTTCAGACGATTGCAATCTTTCAGCCATAGTTAAGCTTTTTATTGAATCCACTATGCCTTTTATAGCTGACGGAATAGATGCAAGGCTCTTCCCTATAGTTTTAATTAGCGTAGTTGTTCTTGAATTATTGAGTAATAGATAAAATGCTGTAAATGCGGCAGTTATAAGTATTATCTTACCTGATGTACCATCTAAAGCAGTCATAAAATTCATTATTACATTACCCAAATCATAGAAAAATGAAACTACTCCACTATTAAGCAAAATTGAATAAAACTGTTCAAATCGTGCATTAAGCTCCTGCTGCTTAGCCGCTACAGATTCTTGATATATACTATACTTCTCCATAGCTGTACCACTTGATTCATATGTTGTTTTTTCAAGTTCCTTAACTTTTGAATAGTTTTCAAATAGTGCAACCACATTTTCTCTTTGCCTTGTACCACCTATAGCCGATGAAACCGCCGCTCTTTGAACATCACTAAAGCTCTGCCACTTTGAAGCAATTTCATCAAGAACATCTCCAAAATTTCTAAATTCACTTTTATTATCTCTAAGTTTAATTCCTAAACTCATCAATGATGTTTCAACATCATTAAGGGATTCCGCACTCTCTGGGTCAAAAAGCTCACCAGCTTTTACGTTTGACATACGAGAAAACATTGTTTTAAAAGCCTCTCCAACTGTACTTGCTGATTTTTGAGTAACTTCCAGTACCGTTGCAATCATACTCATTGTCTGGTTAATGTCTACTCCAGAGGTTCTTGCCATATTAGCACATCTTGACAAGGCTTCAGCTACATCTTGGGCAGTTGTAGCGGCTTTAAAGTCAATGGCAACCATCTTGTCAATTACTCCTATGACTTCTTCCGATTGTAATTGATATCCCTTTAAGGTGCTGGTTAAATACTGTGTGGCATCTCCTGCATCAATCAAGGCTAGTTTACTTAATACCATTGAATCCTCTACAAGAGTATTCGTGTCTGATAAGCTAAACCCTTGTCGTAACCATGTTTGTGCGCCCTTTGCAACGTCAAGAGTTGAAGTCTTTAACTTTATCGCAAGTTGATTATATGTATCAGCTAAACCTTGCATTTCCTCTTTTGTCCCCATTGTGATTCGCTGAATATTGTTCATTGCTTCGTCTAACTGTTTAATATATGTAATACACTCTTTAACATTATCTGTTATACCTGTCCACATCTTCATTGAAATGCCCCATAAGACAAAACGCTCTATGGCTGATATCAACATATTTGATAATTGTTGCTGATGATTAACAATATCCGTTGTGTTTTCTGAAAGAAGATGAATTTTCTTATTAGTTTCATCAATTACAAAATTATAACTTTTCCATTGATTTTCATCTGTCTTTACACGTATAGTCGTTTTTGAAATTGAATTACCTAGATTATCTATTGTAGATGCTGTTTGTTTAACAATTTCTGATGTCCCTTTAACATTATTAAGCCACCACGACGAACCTTGTAAATCTGCTACACTGCTACCTGATGAAACTGTTTGCCCATATTTTGAATTTTCCCTTATCTGTCTAGCTTGGTTCGCTATATTTATTAAATATTCTTCATGCTTTTCTAAGTTCCTAAGAGTTTCCTTTTGCGATTGGTTTAAAAGGTTGCTTTGATTAAGCTCTTGACTGTTACTATTAATCTTTTGAGACAATGAATTAATCTCATCTTGTTTTATGGACTTTAATTGTTCAGCAGTTGTTACAAGTTCTACTTCTAATTTTGCTCGTTCTTTCATTAACTGCTTTTGTTCGTTATATAAATTACTTACTCTCTGTATATCTGATGCTTGATTAGAAATAATCTCCTTTTCTTGTTGTCTAAAAGCATTCTTATCTTTTAATATTTGAAGGTCAAGTTGTTGTTTTTGAGACAAAATATTTTCAGAGTTTATATTCTGTTCTAATATTTTGAGTTGTTCTTTTAGATACTCTATTCGTTCACTATAAAAAGTGTCTAGTTTACCATTGCTGTCCAGTCTCTTATTTTCTAAATTAGATATTTCCCTTATTAAATCTTTTTGATAATAAAGTCTGTCATTAATAGCTTGTTGGACTTTTGTATCTTCTGTTCTCGAATTAGTAACTTCTGGTTGTCCATTAATATTTTCAAGTTCATAAGATATTTTCTTATAACCATCAAGTGTTGAAAGTACCGCTCTTGTCCATTGGTTGGTCTCGTCATATGTGACTCTTAATCCAGTAATAACACCTCTAATTTCACCATTAATATTACTATAATCAAAGCCATTATTACCATTCCCACTGTTTGGCGCACCTGCATTTGACCTCAATAAATTGTCAAGAATAGCATATCCTCTTTCTGCATCTCTTATTAAATTGACTTGTTCTCTTATATTATTGCTAAATTCATTTATAGAGCCACTTCTCATATTATTAGGGGTTACAGTGGAATTATAGTTGCCCAGATTTATGCTCTCCATAGAAACTTTTAGATTATCCACTGCTTCTTTTACTGTCCTAATATTATTAAGTGCATTTTCTGTGTTAATATTAAGGTCTATCCCCTCTTTAAGTGTATTTAGTAATTGTTCTAACTCTGTACTATTTTGAAGAATAGCCTTAACAAAAAATCCTATTCCGCCCCCACTGCTTGAAGAAGCATTTATGCTAGACATATGTATACTCCTCCTTAATAATTCTATATAATTCTAACATCATTGCCATTTGACTTTAATGCTCTTACTAAAATATCAAGATAATCTTTACTTCTATCTTGTTCCTCAACCGTTTTTTCAAAATATGGCTTTTTAACTCTCCAAAATCCATAACCGATGTCATGATACTTTCCATCATTGCCAATGCCCTTAAAAAATCCCGACAGATTATTTATTACAATATCAGGAATAAAATCGCTTACATCACCCTTAGCATTTGGGTCTAATGAATAATGCTGATTAGGTGTATTGGCATGAATTAAATTGGTATTATGCCCTATTTGTGCATACACAGATTTATTGTTTCTACTCATGTCAATACATTCAATACTTTCTCTTAATTCATAAGTCCTCTTATATTCCTTAGGTTTGTAGCTTTGATATACAAGCTCATTTACCATATTCTTAGTCTGTTTAATTAAATAGTCATTTAACCCATTACTACAGGTCATAGCTAATTCAATCTGTTCCAAAAGATATTTTTCTAATTCTTTAATACTCCTTAATTCACGCATATAAATACCACCCTTACCAATAAAAAAAGAGAGTAACAAACCAAAAACAGTCTGTTACTCTCTTAATTTCATTTCAATACATTAAGCGTTAATTCTGTTCCATCAGCCTTATGTATATTTTTTTTTACAATTTTATTCTTTTTATCCTTTTGAGATTTTAGTATTGACAGTAAACCTCCATTAAATAACTCCTTGGTGAAAGCATTTACTACTTCTGGGCTAACCTTGTTTAAAGATTTTATCGCATTATTTATTATATTCTTTATATCTCTTTTATTAGGAAGTGAATTTATAATTAAGTCAGATTGCTTAGAAATAATAGAACTTAATGAATTGTTCAATTCCTTTGATTCATGGATTGTGCAATAAAGAAGTTCGTCTAATATTGATAAATCTAAACTTTTATCATTTATAGTATCAATAACATATTGAAATGCACCTATTACTTCTAAGTCATCATAACCAATATTATCTTTAAATTCAAAGTTAGTATAATACCTTAATATTCCTAGTTTATATATCATTTCTTTTATAAAATGGTTTATATAAGTTAGTCCGTTTTTATCCTCAAAACATGTTGCAATGATTTCATTAATTAGTTGTTGTTTTTTAGCTAATGGAATGTAATAGTTAATTTTTAGATTTTCCTTAAACTGTTCAATAGTAATACTCATATTCTCTCTCCTTTGTATTTGTCTTCTAGTGCTATAGCCTTATCGAAAAAACCTTTAACATCATATCTATAGTGTTTTTTCTTCAATCTTTTATCAACAATAATATGAGATAGAGCTTTAATGTCGTTCTCGGATATACTTTTTTTATTATTTTTAATAAGGAAACCAATAAAATCATCTATATTGACAGCATATGTAATACCATTTGTTTTAAAATCTAAAATAAAAAAACCAAAGGCACCTTTATACTGATTAACTTCAGCAAGTCCTTTGATTTGATGTTGTTTTATCATTTTATTTTTATCTTCTTTTGCTCTTTGAATAGTCATATATGGATGTATAGTGGTTTTAAATTCCAGTGCAAAGAATTTACCTTTTGTACTATAAAAATAGGCATTGTCATAAGGGTTGTTTCTAACAAAACTAATTCCATCATACTCTTTAAATGAAATTGGACTGTCTTTTAATCGTAAACAATATATAAGTTTCTTATCAATACTTTCATTCCATTTTATTTCAAAAAACTTCCCTATATTTCTTATATGTAACACCACCAATGCGAAAAGTAATTTCATACTAGAAATTAATCTAAAAACATTCCTGTATCTTCGTCATCAAGTAGACATCTATAGCTTACATTAAAAATTTTTGACAACTTAATAATTGTATTTAAATCTGGTATAATTTTGTTCTTTTCGTAGAAACGTGATACATGTAGTGCCTCTGCAACTTGTTGTTGCGTATATCCTATACTTTTTCTAATCCTTTTTATCCTGTCTCCAATACCGTACACCATATTTTTATTGAATCGTTCATTTGAGGTACTATTAGGCTCTCCTGCCTTCTTCATCAGCATACCATAAAAAAACATTTTTTTACACATTATAAACAAAACCTGTTCATATAAAAATGTAAGCTGTTTTATTTTACTTTCATCTGATATACATTCACAATTGCTTTCTAGCTTTTCAAGGAATGCTTCTAGTTTATTTATTTCTTGGTATAAATCATAACAACTACCATGTTTATCAGTACATTCATTCTTAACAGTCACATCATTAAGACTACTGCTTAACCCTATATTCTTAATTTCATAATAACCTTTAACAATCCCATATAACTTCCTAAATAGGTGTTCCCCACACCCATTATTAAATTCTTGATTCATTTTGGTATCCCTTCGTTAAATAATAATAATCTCTCTTTTTAACTTTTTAGCATAATTCACCGTATAAAGTGTTCCTCCACTTTCTCTCCCATCAAGATAGGCTACTACATAATCTGAATTGTCAACCATGTATCTATTTCTTTTTAACATACAATCTTTATCAAATTCCTTAGAAGTATATATAATACAGTCTGCACTATCTTTTATTAATTGATATACTAATATATCATTTTTGCTCCAATTGTCGGCTTGATTTATGCATGGTAATACAAGCGTTAGCTTTTTCTTTTGTTCTAAAACCAATAAAGCAACTAAAGTATCAAATCCTAATGCTCCGCCGCACATAAAGTTAGTTACACCCTTATTACTTAAATCCATTATTAAATTATTAATAGAATCTTTTATATTCTGAATTTTGTCTTTATGTATAAACCTATGTCCTGTAAAACAGCATGTCCTTTCCATTTATTCACCATCCTTTCTCATAAACAATATCATTACTTTGAGTATTTTAGAAATATAAAACATTCTAATTTTAGCAATGGTTAATTCTTAAAAATCTCCATACAATTTAATGTATGGAGGATTATACGTATGGATAAAAAAACAAGAACTCATCTTGGCGAAAGAATAAAAGAAACTAGAAATAAGATAGGTTTCACGCAGGAAGAAGCCGCTGAAATGTTAGATATAGCATATAGCTCTTATGTTAAAATTGAAAATGGATTCCAAAGTCCCTCTCTTAATTTACTAATGAAAATCTCTAAGTTTTATTCTGTTACCATTGATTATTTAATTTATGGAAATAATAAAGTTGAGTTTAATCAATCTGACAAAATCAATGCATTAATAAGAGTAATTGATAAAGATAAATTAAAACATACCAATATTATAATCAATAAAATACTAGATTTACTATAGATTATTTAAAAAAAGTACCTTTTAAGGTGCTTTTTTATTTTCTTCTAAAGTTTGTTAATAATAAAAAATGTGGTAAAAGTAGTCCACTAATTTAGCTCTCATTTTAATACATGACTATCTCAATTATTATTTAATTATAAATAATAATAATTAGAGTGTCAAATAATATTATAATACTATGGTTACTTAAAAATTTAAATTATAGATGATAACATTTAAGCCATAGAATACAAAATGGTAAATCATTATATGGATAATGAAAGTTTTTTAATAGAAATAGGTAATAGAATAACAGAAAAGAGAAAATAACTAAGTCTAACACAAGAACAATTAGCAGAACAGATAAATGTAACTCCTCAAATGATTTCTTATGTAGAACTGGGAAAGAAAGCTATTCGACCTGAAAATTTATATAAAATAAGCAAAGCACTTAGAGTAAGTACCGATTATATACTACCAGGGAAATTTACAGAAAAATATATATCTTACATATATTCAAAATTAAATACTCTGCCACCTCAAAAAATAAAATACATTCAAAATATAATTGAAAACTGCATTAACTTAGAAACTGAATAAATTTTAGGAGTATCATTAAATGTGACACTCCTTTTGTTTTTTATATTATAAATGCATCATTAAACCCCGCTTGCTTAGCCTTTTGAAGTTGTACTTCAGCATTTTTTCTAGCTTTAAATGCACCAATTTGAACCCTATAAAGTTTATCTGATTGAGAAGATGAAGCATTTTTATACTCAATTCCAAAATAATTACACACACCTTTAGCTATTGCTTCACCTATTGTATTTGTATTGTTTATAATCCATTCAGCACCTTCCCTTGTATCATGAAACTCTACTTCTAAATATGTAGCAATAGCTTTTGTAGAGTTTAACTCTGCCAGACCTGGATTTGCTCTTAGGGTATAGTCCTTCCCAGGGGAAATTGGAGCCACCGCATTTAAAATAGCAGTACCAGCTTTTATGTTTTCCTGATTCATCGAATGCAACATAACAAGTGTCCCGCCAGTTGTAGAACCGTTAAAAGCATTAGTGTGTATTGGTATATGTAAGTCCGAACCCCAACTATTACTTTCAGCTATACTTTTAGAAACTGCCTGACCTTGTGTTGCTTTTTTAACTTTAAATCCACATTTTTCTAATGCTAACTTTGCCACCTCTGCAATTCTGTTGCATTGTACCATTTCATTTGTGCCACCGTAAGCATAAATATTATTAATCTGATTACTAGGTGAAAGATAAATCTTTTTACTCATTTAAAACTCTCCTCTTTTTTAGAACATATTTATTACAAAACTATAAATGTACTTCTATAAAGCAAGTTCCTTGCCCATATAAAAAACAAAATCAAGTTTATCACTCTTCTGTGTAATTATAATTTATGATTGCATTAGGTGCTCCCCAAGACTCCCCACTTATGCTTCCTTCTGCTTTATTGACTACAATTTCAGTCAAGTCAGTGCACCCTTGAAATGCATAATTAGCTATAGACGTCACGGAGCTTGGTATTGTAATACTTGTCAGGCTTGTACAGTTTCTAAATGCATAATTTTCTATAGTTTTTAAACTACTTGGAAGTTTTACCGATGGCAACGCCTCACAATTATAAAATGCATAAGCATTAATTTGTGTTACTCCATCTGGTATTGTTACACTTGTAAGAGCCTTGCAACTTGTAAATGCACTCGTTGGAATATTGGTAATCTGGCTTGGTAAAACCATAGACGTCAACGCATACATTGAATTAAATGCATTAGCTCCTATTGAGCTTACTGAATTTGGTATACTTAAACTTGTAAGCGTACGGCACTGCTGGAAAGCATATGATCCTATACTTTTAAGTGTACTTGGTAGACTTACACTAGATAAATCATGGCAACTACAAAGTGCATAATCTCCCAGCTTTGTTACTCCTTCCGGGAAAACTATTGAATTTAAAGGGTAATAGTAAAAGCAATAATTTCTTACTTCTGAAATTCCACTTGGAAAAACTATGTCACTAATTGTTCCTGTCAAGATTTTGTATATTCCATCTTCCTCATTTGAAAGCGACTCTATCAAATCAGCATAACTTGAAAAGTCGTCAGTTGGAGAAAGTCCCTTTGATATCAATGCTTCTTTTATATCTGACTTTATACCTCCCCAAAATGTACTATCCATAGAATCAGATATTTTTTCAAGTGCCAATATTATCTTCTCGGTTGGGTCAACATGGCTCTCTATTAATTCATTTATTTTTAAAACAGCTTCCCTATCATCAAGATTAGTGTCAACTTTAAATGTATGTCTTGCAGACTCTAGTGATTGTACACCTAGACTTAATTTTCCCTCAAAATCAGTATAGACAATGTATGCTACAGTCTGCCAATTGGGATACATCTGTGTCATTTTTTCATCGTTTAAAATGTCTCCATTCATTGAAACATACGTTTTTGTTCCATCATAGTGTTCTATGTGATTTGATAAATTCATTATTTATCCTCCCTATGCTATCCTTTTCCACATATAGCATGTTATATATGGCTGTAAATTGCTGTGCCCTTGGGTATGTATACGTCCTGTATGTGTAGCTCCCGCTATTGCCCAAGTCGGATCTCCGTTTCCATATGCTGCTCCGATTTCCCCCGATGGTCTCCAAAAGTCCGTTGCAACACCCATAGGCAAATGATTTTCTCCTAAAACAACACTTTTCTCACCGCCTGTTTTTTCTACCGTAGAAAATTCTGTATCGGATGAATTAACTCCAACCGGGACTCTGCCAGAACCCCATTTTACCCAATCAGTGCCTTTCATCCATGTTGACGGATTCACATCTTCTACAGACATATATATAGCTCCAACACGATATATCAAATTTAAAAGGTCTGATGTGTTAGCATTAATAGTCCTTGGAAATATCGCTTCACCCATATGTTACATCACCTCATTATTATTCACTCGTGATATTTTTTAAAAGAATTTCAACCTTTTCTCTCAATTTTTTTGGTATTGGCAACCCAATACAATGTAAATTGTTCATTATACTAGTTAATTCAAATAGTGAAAGTACTATACCAAAAAACTCTGCAAGACCAATTTCCGGCAACTGTAAATAAGAAACAATTATGTCAGGCACAAGTGTTGTTACATTTACGTTAATTACAATGTCTATAAAGTATAAAAACAAAACTGATATTATAATAGCTATCTTCCTTATAATCCCATTAATTCCTACTGTCGAATTAAGTTTTCTTTCTTTACTAGCTCTAAGAACACCAAAAATGGCATCAAATACCGTTAGTATCATTACTAATCTAATAACTGTACTAGATGCCATATCTTCAAATATTAAGTTTAAATTATCCAATATCTATCCTCTTTTCTTTTTCAATTGTCAAATCAATACCGAATACATCTTTAAACAAATCTAAATTACAACATTCCCATGGTATATCACCTATACTATTATCTGATTCGATATGCACACTATCTGGCAAAAATTTAATATCATATTCTTTCCCCTCCGTCCATGAATAAAAATTACCTTCATATGACATTGTCCAATAGTTAACCTTTGCTGCTAACATTTTGTACCCTCCCCCTCTTTAAGATTATCCAACATAATATAAAACCATTTTTATATTTAAAGAAGCCTTAGCTGCCATTTTTTGTGTGCTCCCATTTATATAATGTACCGGCGCCTGATATGTACACACAATGTTTCCAGTGCTTGAATTATACGAAAGTGTAGCACCTGCCAATGTGGTCGTTTTAGCCGTTGGTGTTCC
This sequence comes from uncultured Clostridia bacterium, assembly GCA_944384925.1. Classification (GTDB taxonomy): domain Bacteria; phylum Bacillota; class Clostridia; order Oscillospirales; family Acutalibacteraceae; genus CALWVF01. Next base: position 29,985 of record CALWVF010000039.1, read on the forward strand.
TTGTGCCCAAGTTTGAAGCGTTAATTTGCATTCGCAGATTGCAAAATTATCTACTGTAAATGTTTTGTATCCTTCAATGTCGGTTACATAACCTTGTTCATAAGTAAAATTTAACTCCTTGCGAATCAATTTTTTTAAATTTCGGCCTGCTTCATATGCTGCGGTTCCGTCTGCTGTTACTGATGAATAATATCCTTCGCCGAATGTTACAGTATAGTTTCCCGCTGGTGTTAACGTTTTTGCACCTTGGTTAATCATTGTTCCAGTAATATATGATTTTCCAGAGTATGCAGTCTTACCTGACAGTATGTTTCCAGCGGTCGCATTGCCTCCACTTCGTATTTTTCCGATATTTGTTGCCATTGTTTGAGGGCTGGCAGTAGTGGCTGTTGAAATACCCTCGGCGGTAATAGCCTCCGCTATTTTTTCACAGCCATCCTGAAAATTTGATTTCATCGTATTTATTTGTGTCTGAATGTTGCTTGTTACTCCACCGACATAGTTTAGTTCTGTCGCAGTTGCCGTTAATCCTAAGTTTGTAAGCACAGAAGCTGCGGTCGTTGCTCCTGTACCGCCTCGATTAATTGGTAGTGTTCCAGAGGTTATATCAGTCGATGAATGTTTATGATTTATATCGGCTTTATTAGAGATATCAGTTCCCCTTGAAATTATTGCATTTCCCATAAAATCACCTATCTAATACAAAGTACTTGTATTGGTATTTGTATTGTTGGTGAGCTATCATAACAATAAATTTTTATTTTTCCGTTTCCTGTAGTAATTCTTGAAACAGACGACCATGCTTCAATTTGTGATTTTGAAGTTTCAACATTATCACTTAAAACCAAGTCAATAGTTGGAGCATCGGTCTCCAAAATACCGCTTATTGATAATTCTTGCGTATATTCATTATTAGAACCTTTTGTCCATGAAGTACCAACTGTCGCTGTATATCTTTTAATTTCAGCTTTCGTATTAAGTCCATCCACTAAAGCTTTTGTGCTTGCATAAGTTGTACTTGAACTCTCTGTAAAACTATCAGACTTATTCAATTTTGTTTCGTATGTCCCGCTGATATCAGGAATGTCGGCAGCTGTTAAATCTTCTCCATAGGTTACTAATCCTTTGGAATCGTATGTAATTTTGCATTTTGTAGCTCCTGTGATTTCAGTGTTTGCCTTTACTGCTCCCACATCTTCATAATTTAAAGTTACAACTCCAACCTTCCCATTTACAGATTGTACAGAATTAGTCGGAATCGCAAGTTCAATCCAATTTGGAGCCTCATTTGCAGGCTCATTTTGAAGAATATATGTTTTATTTTCATCTACCCTTATACAGATATCACCTTTTTGTGCATGAAGCATTAGCATTTGCTCTTCACTTTCCGCTGTAAATGTATCAGTTATTGCAAGCTGGGGAAGAATTGAAGTATCAAGTTTCCCATCGGAATTTATAAGCGGTACATTACCTTCATTTGTGCCTGTATCACATTTTGATGCTGTACCAAGGTTTTCTACTGCTTCTTTTGCAGTATTATCAAAATCATTAGTCGATAAGCCTTTGCCTTCAACTTTATCAACTTTCAAATCTAAATTTGCATCCACGTAGCCCTTTGTGACATTTCCTGCCCTCACTATAATAGCTTCGCTCATCTTTGTTTCCTCCTTAATTGTCATAATGTATTATCATTACTTAAAAATATCTCTGAACAGCAGTTTCAGTTAATCTTATTTTCTTTATCTAGCCATTCTGGAAATAATTGTTTTTGTTAAAAAGTTCTCACCTGTCCAGACGATAGTGAGAACTAAAAAATGTTATTTAGTCTTTTTTATTTTGGTTGGTAAAGTCATTACTTGATAAACCTGTTCCTTTTATTATATTAACTTCTAATAAATCTTGTAAATAAACATGTCCCTTTATCTCATTACTACCTTTTGCTATAACTGCTTATCCCATATCTATGCCGTCTTAAATTTTTAACCTCATTGTAAATTTTATTTTTGGAGTTGAATTATAACAATGAATTGTTACACTACCATCATTTATAATAATCCTTGACACACAATTCCATGCTTCCATTTCTGCTTCAGCTACTAAAGGGTCTGTATCCAATACAATGTCTGCAACAACTGAATCCGTCGCCCTTATACCATTAATATCAATATTTTGTACATAAACCCCATCAACAAATTCATTCCAATTAGTCCCAACTAAAACAGAATAAACAGCATTGACTCTGCTTAACTTATCTTTATCTGAATCTGTATAATCATTTGAAGATAGTCCTTTGTTCTTTACTTTATCTACCTTATCATTAAGTGCAGATAATAAATCTAACTGACTTGATATAGTCCCTTTTATTTCACCCCATTTAGCACCAGATGACGATTGACCGACTACAAAACCACCATAAACATTACAATCCCCCGACACACCATCACCCCCTAATATATATAAGTAATAGTAACACTGGTATTTTCGCAAAATTTAAGTGATTCAATATCAACTAATCCATAAGCTAATTCAAAAGAGTTTGCTGGCATTAAAAATTCTATTCCGTTTATCATTAACTTAGTCGCTGACGGAGCCGCTATTGCAATCTTTTTAACAACTAATGGAGAAAAACGTAAAAATGACTTTGGATGCTTTTTTATCTCATTTTCTTTAAAAATTGGAATTAAATCTATATTAGCTTCTACACTTCCAAAATAGCTTCCTGCTATACCTACTGCCAAAAATATCACATCCTTTTAATTTATTTTTATACTTTATGGATTACTTCTTTTCCATACTCCATTGTCATTATAATAGCTAATACATGGTTTCCATATTTCATTATCTTTACAATATGGTACACAATTTTTCCAGATGCCTCTATCCATCACCTTTGAAGTGCCGCCAATCACGCCTTCTACAAAAGCAGAGTTTATTCCCACTTCTTTATTACCTGACCATGTTCTAAGCGTAAATTTTATATTTGCCTTAAACCCTGCTTGTGGCATTCCAAATTTTTGATAAATAGAAAGTATCTCATTATCTGAAAATGATATATATGTACCGCTGGAATACCCATACCATCCCTTAAACCATTCATTATTTATATCAACATGTAAATCGTGGTTAAATGAATTACTATAAGACATATAACTCACGAAAAAAGGATTTTCAAATATTAATTGTGAGCAATCTAATATAATACTCGGTTTTGCAACATCTACATCAATAGAATAATTGTATATATCCCCTGGGCAGCCTTCAGTCGGATAAAGCGAATTTAATCTAAAAAAGAATGATTGAGGCGTAGTTGTTACCCCATATTTCGCAATACTTAAAGAACCTGATTTAGCTGACCATCTATTAGTGCCTTTGGGAATTAAATCTATACGTTGTCCCAATGAATTGTTTTCTCCATATTCTAATGCTACACCATATCCCCACCAGTCATATCCACCCATAGATGATAAAGTATAATTAAAATTAGCAGTCAGAGTACCACCAGAAATTGAATAATCAACTAATGAAATTACACAAGTTGGTCTAGGGTTTACTCCCATAATAAGGTTTATAGACATATAATCCCCCTAACTGTGCTTAAAGTACAAGTCACCGTTTGAACCTCCTGATGGATTTCCAGTACCATGAGTAAATAAAGTAATATTGGAGGATAATGTTTTCCCATTTATCGTTCTAGTTATTGGTACTGCTTGAATGTTGCCGGGTGTAACATTGACAACATTATTAGAATCAGGAATTATTAGTGTTCCATTTCCTTTTACCCCTTGTATTGCATTTAATGTCTTTGTTTTTTCCTCATCTGTATAGTCATTTGTCGAAAGACCTTTACCTTCAATTTTATCAACCTTTTTATCTAATTCATTTTTTAAATCAGTCTGTTCAGAAATTTCTCCTTCAATTTCACCCCATTTTGCAAATATAGTAAATCCTCCATATATATTGTTATCTTTAAACTCTGACATTAAATACCTCCTTAAAATCGTCATAAAAAAGAGTGGATAAAATCTCCACTCTTTTTGATAAACACTTTATTTATAAATAGTATAAGTAGCCATGTCAGATGAATTTGTATCCTTTAATAAGTCAAATTCAATACTAAGCTTCGTTACATTCGCGGCATCCATTGTAATGGTAAAGTCTGATTTTGGCTTACAATTTAAGAAATCAATCTGTACAAATTCATCAACACCATCAGTTCCCCTAATATATGTGTCACCAATAACCTCAAAGTTTTCTGCAAACTTATTAGCATTAATTTTTAATTGCCTTATCTCTGGTGCGCTCTTTAAATAGTACACACATACTTTATCTCCCTCTTTAAAGTCAGTTGAGTTAACGGTAATTACCTTATCAGCTATAGAATATTCGCCTTCTTTTGTTTTAGGGTCTCCAACATTTAATTCCAAGGTATTAGTTATGCCGTCATCATCTAATTTATAGACTTGTAAACTTTCTGATACTGGTGTATCTAACAATGTAATAGTATGTGTACTTGACACTGCTAAAGCTTCTCTTGCACAAATATTATTTGTACCCTTTTCAAATTCTGACCCTACTAACATAGAGATTAATTTTAGGTCAAATATTTCAAATTCTAACTTTAAAGTTCCTTCTCTGCCATAATCCCATCTTATTGCATTTACATCCTTCGACTTTGCATAAACATTTGATGCTTTCCACTCATTTGTTGAAGTAGTTGCATAGTCCGCATACAAAAATACTTTTCCGTCTGATTTCTTTTTTATAGTTACATTTGCCGAGTCTTTAATACCATATATATTCATAAATTTCCTCCTTCTAAATAAAAAATGATTGCTCCCTACAATCATTAATTTACTTTTATCTGTTCTAGCCAATGCTTATTTTCTATCAGTTCCTTTTCCCCTGATACGAGGAATATATCAAAGCTATCCTTGTATCCTGATTTACTCAATATAGTTTTATAACAATTGCTTATTCTCCATAAGCTCCATGTCATAATTTCAGACATAGGTATATGATACTCTCCCCCAAATTCACAAACATTTATCATGTCAAAAAGATGCAGTTGATTTTCTGATTCCTTTCTTTTTCTTCCTTTTTGAATCTTATCCCAAATCTCTCTTTGCTTTTCAGAAGCAAATTTCGGTATTTTTTCAATTCTTGGTCTTTCTTTTGAATTGATTTTTAAAATTATATCTGAAAATTCTTTAAAATTGTTTTTATCAAGATACCCATTATCTATATATAAACGCTTCAAACTTTCGTCAAACCTCATTTCATCAAGTCTGCAAAACTGTTTGATAGCTGTTAACAAAATAGGAAGATTATTTTCCATTGTTAATACATCAAAGATTGATAGCTCACCAGTTTGTATAGGTAAGTTAAGTGTTTCTATATTAACAATAAAAGGTAAAAGCTGATAATTATACTCTTCAATACCAACTTCTAAAATCTCCGACAATGACGGTTGATATATTTTTATCTTATTAAAAATAATTGGTTGTTGAGTGATTAATTGCAATCTAATATCCATATCTTCTCCTATTTTACACCATAAAAGTCTATAACCTTAAAATTAATACAGCCCCCTATATATCCACTCCCGTCATCAACCTCTATATCACCTCTAGTTCCAACCTCTAAGTCCCCTATTCCTGTCTCTGAAAACGTCTTTTCAAGTTCATCAATTATAAAATCATATCTAATCCCATAATCTGTATTTTCAAGACAAATGGGAGTAAGAACATAAAAATATATAATCCCACCTCTATACTTCATACCACTTTTTATGAAGTTAATATATCGTGTCGTTATATAAGATTTACTATCTGTAGTAGCTTCAATGTTTTTTATATATGGAAATATTCTTTCCCTAATAAGTTTTGATGGCTTATTTAAAAGTTCGAGTTGTTGGTCTGAAGGAATCCTTGTAAGAAAATCAGGTGAATCTATAATTAATGCTCTAAGTATATTTTTGTTGCTTAAAATTTCAGCCATAATTTTATTTTTTATCTCCGTTAGAGTTTGACCCATTATCAAACTAAGTTCCTCCTATCAAATCAAAGACTTTATAGTAAATATTCTCTCACTTTTAATTTCCTTATTTTCTTCCAGTACAGCCTTTAATATAAATTGTTTTCCTACATGTCTTCCATTAGTCCCAGCAGAAATTGTATATTGATTATCGCCATTTGAAAATAGACTAGCATAAGTACATTTTGAACCATCCAGGTTAAACAAAGTGACACTTATATTCCCTACCTTAGAATCGTTTGTACTACACGTTAAGTTTAAACTTTCTCCTAAATATATAGTTGAGACACTAGGCATTATATTTATAATGCTATCGTCCCCGCTGATTGACTTTTGACTTGTGTTTTGTGTTTGGCTATAATAGTTAGCTATTCCTAATTCAAAATTGTCATCAGGTTCAGGCTTATCATCATTTAATTCAATTACTATAAGTCCTCCATCTATATCTCTTTGAGTTAAATTTTCAAGGCTTTCAACATTATAACATAACCCATTTATTATAAATCTTCTGCCTATATCCTTCACTCTATTTAAATACCCCAAGTCAGGGCAATACACAGTAAACTTCGATGATGAATATCTTAAATAATCATTATCACTGGCATTTATATAATTTCTCGTTCCTACAGTAACAGCACATGGTAATTCTTTTATTTCGCCACTTTTATAAAACCTTAAAGTATGAACTGATTTAGCAAGTACACCTGTAATAGTAAGCATCTTATTTGTCATTATTTCTGTAACAAACCAAGTACAATCATCAAATGATAATATATCCCCTACCTTTAAGTGTTCATTAGGTTTCGTCATTACTTTATAACTTTTTCCACCTATAACATTATTTGTGTCCACGTAATATATTACTTTTGTACTCTTTCCGTTTAGTAAAACCTCTTTACATGAAACATTGCTATCAAAGTCATACTTAAATGCATTTTTCATAGCAGTAATCTCGGTTTCTTGAACTGTTCTATTTAGTGAATTGTTTATCAAGCGATAATAAGATATGTCCTTTTTCATAAACATCACCTACAAGCCATACAAGGAATAATCAGTAGTTTTTAGTTTTCCTGTCAGTCTATCAGTAGCCTCATAGTCTTTTATTCTCTGCATATTATCCGCTTGAACATCTTTATACATATCCATAAATGTTCGTCTTTCATTAGCCGGACTAAAAGTATTCAAATCCTTTGTGGTAAACCTATTAGATTGAGCTTTTAGCATAGAAATGTCCCTTTCTAAATACTTCTCGAACATTATATCTACAATTAAGTCTATTTCAGTTTGAGTCAAGTCCTCATTATGTACATCATTTTGTGTATCATAATTCATAAAATTTATATTAGAGGTGCATTTGAGGAAGAGATGCGCCAACGCTGACAATAAATATGACTTAGCACGTTCTCTTATTATTTCTTCTGCATCTTCAGGTTTGACATCGTTATACATAAAAAAATCCCTGTCCTTTTCTAATTTATCAAAGAACAAGGCATAAAAGGTTTCAAACTTTACCATTAACACACCCCCAATATTTTATTGTATTTTTTTAGATTTACTGCGTTTTGAACTTGATGTTGAAGCTTCTATATTAGAAGATTTTTCGTCTTTATCGTTCTTTTGTATATCATTAATCTTAAATAGTTGCTTTTTTAATTCTTCTATCTGTTCTTTTAATATATTTACATCATCGTTATCAGACGAGGTATCAACAGGGTTAATTATAATCTTTGTATTAACAATGCCCCTGCTAAGTTCCTTATACCTCGTTTCAATAATGCTTTGCACTCTAATTGAAATATCATATGTTCCACACTTCTTTAATTTAGAAAAGACTCCCCTTATCCTTTCAAAGTAACTTACTGTTTTAACATCAATTAACCTTTGCAGTCCTTTTTTAGTAGGATTCAATATGATATTTTCTATGTCCTTTTGAGAAAGTATTAATTGCCATTCTTTAATGCCCAAGCTCTCATACAGTATATCTTTATCTTCATGCTCGAAAAATAAGTAACCTTCTCTGAATATATTAGAAGTGCTATTAACCACCTTTATTTCCGAGTAAGGAATTATTTGTACGGACGGCACACCATTTGTACAAGGTTCAAATTTATAGCTTGTAGCATTAGAATTAACAATAATAGGGCAAGGCATATAATTTAAGACGGTTATCATACTCGTATTATCTATAGAACTCAAAATTTCTACCACCTTACAATCAAGATTTATACCAATACTAGCTTAGATATATTTTCAGGTTTAGTGAACATGTAGCCAAACTCAAAGCCTGTCAGCTTAATTTCTACTACTTCTGATTTATTGTTAAAATCCTCGTACATTCTCAATGCACCACGCATATCAAGCGTACCAATTTTATCCGCAAACCCAAAGAGCTTTTTATCAGGCAACGCTGGTATATCATTAACTTTAACAGCAGATGGAATATGCGCTATTCTAGCTCCATTGTAAAAATTTATTAGACCATAACGGTTATAGTTATCTTTCATATCATTAGACATAAAGGAAGTTTGACCTGCCATATTAGCTATTTGCTGTGCATAAGCTGAACGGCATACAACAAATGGATTTACTCCACGTTCTATAATATAAAGTATTAATGCATTTAAATCAGCCTGGGTAAGTACTGCCCCTGCCGCTCCTATGTATTGTTCTGTATTAGCCGCAGTTATTAAACTATCTATTGCATCAAATACACTTCTGAACATAGCATTCTTTAGAGCTTCCTCTGCAAACATTGTTAGATTTGAAACTGTCTTAAAGCCATTTTTACGAAGCTCTGTGTAACGTACTTCTGTTTCTACCTGTTTATGTTGCCACATAGGCTTCATTTCTTTATAGTCAATGTATGATTTAGGTACATTCCCTCCTTTAGCGGCATCATGTACTATCAAAGTGTTTTTGGGGTCAATAAGTCCCTGTATATCATCAAATTCATCAATTGTACCTCTATCAAAAAGTTCATCTAATAAGGCATCAGGATAGTCATAAATAACTGGTTCTATTGTCTTTATAACAAAAGCTGCTAATTCATGCTCTGGGTCTGACCCCCTTTCTCCAATACCTTTAGCCCATGCATTAACAACCTGGGATATCTCTTTTTCCTCTGAATTTAAGGTTTTATTGTATCTTGCTTTAGATGCAACGTGATAGACCTTGTTATCATAATCTTCTACAATAGAAGCTATTTCATTTTTTAGCATATTTAAGTCCTCCTTATTTTTATAAAATAAAAAGCTATCCACATTAATGGAAATCTTAATATAAAACCTCTATTTTATATAAATTTTTTACACCACAATCATTTACAATTCCTCTGCATATATATCCTGTTTCATCTGTTGATTTTTTACCAAGACCATTTGTCCCATAAGTTATATAATCCCCTGATGCAAGTTCCCCTGAAATCTGGTCGGTTGCAAAAACCTCTCCTTTTGTATAAGGTACTAAAACCATTCTTTCTCCTGCTTTTACTGTTTCATATGCATCAGTATAATCTGGTCTAATTGTATAAGCACTCCCTAAGTCGCTATTATCTATTGGTTCTTTATCAACAAAGAATACTCCATTTACTCCTTCCTTTGAAAGAAAAGACGTTAAACCATTCTCACCTTTTGTCACTGCCATTCCTCTTTTTAATTCAGCATGTGCCTTATATGTAGCATCAACACCCTTTTGTGAATTATTAATAATATTTCTAAGCATAAAAATTCTCCTTACCTCTAATTTCTAATATATTCTTTCACAGAAAATGTAGATTTAAATTCATTATTCCCTGCAAGATTTATATTTGGTATCTTTTGTTTAAAACATGATGCTTCAATCTTTGATTCACTTTCATTATTTGAAAACTTATCAACTAACCTATCAGCAATGATAGACTTAATTCCAACTATATCTAAATTATTAACCATATCTTTTATTTCTTTTGAGTTTTCAATTTCATCTTGCGTTATATATCCAGACTTAATAGCATAATCACATAATTTAGTTTTTTCTTTTTCAAGTTCAGTTTTCTTTTCAGCTCTTTCCATCTCATCAATTTTATCTTTAAAAGGTTTAAGTCTTTCTACTTCATCTGAAAGGGCTTTAATCTTGGTAGACATTTCAATAATTGTATTGTTTTTAGCTTTTAATACATTATCCATTTCTGGAATAGCAACCGTAAGCTTACAGTTTTGGGGTTCTCCCAATATCAAATCATCATTTTCTATTGAATATGTAACCACTATATAATCAGTGTCTGTCGCTTTATAATCCCATTTTCTAATCCAAGCTGTGTTTATATTAGGGAATAGTAAAAATACATCTACACACTCTTTATACTCTTCCTCCCAAGACTGTATTATCTTTCTTCGCATATCATTGTCTGTTAACTCCGATGCAATCACATTTTCAATATCATCAACTGAATTATTAACCCTATTAATAGCATCTTTTCTACTTTTCCCTTTTGATGGAATCATATTGTTTTCCTCCCTTATGTTATTATCTATATATAAACTTTTAAAAACGTCATTTGTTAAAGCTTCTGCCAGTAGCAATTCATTGTTCTTAAAAGAATTATTGTAATTAGCACACTCTAAAGACTCGCAATATTCCACTACTCCAGCATTTGGGATAGCTCCTAATACATTAGAGCCTAGTAATGTATTACCTATAAATACTATATCCTCTAGTATTTTGCCCTGTGGTACTTTTCTTGATTTTCTTACACTTATCTCCCATGACGAAGAAATTTGATTCTTTCGATACAAATCTTCAAAAACATCAAAGTACTCTGGGAACCTACTTGACCAAAGCTTTGCTTTTATTAAAATACATGCTCTTTCTCGGTCATATCCATTTACCTTTCTTTTTTCAATCCATGAATCTATTACAGACCCTATAGCTGTTGTTCCAAAAGTTGCTTCAATAACACCATTTTTATTAGCTTTATATCGTAATTCATGACCTCCATAATCTATTGGGTTGCCATTCTTATCTTTAATTAATTTTGCCAGTATCGGGAAACCTATAATGCTTTTATAACATTTTTCTCCTACCTCTTTAGGTATTAGTCTATGGTTTAAATCCCACTCATCTAACACTGAAATTAAAAACGTAGCTATTTTATAATCCTCATAACTAGAAATATCAATAGGTTCGCCGCTTACATAAATATTTTCATTCATACTCATTCACCCTCTTTCTTAATTTTATTTTTTTATTCTTCTACTTTTGCTTCCAAACTATTAACCCACGTACTGCAAGTAATGTATAGACTGCAAATAAAGCACCTTGTGCATACGCTCCAATTGAAAAATCATAAACCGTCCAGAACATATTTGACCCCAACCAAAGCCAAAAACCTGTCCTAATCTTCTCTGCGTTTAAAATTGTTCCTGCAAGTGCAACTGCTGATATAACCCACGTAAGCATAAGTCCAACCCCACTTACACATTATTTTTCTGCTTCAACAAGCTTTTCGCCTGTTATTTCTTCATATTGTTCCGCTGTAATTACTTTCTTTTCTACTGCTTTTGCTACCATTTGTTTATTCCATAACTTTCGCTCAAAATTCTTTTTAATTTGTTCATATGTCATTTTTCATTTCTCCTTTACATATTTACTAGATTTTGATATTCCAAAGCCGCCGCTATCCTTTCTTCGGCTGTTGGATCTGCTTCTGGAATAGGCGCATTTCTAATTTCTTCTATTTTTGCAATGGCTTCATCCTCTGTTAAAGAAGATTCTATACCCATTTGTGAACGGACAGCCGCTAAATTCTGCACTGCAAAACATACTTGCCCTGCTTCATCCGTTTCTATGATATGTGTAAATGTTTCTACTGCTGGGAAAGTTGTTTTTATTATTTCCGGCGTTGCTAATTCTCCATTTGGGAACATATACGTTTTTGTGCCTGTGTATTTTTCAATTTTAATCATCTTTATTCCTCCTAAGATATTGTTGTATTCTTTACTTTTACGTAGCCTGTTATCGGTGATGGAACGGTAATTGTTTCAAAAGCTGAGCTTACAGTTGATTCTGCACTCATATTTTGAAACTTATATTTTGAATCTTTGAATATGGTAAGTTCTGTCATGCTTTCATATGCATCCACTGTGGAATACTTAGAAGAGCTATCAGAACCTCCTCCAAATAAAGCATAATTCCCTACGCTTGCTCCTGCTAACTCCCATCTTGCTTGACTTAATGCTGTCGTAGTACTCCTAGTTAAGCTAGTGTCATATGCATCTACTACGGGAGTATAAGTGCCAGATGAACCCCCTGCAAACAAAGCATAATTTCCTGCACTTGCTCCTGCTAAGTTAAACCTTTTTTCACTTAACGCTGTTGGAGTGCTTTTCACTAAGCTAGTGTTATATGCATCCACTGTTGAATAAATAGTACCACTAATAAATCCCCCAGCGAACAATGCATAGTTTCCTACATTTGCTCCTGCTAAACAATACTTCGTTGAACTCAACGCTGTGGATGTACTTCTAGTTAAACTAGTACTATATGCATCTACTGTTGAATAATTAGTAGAACTACTATCCTGAATATGTCCCCCTGCAAACAATGCATAATCTCCTACACTTGTTGCGGCCAATTCACCTCTTGCTTGACTTAATGATGTCGGTGTACTTCTCACTAAGCTAGTGTTATATGCATTCACTACAGAAGACCCAATATAAGTACCAGCAGCATATGAAGAATAACCTCCGGCAAATAAAGCGTAATTTCCTACGCTTGCTCCTGCTAAGTTGCATCTTCCTACACTTAATGATGTCGGTGTGCTTCTTGTTAAGCTAGAATTATAGGCATCTACTTTGGTATATAATATGTAGCCAGAAGTTGAGCTATAGGTCAACCCTCCAGCAAACAAAGCATAATCACCTACGCTTGCTCCTGCTAAGGAATACCTTGCTTGACTTAATGTTGTTGTAGTGCTTCTAGTTAAGCTAGCGTTATATGCATATACGTCTGCATAGGTAGAAGAACCATAACCTCCGACAAATAAAGCGTAATTTCCTACACTTGCTCCTGCTAAGTCGGTCCTTCCTGCATTTAATGCTGTCGGACTATTAGCTTTCACAAGCGTATTGCCGTCTGGATTATAATTCTCAAATTTAATTGTTGCATATCCTCCACCACGTCGTGATATTATAGCATTTCCCATTATCTCACCACCTCCAATTGAATAGGGATTGCTGTCGTTGGCTTATCTTCTAAACATATAGCCGTTATTTGATTTGTCCCTGTTTCTATCTTAGAAACACATCCCCATGCTTCAAGTTGTTTTAAAGCTGTGGATTTTGTAGAACTTAATACAGCATCTACTATCGGTACATCTGTACTTGTAATTCCTGTAACTGTCACTGTTTGTGTATAGGGTGCACTGCTCCCTGTCCATGTCGTTGAAAGACTTGCTGTATATGTTTTTGTAGTTGTATCGGTATTTACAGTCCTTGTATTAAGAAACCCACATAAATTTTCAAGGGCTTTCGCGGCAGTAGCTACGTTTATTCTGCTTTTTAAAACAATTTATTCCTTTCAGAATCATAATCTTGTTTATCAGATTTATCCCCCTTAGGTCTTCCGGATTCCTTTTTTCTATTTGATTGGGTATAAAAGCTTTCATGTGGTGTAAATACATTGTTCCACCCATTTTTATCCTCAAACTCTCTTTGTTTTAGCTCACTTTCAACATTTGCTATTCCCATAATTTCATATGCCTTCTTAATACTGCAATTAAGTTTTGTATACATAAACTCCGATAAACTTTTTCTCATTTCAAAGTTTAATACCTCACTGTCAAGTATTCTTATTGTAGGAGACAGTTCTGGATTTAAACCCTTATCTTCCATGATAACTTTATAAAATTTATTTATAACTCCCTCGAACTGTTCACCTATTGCATTAATCATTTTCATAAGTGCTTCGATAGCGATATTACATACATTAATACTTGAATTATATGAATCCAAAAAAGAAACGCCCAAAGCTGTGAACACCTTTGAGCGATAAAAATTCAGTGTTTTTTCATCTGTTGTCTCAACAGATGGTTCAACATATTTTACAAAGTCAACCCAATGCTGAGAAGTATATAAAACTGTATCCTGCCTAAAGGCATTAGCTAATTCTTTATGCGCATGTGTAGCTTCTGCAAAAGCTTTTCTATTGCCTTCACTTCCTCCTAATTCTTTTCTTAGTCCTTGATGAATAATCTTTTTGGATTTTGCTTTAATTGTATTCTCGTCTGCCTTTTCTATAGTCTCTAACATTAAGGCTGGTTTTAGTGCCTTGAATACTGGACTAAGACCATAAAGTTCATCTAAGTTGTTTACTCTAATTAACCCCACTCTTTTTGGGTTTAAGGCAACCCATTTTTCTTTATTATTGTATGCATCAACGATTTCTGATGGATAATTGTTTTTTATAATTTCAGACATATCATTAAAAAATAGATTTTTACCGTTCTTCTTTTTCCTAGATGATGGTTTAAGTTTTCTTTTTAATTCATCTATATTAAATGCTATTATAGGCTCTCCATTATACATATATTCTGTTACTTCACATATACCTAGAGGATACTTGTCAATAACATAATTGCCATTGTCATCGTTACGTAAATACAATATGTACGTACCTTCCAAGTAGCTCATGGGGATACCGTTTCTAAGTAATCTATCTAAGTTTACTTTATTATTAAAATCGTTTATTATATTTTGAATATCAATTGTATTATCTTCAGATGTATTTTGAGGAATATTGTTAGGGGCATCTATTGTGTAGTCAGTGCTAACATAATTTTGAATTGATTCATACACTTTACCGATGATGTCATCCTTATTTACATACTGCTTAACAAGTGCATTTATTTGTTTCACTTTATTTAAATCATTCTGTGGGTCATTAGCAAGGTTATTAACAAAATCTATAGTAGGGTGTTGTACAGAAGCCGCTTGATTATCTAAAAAACTACTATATAACCCTTTTCTATATATGTCCTCATAGTCTTTAATTGCACTTGATAGTATCCTCTTTTCTATTTTTTCCATCTTATCATTGTCTATAACGTCTTCTGAAACAGATGTAGCTAATAATACCTCATCTGAATCTGACATTATAACTTTAAAATCTTCCAAATTCTAACCGCCCCCTTTCACTTCATTAAAACTCAATATTAGAAACACATGATTCAGCTTGACAAATATCTTGTTTTTCTATATTTCTTTCAACTGTATCCTGCTTCTTTAATAAATATAGACCCCATGCACACAAGGCTGTAACGTATGCTCTGTCATCGTTGCAGTTCTTTTTCTTTTCGGGTGATACATCGTATCGGTAACTATTATTAGTACCATTGTATCTATAAATATTTATAAGCTCCTCGTGCGCAAGTTCTATGTTTTTATAAACTGCTATCTCATCTTCTGATAATTGATATGTGTATGGTTCTTGCTCACCCTTGTTATCCTTAAATAAAGTAATATACTCATTATTGTCGTAACCCCCAACAAACTTTATAATACCTAAATTTAAGTATTCAATAAGGGCATCAAACATTTGTGTTTTATATTTAGATGGAGATATTAAATTTAAGCAGTTATAAGCATTTGGAAATATCTCTATATATTCTTTTGAAACATCTGTATCAATTAGTCCCCTATGTTTTTTACCGTTAAAGTCTATCCAATCCTCCATAAAGTAATCAGCTAATATTCCTCCTCCGCCTCCTGAACCAGCATCAACAAATAAATCAATAGCTTCATAATCAGGATTTTTGCCATTGTATTTTAATATAAACTCTTTTAATAACTGTACTTGTTTAGGAATTTGTAGAGGTTTTTTGTGTTTGGAGTCATAAAAAATTCCACAGTTAACAAATGTTCCACACCAACCAACACTTTGCTCATATTTACACTCCATTACTGCATAGGCAGAATTGTCAACCTTTTGTGCTGGGTCATAGGCTAGAATATATCTTTTCCTTTTAGATTTTTCTTTGTTATCATTATAAAAAACAGGTAAGCTTACAACTATATTTCTCATAAGAGTACTACGTTTTATTGGTTGATTATCTCCTCCGTTTATTGAAAATTTATTGTAATATTCCCTCATAGCTTTTTCTTTATTTTCCCTCATGGCATTATCAATAGTGGACTGTGATAACAGTGGCTTTATAGATACACCATTGTACATAGGATGCAACCCCATTTCAGCGTTCATATCACAAACAAAATACTTAGGGTCTCCCATAATCATCTTTTTTGACCAGTCTTTATATGCTTTAAAAAAGTATTGGTCAACATCTGAAGCTGAAGAACACATTAATGCTTGATTTGGCATTTGTTTTGGTTCAAGTTCTGCATTTATGTGGTCACTTACTTTAAAGTCAGACGTAACACTTAAAAATGGAAGTGAATTTTGTATCAATCTCTCATCTAAAAATCCACACTCATCATATACATTTAAATTACTACGTTTTCCTCTTATAGTATCAAAATCGCTGGAAAGACTTGTAATCTCACTGCCATTAAACAAAGAATAATGAAACCCACTAGGTGCATGAACAATACCATCTTTGTTTGAAACTGATGTTATTAATTCACTGGAAAATAAGTCAGTTAAATCAGGGAAACTTTCAATCTGCCGCTTCATTATTTTTTCTATCTTCATAAACGACTCTTGGCTCTGTGAGCTTATACCACTTAGGATATAAGAAATATGATTGTTAAACAGAAGTTGTTTTGCCATAACAAAAGGAGCAACGAGAGTTGTTTTCCCGATGCCCCTTGAACACGCCCAAAGTATAAATTGTTTGTCCCAAGACGATAAAAATATATATTTTTGATTGTCAAGAAACTTAAAGCCTATAAATTGCTCAACAAATTTTGTTGGGCTACTTCGACCCCACTGGACTATTTCCGACCACTTTTCATAAAGCTCTAATTTTTTTGAAGTGATTTCTCTATTAGTTTTTTGTACATAAAACTCTATAAATCATCACCTCAAACTCTTTGATATTTACTCTTATTTAAAATCTCATACTTAGTTTCTAATTGCTCTATATAACTTTGCATTTGAGAAATTATAGATTTATTGTCATTATTTCTTACTTTCTCTTGTCTGTACTGCTCTTCAAGTTTTGACACTTTTCCTTCAAGTTCTACTCGTATTTCTCTTAATTCTTTTATCATATCCCATAATTCGGATTCCTGAAGATTAATTTGCTCAATAATTGATTTATGACTTATATCTGCAACCTGTTTCATAGATTCAGACGTTTGTATATCATATAAATTAACTTTAGCATCTCTTAGTCCAACCTCTCCAAGCTCTTTTACAATTCCACTTAAAGTCCCTGCTCCTTTGCTCTTTTGGGTACTGTAGCTAACGCTAATCCCATTATCTTTTGCAAGCCTTAAACAACTTGTGTACAGTTTTTCTTTAGAAGCTACCAATGTACTTATTTTATTTGCATTATCTTCAATGTTATCAGGAGAAGCCATCATATTTGTAAAAGTTACGTTTAGTCTTTCAACTTGTCCTAAAGTCTTTACTATTTCTATTACAATAAGCCTTTTAAATGGGTCTTCAAGCGTTGAATCATCTAAAAAGCGTATTAACGAGTTAAACAAGAATTTTCGCTCTTTAATTTCATAAGAAATAAATGGGTCATATCCTAGCATTTTTATACAATCGTTTCGATTAGTAATATCCTCTTCGTTTTCTACATTAGGATTTTCAACTACATTGCCATTTATTTTTACTGCTCCCTCACGATACTTTTGCTCCAATAAATCTATATCTAAAAAGTTTGCACTGTCTCCAAAACTCTCCCCATAACCGCTATTAGCCTTAAAACTATTATATATATTTACGTAAGCAGTAGCGATTGAAACATTCATGCTAAGGCTTTTCTTTAGCGAACCCTCAAATATATTATTCGCATAATATAAGTCTATTTTTCTGCACAAGTAATACATAGCTAAATTAGTGTCGCCATATTGCCTACACATCTCATTAAACATTTCATTTATACAGTTCTTGCAATACGGAAGTTTACTCATGTTGTAGTTATAAATAGGATTATGTGATAAGTAAAATGAGTTCGGTTTTCCATTTAGTCCGCATCTAACACATAAAGGTGTACACACTGTTTGAGGTGTTTTTGTGGGGTCGTTTAAGTCTTTCTTTTTTATGGGCTTTGTTTTGGACGTTCCTTTCGGTCTACCAGCCATATATGTACACCTTCTTATTTGATATTTTTATCAAACTGTATTTCTTTTAAGGCATTAGTTATATATTTACCTGCTTTAATTACAACCTTATACTTATCAGGCACTTTTATCTTAACTGAATTATCCCTAGGGTCTCCCCTTAAATGAGATGGAACAAATTTTGTTAAGATGGTTAAAAAACCTCTATCTTGTATAATGTCTCTATTCTTGACTACTTCTAACATAAGATTTTGATATGCATTTAAACAGTATCTACACTTCTCTTGGCTTAAACCTGTTTCTTTAGACATATATTTAATTATGTCATTTTTTAAATATACCTTATTTATATTTACCACCACACTTTTGTTCTTTATATAGCTTACTTAAATAATTTATTATCATATAGAGTATTTTAAGCTTATTATTGGCTTAGAAAAGATTTTTTCTAGGACAATCTATAAATTTCTAATGGTGGTTATTCTTATTTAACTTGTTCTCTTTTTTTATTATATTTAATATATTTTTTCTTTACTTTTTCTTTTGAACAGTCATTACAGTAAATTTGTCTATTTGACAGCTTCCATATCAACTCATTGCAGGTTGTACACCTTATCACCCTTTTATTTTTGCAAACATATTTCTCCCACCATAGTCCACATGTATTAAATTCATCTACACTTTTAAAGTCAAATTTTCGTGGTGACCCAGTAAAGCTATTATTTAAAAACGATAAGTAAATTGACCCTTTATCATTAATAAATATTAATTCATTCGATAGTAACTCATGCAATATATTCACTGTATATGAATTGCTTGCACAGCTGTTCATCTTTTTTAATCTGTTAATCCCTATATTAATCCAAAACTTAGATTGATGACTTAGTTCATTAATTTTACTACAGCAAAGTAAGCAAAATAATAATCGCTTTGATTTCGGTGAGATAGCTAAATTTTTAATATAGTCTAATTCTCCACTTAAAAATTCAATACTCTTTATTTCAAATAGCTTTGCATCCTTTTTATAGGCATTATTAATAGCCTTTTTTAGTGTTAAATAATAATCTGTTAAATTATAATCACTTATGTTTCTGTTACAAAATTCAATTAAATCATCTTTACAATCTTTTTTACTCATGTTTTTAAGAAAACGGTTATACTTTGCAAGTATAAATAGCTCCAAGCCCCACTTTTTAGACTGGAACCCATTTGCTATAATCTCCAGCACATACATTTTTTCATCTAGGATATTAAGCATCTCTATTTTCCACCCTTTAATTAAACTTTTAAATTTTCAATCTTATATTTTTTACCTAGATAATTAATCCTACCATTTTCATCTTCTATTGGGTATTCTATTGTTCCTCCAGTGTTATAAATTATATTCTCAAATATTTCTTTGCCAAACATTGCAAATAGTATGTCCTTGTTATAATTAACCTTGTCCTTGTAAAACAAATCAACTAAACAATTTACAATCTTATATGTATTAGAATCCAAGCAAAATAACTTGTTCCTATAAAGTGTATAGATATTAACCACATCATTATTTAAACCGTCATCGTATTTATTCTTTTCATGTGATTTAATAAGTCCTTTTAAAACCCCTCTAAGCTCATCAACTATTGAAGATACCCCCATATAAAAAGCTTTATCAAAAGTATTCCCCTCTCTTTTATATAAATCAATAAAATTTATATTTCCTTCTGCCTTTACATTAAATTTAATATCTTTAGATACATTTTCCATGTAATGTGACAATACATTCATGGCACTATTATTATCTATAACAGGGCAATGTTTATAATATCTTTTGATAAATTCATCCTGCTCTCTACTTCTTTTCTCTAAGCACAACACCTCCTTCAAGGTTATTCCCCATCTAGCCTTTGTACTTAACTCATAGTCCTGCCTCCACTTCTTATAATCCTTTCTTACATGATTATAAAGATAAATAAAAAAGTATGGATATTTATTGCACAATAAAGAATTGTTTAACGCTTTTCTGCATTTAATCTCTTCACTATCCGTATTTTCAATCTCATTATACCTATTCCAAATATTAGGGATACCCTTTACAGGTTTGCCTATTTTAGCTTTATCAATTTGAGCAGACTGCATTTTACAAGCCATTCTCATTCTATTAAGCAATATGTTATATTCTTTTGTATCACTCGAAAAATTATCCATTAATGTTCTAATTATAGTTGCACAGTTTGTAATTCTTCCTATAATACTCCCAAATGTAAATTTATCAGCTAATTGTAAATCTCTTTCAGAAAGCACCACCTTATTCGGTTTAGGAGCCTGATATAAAACTGGTAAGTCATCTGAATATGTACTTTGAATAATAATTGGTTCACTTGTAGTTGCTAAAATATCGTAGTCAAAGTCACTACCCGCAAACCTTAACGTGTACTCATCATATATATTTGTAATAATTCCTGTATAACAATATTTAAACCACTCGTCAAGACTATTATCCTTTTGTAAGTCTACAACCAAATGCTCACTTAAATAAGTAAGCGGTGAACGCATACAATCTACTTTTGATACGTTTTTGTTATTCCAATAGCTAGAGTAAAAATGTCCTGATTTTATTAAGCCCTTTACCTCCAATCCACATGCATGTTCCATAAAGGCAAAGCTATCAGGTACAATGACTTGAAAATTTCCATCAACTAAAATTTTACCCATACAAGCATTGTTAATTTTTGTTTTTATATTTTTGTTTATTTTAGACTTTATATATTTGTCATTTAAAAGCTCTTTATTGGCAATTAAACATTTAAGCCAATAGTTTGATGAACCCTTCATAAAATTTTTTAATTTGTCTTCCGTTAAGCTTGTACCCATTAAAAATAATATTGTATACCAATAATTATCATAAGAGACCCCTTTTAGATATTCTACTGTCTTTAAGCAAAGACTTTTTACTTTATTACTGTCTAAATTAAGGGTCTGGATAAATTGATAATTTAATTTAAGGATATCCTTATCCTGCTTTGGTGTAAAAAGAGATACTCCCCAATCAAGCTTATTCTTTTTACAATTAGCCTTATACTCTTCCAAACTGCCATATGTATTCCAAAGTTTAAATTGACTTTCTGTAAGGATTATATCTATGTCCCTTAAATCAGCCTTTTTAGTAGTTCCATTCTCATCCTTATAAATCGTTTCAATCTCATAATTATCATTGTTGTAAATCTTACAAAACCTTTGTATGTCAAACACGCTTACCATGCCTTTAATCCATGGCGCTCTTATGCACCACTGTGCTGGAATATAATCAAGTTCTAATTCATCCGCCCATTCCTTTGCCTTATGAGGAGTTATAAGTCCGTTGCCATCAAATAGGTTAAATTCAACAGGGACAGTTTTTCTTTCAATAATATCATCTTCGTCCTTACTGTTTGTCTCCGTAACCCACCACACATCAACGTCCTTTGTTCTATAGCAGTCTGGAATCACGCAAAAGCGAGGTGCTGTGACCACTTTTGTAGCCGAGCTTGATATACCTAAATATGCATTATATTTAGACGGTGTAATCGGTATGTCTCTATTCCTTCCATTGTCTAGTCTATTTAACAATTGTTCAGCTATACGTTCTTCAACAAACACAACTCTTGAAGTTCTACCCTGTGCAGCTGAACACGATACCCTGATATATTTTTTATTATTAACGTATAATCCATTTTGAAAGATATAATCGTAATCTTTATTTGATTCCATAGTAATTACAGCGTATTCTTCTATAAGCATTGTATCATAGATGTACCTCTGCAAATACTTTACTTTATTCAAATTTTCCTTATTTTTAGCTTGTCTCTTAATTTTGTCTCTCTGATTATAGTATACTTCTATAGATTGCTTATCATGCTTTTGACCTTTAATGTCCCTTATTAGTCTTAGCATTTGATTATCTGAAAGTGAAATAATCTTTTTATATTTTAATGCCTCCTCAAAGGAAATGTTTATTTTAAAATTATATTCTTTTAGCCATGAAGAATTAAATTTGTAAACATAAAACTGCCTATTTACTTGCATAAAGTACAGCCCCCATAGTTTATATCAGTCATTTGATATCATTTAGATTATTACACTGTGTTATATATATCGAAATGTGCAAAAAATAAATTCCAAAGCTATATATGTAATTATACATAATACAGTTACTATTATTTTGCAGATTCTTGACAGTTACTAACTTTATTATTTTTAGATATATCTAGCAAGTAATTTGACAACTCTTTTTGTTCAGCTAAATAATTTGGAGGTAATGTAAAGTTATTTGTTTCTTTTAAAAGATTCTTTTCCGCTTGTAAATCAAAAAAACTTATCAATCTTTTATTTAATTCAATGCGGTTTTCTTGATACATATTCACTGAATACTTATCACTGTTCACCCGGTTATCCCCATTTACTTTTATACAATAGGAGCGGTAAAAGTAGTCCCAATCATACTTACTATTAATTAACATATTTACCTTTTTATAATATTGCCTAGATTTAAATACAGAAAACACATCCGCTAAATTCTGAAAGTCCATATCTTCTAATACTTCACTTTCAATATCAATTATTTTATTTACATCACAAATGTCCGCTTTATATGTTCGATTTGCTTTGATTATCATATAACACTTCTCAAATGATATAATTCCTTTCTTTTGCATGGTTAATAATGCATTTTCAATAACCTTAATAAACTTAGATTTAGTACGACTCAAAAAGTTATTAATGCTATATTTATCATAACCCATGCTTTTTAATTCTCTTAAAAGCTTTACATCCATATACCTTTGATTAGCCATTCCGCAAAGTATTATAGTTTGATTTAAGGTAAGATTTAATTCAAGCTCTTCATTGGTTTCTACATTGTCCTTACAAATAATAGATTCGATATGGTCTAAAAAAATATCCGTTATAAGCTTTTGATAAAGACTTCTTCCATTATTTATTCTGCCGTCATATTTATTAAGCGGAGGATTATTTATTTTAGTTATTTTTATTCTTTGCCCATTTTTAACATATGCAAAATATCTTAGCCATTCTTTAATCTGCGCTTTTTTAGAGTTCGATGTTAATATGGGTTGGTTTAAGTAATTGCATAACTCTTTATAATTCTTAAAAACTTGTCCAATCTTCAAATTATTTAAGTTCATTTAACCGCTCTCCATATAACCTTATTTAGCATTCATAAATTTATTCCTTCAGGTCTATACCAGACATAATAATATAATAATACATATAAACTTTTGTGAAAATCTTTCCTCTTTTGCTCTCTATAGTGCAATATTACACCATTTTTAGAGGTATAGTGATATTAATTATATTTAATAGGGAGGCAACTCTGTGGTGGCATATTTAAATAATTCTGTACACTGGTGTAATAACTGTAAAATACCTATTATTCAGCCTAATATTAAACACTTTAAAAAATGTCCTTTATGTGGAGAATATACTAAATATTTAAGTAAGGATTTACGTCCTGTTTTTCCAGAGGAGCGCTTACTGCTTGAATTAATTACTAAAGTAAAACCTAATGCATATTCTACTTGTTCCGTTTGGTGTAATGCATCAACATACTATATAAACGGTGAAGCATGTAAACTAAATAACAATATTTTTAAAAATGTAGACATAGAAAGAGTGAGAAGTTCTTTTTACAAATATAATAAATCAAACATATATAAATATTTTGACGAATACATGGAGAAGTTTACTATAGCAAATCTAGAACATCTAAACTATATAAAATACTTAGCTACTAAGTTTATAATTGATGTATCAAATACATACCCAGACATGTATAAATATATATCATTCTCTGGTGGGAAAGACTCAACTGTTGTTGCCGACTTAGTTATAAAAGCTTTAGGTAATACATCTATTCCATATATTTTTTGTGATACTACTCTTGAATATCCCTACACATTAGACTACATAAAAAGACTTAAAGAAAACCCAAATATGTTAATAAAGATTGCTAGAAACAAAGAACATGATTTTTACAGTATGTGTGACGATATAGGAGTTCCCACAAGAATGAAAAGATGGTGTTGCACTATATTCAAGACAGGAGCAATAAGTAAGCTCCTTAAAGTGCTCTTTGATGACAAAAGGTTAATATATTTTAATGGTCTTAGAAATTCAGAGTCTAATATACGAAGCAAATATGAAAGCATTAGTTCATCAAGTGAACAAAAAATACAAAACCAAATATCTGTATCTCCAATAATAAAATGGAAGGACTATGATGTTTGGCTTTATATTATGAGTGAAAAAATAGACTTTAATTATGCCTACAGATTAGGATTCCCAAGAGTAGGCTGTTTTTGTTGCCCAAATGGTAGCACTAGAAATGAAATTCTTGCAAAAATATTTTTGCAAGATAAGACAGAAAGATGGTACAAATATTTACTAAACTTTGCGAATAAATTAGGGGCTGATAATCCTTATAAATACGTAAATGATGGTCTGTGGAAGTCAAAGCAGGGTGGTAATGGTATAAAATCATACGATGAAGTGTCTATATCGAATAAAGTTTGTACAATAGATGAAAACGCTGTCTCTTATAGCATTGGCAAAGATATTACAAATGAATTTTATACACTGTTTATCCCATTTGGAGATGTCAGAAGAGATTTAGGTAAAAAGCTATTAGATGAAACTTTTGTATTGAAAAATGGAACTCCTATTATTTCTATCCAAATAAAGCCCAATAATATAGTCAAAGTTAAAACCATGAATGTTAAAGACCATAAATCCCTTCAAAAACAGATAGCATACCAAATAACAAAATACAAGTTATGTCGAAGGTGTTATAAGTGTGAGGCTGTTTGTCCGAAGAAAGCTATAAGTATAGAAAATAATGAGTACATTATAGATAAAAGCAAATGTATCCACTGTATGTCATGCACAAAGAACGAATACATACATAGTGGTTGTTTAATGAAAAAATATTTAAGGGTGAGTGAAGAAAAATGATTATAAATAAATCTATAAACAAAGACAACATAAGCCAGAAAACAAAAATAAATAGGAAACAAGCAATAGAAATTATCCTTTCAGGTGGGAATCCATCAAACAAAGCGGTACATAACATTATTAGTAGCGTTTCACAACAAGACTTAGATTTTATTTGTATACAGCATAAAATCCTACGTCCTTATATTAATTTCGGGGAAATATACAAATCATGTGAAAATTATGGTAAGGGATTTATCCCTGTTCTTATATCTATGATTATAAAAAATAATATAGATTATATTGTTATTGAAAAGGACGGAGAAGAAGTGGATTTAAATTCCAGTATTTTTGAAGATATTGAACTTAATCCCTCACTCTATACATTAAAATTTATAAGCAATCATAGTCAATATGATTTATATAAAAATATATTTTCAAGGAATGATGATGGACTAAATATATTTTCTAACATAGTTTACGCCATGCAAGCATGGTTTTTTAATTTAAGTAAATATACAATAATCATATCTAAAAGCTATATGGGTCAAGGCAAATTTAATCCTATCAAAAAAGAAATTACTGAATTTAAATCTTCCTTAAAAGTTCTACAAAATAACCCTTACTATTACATTAGCGAGATTCTCCCACAAATATTTGAAATTGACACGTATGCTCAATTAAAAGGTGCAAAAGAATATATTGATTCAACATTGGAAAGTTTAAGAAGTACCCTAGTTACAGACATTTACCACTTATTCCCCACAGGTTTAAAATCATGGTGTAAAAATCTACCAGAAGTAACTAAACAGAAAATTTTTGAAAATGGTGAAGAATATTTTTTATCTTTATGTAAATCAGATATTTTAAATAATGAATTATTAGATAATATAGTAAATTATATTATAGGAATACCAATAGAAAATTGGAATGAGGATACCCCTTTAATATTTTATAATCGTCTTACGGAAATCAAAAGTGTTATTGAAAACTCTACAATACAAAATGAAAAAAGCAAGTTTTTAATAAGGTATACACATGATGGTGAAGCAGAAATCTGCAAAGTATTAAATATGCATGATAATTTAGACAAACAAATAAAAGATATGTTTATAAATGATTTTAAAAAGTTATTTAATGATTATGGTAACAGCATATCCCACTCTGATAAAGTAGGACTAGCATTAAAAATAGCTATGGGGGTAGATTAATAAAATGATTTATTTAGATAATGCTGCAACAACATATCCAAAACCAATGTGTGTTTATGATGATGCGGATAAATTTTATAGAGAATTTGGGGTATACCCTGGTCGTGGAAACCATTACATGTCTATGAAAGTAGATAACTTGATTAATGAGACAAGACAAAAAATATTAAATCTATTTAATGCTCCAATTAATTACAAAGCTGTATTTACTCCATCCGCTACTTTTTCGGCTAATTACATATTAAATGGTTTAAGTATAAAAGATAATGCAAACATCTATATTTCTCATTTTGAGCATAACTCTATTTTAAGACTGCTAAATAATCTAAAAAAGAGAACAAATATTAATCTATCATTTTTAGATGCAAATCGTCAAACTTTGATGTATAATATAAATGAAATTAAAAATCAATTTATAGAATTTAATCCAGATATCGTTATTCTTAACCACGCAAGTAATGTTTTTGGCAATGTTGCCCCTGCTCTTGAAATATTCAGCCTAGCAAAAAAATATGGTGCTACTACAATACTAGATTGTTCCCAAACATCAGGACTTATAGAAGTTAATTTAAAACAAATAAAGTCTGATTTTACAATATTCGCAGGTCATAAAACATTGTATTCACCTTTTGGTATCGCTGGTTTTATTATGAATAATGCAAAGAATATTAAACCATTAATATTTGGTGGGACAGGCTCAAACTCTGCGAGCGCTAACATGCCAAAAACATATCCTGAAAGATTAGAAGCTGGGAGTATAGATGTTTATGCGGTTGCTGGGTTATATTCATCTTTGGACTGGATAAATAGAATTGGTATTAATAATATATTAGAAAAAGAATTGTCCCTACATAAAATTGCAATAGAACGACTTTCTAAACTAAAAAACGTAAAAATATATGTGCCATTATGCGAACATATAGGGATTATTTCTTTTAATATAAAAGGCTATAATACTGATGAAGTTGCCTTAATATTAAACAATAATAATATTGCTGTAAGATCTGGATTACACTGTGCTCCTGATGCACATAAATTTGTCGGTACTTTTCCTAATGGAACAGTACGAGCATCCTTTAGTTATTTTAATGATGTTGAAGATATTAATATGTTGTTATCTATTTTAAAAAATATATAAGAATAAATTATATTGGGGGTAACAAGGTGAAGATTATTGAATCAAATGATATATTTGGAAAAAAAACATCTTCTCTTTTAAAAGAACAACTAGAAGCCTCAAAAAATTTCATTTATATCTCTGTAGTAAGCAATATATATAACGAAAGATGCAAAACTAATCCATTTTTTAAAAGCTTAGAAATCAACTGTAATACTTTTAAATCTAAAAACGATTTTGAGTCATTTATAACAAAACAAGTAAGAAAGCAAAAAAGCTATCTTCCTTTAGTAGACATGTACTTTATTCTAAAAAGATTAATAGATTCCTATTTTAATGAAAATGAGTCCAAACACACCTTATTTAAAACTTTATATTACAAGTTATTTGAATTATATAAATTTCTTATTTTTCATGATATAGAAAAGATTGATAACGAGACATTGCAATACATAAAAAAGAAATACTCCGATAGTTATTTTACTATATTTGATATTTATAATAAATATATAGATATAGTCAATCAGATTATTAATTATGTAAATTCATGCGAACAAAATCAAATACATTATAAAATTCAAAAATTAAATGTAAGTCTATTTATAAAAAAATCTGAAGCTATACCTTTTAATACCTTTATTTCAAGGCAAAAAGAAGAAATAAATAACATTTTAAAAAATATTGACACACTATACTTAGATGGTTTTATTGCTTTCAATGATTTTGATAAATATATAATTTCTACTGCTCAAAAGCTTAATAAAGAAATTGTATTTATTACTAAGAACCTACATGATGACATTAATTATGAATTTTTATTAAATAATGTTTATGGCTATGGAATAAATCAAAACATTGAAAATATTATTCTCTCTGAAAATGAAAATGGTACTACTAACAGTATAGATTATGTCAGAAATAATATTTATACACATAACATAAACATTTCTCGTGATAAATCAGATTTAATAGATGACGGTGGAATAAACTTTATCTACCCCTTTCTTAATAGAAATGAAGAAATAAAATATATTGTTAATTCTATTAGTGAAATAATACAGAAAGAAATTAAAAGTGGAAATGTAGAGCATATTACTGATTTAATAGAAAATGATATTTTAATTGTATCCGCAGTAAATAAAGATTTAATGGCTAAACATTTTGATAATCAATTTACAAAAGTAGGATTATTTGTTTTTGATAAAATTCCTGAAGGATTATTTGAAAAGGAAATCGACATTAACACATTTAAAAATATTTACTATAACATAAAGGATTTCCTTTCCGATAACGTGTCATACAAAGATGGTACTGCTCTAAATAATCAAGAAAAATTAGTACTATTTTATAAAGCATTTTTTAGAATAAAAGTACCCACAAGGCTAGATTCATTATTCTCATCTCCTATCTTAGATTTCATATTTCAATTATATAGTATCTCTAATGAGGGCATAACCATAGAAAAATTTAAAGCTATTCTTTTTTCAAACTGGTACTATCATGTGGGTATAGATAATATAAAATGGGACACATTCCTGGGTGCATTTTGCCAAATAGAGCTATACTTTGAAAATAAAGCATCCCTAAAAGAATGGATAGATGAGATAGTAAGAATAATAAAGCTAAGTGAAAATATAAAAGATGATGATAAATATAAATTCCATCCTTTTAATTCTGTATCGCATTATGATTTAAAACAATTACTTAGTATCATGAGAGAGTTAGACTCTCTCTGTGTAATGTTATCCTCTGCACCATCGGATTTAAATTCACACATTTCTCTACTCAAAGATAAAATTATCTATTCAAATAGGATGTTTGAATTAGAAGATGATAAACTGACGGACTCTCAAAAGATAATAAAAGAGTTTTGCAATATACTTAATAATTTCACCTCTGATTCTTCCGTACAGAACCTTGATTCTGATTTCTTTATAAAACATTTAAAGAATATATTATCATCCATAGAAGTCGAAGAAGAAAGTAATAAACATAATTTTAATCTACAAATTCAAAATATGCTAAATCTTAAACATTATAAGTATGTGTTTTTCATGGGGTTGGAAAATGAAGAATATCCTAGAAAGCATGAAAATATATTTCCATTTAATCAAGACATTATTGATATTATTAGGCTTCTTAAAATCAATTCTTATAATATAGACATATATGACCATAATCTTTTGATGGAAAATTTCTTTTTCAAAAATGTACTAGATTTTACTGAAAAACATATTTGGTTTACTTGTTCACAATATGAGGGCAAACGTAAAAATCATTTTTCTATATATGCTGAAGAAATTTCTACTTCATTCAATCATGAGCTAAGCTTTACTCCTCCGTACATAGATAAAGAGAATCACAACAGTACTAATATCACAAAATCCAAGACTATTAAAGCTATTGATAAAAAAGTATACCCATTGAAAGAATTGGTTACTTTCCCCCTTTGTCCAAAGCTATATTATCACTTGTACGTAAACCCTATACCATTATACTATAAAAGTAAAATACATCTTAAAATGTATGCTGAAGCTGTTATGTATGCAGACCTAATGGAAAGATTTATGACGTATAATCTTTTAAATAAGAAATGGTACACATCCAATAGTGATGAATCCTTTAAAATACTTGATGATTTATCCGAAATAAGTATTAATGAAATTAAAAAATACTTTGGTTTTTTGCGAATACCTGACTTTGACCAAATAAAAAAAAGAGTACCTTTTAGAATTAAAAGAATTATAGAAGATTACATAATTAAAAATCTTAAATATCATACTTATACCATTGTTAAATCTAACGGCAAAGTATATCCTTGTGGTGGATTCGATGTAAAACTTGAATACGATACAGCTATATTCAGCAACGAAAAGGGTAGTAGAAAAATTGACCAAAATAAAATTTTCTTAGACTTTCTTACTTTAAAATGTACTGCCAGAGAAGTTAAAGAAAAACATTACAAAGACATGTTAAACCTGTTAAATAGTAAAAATAGATATCTTGATAGAATATTTTATGCTAATAGAATGATAAGCAAAATAAATGTTCAGTTTGACAGCAATGTTGATAGGTTTATTAATGGATATGATGGTGGTATAGAACGTGTTGCAAATTTAAGGAAAGATATTCTTATCACTGATTTTTCTAAGGTGAAACCCTACCCTAGTAACTTTTGTGACTATTGTATTGCTAGAGATATTTGTATGGGAGGAAAAGAGTCACAGAAGGTTGTGGAGGTGATAGATTGAAATATACTGATTTAAATAATAATGAAGTTTTATTGACTAATGCACAATTAGAAGTGATAAAAAATGATACATACCCTTTATATATTACTGCCCAAGCTGGAACTGGCAAAACTGAAACTCTAATTCAAAAAGTTTTATATATCCTTGAACATGATAATAATGCAAGCCTTAAAAATATGGTTATAATCTCTTTTACCAATAAAGCAACTGATGAATTAAAGCAAAGGATTTTTTATAGTCTTTATCGTAAAAGCTTATTATACTATAGAGACGGCAAAATAGGCACTGCAAATAGATTAAAAAATGAAGCATACATGGTTAATATTTCTAATATATCAACTATACATGTTTTCTGTGAAAGCTTATTGCGTGAATATGGGATACATATAAACTGCTCCCCCACATATAAAACTTCATTATCTTCAATTAAAGTAAATGATATAATCAGTAATATTGTTAGGCAAGCATATTCAAAAGAAAACGTCCAAGAAATTCCTGAAATAACAATGATATCATTAATATCTAAAATACTCGAATATAATAATAACTGCGGAATATACACAGTTAATAACATATACAGAAATACTCAAACTCCTCTAGGAAAACTAAGAAGCAAATTTATTGATATATATAATGAAGTTGTTTTGGAACTTGAAAACACTAAGTTAAGCCGGAATCTATTAAGTTTAAATGATTCTATTATCAAAACTACTGAACTTCTAAAGAATGAATATGTAAGAGAAAAAGTAAAGTCAAAGTATAAATATATATTTATAGACGAATATCAAGATACAAATACTCCTCAATATAATTTAACAAAAGAACTAATTGATATAGGTATAAATGTATTTCTCGTTGGTGATGAAAAACAGGCTATATATGAATTTAGAGGTTCAGGAATAGAGAACTCTAAACAAATGCATAAATACATATCAAAATTCAATAATGTACAATTATCATTAAATGAAAATTTTAGGAGTGACCCAAATGTTATAAAAGCTATTAATCATATCTTTACTAGCAATATTAAATTCTATAATAAATTAGTTGGTTTCGACAAATCACCATTATCCATACCAAACTGCAAAGAGATATCAGAAGACAACCCTGTATGGATAGATTCAAAAAATAATATAATAGATATAATAAAAAAAATTAAAAAAGAAAAAACCATTAG
Organism: uncultured Clostridia bacterium; assembly: GCA_944384925.1. Classification (GTDB taxonomy): domain Bacteria; phylum Bacillota; class Clostridia; order Oscillospirales; family Acutalibacteraceae; genus CALWVF01. Next base: position 61,970 of record CALWVF010000039.1, read on the forward strand.
ATGTAATCCTATTAGCTATAGTGATATTGCGATTCTTTGCCGTAATAATTATATGATTGACAGTATTGGAGAAGCTTGTAAATCTGCTGGTATCCCTGTAGAAATTATAGGAGGACGTAGCTTTTATAAAACAAAAGAGGTAATAGACATTTATAAATTTTTTAACTATATCATATATAAGCGTGATGAATATAAAAAGGAACTATATTTAACCGATGCATACAATTCATTTATTAATTATGACTGTGGTAACTTTGATGAATTTTTAAACAGCTTATGTGAAAATTCCAAAAACAATTCTGCTAATGATGTAATAGATTACATAATTAATAACACCATGCTAGAACAGTATTACATGAATAATAATTCATATCAAGCTATTTCAAATTTATCAAAATTAAGTGCTATAGCGAACAATACTTTAAATACAAATTTCACTTCTGCACTTAACTTTTTAGATTTCATAGCAAGGAAAATAAATCATGAAGCCGAAGAGGACGAAGCTCCTATATCTGAAAACAATAGAAAAAAAGGAGTTGTTTCCTTATATACAATACATAAATCAAAGGGCTTGTCCTTCCCTATAGTAATTATAGCTAACACGGATAAAGCATTATTAAATCCAAAGAAATTCCCAAAAGTCATAATGGAATGTAAAGATGGTAAAACAGCAGTCGGATTCAGTGAGACAATTATTGGTAAAGAGGATATACAGTATAAAAAATTATTAGATATGCGTATATCAAAACTTATAGAAGAAGAATTACGGTTACTGTACGTTGCTTGCACAAGAGCTAAACATATGTTAGTTTTTTCCTCTAACACATCTATTGACAAATATGGTCAACAATTACCAGATTCATGGTTAAAATGGATTATAGAATCAGGATATTTTAATACATAGTTTTTGTTAATGTCTAACCTTTGTAGCTTTAGCTACAAAACCAAACGGAGTGAACGTATGTGAACGTAGTGCGGTAGAACTGTACATGTATCTAAAAAATAAAAAGAGGACATAATTAAGGCATAATATATATATTATATATTTACCCTTAAAGTTGTCCTTTTTTTATTTATGCAATTATCATGTGATTTTGCCAATAAATCCATTAACTTTTCTTTTTAAATTATTTTTTGTTGGTCTGGTATATTTAAATGTTGTTTCGACTGATTTATGCCCTGCAAAATAAGCTATTTCATGAAGTTTTCCATCCTGCTCCAGTCCGTTTGTACAAAACCAATGCCTTAACTCATGTGGATGAATTTTTTTATTATACCTTTTAAATATCCTATTAATGCCTGATGTAGAAAGTTTATCTGATTTTCTACTAATGAATACATATGGTGAATTTACATGCGCTCCATAATTTAATTTATTCCGTTCATTCTTTAGATACTTTTGCAATATCTTAGTACACTCCATATCTAAATATACTGTTCTTTGTTTTTCTCCTTTCCCTGAATGTATCACAATTTCTTTTTTACTTAAATTCACATCTTCAAGTTCAATACATGCCATTTCTTGTACTCTTAATCCTGTACATGCTAATAAATAAGCCATAGCATAATTTCTTAGATTATTGTCTTTTTTTAAATTACTTAAAAACTCCATTACTTCCCACTTTTCTACATCTGTAGGATTCAGGTATTCAGTTTGTACTTTTATCATATCTCTTTTTATTATTACTATTTCAACCATTTTTCCTATGTCAATCAAATACTCATTATAACGCTTTAATACTGATAGTTTATGATTGATTGTCTTAGCATTTTGACGTAAACTCTCTTTAAGATACCTTTTATATAATAAAATATCATCCCTTTTTAAATCTCTAATCATTCCAACATTGTTATACTGCCATTTATAATATAGGTTAAGTTCTATTCCATAGCTTTTAATAGTGTTTTCAGAGTAGGAATTACTTTTTAAATATTCTGTAAAGCCTCTAATACACCTCATTATGTCTTGATTAACACATGTTTCTATTTTATTATTTGTATCCAATTTCTTATTTATATTATACTTTAGTTTAGGTATAACTATCCCCTCTCATTCTTCATTTAATTTATATCCACTTCCTCTAGCAAATTCTGAACAGCATTTATAACATCGTTCCACGTTATATCGCTTGCATAGTTATATTCGTTTCTATACCTCTCCCATAGATTTTTAAGTGTTTCATCATTTTTTATTCTGTTCATATCTAAATCTAAGTTTGAAAATAAAACACTTGAATTTCTTGCCTCTGACGTAGCTTTTATTGCTTTTGAAAGTAGTTCTTTGTCAATAGTCCCTCCATATATTTTTTGCAGTATGTAAATATCATAAAAGTCTCTCATTCTTGTATTCGATATATTTCTTGATATTACTGTTTCAATCTTCTCCGCTAATACTGTTTCTAAAGTATAAGCAAGTATATGTATTTTTCTTTCTTCAAACAATAGATTAAAACTATATGATATTTCTTTAGGTGTTATTTTATCGCCAGTTGTAACGTCAACTTTAATAGGAATTTTAATACCATCAAATGTTGTGTCTATAGTTAATCTTAGCCCCGTGTAGTCAGCTTCCTCTCTGATATCTTTTATGTCTCGTACCTTCATCAAAACCCCATCATTAACTTGTATTGAAAGAATTTCATCAAACGCTTTTCTAATGGATTCCTCTGTTAATTTATATCCCTTTATTGTTGCATCTAAATCCATAGTTGAACGTGTGTCTATTCCCACTAATGCGGCTACCAGCATACCACCCTTTAATATAAAGTTTGTTTGATATTTTGATAATGATATTCTTTCAAGTAATCTTTCAAGCATATAGTTCCTCAAAATAATTTGTGCATTTATATCTTTCTCTTTAGCCATGTTGCGTATTATCGCCTTTAGCTGTCTTGATGATTTCAAAGTAATACCTCCATGTAATGCCTAACTTGATTTTCTACTCCCATTTTTTTTGCGTATTCAAACAATCTAGGAATATTTTTATTTTTGCTTTTTGAGTATGTTTGAAGTGAGCTATTAAAAATACTACTCTCTATCCTACTTCTGCTCCTAACTACATCACAAATGGTTCTCTCCATGTCATATGCTTTAACAATGTTTCCATAAACAGTTTTCTTTTCTATAATTCCTAAATTGTAAAGTTCTCCTTTTATAGTGTATACCTTTGCTCCATATTTTTTTATCTTAGAGTACCCATACCCTGTTTTAACAGTAACAGAATAATGTAAGGGGTCTCTATCTGTTAATTCATGGAGATATAATGCTGTCTCGTGAGAAAAAACAGATTGCTTGTACTTTACTTGAAGTATATACATCTCGTCCTCTAAAACATCTGTCAAGACATATATTCCCCTCTCTACACGCTCAATTTCTCCTAATTTAACTAGCTTTGACAAACACTTATCTGAAATATTCATCTCTCTTACTTGCCTTGCTAATATTAGTCCATTATTTTCTTTAATCATTCTTCTTAAAAAATCAACTTGATTCAAAAAAATCATCTCCTCTGCGTAAATGTACATATATTAATTTTTAAATATGCCTGTTAATTAACATTGTCTGTACACATACATATATTATAAATCAAATATGCCTATTTACGCAAGAGCGAATCTTAGATAGGCTTTCTTTCATACTTCCAGCCATCTAACAATATTAAACACTTTATATCAATATCGTAAAACTTAGATAGCCTAATCAGAGTAAAGAGGTCTGGAAGTGTTTTTGAACATTCATAGTAAGTATATGCCGAACGGTCAATCCATAAAAACTTTGCAACTGTAGATTGTGTGATATTATTATTGTCCCTTATCTTTCTCAAATTCTTTGCCAATTCTTCTTTAGACATTACATATCTTTCTTTATATAATCTCATTTTTATTTTCTCCTATATAATTTAACTTTTAATTTGCACAATGCCATTTTAAGTCTTAATATTAACCTTAATTTATAATTTGCCAATCTAATGAAAAATGTTGTTATTACAATACTAAACGATAGTGATAAAAATTTTATTATATTATCCATTACCTTTAATATTTTTTCTAATAGGTGATAAAATGGCTATACCGTTTTCACTTTCAAGAATTGCTGGTGATAATTCATTTGTCTGTGACTGTCTAAAAATTATATTCCCGCCTAAAATATCATAACAATTAAGTATGTATTCTGCATTGTATAGGCTTATTCCTAAGTTGTATTGACATGTAGGATATTTTCTTCCATATTTAGCTTTATGAATTTTAAAGGCTACTTTTATATCTTTAATATCTACGTTTATTTCGTTATTAGCATTTACATCTTTTAAAACTGTGTGTAAATCAAGATTTTGTTTTTCATTTTTTGGTAATCCCTCAATTTTATTCTTTAGAATAAATGCAGTATAACCGTCTGAGAAACACTGCTTATCCTGTTCTTCCCATGTTCCGTTAAATCCTGCAATACACCGCTTTTCTATGTTTTTTATGTACCTTTGTACGGCTTTAAATCGTTTTAATTCTTTGTTGCCTCCTTTTTCTTTTATAACTTGCCCTTTTATTTCTAATTTAGCAAGTCTTATTATTTCATCAACATTATTATTTGACACTAACTCTAATACTTTACATGCGTTCATTTTTATCTTCCCTTTCTACACTAAGCTATTTTATTATTATTTTTATGCCACTTTAGTCCACGTGCTTTGTAAAGTGGCATCCAATGTTCCGAATAAAAATCGTAACCAGCTCCGTCTATACCAAATAGGATGCCTAAATCATCTTGTTCATAAACTCTAAAACCACATTTTTGCATTATATTAATATTATCTCTTGCCCATTCTTCATCAATGCTGTCTCCAAAAGTCCATAAAGTTCCCCACATAGGCAAAAAGTTGGTGTATTCATCTTCCGTGTATGTTAATTCGTATATACTATTAATGTCATATTTACAAATTTTTTCAATAATGCTATATGGAATAGCATTGAACTCTCTAACCCATTCGTGGGTAGCGTCCTTTATTGTATTTATATTTTTTTGCATAAAAATTCTCCTTTCAATTTTGAGGCGGTTGTGATATAATAAACATGCAACTGCCTATATTTTAGCTTTTGTTGGTTAATTATTTGCTGTTGTGTCGCCGTCCACTGGTCGTAACAGTTGGGCGGCATTTTTTTGTCCTTTTCAACCTTGACACTTCCATATTTTGTACGTATTTCATTAAGTGTTGTCTTCCCTTGTGAACGTGTATGGTCCTCTGGTCTATGCCAACTCCATGCCTTTTTATTTTTACACCACCTAAATTTAAGTTTGGTTAATTCCTTTTTATAACTTTTTGTGTTACCTGTTATCCATATCCACCTTCCTATGAGTTCTACTATTATACCTTCCATATTTACAAGCATCGACATTATATTTCTAAATTCTTCTGGTGTTTCACTTACTGGTTTTTTATCTTTGTAAACTTCCCCTTTTGAATTTTTAAATACATTTTTAAGTTGTTTAAAAATTTCATCATACTGTGTATTAATTTGTTTCATTGTTTCTACTGCATTCTCTTCTTTGCTTACGTCCGGATGATATTTAAAACATAATTCTCTATACGTTTCTTTCAGTTCTTCAATACAAGAACAGTTATTAAAAAACTCCATTTTTATTTTCAAATCCTCCTTTCAAGAATATATTAAGCTATTTTCATTTCATCTTCTAAATATTTAGAAAGGTCTTTCGCTTCCTCAAAATTATAAAAATACTTTTTATAAGTGTATGTGCTTTGTGTTTGTAGTTTCTTATCCCTTGGTAAGTACTTCCTTTTACTAAATTTCTCCTTAACACTGTATTCCATTCTAGTACTTCCATCATCCTTTCTGGATAAGACAACAACTAATTCATAGTATTTAAGCATTTTATATTTGTCCTTTCTTGTTTAAGTTTTTATACTGTAATAAGAATATCAACTGTCGCTCTCCACCGTTTTGGTATCTCTTTATTACATTTATTATTATATACTATCATCAGTATATTGTCAATAATATTAAACATAGATAATATACTGATGCGAGTATATTATTTTGTGCAATATATTTAATGTTTGACTGCTAATTCTCATTTATGGTATTATACTAACATCACTACATATAAAGGATGTGTCTTATGGACAAAGAAAAACGAACTAAGGCAAGTACTAAAGCTAAAACTAAATACAATAAAAAAACGTACTCAAGAACAACAATATCACTTAAACACGACGAAATGGATAAATTAAACTTACACTGTCAAAAGTTTGGTTACAGTAAAAATGGTTTTATTGTGAAGGCAATAGAAGAAAAGATAAAAAGAGATGAAGAACAACAGGGTAATGAAATAGGTTGCAAAGATAAAAATGATTAACAAGGATTGATATCAATCTAGCAATGTTGTTGAAATTATATTATTAATGTATAAATAAGAAAGTACGACAACTTATGATAATATAATTACTTATGTGTCGATAATCTATGTCTCAAAACAAAGTATGTAAATGAAAAAATACATTGAATACCATATAATATTAATTATGTTGAATAGCTTTAAAGCTGATAATATCAGTGCTTTACATGGTTTTAAAGGGGGATATTTTTCATAATTTTGCTCTAGAATCTTTTATATAAAAGGTATAGCTACCCCAACCCAAACACAAACTTATTTTCATTTCAATCAGTCCCCTAACCCAACTACTTAATCATAAAAATAATCCTTATTTCAATCGAATCTTTAATCGCTGAAATAAGGATTATTTCTTTGTTATTACATATTAAATTTATAAACCCTGTCATTATCAACTTTATCAAAACTTCTTTTCCTGCTATAAGCCGACTAAATTTTACACCAGACACCGTATAAAATATAGGTACTATATTATATTATAAAAGGAGTTCGGTCGTATGAAAAATTTAGTCAGATATTTTGTTGTTGATGAGAACTTAAATTATCCTGTTCAATTTCTTACATTCCAGATAACTGATGGTACAAGTAGCACGTTATTACAAAGTATTCCTTCTGAAGATATTAATATAGCAAAAAGGTTATACTCCTTTAAAACACTTGATAAAGCTATAGAATTTGCTAATTTAATGCAACTTCAAAACGATAGACTTATGTTTGAACATACATTTAATATTCAGAAAGTTATTTTTAACTGTAACAAAACATATATCAAAAATATACGCTTTTAAATTTTACTTATTTCGACATGTAAAACACAATATAATACTGATATAATCTTTCTATACAAAATAAATTTTTATATATCATAAGGAGGAACAACGGTGCAAAAAAAACAGGAAAAAATATTGTGTAAAAACGGTCGCTTACCACTAAGTAAAAGGGAGTTTAATGTTGATAAAGAGCTAAAGGAGGAATTTTTATCAGGGAAAACTCAAAGCACTTTAAAACAAATTCGTGTAACTCTTTTTAAAGTTGATGAAGTTGAATTTAAAAAAAACAAAAAAATATATGACTTTGATTTAACGGAAATTGAAAATATGATTTTAGCAAAATTTCCCTATAGGTCTTTAAATTCTCTCAACGCTAAAATAAGTCATATAAAGTCCTATATTGATTACTGTGTTCAAAAAGGTTATGCAAAAACAAATAACTGTAGATTAATAAAAGGACTTGGTAAATATACTGTTGACATCAAAGCAAAAGATTTATACGTTACATATTCTCAATTAAAAGAAGTAACTGAAAAACTTATAAATACATCTGATAAATTAATCCTAGAGCTTGCATTTTTAGGATTAACAAAACCAGAACTTGAAAATTTAGAGGAATCTAACATTGATTATGAACATAACACTATAAGAGTATCAGACAATGGGGAAAGGGAAAGAACGATAGACCATATTCCAGATGAAGTTATGAAATTGTTAAATAAAAATTGTTTAACTGACTACTATATTATAAACAATGGTAAACCTGATAAGCGTAAAATGAACCTTTATTATAATCCTCAAAAGTCACATAAACCCACATATAGAGAACTTAAAAGTGGAAATACACACGTATTTAAACTTACCGTAACTGCAACTAATATTGAACCTCAATCTGGATTTTTCCAAAATCGAATGGCTAACATACATAAATGGACAGGCTGTAATTTCACTATTAACACTTTACGGATGTCGGGTATAGCCCACTATACCCTAAATTATAAAAAAGTAAATAACTTAGAAAAACTCAATAACCAGGATTACGCTAATATTTACCAACGGTTTTATTATAATGACCCCTTTATTAAAACTTGTAATGGAAAAAGGAAATGTAAAAATGCTGTTTGGGATGTCGTGTTTAGTTTGAGAAAAACAGTAAAGCTATTATATGGTCAAGATATTTAGTCTTCTAATTGAATATATAAAATATTTCTTTAAATTTTTATAACTACTAAATACTGTTCCTATTTTATGATTTAGGGAAGTATTTTTGTATCCATAATATTCCAAAAAATGATACATTCTTTTTATGGAAAACAAGATACTAAAGTATCTTGTTTTTTTTGCGTAAAAATTTATAAATCTCATCGACATTATACTGCCTTTCCGATATATATAACACAGTATAATATACCCATATACACTTCAATATATAAAACACAATATTAGCAATTAGTAAAAAGGACGTGATAAGCAGTGGTTGAAAAACAATACTCTAAAAGGACATTTGAAAAAATATTAAAAAAGAATGGCTTTGTTTATGTCCGTTCAAAAGGCTCTCATAACATCTACTACAAGGGATCAATACACATTAGCATCCCTGTTACCAGCTCCCCTAACAAAATGTTAATTAAACGGTTGATAAAAGAGTACAACCTAGTTGTTTAATGATTACTAAAAGGAGAAATAAAAGTTATGAACAAACAAAGTAAAAGTATGTTAATAAAAAAAGGAATATCCTCTTTTTCACTAGTTGGTAATACTAAAATTAATGATTATTCTTTTACAATTGATAAACCATCTAAATCCTCTGATTGGATATACAATTCATTAAATTTAGGTGTTGATTGTGGCAACGGCAATGTAGTGTACTCATCTCTAATGGGTGGATATGGAGCAAACAGAAACAATATATGTTATGTTCATGGAAAGGACAAAAATGGAAAACCTAACTACAGCAACACATTTCAAATAGATTGGGAGGATAGATTCAATCAAAATATATTAGACAACATTGCAAGTGATTGTTTTATTAAAGTCGGACTTGAAAAAGATAGCAAAGGACAAAATTTTATAAAGTACTTCCTTTCCCCTTACGATGCTATTGCTTATATAAAAGAACATTTATCATCTGACACTGTTGTAAGAGTAAACGGTAATTTACAGTATCAGTATTATCGTAGCTTAAATGAGATAAAAGTAAATAAAAATATTACATCAATATACTTATCTAAAGCTGAACCTAAAGATTTTAAAGCTGCGTTTGTTCAAACTATTTTACTTGATAGTGACAGTATTGGTAAACCTGAAAAGGATTCTAATACTATACCCATATACGCTTATGTGGTCGATTACGTTAACAAATTTAATGACCAACAAATAAAGCAGAATGTTGTAATACCTAAAACATTTGAACTAGAAATAAATGAGGACAAGCCTGAACAATTCACTAAATTTACCAATAATTTTTTTAAGGTAAAGAAAAAGAACAGTGTTGACTCAATTGTTGTTGAAGGCGAATTTAACGAAGGCATGTCAATTAACACCGCTACACTAGATGATTTACCAGAAGATATTATTAGTTTAATTGATTGTGGTTATTTAACTAAAGAAGAAGCCTTAGCAAAATACACAACAGGTCAAAAGGATAGAAAAATGATAATCAAAAGACCATACATAAAAAAATCCACCGCCCCTGATAATGACAACTCCCCTACCCTGTCTCTTATAAAAGAAACGGACAAGTATTCCCTTGATGACCTTGTATTCTTAGAGAATCTTTTAGAAAAGCAAGCTCCTGAACCATATAATGAAGCTGAAATAAATAAAGATGATTCTAATGATGCTGAATGGTTAAAATCCTTAGGACTTGACTAATAATTGGAGGTTAAAAGTTATGGCACGACAATATAAAACAAATGAGGTAAAAGTTGACCTTGCTTCTTATGTTCATTATTGGAGAGGAATAAAAAAGGTTGGTAAAACAACTCTGTTTAAAGATTTAATAAATAAGTTATATGACGGTGATTTATCAAGAGGTCTACTAATAAGCTGTGGAAATGAAAATGGATTTAAAGCCCTTGATGGTTTAGTTTATGATATTGCAGAAGACTGGGATGAACTTGATGAAATTATTACAGACTTAATTGAAAATAAGTCCGATAATAATTTTGAATTTATATGTTTTGACACCGTTGATGAATTAATTAAAATCGCACAACAAGAAGTAATTAGACTACATAGAAGAGAAAAAGGCGTACCGCCAAGCGGATTCAATGCTTGCTTTGGTGGATATGGAGAACCTAGAAGAATACTTACAGAACTCATTGACGATATTATGACAAGATTATCAAGAGCTGGATATGGTTTAGTTTGGATCGGGCATACAAAATTTAAAGAGATTGAAGAAAAAGACGGAACTAAATATCAATTATTGACTTCAAATTTAAACACTGACTATGATTTAATTTTCTCTGCTAAAGCAGACATAAATATGCTTATAAACATAGAAAAAGAAATAGACCAGCATAAAATACAAAGTATTCAAAGATACATGTGGTTTAGGGGTGACGGATTTATTGATGCCGGAGGACGTTTTACTAATATTGATAGCAAAGTTGAATTTTCAGTAGATAATTATATAAACACGGTTGAAAAGGCAATTAGAAAATCAATAAAAAAAGATGTAAATGACAGCTACATAGAAGATAAAAAACAGCAAGAAAGAAGTGATAAGGAATCCTATTATCAAAAACACAAAGCAGAACTGGTATGTAATAAGGAAAAACTGGTAGAAAAAATAAAATCAGCACTATTAGTTTTAGATAGAGAGAAACAACCTTTAATCTCAAAAAAGATTAAAGCTCTAAGTATTAATATTAAAGACTTACAAGATAACGATATTAATAAATTAAATGAATTAATGAGTTTCATAGATAGCCAATTATAGAAAAGAAAATTATTATACTGCTACTTTATTTTCTATTCAAATACTTTTATAAGGATGTGTAATGTATATGAGTTATTTAAAAAACATTTATAAAATAAAGAATGATAGAAAGCTTATGTTAACAATACTGACTGTCTTATTAATATTAATATCATCTGCACAGCTTACAATTTGCTTAACTAATAAAGTTAATAAAAGTAAAAATATTAACAGCTTATTATACGAAACACAAAATATAAATTCATCCTTAATAGATATTAAAAATAATTTGTGCCAAAATAGTGAACCCAAGGTTTTAAATAACTCTGAACCTTACCCCTTAACTAAACAACAAAGAGACTATATAGAACAAATAACTATGGGAGAAATGGGCGGAGAAAGCTTTATAGGTCAAATGGCTGTAGCTCAATGTATTTTAGATATGTCTAGGTATAAAAACATAGACCCAATAGAAGCAATTAAAATTAGTGGATACTGTAAACCCAAAAAGGACGTCACAGAAAAAGTAAAATGCGCTGTATCTGAAGTATTTGATAAAGGGAAAAGAGTTACATACAGCAGGCTGTTATATTTCTATGCACCACATATTGTGGATAGCAGATGGCACGAAACACAAAAGTACATTACCACAATAGACGGAGTTAGATTTTTTGATGGCTGGGATAAATAAAATGACTGAACAAGAAAAACAAAGCTGGGCAGAGCTTTGTTTATACGTAAAAAAAGAAATTTTAAATTATGATGACAACATGAAATTTCCAAAATATCTTGCACTAAGACTAAGAGGATTAAAATCAGGGCAGTTCATAGCCAATAAAAATATTAAAACACAGGCAAATTATAGCTTTGATATCATACTAAAAACTTTTAAAGAATATAGAAACACAATTTTAAATGCAGTCAGTCAAAAGAACTTTAAGTCAGAACAAAATAAAATTAACTACATTCTAGCTATCATTGAGAGAAATATAAACGATGTTTATTTAAGTGAACAAAAGAAAGATAAAGTTGAAAGTCAAATAAACATTGATGATTTTAGTCTCTTTATTAATACCCCCGAAGGTTCATCTTTACACAAAAATACAAAAACTAAAAGCCAAAAAACCTTTGATGCATTAGTAAAGGAGTTGTGGTAGATGTGGTATCGCAGAAAAATACTCTATGGGAAAATGAATGCCTTAAAGCAAAAAAGAAGATATCAGAAAACTCTTTAGCATCTGAAGCTAACGTATGTGCAATCCTTTGGAAAGAACCAGATTTATATGATATGTATGAATCTTTAGCCTTGGATGACTTTCAAAATAATTGTTGGAAAGTGTTTTTTGAAATAGGCAGACAAATTATATCTGATGAAAAGAAACATACATTAGACGAATTAACTGTAAGCTTCTACTTAACAAAACACGATAAATTAAAAGAAAAATATGAAGAATATGGTGGATTTAATACTATAAGCCAAGCTATGGAATATGTAAACACTTCAAATATTGACGGATATATTAAAGACCTGTATAAATTCAAGACTCTAAAAACCATGCTATTTTTAGGTTTTCCTGTTGCTAAAAATCTTTCAAAATACATGGATATGACTTTAGAACAAATATATCAAACATTTGAAGCCATTTTAAATCACACATTTGCCAATGCCCAAATTTCTACCCCCACATATAACGTAGCTGATGGCATATTTGATTTAATAGAAAGTCTTAATAAAGGGCAGCACTTTGGTTTACCGCTTGACAGCTCAACACTTTTGAATGAACAAATCGCAGGTATTCAAAAAGGACATATATACATGTTAGGAATGTCGAGTGGTGGCGGTAAAAGCTTTTTAATGTGTCGATGGCTCTTGCCCAGCATAATTAAAGCCAATGAAAAAATTTGCATAATACTTAATGAAGAAGACTATACCAGAGTACAAACAGAATTACTTATATATTTCGCTAACAATGTTTTGGGCGGAAACATCCATAAGATAACCCTAAGAAACGGTAACTTTGACGATAAGACAAAAGACTTATTATACCGTGCGGCTGAAGAAATACAAAAGTTAAAAGAAAATCACACAATTACTATTATTTGTCTTGAATCATATAATGTAGACACTGCAATAAAACACATAAAAAAATATGCTTCCCTTGGCTGTTCATATTTTGTTCTTGATACCTTAAAGCTTAGTAATAATTCCATTGGAGAAAACAGTTGGCTATCACTTCAAACTGATGTAGTAAAACTATATGACATTATAAAACCCGCTGGAAAAAATGTAGCTTTATTCCTTACTATGCAACTTGGAAAGCAAAGTCTTAATCAAAGGTATTTAAACAGTTTTTCCATTGGGGTATCTAAAAATGTAGTTGACGTTGCCAGTTGTTGTCTACTTGCAAGAATGGTTCTACCAGATGAAAGAGAAAACCAAAGAAATTCTATAAAGTGTTTCCGTAGAGAAGGAAAAAATGGTCTTACTGAAATACCCTTTACATTAGACACGGATGCAAGAAAAAATTATCTGTTAATTTTTATTGCTAAGAACAGATTTGGGTATGCTAACAGCTATCAAATTGTCGCTGAAGTTGACTTTAGCACCAACTATTACAAGGAAATAGGATATGCAAAGGTTTTGCCTGATTTCTAGTTTGTTAGGTGGTGAATTAAAATAAATGTCACCGAATTAAAACAATTTATTATAGATAATAATAAGCAAGTAAAAATTCTTGAAGCGTTAAAATGCCATCACATAAGCCAAAAATGTAACCAAATAAGAGCTGCATATCCTGACGGAGATAATACATCGGCAATATGTGTATATTTAGATAGTCTAAAAGTACGCACTTACACTCACAATCAATTCTGCGGTGATATTTTTACTCTTGTCGGAGAAATTTTAGACCTAAACTTTTCCGCTTCATTAAGATGGGTTCATAAAGTTCTAAATATAAAACAAAATCAATGTAGTTATTTAACTAATAAAGAGGATTTAAAACACCAATTCCTTTCAGTCTTTACAAAGCATTTGTCTTGCTCTAAGCAAAGCTATAAAGACCAGCAAGTCTATGATGAAAGAATTATAGATAATTATATTCCTGCTTTACATACTAGTTGGCTAAATGAAGGAATTACCGAACTAACACGCAAAACATTTAACATTCGATACTGTCAAAATAGCAACAGGATAATTATCCCATATAGAAGTATAAATGAATATAAAAAGTACATTGGGATAGTTGGCAGAACTACTTGTGATATGTATAAAGAACTTGGTATACCAAAATATTTAGCTATAAAACCATTTCAAAAATCCGCTACATTATATGGCTTTATCGAAAACTATAATTCAATTCAAAAAACATCTTATGTAGTTATATTCGAGGCTGAAAAGTCTGTTTTAAAAAGATATAGTAGATTAGACGGCACAGCTTTAGCTTTAGGTGGACATGCTATTAGTAAAAAACAAATAGAGCTTGTCTTAGGACTAAATGTAGATATTGTAATTGCTTTTGATAAAGATATCAGTATTCAAGATGTCAGAGCTACATGTGAGAAGCTTTGGCTATACAGAAAAACTTATTATATATATGACAAGTGGGATTTATTAGGTGATAAGGACAGTCCTGCCGATTTAGATAATCAAAACTACAAATTCATGCTTGATAATAAAGTTTCTTATAATGAAAGCGAACATAAGAAGTATCTTTCTGGGAGATGATGAGTTTAATGAATGAGATTACAAAACAAACCAGATTTGAAAGTTATTGCAGAACAGATAAATGTAATAGACAAAAAGTCATACTTGAAACTCTAGGCAATGAACAGCTTACTGCAAGGGAGATATCTAATAGATTAGGGTATAAAGATTTAAATTATGTAAGACCCAGAATTACAGAACTTTTGCAGAAAGGTGAAATTTTTATCGTAGGTACCAAAATGGATTATCAAACCAATAGAAACGTTGCAGTATATAGTGTGCAAAAAGATACAGCTAGAAGAAAAACACAAGACGAAATTAATATTATAAAAAGTAAGCTTGGTATAGAAAGTCTCTGGTCTTGGTCAAGGTATAAAACCTATAAAGACGATAAATTTACATACTACCTAAAATATATTAAGCAAGTTCCACCAGATAGAGCAGATTCTTTATATGCTCCGCTTGGCAACGTCATACATGAAATTATTGAAAATTATCACAATGGGGAACTAGATAAATCTGACTTAGTTGATAGATACAAAGAGAAGTTGTATGAACTCTCATTGTTTGGGTACAAGTTTGACCGAAATAATGAAGAAAAAAATCAAACAATACATCAAAAGTATGACGAAAATATCAGTCATTTTTTAAGTAACTACACCAAACCAAACTATAAAACTATATTAGAGAAATTTATATTAACTAAAATAACCCCTAAAATATACTTTCAAGGTTATATAGACTGTATTCATGCTGTTAAAGATAACAACGGTATAGAAATTTGGATTACTGACTTTAAAACATCTTCACTATATAAAGGAGATAAAATAAATGAAATGGCAGGACAGCTCTTGCTCTACGCTATGGCTGTTCATCAAAAATCAGGAATGCCCTATGATAGAATACACATACAATTTCATTTTCTAAAATATTTAAAATGCACTATAAGGCAACCATCAGGTAAAACAAAAGAAAGAATATTAGAAAGACATAATTATGTTTATTCATTGTCCTCCAATATAAGAATGTGGCTTAAAAAATCATCAGAAAAACTAAACGATTTACAAATAGAATTAATGCTCCAAAAAGCTATTGATGAAAACAGTTTAGATATTCTTCCCGACGATGTAAGGAATAAATTTATTATCAAAAACTGTTATTTAGAAGTAACTTATAGCAGTCAAGATATATATAAATTAAGGCAAGACATTATAAGCACAGTCACTGAAATAGAAAATAAAATTTCTTTATGTTCGGCAAGCCTTGATAGTATAGATATATATGAAAAAACCTTTTGGCAAGATGTTACTGATAAAGAAAGTTTCTTTATGGCTAACCTTTCAGAATATAGTGCTAAACTTCATAAACCTTATTTCGAATACCTCTCTAAGAGAAATCAATCCAATATATAAAAACTATAAACAAGAAATGGGGTAACCTTATGAACTATATTGTTTATCACCTTCACACCGAGCTAAGTTTACTTGACAGTTGTACGAATCACAAACTATACACAGATAAAGCTAAAGAGCTTGGGCAAAAAGCCATAGCATTTACGGAGCATGGCAACATATACAAATGGATTGAAAAAAAGATGTACTGCGACAAGCAAGGAATAAAATACCTACATGGGATAGAATGTTATATTACCTTTAATGAAAGCAAAAAAATAAGGGACAATTACCACACAATCCTAATAGCTAAAAATTATAACGGTGTTAGGGAAATTAATAAATTAGTAAGTACTGCCTCTTCCCCATCTCATTTTTACTATAAGCCTAGAATAACTGTTAGCGAGTTTTTTAATATTTCAAGCAACGTAATAAAAATAAGTGCGTGCTTAGCTTCTCCTCTTTCTCACAGAAACGATATAGACTTAGACATATATGATAAACTTTGCAGGCACTATGATTATTATGAAATACAACCCCATATAAACAGTGAAAGACAAAAGCAGTATAATCTTTATCTTTTAGACTTATCCAGAAAGTATAATAAGCCGCTTATTGCCGGGACTGACACTCATAGCATCAACAATTACAAAGCAGAGTGCAGAAGCATACTCCAAAAGGCAAAACACATAGAGTTTGAAGATGAGGATAATTTTGATTTAACATATAAGTCTTATGATGAGCTTGTGGATATGTTCAAAAAGCAAGGTGTCTTACCAAAAGCTGTTTACCTTCAGGCTATAGAAAACACAAATGTAATGGCAGATAGTATTGAAAACTTTAACCTCGACTTCTCTATGAAATATCCAAAACTATATGATGATGAGGAAAAAGTTTTTAAAGAAAGAATTTTAAGTAAGTGCGAAGACAAGCTAAAGGCAGGGATTATAAAACCTGACAAACGTTATCTTGAAAATATAAAAGAAGAAATACATGTCTTTAAGAAAATAGGTATGATAGGGTTTATGTTATTTATGTCTGACTTAATGATATGGTGTAGAGAAAACAATATACCGTGTTCGCCATGCAGAGGGTCAGTTGGTGGAAGTACAATAGCATACATTACTGATATAACAGACGTTGACCCTGTTAAGTGGAACACTGTTTTTTCAAGATTTGCAAATGAAGACCGAATTGAAATCGGTGACATTGATATTGATATAGCACCAAACCAGAGGGACTTTGTTTATCAACATATAATAGATGGCTTTGGACAAGACTACACAGCTTATGTATTAGCAATTGGTACAGTCTCTGATAAAGGAACGATTGATGAAATTGGTCGAGCTTTAAACATTCCTCTAGAGAAAGTAGCAAGTATAAAAAATGAATACAAAACCGACCCCATTAAGACTAAAAATAAATATCCTGATTTATTTTATTACTTTGATGGTCTTATAAATACAGCTGTATCTCAATCTGTTCACCCTGCTGGAATTATTGTCTCTCCTATTACTCTACCTGACCACTACGGAACTTTTTGGAGTGATAACAAGAAAATTATTTGTATTGATATGGAAGAAGCTCACGAGGTTTCACTAGTAAAATATGATATCCTTGCTCTAAAGAACATTCAAATTATTAATGAAGCCTGCAAATTAGCAAATATTAAATATCCCCTTGCTCATGAGATTAATTGGAACGATGCAAAGGTTTGGGAACACATGCTTATATCTCCTGTTGGCATATTCCAATTTGAGGGTGACTACGCATTTTCACTTCTTAAACAATATGTACCTAATAAAATTAATGACATGTCTTTAGTTAGTGCTAGTCTTAGACCAAGCGGAGCAAGTTATAGAGACAGGCTTATAGCAAAGCAAACTAATAAAAACCCATCCATACAAATAGATGAGCTTTTAAAGGATAATAACGGTTTTCTTGTGTTTCAGGAGGACACTATAAAATTCCTAAAAGACATCTGCGGATTAACAGGCAGTGAAGCTGATAACGTAAGACGTGCAATAGGAAGGAAACAAAAGGACAGATTAGATTCAGCCCTTCCTAGTATTTTAGAAGGGTATTGCAATAAATCTGATAAACCAAAAGAAACAGCAGAAAAAGAAGTTAAAGAGTTTTTACAAATTATCGAGGACAGTTCAAATTACCAGTTTGGATACAACCATTCCACAGGATATAGTATGTTAGGTTATTTGTGTGCCTATATACGATACTATTATCCACTAGAATTTACTACAGCTTATTTAAATTGCTCAAATAGCATAGATGATACAAAAAAAGGCATAGAACTTGCAAAAGTACTAAACATAAAAGTTCTAGATATTAAATTTAAAAAGTCATCGTCAAAATACACACCCGATAAAAACACAAACACAATATATAAGGGAGTATCAAGCATTAAGTTTTTAAATGATAATGTTGCTGATGAATTATATAAATTATCAAAAAGTAAAAACTACGATAGCTTTATTGATTTACTTGAAGATATCAATAATAAAACCTCTTGCAACAGCAAACAGCTTGAAATCCTAATAGCCTTAAATTATTTTTCAGACTTTGGCAGTAATGGTAAGTTACTTGAAATTTATAACCTGTTTAAGAACCTATATCACCGAAAGCAATTAAAAATATCAGATATTGATGCTCTTAAAATAGATAACAATATAATAAAACAGTTTTCAAAAGTTCAAACAAGTAAGTTCTATAAGGATATTGATATAAAAGGTTATCTAAAAGAAATATCAATGAAAATAGAGGATAAATCTCTTCCTATAAAAAAACAGATACAAGCAGAAATGGAGTATATAGGTTATCCCTTATCAACTGTTACTAATGCAAAAGATAATTATTTTATCGTCTGTAAGTACAAGGTATTTAAAGACAAGTGTAACCCACATATAATGCTCTACAGATTATTAAACGGTGAAACCATCAAAACAAAATTCATAAGCAAAGAAAAGTTTACCTATGCCCCATTTGGTTTATACAGTGTTCTAAAGGTTATAAAGTGGGACAAGCAATATAAAACAAAAAACATAAACGGTAAATGGGTAAAAACAGATGAATTAATTCCTATTCTATCTGAATGGGAAGTTTATTAAAAAGGCGGTAATAATATGAATAGCCTCAATATTGAACATAACCATATTCGCTCTTTTCTTTCTTCCATTTCTCTTACTGAAAGTCAAATTAATGAGTTAACAAGAGAATATCCTAATATAATTGAGCTTTGCATTGAGGATAGAACTAATGAAATAGACCTATCAAAGCTTTATGGAATAGGTAGTTATATAATAAAAGTCATTCAAAGAAAAATTAAAAACAGTTATCCTTTAATTAACATTATGAGTGCATTTGGTGGATTACTTGATTACAGAACATCTAGTTTACTTTATTCTAAGTATAAAAGCATTAATGAAATACTTAAAAAGATGTCGGAGAACCCATATAAATGTCTTTGTAGTTTAAATGGTATCTCATTTAAAACCGCTGATACTATTTTACTTAATATGTCACGAAGATATGAAACTAACAAAAACAATATGATTTATAAAATAAATCCTAATCTTGAAAAATCATATGATAGGTGTTTGCAGGCATTGTTGTTTATCCTCTCTGAAAATGAACTGGAGGGAAACACTTGCATTAAAGTCTCTTCTCTAAAGACTAAAGTCTCAAATTTAGTACCTGAATGTAAACACTTTTTAAAGGAAATTTTAGACGCAGTAAAGCATCCTGAATGTATTTACATAA
The DNA here is from genome assembly GCA_944384925.1 of uncultured Clostridia bacterium. Lineage (GTDB taxonomy): Bacteria > Bacillota > Clostridia > Oscillospirales > Acutalibacteraceae > CALWVF01. Next base: position 81,938 of record CALWVF010000039.1, read on the forward strand.
ATGAAGAGCTAGGGACTGTTTCAAGAACAATCACATACAACACAGAAAGAGAAATCGCAAAGCATATAATAAGCGCACTTAAAATTAAATGTAATACATGGATTATAGATACCTCTAAATATAGAAAACTTGATAATCTCACTCTTACCGATGAGCAAATTAAAACACTTGATATTGTATGTAAAAATAGTATCTCCATCTTAAACGGCAGTGCAGGAACAGGTAAATCGTCTTCTATTCTGGAACTTATAAATCTTTTAAAAGGCAATAGAAAAAGTTTTTTTGTATCTGCTCCAACAGGCAGAGCCGCAAAGGTAATAAGTAATTACACTAAATACCCTGCAAGCACAATTCATAAATTACTACAATTTAATCCCTCAACTGATAAATTCAAATACGGTAAGGATAATAAGCTAAACTGCGATATTGTGATAGTTGATGAGATTTCAATGTGTGATATCTTTCTATTCAATTCATTGTTAAATGCACTTGACTTTAATAAAACTAAACTACTTCTAATTGGGGATAATGCACAGCTTCCCTCAATAGGAGCCGGAAATGTAATATATGACCTTATTAACTCTGGTTGCGTACCTATTAATTCTCTTAGTACTGTCTTTCGTATGGATAATGGAGGAATACTTACAGCCGCAACACATGCCCGCAGTTCTACCCCATTTTTAAAATCTACACACAGTCCCCAAATAATTGGAAATGATGAAAGCTATATATTTATTCCGTCATCTGAAAATGATACTTTGCAAAAGTTAAAAACAGTGTATAAAAAACTTTTGAGGTTTGGTTATCACCCAAAAGATATATTAATTTTATCAGCTTATAACAAAGGTAATTTAGGTACTAATATAATAAATAATTTAATCCAGCCTATAGCAAATAGAAACTGTGCACAAAGAAACAAATATATAACACTTACCTTTAAAGGAAATAAACCGAAGTTTTATGAGGGCGATTTAGTTATACAAACCAGAAACAATTATAAAGCTAAAAAAACTTGTACGCATTTACAAGACTGCCAGGATACTGTATTTATCCCCAACGGTGAAATTGGATTAATAAAAAGCATTGATGATGGCAACATTACAATAGAATTTGATGAAAATGCAGTGACTTACAGTAGGTCAGAATTAAATCAAATTAATCTTGCTTACTCTATTTCCATACATAAAAGTCAAGGGGGTTGTGCAAAAGTAGTTTTATTAATCACACCTAAAAGTCATACATTCATGCTTAATTCAAACCTCTTGTATGTAGCTATAACAAGAGCTTATCAAAAAGTATTTCATTTTGGAGACCCATTAACTATAAATAGAGCCGTAATGAAAAAAATGGACTTTAGAAGACAAACTTCTTTACAAGACATTTTATTAGGAATCCATCAAGATATATAACAATATGAAAGGACGTATAAATATGAGTTATCCATGCATTAAACATTGTGACAAAGACTGTGAGTGTTGCTATGAATGTGTTGAACGTAAAAGTGATATTATTTGCGATTACTGTGAAAGTAAAATTTATGATAAGTATTACATGATTAAAGGAGAAATCTATTGTAAAGATTGTTTAGAAGATTTATGTGAAAGGTACATAGACTAAGAAAGAAATAACATAATGGAAACCCTCGAATATCTAGTGGATAAATAAAAGATTGAAAACATTTAATAAAACATAAATCTTGTCATGAGAGGTGTGGTATGGAAGCTAGTAACTTTAATAATTTGCCTGAAGTCTTTAACACTGTATTACTTGCAAAATTTATTGGAGTATCAAGGTCTAAGGTTTATGATATGGTGGTAAAAGATAATCTTCCTCATCTTAAACTAGAAAGAAAAATTATTATTTTTAAGCAACAATTTATAGACTGGTATATGCATAAGAAAATAACCCCATTTAATAAATTAAAAGTTATAGACAATCTCCCCGAAAGCTTTAGCATTGATATTTTGCATGATACTCTTAGTATATCTAAAAGCAAAGCCTATAACTTAGTCCGGCTAAAAAACTTTCCCCACTGGAACGTAGGAACAAGAATTATTATTTTCAAGTCTGAATTTGTTGCTTGGATATCATCTTTCTCACACGCAACATAATTTGACACACCAAGACAAAAATCATATTATTAATTTTGTGATACTATATGTTTTTTTATCTTGGTGTAATTTATGTGTTAGTCTACTAATTGCTAACAAAGGAGTCAATTATATTATGTCAAGAAAAAGGTCAAACAGAGAAGGAACTATAAATCAAAGAAAAGACGGAAGGTGGGAAGCAAAATATTCAATTGATGGTAAAAGGAAATCAATCTATGCTAAAACTCAAAAAGAAGTAAGAGCATTATTAAAACAAAAATTGAAAGAACTAGAAGAAGCAGAAGCAAAGGGCTGTAAAAATTATCTAGAAAAAAGTAAAACAACTTTTGGAGAATGGCTTGATATCTGGCTTGAAGATTTTTGTAGAACTACTGTAAGAGCCTCAACTTATTCTTGGTATGAAACATTTGTTAGAGTTCATATCAAGCCATCTCTTGGCAATTACAAAATGTGCGATTTAACATCAGAGCATTTACAGCAATTACTTAATGCTAAGAAAAGAACACCCGGTAATGAAAGCGCTGAAAGTACTTTAAGTAACAGAAGTATTGATGGCTTAAAAAGAGTATTGCGTGCTTCTTTACATCAAGCTAGGATACATGGATATATGTTAGCCAATATAATGGAAGGTGTAAAAACTGAAAGAATAGATGATGAAGAAATACACTGCTTATCTAAAGAGCAACATATAAAGCTTCACCAAACGGCAAAAAAATGGCAGAAAGAGTGGCCTGCGGCTTTTAGTGTACTTGTATCTTTGTACACTGGCATGAGGAAAGGTGAAATTCTTGGTCTTAGGTGGTGTGACGTATCATTAGACCCAGTCAGACCTTATATCCATGTAAAACACACTTTATCAAGACATAAAAACATGGATAAAAATAGTGATAAAAAGACTGTCAGGGAACTATGTCCAACTAAGACAAAACGTTCAAAAAGAATTATCCCTATTGTCACAGAGCTTTATAAAGATTTTGTTGAATATGAAAAATCACAAATAGAATTAAAATCTAAACATGGTATTGAACATAAAGAAACTGATTTTGTTTTTCAAAGTAATGCATTTAAAGAATTTGAACCTCGTAGATTCTATGATAAATATTGTAAAATTCTTGAAGATGCAGGTATATCAGAAGCAGATTTTCACACATTAAGGCACACTTTTGCAACTAGGGCAACTGAACTTAGTATGGACATTAATTCCTTATCCTCTGTGTTAGGACATGCAAAAAAATCGACCACAGTAAACATGTACTGTCATGATTTTGAGGAACAAAAGGAACTAAGCATGAAAAGGATTTTTTATATTAATTCTGATATCCTTGAAAATGGAAATGATAATAATTACAGCAGAAATCATCTAACTGTAGTCTAATTGTCGTCAAGTTATTTTATCTTATTGTCGTCAAAATTGTCGTCAAAACTCAAAAATTTAAACTTTTAAAGGCAAATTTGGTATTAGTCTTATCCCTAATTTAAACAAAAACATACATATTAATCCAAATCTTGCAAACAGTAAAAACTGCACCACAATGCGATTCATACACATTACGACAACAAAAAACGCTCGGTAATACCGAACGTTTATTATGGTGAGCCATCGGGGATTCGAACCCCGGACACCTTGATTAAAAGTCAAGTGCTCTGCCAACTGAGCTAATGGCTCATATTTACTTTTAAAAATAAACTTTAATACAAATTAATTAAGAATAATAAATATATGTACATTCTCAAAATGCACCTTTTTAAGTGGCTGGGATGGCTGGATTCGAACCAGCGCAATGACGGAGTCAAAGTCCGTTGCCTTACCGCTTGGCTACATCCCAACATATAATCAAATTAAAATCCAATTACCTTTAGAACATGGGGTGGATAATCGGATTCGAACCGACGGCCTCCAGAGCCACAATCTGGCGCTCTAACCAACTGAGCTATACCCACCATATGGCGCGCCAGAAGGGACTCGAACCCCTGGCCTACTGCTTAGAAGGCAGTTGCTCTATCCAGCTGAGCTACTGGCGCAAATACAACTAACCAGCTTGTACTTTTACCTGATTAATTAATGGAGCGGGTGATGGGAATCGAACCCACGCGACCAGCTTGGAAGGCTGGAGTTCTACCATTGAACTACACCCGCATATCAACGACGTGTTATATAATACCATATAACTCATCGTTTTGTCAACACCTTTTTGAAAAATTTTTTCTTTTTTTTAACAAACTTCTATTTGTATTCCATTATCGTATTTTATAACCATTTCTTTAATCGAAGATAAATTGTTTTTTATTAATTTTAATGCTATTTGATTCTCTATTTCTCTTCTTATTACATGTCTGATATCTCTTGCACCACTTTTTTGGCCGAAAGATTTTTCAGCTATATAATCAATTATTTTTTCCTCAAATGAAAGTTTTATTCCCTCTTCGCTTAATGACTCTACATATTCGTTTAACATAATTCTAGCTATTTTTTTAAAATCATTTAAAGTCAACTTTTTGAATACTATAATTTCATCTATTCTGCTTAAAAATTCTGGCCTTAAAAATTCCGATAATGATTTCATTGCTTTTTCTTTGTTTATTTCATGCTCATCTTTTTCAAAACCCAACGATGCAGCTTTTTTATCACTGCCTGCATTCGACGTCATTATTATTACAGTATTTTCAAAGTTCACTACTCTCCCATGAGAGTCTGTTATTTTTCCATCGTCTAATACTTGCAAAAGTATATTCATAACATCTGGATGTGCTTTTTCTATTTCATCAAATAAAATAATAGAGTATGGCTTCCTTCTAACCTTTTCTGTAAGCTGTCCTGATTCATCGTAACCTACATACCCAGGAGGAGAACCTATTATTTTTGCAACAGAATGTTTCTCCATAAATTCAGACATGTCTAACCTTATTATTGTTTCTGGAGTGTCAAATAATTCATTAGCTAGAACATTTGCCAATTCTGTTTTTCCAACCCCTGTCGGTCCAACAAATATGAATGAAACTGGCCGTTTACGTGAATTTATCATAACCCGGCTGCAACGTATTGCATCTGATAAAGCTTTAACAGCATCATCTTGGCCAACTATCTTGAGCTTAAGTCTATCTTCCATATTAACAAGTTTTTTTAATTGATCTGTACATATTTTAGATGATGGAATTCCTGTCCATAATTCTATAACATGAGATATATCGTCCTCACAAACTTGTGCATTAATAGCCAAAGGTTCTATTTCCTTTACCTTCTTATCTAACCTTGCTAGTTCACATCTAAGTTCTGCTAATTTTTCATAGTCGATTTCTTCATCTTTAGATGAGATATTTTCCTGCTCGGATTTTATTTTTTGTATACTTTCCATTGTTTCATCATATTCTTGCAAATTTTTATTTCTTAAAGAAGCGTGTGTGCAAGATTCATCTAACAAATCTATTGCTTTGTCTGGTAAAAATCTATCATTTATATATCTTTCTGATAAAACAACTATTTTTTTGATTATACTCTCCGGTATAGACACTCTATGAAATATCTCATAATAGTCTTTAATACCATTAAGAAGCTCGATTGTTTCTTTAATTGTTGGTTCTCCAATTGTTACTGGCTGAAACCTTCTCTCTAAAGCAGAATCCTTTTCAATATATTTTCTATATTCACTAAAGGTAGTTGCACCTATTACTTGAATTTCTCCCCTTGATAATGCAGGTTTTAAAATATTTGCAGCGTTCATAGATCCTTCTGAATCTCCTGTCCCAACGAGATTATGTACCTCATCTATAAACAATATCACATTCCCAGATTCTTTTATCTCTTCTATTAAACTTTTTATCCTGCTTTCAAACTGTCCTCTAAATTGTGTACCTGCTACTAAAGAGGTTAAATCAAGTAAATACAATTGTTTTCCCTTCAACCTTATAGGAACATTTCCTTCTGCTATTCTTATTGCCAAAGCCTCTGCTATTGCTGTTTTACCAACTCCTGGTTCACCTATCAAGCAAGGGTTATTTTTGGTCCTCCTGCTTAATATTTGTATTGTCCTATTTATCTCTCTATCTCTTCCAATAATTCTATCTAATTTTCCATTTACTGCTTTCTCTGTTAAATTCACACAGTAATTGTCTAAAGTCTTTTTCTTTGATTTTTTTTCTGATTTTTTGCCTTTACTTTTAAATTTTTTGTCTATCCCTTCATCATTTTGAGAATCACCTTGAAATAAATTTTGCAAAAATGGAAAAGTTGCAGCACCCCCAGGTGTAAATTCCTCTGTATCTTGTTGAAACATGTCCATATCCATCAATTCATCAAACTGTTCATGCATTTCTTCAAGATCTTCATCTGATATTCCCATTTTATCTATCAAACTCGCAATTGGTTTTATTCCAGCTTCTTTAGCACATATTATACAAAGTCCTTCAGGCTTGCTGTCTGAGATTCCATTAGCTAGGAATACCACTGCAGGGCGTTTTTTACATTTTGAACAAATCATAGCTTTCTCCTTAACAAATTAAATAATTTATAAATCTAAACTTGAGGTGTTTTTTCTATTTCTTCATCATTCTTTAATATGTCTATAAAAACAAAAAAATACTTAATTAATGCAAATAACATTAATATCATTGTTATAAGCATTAATGTGAGAGTCAATATAACATTTTCTATATTCCAAATTGCTTTTAGTGCAACAATTATAATAATAGAAAAATAAAATACAATTGTTGCTAATTTACCATACCATTTAGATGGTGATGGTGTTTTATGCTTATTTAGCAGAATTACACCTGCAATTAACATAATTAGTTCCTTTATAAATAATATAATCGCTAAAGGCATTATAATCTTAAATTTACTTCCTATGCAAAATACAATAGCAATCAAGGTCAATTTATCTGCTACAGGATCAATCATTGAACCCAATTTTGTGATTTTGTTATACTTTCTTGCAATATAACCATCGAACATATCTGTAATTCCAGATATTGAAAGCAGAATTGCAGAAATAATATACTTATCATTAATAAAGTAATAAACCTCAGGAAATATAAGCAATATTCTTATTACAGAAAGCAAATTAGGTATATTTAAATTTTCTTTTAATTTTTCATCAAAATTAACCATGTTTTACCTCTCTATCTTTAAAGATGAAATGACCCTGCTAGTTCATATAAAATATTATTGTCATATAAAACCTTAAATAATATTGTAGATTCTATTGTATCGATAGATAAGATTGGTGGAATTTCAGTCATCATTGGAATAATTAATTTTATTATAAAAATCACAAATATAAGTAATACTATGCATTTGAATGCTCCAAATACTGCTCCTAAAAATTTATCAATTTGCTTTAACCCCGGTAATTTTAATACTGTTCTCATATTTTTGGTTATAATTTTAACAATTGCCATAACAAGCATAAATACTAAAGACATAACTATGACTCTTATAACATTAACAATTGCAGGTTTAAGCATATTCGAAAGCTCTAATCCTATGTTACCCTGAGTACTATTTATTACTTGCACAACATAATCTTTTGTTATACCCATGTATATAAGCATATTATATAAAATTGCAGGAAAACTTGAAAACATAAATTCTACTTTACGGGTTAAACCGCCAATGCCATATTGATTTATTATGGTGTTAATGCTTTCTGTAATTTTAACACTTATTATAGACGAATAAACAAAATTTGCAATTATATTAGCAATATATGCAGATAGTATTGTTGCCAATATTGCACCTAAAAGCCCCACAATAGACTTTATTATTCCACTTTTATATCCAGTTATTATAGATATAACCATTAAAATTACAATAGATAAATCCAAAAGTATACTCATATTTAACCCCATTATATGCAAAATACATACTGTATTAAAGTATAATATAACATATTTTCTCTAACAATACAACAATTTTTAACAAAATAATATTAACAATAATTAATCACATAAATTTTATTTTTATTAGCCTAACTTCATTTATTCCTAATACATATGCAGATTTTGAAGACAGTAACTGTATTTTTTTTGAATCATTGCCAACAAAAGCTTTACCCTTTAGCTTACCATTATATGTATATTCATATATGTATCCATCTGATAAAAGTGCTATAACATCATTATTATACGAAATAGAATCAACCTTTAAATCTGTATTTATATTTGATTTTATATTTCCATATTTATCAAAAATAATTACTTCACAGTTTCTATTGTCTAAAGTAGATGAAAGCGATATTGCAACCCCTAAATTAGGATTAACCTCGCAGCAAGTTAATGTCTTATTATTATAAAAATAATCAACTTTTTTATTTTTTCTATATTTTGAAAAACTTATAAGCTTATCTCCGATAGCCGCAATAGATTTATCTGAAAAATATTCTACATGAAAAATAAAATCCTCAGGATATTCTAAAATAAACCTTGGCGACTGTTTGCTAAAATTAAAAATATATACAGCTGAATTTAAAATCCCATCAACTGACGATATCCCTGATACCACTGCAGATTTTCCATCTTTGCTTATCGCAACATCCGTAACATAATAATCAGCAAAATAATACTTATACTTTTCTAGGCCATTCGACGAAAAAGCCACCATTTCTGATAAATATCTATCTGAATCTGTTACAAATACATATTCACCCAATGGTGATATAGCTCCAGATACTATATTATTTGATAGATTAATTTTATACAATGTGTCAGTTTTATTTTCTATCTGTGCATCATTTCCTCCGACACTATATAAAATTGCTCTATTTCCAGCCGTTTTTAATATTGGTTCACTAATGCTATGTTGTTTGTTCACTAGCTTTTTTCCTTTTTTGTTCATTACAACAAACGACGTATCGCTTACCATAGAAATGTAGTCATCTACAACATTAAAATTTCCATTGCTTACTCTATGTCCTGTTATATCAACAGGATATCCTAGCCTCATTGATTTAATACCTTTTTGGCTAAAGTCTATATTAAAAATAGATAATCTATTTTTGTTAACTATAAAAAAAACAATCATAAAACATAAAAGCAATATTAAACTCACTTTTAACATCTTAGAATATATTAAATGTTTAGATTTATTTAAAAATGCCTTATTAAAATGTGTGTTATATTCAGAACTCACACTATCATCTGTTAATCTCCTATATTTTTTATGGTAACCCTTTATCATTTATAATTCTCCCTATAAAAAACCTTATTAAGGTATAAACCATATGGTACTGCTGTTGGACCAGCTAACTTTCTGTTTTTAGCTAGAATTATACTTTCTAATTCTCTACAATTAATTTTTCCTTGCGCCACATGTAATAGTGTCCCAACCATAATTCTGACCATATTATATAAAAAACCGTCTGCCTCTACTATTATAGAAATCAAATCACCATCTTTTTCTACCTTGAATTTTTTAATAGTTCTTTCCATGTCTTCTGCTCTTCTATTGTCTAAAGTACAAAAAGAAGTAAAATCATGCTTACCAATAAAAGGTTTACATGCTTCATTCAACAACTCAATATCTATAGGATACCAATAATGATACGCATATCTATTTAAAAATGGATTTCTTATCTTATTATTCCATATTTTATAAACATACTCTTTACCAATACAAGAATATCTTGCATGAAAATCTCTTGGAACTATTATGCACTTATTAACTACTATATCCTTAGGTAAAAACCTATTTACAGCCATTTGTAGTCTTTCACATGGTATTTCGTTTTCTATTTTAAAGCTTATGCAGTACATATTAGCATGTACACCAGAATCTGTTCGACTACAACCTTTTATATCTACACTTTTTCCGATTACTTTTTCTAAAGATATTTGAAATACCTCTTGTATACTTAACGCATTCTTTTGTATTTGCCAGCCATGATAATTGCTCCCATCATATGAAATACTCATTAATATATTCTTTATTTTACTGTCGCTGGAAATTTCATATTGCAATATACCACCCCAAAAATAAATATTAGTGTTAAAAAAATTGAAAACAAATCTATCATTTTAAATTTTAAAATTCTCATTCTTGTTCTATTTTCAGCTCCTCTATAGCAACGGCTTTCCATTGCTGTAGCTAAGTCATATGCCCTTTTAAACGATGATTCAAGCAATGGCACTACTATAGACATTAAAGCCCTTATTTTAACAAACAAATTTTTATTTTCAAAATCTGCCCCCCTGGATTTTTGTGCATTTATAATTTTTTCTACCTCTTCTATAAGCGTTGGTATAAACCGTATTGCTATTGTCATCATCATTGCAATTTCAGAAATATTTATATTAATAAATGCAAAAGGTTTCAATAATTTTTCAACAGCATCTGTTAAATCTGTTGGTAATGTTGTAAATGTAAAAATTGATGCTAATATAACCAAACTTGTAACTCTTGAGCAAACAAATATGCTATTATTTATTCCAGCATCTGTTATTTTTAAAAATCCAAATTCAAATATCACTTTACCTCTATCATCAAATAAATTTAATAACCCAGTAAATATTGTAAAAAAAAGAATTATTTTAAAATTTTTCATATACAATTTCATCGGTATATTCGAAAGATACATCATTAGAAATACATAAATAAGGGCAATGAATAAAGAAAAATAATTCATAGTATAAAAAATAAATATAATTGTAATCAACAAATTTAATATTTTTACTCTTGCATCGGTTCTATGTAAAACAGAGTTGGCTGGAAAATACTGTCCTACCGCTAAATCTCTAATCATTTAACCCACCATCACACCTAAATAAATTTAGTATTTCTTCTGCACCATCTTTTACACTAAAAACATCCCTTTTCACTCTGTATCCTTCGTTACTTAACTTGAACATTATTTTTGTAATCTTAGGAACATCTAAACCAATTCTCATCAGTACATCACCATTTGAAAATATATCTTTAGTTCTATCAAACATCTCTACTCTTCCATTATTCATAACCAATACTCTATCTGATATTTCTACAATATCCTCCATATTATGAGAAACTATAACGATAGTGTTTTTTTCCCTACTATGGTAAGTTTTAAGATTCTCAATAAAATTTTTTCTTGATAATGGATCAAGCCCCGCAGTAGGTTCATCTAGTACTATTACATTTGGTTTCATTGCCATAACCCCAGCAATTGCAACTTTTCTTTTTTCCCCACCAGAAAGCTCGAAAGGAGATTTATCTAATATACTAAAAGGTAACCCTACCATCCTTATACTTTCTATAACTCTATTTTGTATTTCATTTGGGCCAAGGTTCATATTACATGGACCAAACGCTATGTCTTTATAAACTGTATCTTCAAATATTTGATATTCAGGATATTGAAATACTAGACCCACTTTAAATCTTATATCACGAATTTTTTTTGGATTCTTCCATATATCAAGTCCATTGATATAAATACCTCCAGATGTCGGTTTTAGTAAACCATTAAAATGTTGAACAAGTGTAGATTTTCCTGAACCGGTGTGTCCAATAATTCCTATTATCTCGTTGTCATATATGTCAATATTGATGTTGCTAAGAGCAGTTTTTGGGCAATTAGTATCTTTAGAATAAATATAAGACAAGTTTCTAATTTCTATCAAAGACATTCCCTTCCCCCAACAATAGATTTTAAACTTAATATAAATTCATCCTCATCATATATACCCCTAGGCAAATCGCATCTATTATTCCTTAATATTTCTGTAAGTTCAGTTACTTCCGGAAGGGTAAATTTATGTTCTTTTAATAATTCTACATTTGAAAATACTTCTTTAGGCGTTCCTTGAATTAGTATTCTTCCCTTGTCCATCATTACCACTTTATCTGCTAACACAGCCTCATCCATATAATGAGTAACCAAAATAATAGCAATTTTTTGCTCTTTATTTAATTTTATTATTGTATCTAATACATCTTTTCTGCTTTTTGGATCAAGCATAGATGTCGGTTCATCTAAAATTATACACTCCGGTTGCATTGCTACTATTCCAGAAATTGCAACCTTCTGCTTTTCTCCTCCAGACAACTTATATATTGAACTATCTTTATATTTATACATCCCAACAGACTTTAATGAGTCGTCTACTCTTTTTCTTATTTCTTCAGGACTAAGTTGTAAATTTTCTGGGCCAAATGCAACATCTTCTTCAACAGTTGCAGCTACTATTTGATTATCTGGATTTTGTTGTACAAGACCTACCTTACATCTTATATTATATTTTTCTTTATTATCAATTGTATTCAATCCATCTACTGTAACACTTCCATGTGTTGGCATCAGCATAGCATTACATAATTTAGACAAAGTTGATTTTCCAGAGCCATTGCTGCCTAACAATGAAACAAATTCGCCCCGATTAATGATAAGATTAATATCTGAAAGTATGTAATTTCCATCATTATACTTAAAGTTTACATTATTTATATCAATTAATTTTTCCATTAAACCTCCCCCGTCACCCAAGCATGAAATAAAATTTCTTAAATGCAATCAAATATAATCAATAAAATTAACATTCCCATATTGCTGTAGAACCGCTAGGTAATTCTAATTTACTCTGCGTTACTTTAAGGCCAATTTCATCGGATGACACTCTTCCACCTCTATTTTTCATAATAACTTCTCCAAGTAAATATGCCATAACTGAAGGTGAAAGTCCAGTTGTATAAGAGTTTAAAATAAAAAATAAAGCATCATTCGAAAGCAAGGTTTCACAAACCTCTACTAAAGAGAATAATTGTTCTTCAAGCTTCCATACTTCTCCATTTGGGCCTCTTCCATATGAAGGTGGATCCATAATAATTCCATCATATTTATTTCCTCTTCGTTGTTCGCGTTTAACAAATTTTATACAATCATCTACTATCCATCTTATTGGTCTGTCTCTCATATCAGACATCACTGCATTTTCTTTTGCCCAAGCAACCATTCCTTTAGATGCATCCACATGGCAAACTTCTGCTCCTTCACTAGCCGCTGCTAAGGTTGCTCCACCAGTATATGCAAATAAATTCAGAATTTTTAACTGACGATTTGAACTTTTAATTTTTCTTTTTATAAACTCCCAATTTGTGGCTTGCTCTGGAAATATTCCAGTATGTTTAAACCCCATCATTTTCAGATTAAACTTTATATCTTCATAACTAATAGTCCATACTTCAGGCGTACTTTTTTTATTTTCCCAATATCCACCACCCTTATTGGAGCGATGATAAATTGCATCTGCCTGTTTCCAAAGCTTATTATCCCTCGGTGTGTCCCATATAACCTGTGGATCTGGGCGTATTAAAATAACTTCCCCGAATCGTTCTAATCTTTCGCCTCTAGATGCATCTATAAGTTCATAATCCTTTAAATTCGATATCCTCAATATCTTTTCTCCAATCTAACAAAGTCTTTGTTTTATTAAGCTGGCAACTTCATCTGCCAATGAAGTAATTTTATTATAGTCTTCTCCCTCTAACATTACTCTAATAAGCGGTTCTGTACCAGAAACTCTTACTAATATTCTTCCAGCATTCCCCAATTGATCTTTTACATATGATATTTTCTTTTTAATTTCTTCATCCGTATAAAACAATATCTTAGAATCTGAATTTATTTTAACATTAACCATTACTTGAGGGTACCGCTTCATCACTTTAGCCAAATTAGAAAGCTTTTCTTTTTTCGATTTAATTATTGATAATAATTGTGCTGCTGTAAGTTGACCATCTCCTGTTGTAGTATAATCTAAAAATATAACATGACCAGATTGCTCTCCTCCAAAGTTGTAATCTTCCCTAAGCATATCTTCTAAAACATATCTGTCTCCAACCTTGGTAGATACAAACTTTAAATCATTCTCATTGCAAAAATTGTTAAAACCCATATTTGTCATAATTGTACCAACAACAGTATCCTTTTTTAATTTTCCTCTTGCTTTAAGATCTTTAGCGCAAATAGCCATAATAAAATCGCCGTCAATAATATTACCATTTTCATCAACAGCCAAACATCTATCTGCATCACCATCAAATGCAATTCCAACATCTAGTTTATGGCTTTTTACATATTCTACAAGGCTGTTCATGTGTGTTGAACCACAATCATCATTAATATTTGTTCCATTGGGATCATCAAAAAGCATATAGCATTCTGCACCTAAATCTTCAAATAACCTTTTTGCTGTCCTACTAGCAGCTCCATTAGAACAATCAAATGCTACCCGAATACCTTTAAGATCTACATTCAAAGTATTTTTTATATGCTCAACATAATCAATCACTGCATTTTCAGCATAGTGTACTTTCCCTATATCCTTTCCTTGTGGATAATTCATCTCTACTTTTTCATCTAATATTATTTCTTCAATTTCTTCTTCCACATCATCGGGTAATTTATACCCATCAGAACTAAAGATTTTAATACCATTAAACTCATAAGGATTATGCGATGCTGAAATCATTATACCTGCATCTGCTTTATATTTTTTTACAAGGAAAGCAACTGCTGGTGTTGGAACTACTCCAAGCATCAAAACATCTGCACCTATTGAGCATAAACCTGCTATCAGTGCACTTTCCAGCATATCTGAAGATAGTCTTGTATCTTTTCCTATTATAATTTTAGGTCTATCTATCTTACCTTCTGTAAGTACAATTGCTGTAGCCCTTCCTACATTTAAAGCTAATTCACAAGTTAATTCTGCATTCACTATGCCTCTTATTCCATCTGTTCCAAAAAGTCTTCCCATAAGTGATACCTCTCAACAAAATCACAAAAATTAATGTATAAACACTATTAAGCTTAAAATAAGCCCTGTTGTTCATTATCTATTCCATTAGGTTTTAACCCTAAATGCAAATATGCAGCTTGTGTAACACATCTTCCTCTTGGTGTACGATTTAAGAATCCAATTTGCATTAAATATGGTTCATAAACATCTTCTATAGTTACAGATTCTTCTCCAATAGCTGCTGCTAAGGTTTCTAGTCCAACAGGTCCACCATTATAAAATTCTATTAAAGTTTTCAGCATTCTTCTATCATTAGAATCAAGCCCTAATTCGTCTATTTCAAGCCTATCTAAAGCAGTTTTAGCTGTGTTATAAGTAATCACACCATTACTCATAACCTGTGCAAAATCTCTTACTCTTTTTAGTAATCTATTTGCTATTCTAGGTGTTCCCCTTGAACGAGATGCTATTTCAAGGGATCCATCTGGCTCTATATCTATTCCAATTATTTTTGCACTTCTTGTTACAATTTTAGAAAGCTCTACAGGGCTATACATTTCAAGTCGCAATATTACTCCAAACCTATCACGTAATGGAGCCGACAACTGGCCTGCCCTTGTTGTTGCCCCAACTAAAGTAAACTTTGGCAATGGCAAATGGTACGATGCAGCCATTTGACCTTTTCCTGTTATTATATCTATTGCAAAATCTTCCATTGCCGGATATAGTATTTCCTCCACATTTCGCGACAGTCTATGTATTTCATCTATAAACAATACATCGCCTTTATTTAAATTAGTTAATAACGATGCTAAATCGCCTGGCTTTTCAATAGCCGGACCAGATGTAATCCTTATATTTACTCCCATTTCATTTGCTATTATTCCCGATAATGTAGTCTTTCCTAAACCAGGAGGACCATAAAGTAAAACATGATCTAACGGCTCATTTCTTAATTTGGCTGCTTCTATAAATACAGACAAATTGTCTTTTACCTTATCTTGGCCTATATACTCTTCCATTCTTAATGGCCTCAACGAATTATCTGAGTCTACATCTTCGGGTATTTCTTCCGGGTCCAAAAACCTATTTTCAAAATCAAATTCATTATCCATATGTTACTTCCCCTCTGACATAGATTTTAAACACAATCTTATAAGTTCTTCAACAGAAAGAGTAGAATCGAATTTTCTCACTATGGGCATTACTTCTGATGCAGAATAACCTAAAACAGAAAGTGCTTCTATAGCCTTCGATGTGTTGTTAAAAGGTTGCACAGGACTAACATAATTATTAATATTAGATTCAGCAGGTATATTCTTTAATTTGTCTTTTAGCTCTAATATTATTCTTTGAGCAATTTTATTTCCTACTCCCGATGCTCGTGTCAACATTTTACTATCTCCAGATGCAATCGATAACGCTACTTCTTCAGGTAATAATTCTGATAAAATCGATAACCCAGCTCTTGTTCCAACCCCAGAAACTGATGTCAATAATTTAAAACAGTTAAGTTCTTCTTGAGTGAAAAATCCAAAAAGCTCTACTGCATCTTCCCTAACATTTAAATATGTATAAATTCTAGTTTTGGTTCCTACTCCTGGTAATTTTCTCTGAGTATTAGCTGTTATAAAACATTTATAACCTACACCTGCACACTCTATCACACACATCCCTGATTCAATGTGTATTAATTCCCCAAGCAAACTATAAAGCATTAATTTTTAAATCCCTTCTTAATGATATTTTGTCTTAATCTAAATCCAGATGAATTTGCATGACAAATAGCAATTGCAAGTGCATCTGCTGTATCATCTGGCTTAGGCATTTCCTTTAAATTCAGTAATCTTTTTGTCATATCCATAACTTGTGGCTTTGCAGCTTGTCCATACCCTGTAACTGCAGTTTTTACTTGAAGTGGCGTATATTCAAATATTGGAATATTATAACGCTTAGCAGCAAGTAAAATAACGCCTCTAGCTTCTGCTACGCAAATTGCAGTTTTTTGATTATTTTGGAAATACAATTTTTCTATAGCAAGTGCATCTGGATTGGATTTTAAAAGTATAGTTTTCATATTATCATAAATCTTATTTAGCCTATCATAAAATTCCTGATCACTTTTAGTAAAAATAGATCCATATCCAATAGGAATATATTTGTTATTATAAAAATGTATTGCGCCATAGCCAACAATAGCATACCCTGGGTCTATACCAAGTATAACCAAAATAATCATCCTTCTAAAAATTGATTTTAAAGTTATTTTTTAACTAATATACACAAACATAACAATTATAACATAGTAAGATGTTTTGAGCAATATAATGATTTCAATATAAAATTTATTAAAAAATAAAATTCCCAAGTATTTCAATCATGCATTTTTAAAAATGCATAGAATTGCAATACTTAGGAAAACAAAAAAATTATTCTTATTAAATTAGCGTAGCCTACTTTCTATATCTCTTACAACTTCTCCAACAGTTTTCACATTTTCAATCTCTTCATCCGGAATTTCTATTTCAAATTCATCTTCAATAGACATCAACAAATCTACAATATCCATCGAGTCTGCACCTAAATCATTAATTATATTAGTGTCAATCGTAATAGAATCCTCCTCTACATCAAATTGCTCACTAAGTATTGATTTTATTTTTTCCAATACCATAAAAATCCCCCTTATAAAAATAAAAAATTATTAATTATGAATACTATCGTATTTTGGACAAAAATCATTGATTTATGCTACAATTATATCCAACAGCTATTTAAAATAATATTCTATAGGCATATATTATTAGTAAATATAAATTTTGTCAATAACTTATTAGATATTTCTTTAAAACTTAAATAATTTATATTAAGAGGTGTTAAATTTGAAAAAAAAGCATTTTGCATTAATTGGTCATCCTATTGAGCATACAATGTCTCCTTTTATCCATCAAAGACTTTTTGAATTATCTAACATAGATGCCAGCTATGAAGTTTTAAATATTTCGCCATACGATCTAAAAAATGTATTTCCTGCATTACAAGAATTTGATGGCTTTAATGTTACACTACCCCATAAACGAGAAATTATTTACTATTTAAATGAATTATCAAAAAAAGGAATTCTTTGTGGTGCTATAAATACAGTAAAAAATATCTCGTTAAAAAAACGGCGATATTCTATTGGATTCACTACAGATCCTCGAGGTTTTTTAAAATCTTTAAGAGAATCAAAAATAAATCTTATGGGAAAAGTTGTAATATTAGGTTGCGGAGGCGCTGCCAGAGCTATTGCATATGAAGTTGCTGCAGCAGGTTGCGAAACTGTAATTGCTGTTAGGCACAAAAGTTTAAACAAAGCTACTGCTTTAGCCGGTGATATATATACTAACATTCTTTCTCCAAATATACAAACATGCCTTATTAGTGAACTTTCCGGTCATATAGATTTACTTATAAATACAACACCTGTTGGGATGTATCCCAATATTTCTGATTGCATTGTTGAGCCTTCCATAATAAAAAACTGTAGCAATGTCTTTGACGTTGTATATAATCCTGATGAAACTGTGCTTATAAAAACTGCGAAATCATTGGGTGTAAATGCTGTAAATGGAATAAGTATGTTGGTTTGGCAGGCTGTATATTCTCATAAAATTTGGAATAACTCAACTTTTAGAAGCGATGATATAAAACAACTTTGTGAAGATACAACCAAAGAAATGAAAAGAATTTTTTACGGAGCATAAAATATGAATTTAAACTGTAATCTTGTATTATATGGATTCATGGGAACTGGCAAATCAACAGTATCTAAACTTTTATCTTCTAAAATTGAAGTCCCATATGTAGACACCGATAATTATATTGAAAATAAAATGAGTATGACAATAAGTGAAATATTTAGCAGATATGGTGAAATTTTTTTTCGAAACCTTGAAACAAATATATGTAAGGAATTTTCAAATAAGACTAATTTAATTATTTCTGTTGGTGGTGGAACAGTATTATATGATAAAAATGTTAATTATCTAAGTAAAAATGGAAAATTTGTTTTTTTAAATACCCCTATAGATATCATAAAAAAACGCCTTAAATATGATTCATCTAGGCCATTATTAAAATCTAGCAATTATTCTAAAAAAATCGAAAATTTATTTTTTCAGCGATTGCCACTATATAAAAGTATATCAGATATAATTATAGACTGTGATGACGATATTGAAAATACTTATAGCCAGATAATTAACTATATTATCCCATTTTCTCTTAATAATTGACAATCTTGCATTAATGTGATATTATAGTTTCATGTTTTTAGTATTTAGCAGGGTTCGAAATATTTGAACCTTGTTATTTTTGTGCTGTAATGTAAAAATTTGGAGGTGAACGCGCAATAATTTTATTGCTTATATATTAATTTTTATAGACTAAATAATATGGCTATTATAATACGCGCGTTAAAATGATAATTGTTTTAAAACATGGTTATACAGATAATCAAATTGAAAATTTTGTAAAATCACTAAAAAGTAATTATAAAGTTACTGTAAATAAAATTATAACACCAAACTCCGTTGTTCTAAATTTAACTGGTAACACAGAAGAATTGAATCCAGACAAAATATCTAAATACGAGATTGTAGAAAGTATTACTCAAGAACCAAATAATTTTAAAAAGGTTTCTAGAAATTATAAAAATTCAAATACTATCATAGACTTAAAATCCAAACACAAAGTTGGCAATAACAACCTTACCCTAATTGCCGGACCATGTTCTGTTGAATCCCTAGAACAAATATGCAGTATTGCAAATGATGTTAAAAACTTTGGAGCCAATTGCTTAAGAGGCGGTGCTTTTAAACCAAGAACCTCCCCTTACAATTTTCAAGGACTAAAAAAGGAAGGAATCGAACTTTTAATTCAAGCAAAAAATTTAACAGGCCTTCCAATAGTTTCTGAAATAACAGATATTAGATATTTAGATTTATTTGAAAATGTAGATATCATACAAGTTGGCGCAAGAAATATGCAAAACTTTGAACTGCTTAAAGAATTAGGCAAATTAGATAAACCTATTCTCCTTAAGCGAGGCATGTCTAATACTATAGAAGAACTACTTATGAGTGCAGAATATATAATATCCGAAGGAAATTCAAAAATTATACTATGCGAACGAGGTATAAGAACTTTTGAACCATATACAAGAAATACGCTAGACATATCCTCTATTCCTATATTAAAACGGCTTTCTCACCTCCCTGTAATAGTAGACCCAAGCCATGCTTCAGGAATTCCTTGGCTTATAGAGCCACTTTCTATGGCAGCAATTTCCTGCGGTGCAGACGGTATTATCGTTGAAGTACATAATCATCCAAACTCTGCTTTATCTGATGGATATCAATCCATTACACCTTATACTTTTAAACATATCGCCAATAAGTTGTTGAAACTCAAAACTTTTCTAAACAGTAATAAACCTTAATATATTATTTAAAAATTAAGGGGGTTTTTATAATAAAAAAAATAACTTTTAACACTTCTAAAAACTATGATATTATAATAGAAAATAATATTTTAGAACAGACTGGAAATTATATTCGAAATATCTCTTCATCCAAAAACGTATTAATCATTTCAGATAGTAACGTTGCTCCTTTATATATAAATACTCTTTCAGAGACTCTTAAAAAACAAAATTTTAAAGTTTCAACATTTATATTCAAGGCTGGGGAAAAATCTAAAAACTTCTCTACCATAGAAAAAATATATAACAAACTATTCAAAGAACACATGACGCGATCTGATTTAATTGTGTCTTTAGGAGGAGGAGTTGCCGGAGATATCTCAGGATTTGTTGCCTCAACCTATCTTAGAGGAATAAATTATGTACAAATTCCAACTTCACTTCTAGCGCAAATTGATTCCTCAATAGGTGGAAAAAGCGGAGTTAACTCTGAATATGGAAAAAATTTAATAGGAACCTTTTGGCAGCCTTCTCTCGTTATAATAGATCCTCAGTTACTTTTAACCTTACCTAAAAGCCAATTTCAAAATGGTATGGCCGAAGCTATTAAGTATGGTTGTATTAAAAACATAGATTTATTGTATCGCATAAATAATGAGCAACCCAAAGATTTTATAAGTGATCTAATATTTGAGTGCGTTAAAATAAAAAAAGACATAGTTTGCAAAGATGAGTATGACAAAGGATATAGAATGATATTAAATTTTGGGCATACAGTTGGGCACGCGATAGAAAAGCTCTATAAATATGATAGTATGTGTCATGGACAAGCAATCTCAATAGGAATGTGTATTGTAACAAATATATCCGAGAGAATGGGAATTACTAAAAAATATACTTATAATTACTTGAAAGATACTCTTAAAAAATATTCCTTGCCTATTCACAGTAATTTCCCTATAAACACAATATCGGAAAATATTATATATGATAAAAAGCTATATGATAATATATTAAACCTAATATTAATAAAAGAGTTTGGTACTCCTTACATATATAAAATTTCATCAAATAAAATTAAAGATTTCTTGAAGGAGTACAAGTATGAGTAGTGTTATTATTAATGGCTCTAAATTATCTGGAACAATTTGTCCTCCTCCCTCAAAAAGCGATTCTCATCGGGCAATAATATGCGCATCTTTAGCTCTTGGAACAAGTTATATACATCCTATAAGTTTTTCAGATGATATAATTGCAACAATCAATTGTATGAAAAGTTTAGGGGCAAACATTCTAGAATATAAAAATGGACTTTTAATAACTGGTTTAGATTATAATGAGCATAAAATTCACTCAAATTATTCTATCAAATTAAACTGCAATGAATCTGCTTCTACCTTAAGATTTATTATTCCAATTGTAGCAGCTTTAGGCATAAATTCTACATTTTCAGGAAGTGGAAGTCTGCAAAATCGTACATTAACTGTATATTCAGATCTTCTTCCAAAACACGGTGTTAATTTAATAAAAAAAGGAATTTTAAGTCTTCCGTTAAATGTGTCGGGCAAACTCCAAGGAAAAAATTTTTATGTCCCGGCTAATATTAGTTCTCAATTTATCTCTGGCCTACTTTTTGCTCTTCCAATTCTTGAAAATGATAGTTTTATTTATATAACAACTAATATAGAATCAGAACCTTACCTTAATATGACTATAAAAACTTTAAGTCATTTTGGTATTAAAATAGAAAGGAAAAAATACGGTTTTTTTGTAAAAGGTAATCAAACATATGTTTCATGTAACTATCAAATTGAACGAGATTGGTCTCAAGCTGCCTTTTTTGTCGCTGCAGGATGTATTGGTTCAAATATTCATTTAAAAGATATGGATATAAACTCTAATCAAGGTGACAAAGAAATAATAAACATTGCAAGACAATTTGGTGCTAACATATCAATAAAAGATAAAAATATATTTATAAATGCTAATCAACTGAAGGGAATAAGTATAGATGTATCCCAAACTCCAGATTTAGTCCCTATTATTGCAGTAATTGCCTCCAATGCTAACGGTACTTCAAAAATTTTTAATGCTTCTAGATTACGATTAAAAGAAAGTGATAGACTAATGAGCATTTCTAAATCACTTAAATCTATTGGTGCTAACATAACAGAAGCTTCAGATAGCATTATTATTAAAGGTGTAAAACATTTTAATGATTCAGTTATCGATAGTTTTAATGATCACCGCATTGCCATGGCGATGTCTATAGCTGCTATAAAAACTACAAAACTAATTATTAAAAACTCTCATTGTATAAGCAAGTCTTATCCTAATTTTTTCAACGATTATAATATGTTAGGTGGTAATACACATGTCGTCAATTTGGGGAAATAATATTAAAATTTCTATATTTGGAGAAAGCCATGGTACTGCAATTGGTGCTATTATCGATGGTTTACCTGAAGGGCAAAAAATCGATTTTAATTATATTAACATTCAAATGAAACGTCGCTTACCTAATAGAGATGACACTACTTCTAATAGGCAAGAAAATGACAATTATGAATTTTTATCTGGAATATTTAATAATACAACAACAGGAGCGCCTATATGTGCTATTATAAAAAATCAAAATGCTAGCCATAAGGACTATGATGAAATTAAGAACGTCTTAAGACCAGGACATGCAGATTTTACAGCTAAGGTAAGATATAAAAATTTTAATGATTTTAGAGGTGGCGGCCATCTATCCGGAAGACTAACTGCTCCCATAGTCTTGTTTGGAACTGTGTGCAGGCAAATACTTGAAACTAAAGGGATTAAAGTAGCTGCTCACATATATTCTATAAAAGATGTTTTAGACAAACCTTTTAATCCAATCAACATTCCAGATAATCTAATAAATAAATTGTCAACTCAATTATTCCCTGTGATTATGCCTCAAGTAGAGTCCTTAATGAAAGACGAAATTAAAAAAGCAAAATTAAATAATGACAGCGTTGGAGGTACAGTAGAATGTGCTATAGTAGGCTTACCTGCTGGTATTGGTAATCCAATATTTAATAATATAGAAAGTGTATTATCTTCTATTATATTTAGTATACCTGCTATAAAGGGAATTGAATTTGGAAATGGTTTTAACTCTTCACACATGTATGGAAGCGACAATAACGATGAATTCTTCAATGATAATGGAAATATAAAAACTAAAACTAACAATCATGGTGGTATTCTAGGCGGTATATCTTCTGGTATGCCTATAGTATTTAAAATTGCTGTTAAACCAACACCTTCTATTGCTAAAGAACAAAATACTATTAACTTACTTAATTTAAAAAATACTAAAATCAAAATATCTGGCCGACACGATCCTTGCATTGTTTCCAGAATAGCTCCAGTTATTGAAGCCGCTACTTCAATTGCTATAATAAATCTTTTAAGTGAGGTAAATATGTTATGAATTTAAATTATATAAGAACAAAAATAGACGATATAGACAAACAATTAGTTAATTTACTAATTACCAGAATGGAATATTCAAAAGAAATTTCCAAAATAAAATATAAAGAAAATATCGCTATAGAAGATACCCAAAGAGAGCATCAGATATTAGAAAATATAGAAAATTACTCTAAGAAATATAAAAATGAAATCAAAAAAATTTATGAAACTATATTTAAGTTAAGTAAAAAAATCCAATCGGAATATATTTTTAAAGATAAGCAATAAATAATCTGGTAACTTGTTATATACAAAGTTTATAGCCTTTATAATAATGTTACCAGATTTTAAAATACAACTTAATACACTATTCTTTTATAAGTTTAAAAAACTTTAACGTTTCCACAACTACAATAGATATAAATGCTGCCAAAAAAGCCTCTACATACATATACACAGGTAAGGATACAATACCAAAAACAGATGCTAATGGTGGAATAAACACAATTAAAATAACCATTAAAGAAGATGCTAAAACTGCTAAATTCAAATATTTATTTGTAAACACTCCAATTTTAAATATAGAATGCCTAGAACGCATATTAAATGAATGTATAATTTGAGACATTGATAAAATAATGAATGCCATTGTTCGTCCTCCATTAACTGTACCAATTACTTGATTTCCGTAATAAAATCCAAACATAGTCATTAAAGCAAACATTGCACCTTGAACAAATACCCTAACGCCTGCCCCATTAGAAAATATACCTTCATTTTTGGGTTTTGGTTTTCTAAGCATTACATCACTTTCAACCTTTTCCATCCCTAAGGCTATTGCCGGAAAACTATCAGTTACTAAATTAATCCATAGTAATTGCATGGATAAAAGTGGAGACTGATGCCATATTAACATTGAGAAAAATACCGTTAATACTTCACCAATATTAGTCCCCAATAAAAATACTACTGTCTTTTTTATATTATCATATATTCCTCTTCCTTCTCTAACCGCTTCTACGATAGTAGAAAAATTGTCATCAGTTAAAGTAATATCAGCCGCATCTTTTGCAACATCTGTGCCTGTTATTCCCATTGCACATCCTATATCAGCAGCCTTTAGCGCTGGTGCATCATTAACACCATCCCCTGTCATTGAAACTACTTCTCCACACGATTGCCATGCCTTTACAATTCTTATTTTATCTTCTGGAGAAACCCTTGCATAAACTGAAATATTCTTTACTTCATCAACCAACTCTTCATCAGTCATATTAGCAAGTTCTGCTCCAGTAACAGCCTTATCTCCTTCTTTAAGTATTCCTAAATCTTTTGCTATAGCCGAGGCTGTAATAACATGATCTCCAGTAATCATTACAGGCTTTATTCCTGCTTTTCTACATATTTCAACTGACCCCTTAACTTCTGGCCTTGGAGGATCTATCATCCCTAACAACCCTACAAACACAAGATTAGATTCTAACTCACTAAATGAAGGATTTGCAGGTAGCTCATCTATTTCTTTACATGCAACAGCAATTACTCGTAAAGCATCTTTACTCATTTCCTCATTATATTCTTTTGCAGCGGCAATGCTTTCCTTTTTACACTTAGATAACAATACATCAAATGCACCTTTAACAATTACCATATTTTTTCCATTAATGCTGTTTACTGTTGTCATTAATTTCCTATTTGAATCAAATGGAAGCTCAAGCAAACGAGGAAATTCCCTATCTATCGACTTTTTATCTATTCCATTTTTGTAAGCAGCAAGTACAATTGCTGTTTCTGTTGGATCCCCTAAATGTTTTTCAACTCCATTTTCAATTTCCACAGAACCATTACAACATAAAGTCGATAGTTTTAAAAGACTCTTTATGCTATCAGAATTATTATTCGTTATATCCTCAAATACTTTTTTCGATGGTTCATATGCTTTTACTAAGGTCATTCGATTCTGAGTTAAGGTCCCTGTTTTATCAGAGCATATAACAGAAGCGCTTCCTAACGTTTCAACCGCTGGCAATTTTCTTATAATTGCATTTCTTTTTACCATACGTTGCACACCAATAGACAAAACAACTGTTACTATTGCAGGTAAACCTTCTGGAATTGCAGAGACAGCTAGTGAAACTGATGTCATAAATATTTCCATGATGGGTATGCTATTCAATAAACCTATAACAAAGATTATTGCACATGCAGCAATTGCTATTACACCAAGATATCTACCTAACTTCTCAAGTCTTAACTGCATAGGTGTTTTAACTTCATCTGCCTCTTCTAAAAGATTTGCTATTTTTCCAATCTCTGTGTTCATTCCAGTCGATGTAACAACAGCTGTACCTGTTCCATATGCAATACTGCATCCAGAATAAACCATGTTTACTCTATCCCCCAGTGGAGCCTTTTCATCGATAACTGCATTTGCATTTTTATCTACAGGAACAGATTCTCCGGTAAGTGCTGATTCCTCTGATTTCAAGCTATAAGAATTTATTATTCTTGCATCCGCAGGAATAAAATCACCTGCCTCAAGCTTTATTATGTCTCCGGGTACTACTTGCATAGATTCTACAATAGTTTCTTTCCCGTCTCTTAATACCCTTGCATGAGGAGCCGATAAATTTTGCAATGCTTGTAATGCTTTTTCTGCCTTATTTTCTTGTATAACACCCATAATTGCATTCAACACAACTATACATAATATGGCTATTGGTTCAAAAAACGACTCCGATTCTCCTTCATATATTGCTATTATAAAAGATATTAAAGCCGCCACTACAAGAATAATTATCATTAAATCTTTAAATTGATTTACAAACCTTTGAAAAATTGTTGTTGGCTCTTTTTCCTTTAATTTGTTGTATCCATATTTTTCTAATAGTTCTTTTGCCTTAAAAGACTCAAGTCCTTGCTTAGGATCAACATTTAATTTTTTTAAAACATCTTCTGATTTATACGTATATTCCAACAAATTTACCCAACTCCTCTAACTTACTTATTTACATTTATTACATTTTATAATTTTTCAAACAATTTTTCAATACTTTTAACTTATTTATTTATAATTAAAGATAAAATATTAAAATAATATATTTTATCTTTATATTGTTAAATAACTATAGAAATTTATTTAATATTATGCTAAAATATTTCTTTGTAAAATTTTTAATTTACTTTTATCTATATATCTATCTTCATCTAAATTATATCTACTAATTATTATTTCTACAAAGGAGTAAAATAATGCGATTGAAATTTACAAAAATGCATGGGTGCGGAAATGATTATATTTATATCAATTGTTTTAATAATAATATAAAAAATCCGGAAAAGCTAAGTATCACTTTATCAGACCGGCACTTTGGAATTGGTGGTGATGGCCTTATATTGGTTTGCCCTTCACAAATAGCAGACGCTAAAATGAGAATGTTTAATCTCGATGGAAGTGAAGGTAAAATGTGTGGTAATGGGATTAGGTGCATTGGTAAATATTTATTCGATAATAATATTGTCGATAATCACAAAAACTCTGTTTCTATTGAAACATTAAGTGGCGTTAAACATTTAATGGTATTTAAGGAAAACAACATTGTCACAAAATTAAGAGTCGATATGGGAAAGCCAATCTTTGAACCTAAACTTATTCCCGCTAATATAAATGGTGAAAAAATTATTAACCAACCATTAATTTTAGGCAATGCAACTTATTATATAAATTGTATTTCTATGGGCAATCCTCATTGCGTTGTTTTTTGTGATGATATTATGAATATCAATATTGAAGATATCGGTCCTTTATTTGAAAAAAATCTTTTATTTCCTGAAGGAATTAATACTGAATTTGCAAAAATTATTAGCAAAAATATGATTGAAATGCGTGTTTGGGAACGTGGCAGCGGAGAAACTCTAGCTTGCGGGACAGGTGCTTGCGCTGTAGCTGTTGCTGCAATTGAAAATGGTTATTGTAAAAAAGGGGAAGATATAACAATAAAATTAAAAGGCGGAGAGCTTACTATTAACTATGAAGAGTCTGTTTTTATGACAGGAAACGCTCAAAAAGTATTTGAAGGAGAAATTGAAATATGACAAAATACATATTTGTAACAGGAGGAGTAGTTTCAGGACTTGGTAAAGGAATAACTGCTGCTTCTTTAGGAAGGTTACTAAAATCAAGAGGTTTAAAAATTGCAGCACAGAAACTTGATCCTTACATAAATGTAGATCCAGGTACAATGAGTCCTTATCAACATGGTGAGGTATTTGTAACTGAAGATGGCGCTGAAACTGATTTAGATTTAGGGCACTATGAAAGATTTATAGATGAAAACCTAAATAAATATTCTAATTTAACAACCGGAAAAGTATATTGGAATGTGTTAACTAAAGAGCGAAATGGAGAATATCTAGGAGAAACTGTTCAAGTTATTCCTCATATTACTAATGAAATAAAGGGTTTTATATACTCTGTTGGTGAAAAGTCAAATGCAGATGTAGTTATAACTGAAATAGGTGGAACAACAGGAGATATTGAAAGCCAGCCTTTTCTCGAGGCAATTCGTCAAGTGTCACTAGAAGTAGGAAGAGAAAATTGTTTGTTTATACATGTTACATTAATACCATACATAAAAAGTTCCGGTGAACATAAATCCAAGCCAACTCAGCACTCTGTAAAAGAATTAAGGTCATTGGGAATTAATCCAGATATTATAGTTGCTAGATGTGATGAACCTATCTCGGAAAATATCAAACAAAAAATTTCCCTATTTTGTAATGTAAAACCCGATTGCGTTATAGAAAATATAACATTACCTGTCTTATACCAAGCTCCGCTTATGCTTGAAGAAAAGAATTTCTCAGATATTGTATGCCGCGAACTTAATCTTAATTGTCAAAAAGGAGATATGTCTGAATGGGCGGATATGCTGGAAAGAATAAACTCTAGAAATAAAGAAGTTAAGATTGCAATTGTTGGAAAATATGTGCAATTGCATGATGCTTATCTATCTGTTGCTGAAGCTTTGAATCATGGTGGGTATGAAAATGGAGCTAAAGTCGAAATTAAATGGATTGACTCAGAACTTGTCACTATATACACTGTTAATGAATTTTTATCTGATTGCAATGGAATATTGATTCCTGGAGGGTTTGGTGATAGAGGAATAGATGGAAAAATTGCAGCGGCTCAATATGCAAGAGAAAATAATATCCCTTATTTAGGAATATGTTTAGGTATGCAAATTGCTGTAATTGAATTTGCTAAAAATGTTCTTGGATTAAAAGATGCTAATTCTCGTGAATTCGATGAAAACAATGAATACTCTGTTATCGATCTTATGTTAGATCAACAAGGAAACCTTCCTAAAGGAGGTACTATGAGATTAGGGGCTTACCCTTGTAAGATACAGCCTGGTACTATGCTAGAAAAGGCATATCAAAAATCTGAGATATCTGAACGACATAGACATAGGTATGAATTTAATAATAAATTTAGAGAACTATTTAAAGAACATGGAATGTGCTTTTCAGGAACATCCCCAAATGGTCTTCTTGTCGAAGCTGTTGAAATACCTGAAAATAACTTCTTTGTAGGTGTTCAATATCATCCTGAATTTAAAAGTAGACCAAATCATGCTCATCCTTTATTTATGCAATTCATAAAAGCTGCTATCGATTATAATTATAGGAGATAATATTATGAAAATAAATAAAAATTATTTAAATTTAGAAGATAGTTATCTTTTTTCCACTATCTCAAAAAAAGTACATGCTTTTAAAGAGAATAATCCAAATTCTAAAGTAATCAGCCTTGGCATCGGGGATGTTACTCTACCGCTTTGCAAATCAGTTATCAATGAACTTCATAGTGCTGTTGAAGATATGGGTAAAGCCGAAACTTTTAAAGGTTATGGCCCTGAGCAAGGCTATGAATTCTTAAGGTCTTCCATAAAGTCTTATTATGAAAGTCATAATGTTAAACTAGATTTAAATGAGATATTTATTAGTGATGGCGCAAAAAGTGATGTTGGTAATATCTTAGACATAATGGAAAACAACAATACTGTTTTAATTCCAGACCCTGTTTATCCTGTATATGTTGATACAAATATTATGTCTGGAAGAAAAATACTATACATGGATGCAAATAAAGAAAATAACTTCTTACCTCTGCCAGATTGTAATATAAAAGCTGACATAATATATATTTGTTCACCAAATAATCCAACTGGTGCCGTTTACAATCATGAGCAACTAAAAAAATGGGTCGACTATGCATTAAATAATAACTCTATAATACTCTTTGACTCCGCTTATGAAGCATTTATAGGTGATAAAAGTCTACCAAGAAGTATATTTGAAATTGAAGGCGCAAAGAAATGCGCAATTGAGTTTTGTTCATTATCTAAAACTGCCGGATTTACAGGCACCCGGTGTGGATATACTATAGTTCCTATGGAACTTGTTTTCGATAATGTAAAAATTAATAACTTATGGTTAAGGCGCCAAACGACAAAATTTAATGGTGTTTCCTATATTATTCAAAGGGCAGCTAATGCAGTATTTTCTAAAAATGGCCAGCAAGAAATTCAAGAATCAATAGGTTATTATAAAGAAAATGCAAAACTTTTATCTGCCACATTAAATAAACTTGGTTTCTGGTTTGTTGGAGGAACAAACTCACCTTACATTTGGTTTAAATGTCCTCAAAATATGACTTCATGGGAATTTTTTGACTATATGTTGAACAAGATTAATGTAGTAGGTACTCCGGGAGCTGGATTCGGAAAAAACGGTGAAGGTTTCTTTAGAATTACTGCTTTTGGCAGCAGAGAAAATATCTTAGAAGCTGTTAAACGTTTACAAACACTATAAATCTATAACGTACCAAAAGCTTAGAATACCAATAAGGATATTCTAAGCTTTTGTCTTAATCCATTTATAATGGAGTCTTTATTTATAAAAAATAAACAATAAAATATAAAAATAGCATAAAGAGGATTTGTATATGAAAAAAATCACTGGTATTTTAATAAGTATAATTTTTATAATAGGCCTATGCTCATGCACAAATAATCTATCTAACAATGAATATTTAGCTATTTCTAAAGAAGAAAAATCAGATTTTGACTTTATACTTTATAATTCAAATCGAGGATTTAATGAACCTTTAACAAAACTATGTAATGAATATCAAAACGAAACCGGAATAAAAATAAAAATACTATCCTTAGAAGAAAATAATATAGATAATATATCTTATATCAAATCAATTCTTAAGTCTACCAATAGTCCAACTATAATTTCACTAGAACGATTGCATGAAATTGACGAACTTAAAAAGTCAGGATATATCTTAGATTTATATAGTGTAAATAGAGACGATGTGAATAAATTATTAGAAAATATTCCATATAATTTGCAAATTGATTTAGGAAAAAAAAATCATTTAGCAATACCAATTGGTATTGAAGGTTTCGGATATATTATAAATAAAAATATTATAAGTAACTTAGTTGGGAAAAAAAATGTAGACTCATTTATAAATGATTTTAAATTATGTACTTATGAAGAATATGAATTATTTGTTAAAAAGTTGAGTTCATGTATAAAAAATCATACATCATCTACCATTGTATTAAACAATGTATCATATCAATTAGATGCAAAAAGTTCTTCTTTAAAAAATCTTACTAGTGCATTTTCAATAGATGGAACCTCAAAAAATATATACTCTTTGTATTTAATTAATAATTTCCTATATACTGTTTTCGAAAGTCCAGATAAATTTTATAATTCAACTTCATTTCAACTTAACAACTTAAGTGATCAGTTAGAAAAATACTTAAAGTCCTTAAATTTAATCACATCTCATGTTTCTGGCCCAAACGCTAAAGTACAACGTAACCAAAGTTTTATAGACCCTAATATAAACGGATATGAAAGTAATATAATAAATTTTTCATTAGGAAAATCTGTATTCCTTGTAGATACCCAGAAATGCTATTATTATATAAAAAAACATAACGATGCTATGTTAGAAAATCTAGAATTCCTGCCAATAAAAATTCCTCTAGACAATAACACAAACGATAATGATAATAATTTTAAAAACATCAATAGTTCAATACTTGTAAGCAGTCCTTTTTATTATTCAATTAATTCAAAAGCTACAGATAAAGAAAAAAAACTAGCTGTTGATTTTATTGTATGGCTAAATAATTCTTCGGCAGGTAAAGATTATGTAACTAATGATTTGATGTTGATGCCACTATATATAGATACATCACAAAAATTCGATAACCCTATAAACAATTCTATTAATACTTATATACAAAATCTTAAAACTATACCACCTATTTATTTAGCATATTCGTCTAAAGATAGCAACATTATAGGCGAAAATATTTTATCAAATTACCTCACAAAGCAAAATTGGTCTAGCCAAGATTATAAAGATTTTGCTAATCATTGTATATCTACATGGAAATCATGAAGTGCCACCCTTATAATAGATCAATCTTTGCTTAAGTGATAAATTATAATCGTAAGTTTTTAAAAAATATTGATTTTTAAATGTAACCGTGATATAATAAAAGCCATAGAAGGGCTTTTTTGCAACTAGTCCTTGTGTATATTTATTAGGATTATTTTTGAGTTTACAGCTTCTATCTTAATAGATGAAGCTGTTTTCTCTTTATGTAAACCCTTAAAAAAATAACGCAAAAACCTAATTATTTTTTCCTTGATAATATCACCTCCTACCTCAAAACGCATTTTAAGTGCGGGTAGGGGTATATTACAAGGACTAAAAACCCAGCTATGGCAAGATTATTCTACCATAGTTGGGTTTTTTCGTCAATTAATTGCTATAGTAAATTTCCTTAAAAATATTGATTTTTAAATGTAACCGTGATATAATAAAAACCATAGAAGGGCTTTTGTAGTGATTAGTCCTTGTTATTGTTCAAGAAAATTATTATTGAATTAACAGCTTCTATCTTAATTGATGAAGTTGTTTTTTCTTTATGTAACTTCCCAAGTAAACACTGCAAGATACTAATTAACTTACAAAATATATCCTTTATAATATCACCTCCTACCTCAAAACG
This sequence comes from uncultured Clostridia bacterium, assembly GCA_944384925.1. Taxonomy (GTDB): domain Bacteria; phylum Bacillota; class Clostridia; order Oscillospirales; family Acutalibacteraceae; genus CALWVF01. The sequence goes on from CALWVF010000039.1 coordinate 114,778, forward strand.
CATTTTAAGTGCGGGTAGAGGTATATTACAAGGACTAAAAACCCAGCTATGGCAGGATTATTCTACCATAGTTGGGTTTTTTCGTCAATATCAGCCAATAAATAAAAGGTAAAAATATATAAAATACAATAACATTCTACATATTGATTAAGTAAATTATTACACACCTCAATCAATTTTTATAACCGTAGCTTTTTATCAAGTCTTATTGAACACTTAATAACTTGTAAAACTATTTAGATTTAAATTCCACCAATAGCGTATTTAAAATATCAAGTTGCCTATTGGTTAACCCTTCTACTGAAATAGTTTTATTCCTTTCAATACCAACTAAATAATCTAGAGAAACACCATAAATTAACGAAAGCCTCGTTAAAGTTTCTATAGACGGTACACTTTGATTGCTTTCATATTTAGAAATACTTGATTTACTAATATTCAACTTTTTAGCCAATTGTGCCTGAGAATAGCCCTTTTCCTCTCTAAGTCTCTTTAATGTTAAACCAAAATCAAACATAATTTTCACCTCTTAATTTTAGCTTAAACTATTGACGTTGAACTAAAAGAAATATTATAATATTAAATATTTCTAATTTATAAACAAAAACTCTAATAAGCTGAATCAGGTGCATTATGAAAACAAAGATTTGTAGTTTTGCGGATCATGCAAATATTTCTCAAAAAGAAGAAACTAAATTAAAAGTTAAAAACGAAATTATTAATTTAATAGAAAACAAGGGAGCTTTTCAGAAATTTAGTTACTTTCTAAATTTTGCTATTTATTATTTTCTGGTTTCATATTTTTAATAACATAATTACAACATTATGAAACCAACTCATTTAAAGATACGGAATTTTCAAATGCTATTTTTTCTAATCTTTCCACTAGAGACTTCCTTAAACAAAATATTTTACTTATATACTCTTCTTTTTTACTTCAAACATAATAATCACCTAAAAATAATAAACCAATTTACATAAAATGCATACACTTAGTATTTACACTTATTAAAAACAGTGTATAATAATATTATTCCCTATTTTTTTAAATCTTCTCCTAATAACCATGCACAAGATACTTTAAGTGCCTTAGCAAAAGCTATAAGTTGAATATCTGTTATTGGTCTTAACCCTAATTCTATTTTTCCTACAGAGCTTTCTGACATATTTATCCCTTGCAATTGCAACCTTGCACTTATATCTTTTTGAGTTGCTTTAGGAACTTCAGACAATCTAGCTTCACGAATTCTTGCTCCACATACATTTTTCTTATCCATAAACACCATACCAATATTATCTTTTTAAATAAATTCTATAAAATAATATGCCTTAAAATCGGACTATTAGTCCTTTATGATGTAAAAAAGAAGGGTTAGTATGAAAACTTGTAGTTTTGCGGGTCATGCAAATATTTCTCAAAAAGAAGAAACTAAATTAAAAATTAAAAACGAAATTATTAATTTAATAGAAAACAAAGAAGTTTCTACCTTTTATAACGGCGGTAAGAGTGACTTCGACTGGCTATGCGCTCTTTGCCTTGCCGAAGTCAAAATAGACTATCCTTTTATAAAATCTTATTTGATTTTATCGTATATACCTAAAGAACAAGATGAATACACCAACACTATCTTAAAAATATTTGACTCCACGATTTATCCCAATATAGAAAATGTTCCACCGCGTTTTGCTATTTTAAAGAGAAACGAGTGGATGATTGATAATTCGGATTTCTTAATTGCCTATGTTAAACATTCTTGGGGTGGAGCTGCAAAAACCCTTGAATATGCTAAAAAAAATAAACACATTATAATAAATAATATTGTTTAAAAATATTTGAAATTAATATATATTATAGTTATATTTCTAAAAATTAGTAGTCTTTGCATACAAAAAGCCCCTCTACCATTAAATGATAGAGAGGTCTGCCCATTAATATGATTAAATTATAATGTTATTCTATGTTTAAAAATTCTGAAAATCCTGTCATATCAAAAACTTCTTTAACTGGTTCAGAAACATGCGTTAAAGTCATTTTCCCTACAACATCATTTATTTTCTTTTGTGCTGCTAGCAACACTCTAAGTCCTGCGCTGCTTATATACTCCAAATTAGCAAAGTCTAATGTTAAATCCTTGCATTTAGAGTCAAACACCTTAGTTAACTCATTCTCCAATTTAGGAGAAGTATTTGTATCTAATCTGCCATATAACGATAATAATGTGTGATCACCTTGTTGCCTTACTTTTATCTCCATATTTATTCCTCCAAAACTGCAGTTTATATTAATATTATTTAATTAAAATATCTAATTATTATTATCATATATTATTTCAATAAAAAAATCAAGTACATTTCCGTATTATTGTTAAATATTTACATATTTTTTTAATATTAAGAACCTCACATTTCATATAAAAATGTAAGGTTCTAACTGATGGCGTGCCTGAAGGGATTCGAACCCCCGACATCTTCCTTAGGAGGGAAGCGCGCTATCCAGCTGCGCTACAGGCACTTATTAACTACATTTAATTATATAACACTATAGAGGTATTGTCAAACACAAATTTACGAACAATTTAAAATAATAAATTATTCATTGCAAAGACAATGTGAAAAATAATCTGCCTCTTTTTCAAGACTCATTATTTCTTCATCTATTCCATGAGCATTAATATAATTTATACCTTCATGCAGTAAAATATGGCCAAGTTCATGAGCACATGTCAATAGCTTCTCATCAGCAGGCATAGATATGTTTATAACAACAACTTTCTTTTTAAGTATTTCAACAATGAACCCACTAACTGAATCTGGAAGATCTGCATATGTCACATTAATTCCTAAATTCTTACAAATCTCAAAAGGAGATTTAGTATTGTGGGTATCGATCAATCCTTGAACAATCTCCTCTATCTTCCTCATAAAAATAATAGTTTATTCAACTACATATACTCCTTCACATTTTTGTTGTATCCGATATGGCCACTGCTGCTGCAATTTTTATAGCATTAACAATCTTTTCCTTGTCGCTATTACTAATGGGACTTCCTTTAAACATCAATGTTTTTTGGCTTCGTAATATCTCTGTAAATTCTCCTATCACATCTTCAACTTCACGATGTGAATCAAACCTTTCAAATCCTAGTAAGTAATCTATACTAACATTTAACGTTGAACAAATCCTAGATAGCATTGCGCTATCTGGTTCTCTACGTCCTTGCTCATACATACCAATAGAAGATGACGACACTCCTAATTTTTCTGCTAATTGAGATTGTGTTAGCCCTAATTTCTTTCTTAATTCTCTTAGTCTTTTTGAAAACACGTTCATAAAAAATTCTCCTAGCAAAAGTATTTTTCTAGATTATACCATACACATTTTGTGTTTGCAATAGATATTTGATATTTTTCGACTTTTTGTACTATTAATGACACATTTATTCGATTATTCTTAAAAAACTATTGATCTTAAATTTTTTACATGCTAATATTTCCTTGTCTACCAATTAGTATATATTAACCTAAAGATTTTAGTTTTTTAAGCTTTTTTTATTTTAACTTATATATAATATTCAACTTTTTATAAAATTAAATCTTTTAATTGCATTCACTATATACACATTTTGTGCAAAAGGAGAAAAGATATGAACTACAAAGATTGGTCTGATCAATATTACAATCAAGCTTATATTATCAAAAAACATATAGCTAAACTTAGAAAATCTTTGAAAAATTCCACTCCTGCAGAAGCTAAGGATTTAAACCACAGAATATCAATTTTATATCCTATATATTTAGATTTAATCCATACCGCAAAGTATATTTCTGCATGTCAAAGGAGAGAAAAAAATGGTAAATAGGCATTTAAATTTAAATTCTTCAACTGAACTATATGCTAGCATTATAGAGCACAATAACACAACATTTGGATTAGAAAGCAATTACAAAAAAATTCTTCCCATTCTTCATAAAATCATTTTAGGTGAACTAACTGAACGTCAACGAATATGTTTAACCTTATATTATTTCGACAACATGAATATTGTAGATATATCTAAAAAGCTTAATATTAGTCCTTCAACTGTATCAAGACATTTAACAAAAGCTAGAAACAAATTAAAGAAACTCATGAAATATTACTTCAATAATTTATAGTTATCTGCTATTTATTACTATATATATTACTTGATAAATACCTTTCTCCAGTATCTGCAAAAATAGTAACTATATTTTTTTTAAAATTACTTTTTCTTTTAGCTACAATTGTAGACGCTGCTAAAGATGCACCGGATGATATGCCAACCATTAATCCTTCGTATTTAATAATCTTTCTCGCATATTCATATGCTTCATCATCACTTATTTGTATCACTTCATCAATTATACTCAAGTCTAATAATTTTGGTATAAATCCTGCACCTATTCCTTGTATTTTATGTATACCAGCTTTTTCTCCCGATAATACTGCACTATTTTTTGGCTCTACTGCTATTATCTTTATATTATTATTATATTTCTTTAAAAAACCTCCAACTCCTGTTAAAGTTCCCCCTGTTCCAACTCCACAAACAAATATATCTATTTTTCCATTTGTATCTTTTAATATTTCCCTAGCTGTCACCTCATTATGAATCCTAACATTATTTATATTGGAAAATTGATCAGGCATATAAGCATTACTAGTATTACTTACTATATCTTTGGCCTTATCTATAGCACCCAACATTCCCTTCTTACCTTCTGTTAAAATGATTTCAGCCCCAAAAGCTTTTAATAACACTTTACGTTCCTCACTCATAGTTTCAGGCATTGTTAATATAACCTTATATCCCTTCAGTGTACCTACAAACGCTAAGCCTATACCTGTATTTCCACTTGTAGGCTCAACTATAACAGAGCCTTCTTTTAATATTCCCTTTTTTTCTGCATCTTCTATCATTGCTAAAGCTATTCTTGCTTTTATACTTCCTGTTGGGTTAAAATATTCTAACTTTGCTATTATATTAGATTTTATTCCCTCTCTTTTAGAATATATGTTTAGTTTCATCATAGGTGTATTTCCAATGGTGTCTAATAGACTTTCAAATATGGTCATTAAAATCACTCCTTAATAATTATGTACGTAAATATATATTTTTTAAACTATAAATTACAACTTCCTTTAACTATTAAGTAAAGAGCATTATTAATAAATACTCCACTCATGATTTTCATATACAATAAATATCAACCAATATAATTAAAATCTCCAAAAAAAAGTAGGAAATAAGAGGTATATAAAACAGATATTATACAAATCCCTGTTCAGTAAAAAATTGAACAGGGATTTTTTTATAACCTTAAAACTTCTGTAGACCCAGCTATTTATTTAGATTCGCACAGAGGTGGAAATTGAATATAACAGCTAAGTAGATTTCATGATATCACTAAAATCTATATGTTTGAGTGCTATAAATGATATATAAAAATTTTTAAGATAAATAATCTCTAAGTGATTCTGGAATTTGCAAAGGTTAAGGAGTCTCTATACATGTAGGAATATCTGCAGAGTCAGAACAATCAGGAACTTCTAGAGTTTCAGCTATAGGAGCAAAGATGTAGTGGTCAGCATGTTCTTCTTCTCGTGGGTTTGCCCTTACTATATGTAAAGGACGTTCTGGAACGAGGCGCCCATGAATATAGTCATCTAATGCTCTTAAATCAAGGCTTTCATCTTGCATTATTCTATGATATATATCTATATATGTGTTCACCAGCTGACCTCCTTGATAATCCCTAGCTCTTGGTGCACATCTTAACCCTCCTATATATACAAAATCGCACCAAGCACCGTCATTTCTTGACAACGTACCAAAAAAGTTATTTCTATCGTCTACTGCTGTAACTAAAAGGTTACTATCCATAACATCTTGAGGACGATTTAATATTTTTTGAAAAACACTATTTAAAACTATTGCGTTGTTTTCAGCACTTTGATAATTAACTGCTGTGTTTTCAGCATACAAACTGAGACAAGCTGTTAAAACTACCACTGCTAATCTACCTTTCGGTGTCAATGATGGAAAAGCATGTAAAACATTTGTAAAAGCTGATACTAAACTTAATCCCATTGAAGCTTGGCTAAGAAATGTCATTCCCGCAGCAGATATAAAACTATCTATTGCTGTTTGTTCATCAGTTCCTAAAAAGTCTGCTACTGTCACTATTTCACTTGAACCCGTCAATTCTTTTACTAGCAATTTTATAAATATTTTTACAACTGGTTTTCCTATCATTCTTGCTATTACTTCTGAGTGAGCGGCTGCTTGTCTAGATTTTATCAATGCCCCGGCTGTTGCACTCAAAAAGCTATCATCTCTATCTCTTTGTGATATTAAAAGAGGCATATTATAAGCACGCACTGTTCTATAATCATCAGCCCAAAACAAAAATTTAGGCTCCTTTTTCCATAATGCAGGATATTCAGGATTTTGTTTACTCTCTTCTACTTTTTTGAAAAATTCGCGAATTAAATCCGTGTATTCTAGATGTTCATTTAAAGGATCCCCTTTTTCAGCAAAGACAGTTGCACCAATATTAAATAAAAGTATTAAACATAAACTCAACGATATTATTTTTTTCATTATTTATATTCTCCGTTCTATTAAATAATCTATTTTATTTTTATAATTTATTTGCCCTCGCTTATCTCAATCTTCAGCCCTCTTAAGACCCCTCCTTCATCCACTTCTTTTTGACTATACACCCCGCTAATCGTTGTATTTATTGTATGCCATTTTGATCTTGGCCTTAAAACAATAACTACTCCACTGTCCTTTTCTTCAGCAGATCTACCCGTAAGCAATGTCTCTCCTTTAATCCATAAGTTCCATAAATTTAAGCAACTATAGATACTACCAATACCAAATTTATGAGAATCTTGTGAACGAGAACTATGATCCTCCCAAAAATAGCTAGGATAGCCTGGCCTGTCATCTATACCACAGTATTGAACACCTAATTTTTGTTCAACATGATCTGGATAGAAAAATGCAATAAGTGCTGCTATTATCGAAACAGCCTG
>CALWVF010000040.1 GCA_944384925.1 uncultured Clostridia bacterium
GTATCCAGAAAAACAGAAGGATGGAAACTGGATCAGGAACATGGTGTTCAATTTTCCGGTTCCTGTGAATGGGCAGGAAGTAACAGAACTGCCCTTGGAATCTGGGACAATGCTCGAGACGGTAGTATTGATGTCAAGAGTAAGCGGATAATTGAAGTTGAAGAGGTAATTTTATGGTAACAAAGTTGAAATATGGCAATACAAACACATTTTTTGTTCAAGGAGCAGATGGCAACTTGCTTATTGATACTGATTTTGCAGGAACACTACCTAAATTTTATCAGGCGATTAAAGAATACAACATTAAAATTAGTGATATTGATTATGTTTTAGCAACTCACTATCATCCTGACCATATTGGATTAGTAAGTGAGCTGATAAAGCAAGGAGCAAAACTTCTTCTAATTGATATACAAACTTCGTATATCCACTTTGCAGATAAGATTTTCAGAAGAAGTAAACAATTATTATATGAACCTATTGATATTGATAATTCAATAATTATCAGCTGTCAAGACAGTCGAGCATTTCTTCAAAATATCGGCATTGAAGGAGAGATTATATCTACTTCGAGTCATAGCGAGGATAGTATATCTTTGATTTTAGATAATGGGATTTGTTTTGTAGGAGATTTAGAGCCTATCGAATATCTTGATGCTTATGATGACAATCTAAAATTAGAAAGTGATTGGGAACTTATTATGAGCTATAACCCCAAAATGATTTACTACGCTCACGCAAATGAAAAAATATTGTAACAGCCCAATTCTTGTTTGTTAGTGACATATTTTCCCAAAACACCATGGATATGTTCCCATAAACGTACTGGCACTAAAAATGGCAGTATAACATTCATTCAATCAATTCGTGTTATTTGGAGACGGTCTGTTTGATAATAAGGAATTGAAAGAAAAGTAAGAAGTTGCTTATTTTATTGCAAAAGGATTTTTTATATTTTTGTAAATCTATTAAAGAAGTGCCGAAGCATCTTGAGATCATATAGGAAGTTGGCCATAAGGACTAATTTTATATTAAAGAAATTAGATAAAATATATCTCTGTAAATAATAAAAAATTCATAATAACAACAATTAACCTATTGACTTTTCAGAATAATTATGGTATAATTTATAAAAATTTAATATGTAAAACCGTTGAAGCGGAGATAACGTTATTCAAGACTATACAGAGAACCCGTGGCGCTGAGAGTCGGGCTAGAAACTGTTTATCAAATGGGCCGCTGAGGGTGCAGTCAAATGGGAATTTCTCAAAGTATTCTGCAACGTGTTGGCATACGTCAGTTGCCGAGGATATGTTGATAATCCTGATAAGAGCACGGGATGCCGTGAATCAAGGTGGCACCGCGGATAGCGTTGTACTGTATTTGTGTCTATTCGTCCTTGACAGAGTATATATTTCTGTCAAGGGTATTTTTGTTTTATAAATCTCCTTAGACGAGAGATATAAGTCTAAGGAGATTTTCATATTTTAAGGAGGTAAATATAATGTTATTAACAAAATCTTGGGGGCGCTTTATGCGCTTAAATGTATAAACAAATAAGGAATTAATTACAAATCAAAACCAAACTATAACTAATTGGAGGAGATTAAAATGAAATTTAATGACATTGAGTTTAACACCTACTTTAAGAACTATCCTGATGTAAACGGTTACTTTGGCAAATACGGTGGTTCATATGTTACTCCTGAATTGCAAATAGCTATGGATGAAATTAATGAGGCATATCAGACTATCTGTAAATCTTCTAAGTTTATCAGTGAACTTCGCCGCATTCGTAAAGAGTTCCAAGGCAGACCTACACCTGTTTCCTACCTTGAGCGATTATCCGGAAAGATTGGAAATGTTCATCTTTATGTAAAACGTGAAGATCTTAACCATACTGGCGCACACAAGCTTAATCACTGCATGGGAGAGGTTCTTTTGGCTAAGTATATGGGTAAAAGTAAAGTTATTGCCGAAACTGGGGCAGGACAGCACGGTGTTGCTCTTGCTACAGCTGCAGCTTACTTTGGTTTAGATTGTGACATTTATATGGGTGCCATTGATATTAAAAAGCAAGCTCCCAATGTTGCAAGGATGAAAATACTAGGTGCAAGAGTTATCGAAGTAAAGGATGGTCTACAAACTTTGAAGGAGGCCGTTGATGCCGCATTTATGGCATATTGTAAGGAATATAAAAGTGCCATATACTGCATTGGCTCTGTAGTTGGACCACATCCGTTTCCGATGATGGTACGTGATTTCCAAAGTATTGTTGGTATCGAGGCAAGAGAGCAATTCATTGAAATGACAGGCGAACTTCCCGATGCAGTGGTCGCTTGTGTAGGAGGCGGATCCAATGCGATGGGTATATTCTCAGGATTCTTGAATTATCCTGTTGATATCTATGGTATTGAGCCACTTGGCAGAGGTATAAAGATGGGAAACCATGCTGCAAGCCTTACATATGGTGATGAGGGTATTATGCACGGGTTCAAAAGTATTATGCTTAAAGACGAAAATGGTAACCCTGCACCAGTATATTCAGTTGCAAGCGGTCTTGATTACCCTGCCTGTGGTCCGGAGCATGCTTTCTTGCATGATCTTGACAGAGTAAAATATGATGTAATTACTGATGATGAAGCTATCGATGCTTTCTTTGAACTTTCTAGAATGGAAGGTATCATACCGGCTATCGAGAGTTCTCACGCTGTTGCTTACGGAATGAAGCTGGCGAAGACAATGGGAAAAGGTTCAGTGCTTATTAACCTCTCTGGCCGAGGAGACAAAGATATGGATTATATAATCGAAAAATACGGTATTAGATAAAATGAAAAAGTAGAAATAAATGTTTTTGGTAGAGGTATGTCTATAATTTTAATGTTATGGTTAAGTTAATGATTGCTAATCAAAAGGAGTTTAGATTTATGGATATAAAAAAACTGGAGAATTTCTTGCTGAATTAAGGCATAAAGATAATTTAACACAAGAACAATTAGGAAAAGAACTGGGAGTTACCAATAAAATCATATCAAGATGGGAAACGAGAGTTCATTTACCTTCTGTAGAAATGTTGCAAATTTTAAGTGAAAGGTATAATATTTCTATAAATGAAATTTTAAGTGGAGAGATGCTAGATAAAAATAATTATAAGGAAAGTGCAGAAAAGAATATAAAATACATTCTTGATAAGAGTATTTTTTCGCGAAAAGATAATATAGAATTTTTTAAGAGAAAATGGAGAAAAGACCATTTACTTGAATTAATGCTTGAGATAATAATATTGATTATTGCTATGATTTTAGGTTTTATATTTAATAATGGATTGAAATTTATTGCAGTTATTGGAATTTTAGTATGGATTATTGTTCAACAGAATCGTATGATGGCATATGTAGAAAAGAAAGTATATTACTTATAGCGGTGATATCTTTTAATAATATAAATTATTTAAAAAATAGACAAAACATACATATAAAAAGATGTATTCTTTATTAAAAAGAAGAATACATCTTTTATATTTAAACTAGAAATTTAAAGATACTTGCAGCATTTTTATAAGAATATCAAGTATACTAATGAAGCATTCATTAAAAATTCTGGGGATATTTTCCAAGCAACTAAACACACTATTGAAAAAATAGTAAAATTTTTAATATTTAATTTGGAAGGTTTGCGATTAAAAAGACTAAATTTACTTTTTGATGAATCAGTGTTTAGTTTTTTTTCTTCCTCAATGTTATAATCACTCACTTCAGTATTGGAAGAATCTAAGGTGGGATCATTACAGACATCTTGTGTGGCTATATCAATTTCACTACTTGCACAAAGTGACACATGTGAGAATGTCAAAAAATAAATTGGAATACAGATAATTAAAGCTATTTTAATATAATTTTTCATAATGTAATCTCCTAAAAATAATGCTAAATAAATTATAAAATAGTATTTACTATTTGTAAATGCATAAAATCAACTAACTTAATTAGCAAATAATTAAGTTTTTATTATATATTGTTATGTACTGCTTTTATAAGTTTATATAATATGATATAATTATAAAGATTTTTATAATATTAAGGGTGTATGTATGGAAGGTAAAAAGTATAATAATTTAGAAAATGTTATAGCTGGTCGTAATTCAGTTAAAGAAGCATTAAAATCAAATAAATCGATAGATTCAATTTACATTTCTAAGGGTTCTCATTTAAATGTTATTAATGAAATAAGAATAGAAGCAAAGAATAAAGGAATAGTTGTGAAGGAAACGGATAATAAAAAATTGGATTATATATCTGGTAATTCCAAGCATCAGGGAGTAGTAGCTATTATTGCAGCTCATAAGTATTCTGAATTAGAAGATATATTTGTGAATGCAAATAATAAAGGTGAACAACCATTTATAATTATTGCTGATGGAATAGAGGACCCACATAATTTAGGTGCAATAATTAGAACAGCTGAATGTTCTGGTGCACATGGAGTTATAATACCTAAGAGAAGAGCAACGGGCTTAACACATGTTGTTAGTAAATCTTCCGCTGGAGCAATAGAGCATATACCGGTGACGAGGGTAAGCAATTTGTCGTCTACTATAGAAGAGATTAAAAAGCGTGGAGTTTGGGTTTATGGAGCTGATATGAATGGAGCGAATTGGTGTGAACAAGATTTAATTGGACCAGTTGCTATTGTTGTTGGCAGTGAAGGGAATGGAATAAGCAGGCTTATTAGGGAAAAGTGTGATTTTATAATTTCACTACCTATTAATGGTTGCATAAATTCACTTAATGCATCGGTGGCTGCAGGAATAATAATGTATGAGGTTTGTAGACAACGCTTAGGAATATTATCTAAATAATAGGGAGTTTTTATATGTTTGGTGAAGACAAAAATAATATACCAAGTGTAGATAATTTTAAGTCGAAAAATACTATATTAGATAACTTGAGTAGAGATAAGCTATATGAAGTTAAAGCTGCTATAGATAAAAATAAAAGAAGCTTGCTTATTAGGATATTATTATTAGGCATTGTGTTGCTTTTTACAGTTTTAAATTCATTTGTATTTAATTCAGAATATTCTTTAATTTTAGGAAATATAGGAATTAAAAACGTCAGTTTATTTTATATCGTAGTGAATTTTTTCTTATTGATACTATCTATAATTATTTCTATAAAGGTTTTTATTAGCGGGCTTACATCTTTAATTAAACTTTCTCCAAATTCAGATAGTATAATTTCATTTACATCTTTGGTATGTATAGTTCAAATTATTTGGTCTTATTTATATGCAAATAAATTTTTAGGCAAGAGTGATATACATACATATGCACTACTAGCAATATTAGGCTTAATATTAAATTTAGTGGGTAAGTTATATCAAGTATTAAGGGTTAAAAATAATTTGAAATTTTGCATGTCTAAAGGAAAAAAGTATACAGTAAAGTGCTGTAAGGATGATGCTTATATTAACTCTTTAGTTGCGCATGTTAATTTAAAAAGACCCTTAATGGCATATAAGTATGAAATTGAAAATATAAAAAATTTTTTTAAAAATTCTTACGAACCAGACTATAGTGAATCTAAATCGAGTGAATTTTTTGTTTTTAGTATATTGGGAGCTTTAATTAGCAGTATAATATATTTTATTTTTAATAGAGATATATTTAAGTCATTTACATTTCTTACTATTAGTTTGTGTATGTTAATTCCAATGAACATAACAATAGTCAATAATATGCCCATATATTTGTGGGGTAAACAAATGCTGAGAAAAGGCATTGCAATTATTAATTGCTTTGCAATAAAGCAATTTTGTAATGTAAATGTTTTGGAAATATATGATAAAGATATTTACGAGCGAGGTTCTATAACTTTATGCGGGGTAAAGACTTTTTGTGGGGCTGATTTAAACGATGTATTACTAAATGCAGTATCTTTAAATGCTTGCTTTGATGGTTTGATTTCCAATATGCTTTTCAATATTGTAAAAGAAAAACCAGAGGCTTTACCGAAAGTTACAAATCCAATATATGATGCTAATTGCGGTCTAGCTGGGTGGATAAAAGGTAAAAAGATTTTATTTGGGAATAAAATTTTGATGGATAAATACGGGGTTTATGTAAAAAAAGATATTGATGAAAATAAATATAAAAATAAGGGGATAAAACTTTATTATTGCTCAATTGGGGGCAATCTTTCAGCAATTTTTTTGGTAAATTATAATGCAAATCCTTCGGTATCTAGAGGATTAAAAAAGCTCGAACACAGTGGAATTAATGTTGTGTTACATAGTAATGATGTTAATATTACCTCAGAATCGATTGAAGAAGATTTTGGGTTACTTTCTAAATGTGTAACTGTTATACATAAATACGATAGTGCTTCAAAGTGTATCAAACAGAGGGAACAGAATCAATATGAAAATCCATTGGTATATATAAGTGAAAAATTTTATTCGCTTTCGGAATTAATTACAGGTTGTAGTAGATTGAATTGGAATGTCATGCTATGCTTTTCAATACAAGTTGTTTCAATAATACTTGGATTTTTCAGTGTAGTTATGGTTTCTTGTTATTTAGATGTCTTCCAAATAAAGGAAACGAAACTGATAATATATATTTTAATGTGGTCTTTAGCAATTATGTTAGTTTCTGGGTTAAGAAAGCGTAAATAAATTAAATTATTTTTGTATGTAGTTTAAAAGTGAGTTTTGAATTCAAAATTATGTATTGTTTTGTTTGTTTTATAGATGTATAATTGACTTAATTTATGCTTGTAAATTAGTGATGAATTATTAATGCTGTAAATATACATATTGTCATGGTTAAAAAATCAAGTAAAGTAATGTTTTACAATAGTAATGATTAATTTAATGTATAGAAGGTAGTGTGATTTTATGTTTAATAAATTAGAAGTATTTGAAAAAAAATATGAGGAAATAAACCAACGTCTTTATGATCCAGAAGTGATATCAGATCAGAAGCTATATAAAGAATTAATGAAAGAACATAAAAATTTAACACCAATAGTTGAAAAATATCGTGAATATAAAAAAGTGAAGTTAGCAGAAGAGGAGGCAAAGCAAATGCTTAATGACGGAGGTCTTGATAAAGACTTTCGGGAGTTAGTAGAAAATGAATTAGAGGAATCACGAGATACCTTGAGAGTAATTTCAGATGATTTAAGAGTTCTATTATTGCCAAAAGATCCAAATGATGATAAAAACGTTATTGTTGAAATTAGAGGAGGAGCTGGAGGAGAAGAAGCGGCATTATTTTCAGGAGTTTTATATCGTATGTATAGTATGTATGCCGAATCAAAAGGTTGGAAAACAGAAATTCTAAGTTCTAATGAAACTGGTCTTGGTGGATATAAAGAAATTAGCTTCATGATATCCGGAGAAGGAGCATATTCACGATTAAAATATGAAAGTGGAGTACATAGGGTTCAACGTGTTCCTGAAACAGAAGCGCAAGGCAGAATACATACATCTACTGTAACAGTAGCAGTTTTGCCAGAGGCAGATGATGTGGAGATAGAAATTAATCCAGCAGATCTTCAAATCGATACTTATAGAGCTGGAGGTGCGGGTGGCCAGCATGTTAATAAAACGGAATCCGCTATTAGGATTACACATATTCCTACAGGCCTTGTTGTGGAATGCCAAGATGAAAGAAGTCAATATAAAAATAAAGATAAAGCGATGAAGGTTTTAAGATCTAGATTATTGGAAGCAAAGATAGAGGAGCAACAATCTGCAGTTGCCCAGGAGCGTAAATCTCAGGTAGGAACAGGAGATCGCTCTGAAAGAATACGTACATATAATTATCCGCAAGGTAGATTGACAGATCATAGAATAGGACTAACACTTTATAGGCTTGAAGACTGTTTAAATGGAAATATAGATGAGATAATAGATGCACTGATTACAGCGGATCGTGCAGCAAAATTAGAAAGTAGTATTGAAGTGGAATAGATATAAATGGAGCGTATGATGCAAACGAAGTTATTATCAGAAAGGGAAATAGATAAAGCAGCATTTTTGTTGAAAAATGGTGGAGTAGTAGCGATACCAACAGAGACGGTTTACGGGTTAGCTGCAAATGCGTTCGACGGGTTAGCAGTTAGCAAGATATTTTGTGCAAAAGGAAGACCTATGGATAATCCATTAATAGTACATATATCAGACATACAAGAAATATATCAGCTTGTAGCAGAGTTTCCAGTTAAAGCTCAAAAATTGTGCAGAAAATTTTGGCCAGGACCATTAACAATAATTTTACCAAAATCGAAAAAGATTCCAAGAGAAGTTAGTGCAGGTTTAGAAACAGTGGCTGTAAGATTACCGTCTCATAAATTAGCAAGAAACCTTATAAAAAAAGCAGGTATACCTTTAGCAGCACCATCGGCGAATATATCGGGAAAACCAAGTCCAACGACAGCCTTACATGTTTTAGAAGACATGGATGGAAAAATAGATGCAATATTAGATGGAGGAACTTGTAGTGTAGGATTAGAATCTACTGTGATTACTTTAACAACAAATCCACCAACTCTATTAAGACCCGGAGGAGTTACTTTAAAGCAGTTAGAATCAGAAATAGGAGAGGTTGATTTAGATGATGCGGTTTTAAAAAAGGTAGATAATTCTAAAAAGGTAATATCTCCAGGCATGAAATATAAACATTATGCACCAAATGCTAAAGTTATAATTTTAGAATGTTCGAGAGAAAAATTTATAGATTATGTTAACCATAAATCGTCAGAAAATGTAGCAGCCCTTTGTTATAATGAAGACGTAAATTTTATTCAAGTAAAAACATTTACTTATGGTAGCTATAAAAATCCTGAACTACAAGCAAAAACACTTTTTGATGCGTTAAGGGAAATAGATAAAGACGAGTCAGTAGAAATTGTTTATGCAATATGCCCTAGCAAAAGTGGTATAGGGATGGCTGTATATAACAGATTGGTAAGAGCGGCCGGGTTTGAGGTGTTATATATTGAATAATTCTATTGTTGTAGGGATTACAGGTCCGACAGGTTCAGGAAAGTCAACATTAAGCTCTGAAATGCAGAAAAATGGTTGTGAATTAATAAATGCTGATATTATAGGTCGCAATTTTGTAGAAGGGAATTCTGAGTGTTTGAAGCAATTAATAGAATACTTCGGAAAAATTATTATTTTAGAAAATGGAAAACTAAATAGAAAGAAACTTGCTGAATTAGCGTTTTCATCTAGAGAATCTACCGATAAGTTAAATGAAATAACTCATCCACTTATATTAAAGGAGTTAAAAAGAAGGGTTACTGAGTTAAAGAAAAAAAGAAAAATAATAATAATAGATGCAGCATTGTTATTTGAAATAAGAGCTAATAGGTTATGTAATTATATTGTAGCTGTAATTGCACCAAAAGATTTAAGATTAAAGAGAATAATGGATAGAGATAATTTAACAAAACAGGATGCGATTATGAGAATAGAGGCTCAAAATAATGATGATTTTTATAAAATGAACGCTGACTTTACATTAAAAAATAATTTGGGCCATGATGAGTTAAAAATATTTGCAAACAACCTATTTTTAAATCTAATGGAGGCAGTAGATGGCCAAAAAGATTTCTAGCATATTAAATATATTACTTATAATAATTGCAATGTTATCGTTCCTTGTACTATTAGGTGTGTTTTACAACTTATTTGTTAAGTCTATATATCCAACTAAATATGAAGAGCTTGTTACCAAATATTCTAGTGAATATAATGTTGAACCTGAATTAGTGTACTCAATAATCAAAGCCGAAAGTAATTTTAAAGAAAATGTTGAGTCACGCGCAGGAGCTATTGGACTGATGCAGATAATGCCTCAAACATTTTATTGGCTGCAAACTTGTATGGGAGAGGATTATATTTCAGAGGAATATTTAAATGATCCAGAGATAAACATAAGATATGGAACATACCTTATAAAATTGTTAAAACAAAAGTATTCATCCGACATTTTAGTAATATGTGCATACAATGCAGGAATGGGAGTAGTAGACAGATGGCTAAATGAGCCTGGAATTTCTATTGATGGCCAAACGCTTAATTATATTCCTTATGGGGAAACAGAGAGGTATCTGGAGAGGGTGATTAAAAATAGAGAAATTTATACAAATCTTTATTTTAAAAAATAATTGGAAGGATAGTGATTATTGTGAATAGTGAAAAGAGTAAATGTGAGGAATTAAAAGAAAAGTTATTAATTAAAAAGAAGAATGGGACACTAAAAATGTCTGAGCAGGATGTAACAAATGCTGATGAGTTTTGTGAGCCATATAAAGAATTTTTAAATAAAGCAAAAACTGAGCGAGAATTCATTAAAAGGACAATAGAATTAGCAAAGGAAAAAGGATTTGAAGAGTATAATTGTGAGAATAAATACAAACCTGGAGATAAAATTTATTATATAAATAGAGGAAAATCTTTAGTGTTAACTGTAATTGGAAGAAAGGGCTGCAAAGATGGAATTAAAATGGCTGCAGCTCATGTGGATTCCCCTAGAATAGACATAAAACCAAGGCCTCTCTATGAAAGCAACGACCTTGCGTTTTTAAAAACGCATTATTATGGAGGAATAAAAAAGTATCAATGGACAACTATACCGTTAGCATTGCATGGTAAAGTAATAAAAAAAGACGGAACGAATTTAAATGTAGTGCTAGGAGAATCAGAGGATGAACCCTGTTTTTGCATAACAGATTTGTTGCCACATTTAGCAAAAGAACAAATGAATAAAACTATGCTTAAAGGCTTCACAGGTGAAGATTTAAATATTCTTATTGGAAGCAGACCTTTTAGAAGTGATGAAGGTTCAGAGCTTGTAAAACTAAATATAATGAAAATTTTAAATGAAAAGTATGGAATAATAGAATCAGATTTTTTGTCGGCAGAATTAGAAATGGTGCCTGCATTTAAATCGAGAGATATAGGTTTTGACAAAAGCATGATAGGGGCATATGGCCATGATGATAAAGTTTGTGCTTATACAGCAGTTATGGCTATTTTAGATTGTGAATCCCCAGAGCAAACTGTTATGACAATATTAGCAGATAAAGAAGAAATTGGAAGTGATGGAAATACTGGAATGAAATCAGCATTCTTTAGATATTTTATAGCAGATATTGCAAATCAAGAGGGGATAAAGGGAAGACATGTATTAACAAAATCTAAGTGTTTGTCTGCAGATGTTAATGCAGCATTTGACCCTACGTATGCTACTGTATATGAACCAATGAATAGCTGCTATATAAATAATGGGGTTGTAATTACAAAGTATACGGGAAGTGGTGGAAAATACGATACTTCAGATGCTTCAGCCGAGTTTATGTTTGAGATTAGAAGAATGCTTGAGGACGCAAACATCGTTTGGCAGACAGGTGAACTGGGAAAAGTAGATGGAGGAGGAGGAGGAACTGTTGCAAAATTTATAGCAAACTTAAATGTAGATGTAGTAGATTTAGGGGTGCCAGTTCTTTCTATGCATGCACCATTTGAAATAGTTTCAAAGTCAGATGTTTATATGGCTTATAAGACTTTTAGAAAATTTTTTGAATCATAATGAAGATAATAAGGTAGTATAATATTAAAAATACTGCCTTATTATACATAAATTGAAAAGTTAAGTAATATAAATTAATATTATTATTTATCTAGTTGGGCGAAATCCGCAACAGAACCACTATTTTGAGAAGACGATGCATATACATTTGGGACATTTCCAACAATTATTGTTTCAGCGACCATTATATCTGTATCTACAGTTGTGTTTGTGGGATAACCAGGAATAAGAGCATAAACGTTAGTATGTACGTTTATATAAATTTGGTGTTTAGTTTGATTTATTCCAGCAGCACAAAATTCACTTTTAAAATCGGTGATAGTACTGCTTGGTAAGGATATTTTCATCTTTACATTTGGTCCACGTCCTGTAAACAATTCAATTCCTGTTAGGGTTCCAAGGGGAATCCCGACTGTCTTAGGCTTTGTATGAGATATTTTACTTTCTATTGCTAATGTAATAGATGATTTAAGTATATTGGCCTTTTGAATGTTTGTAGAAATTGCAGAGATATTTCCATCGTCGCCTTTTTGTATATTTACTAAATCAGAATAATCTATGTCGGCTCTAGATAATTCTTGCTGTACAGCATCACTTATGGCTTTAGTAGAGATAATCTGTGCTTGGCTGGCTGCGATAGATTTTACTAATGGTCTAATTTGGAAGTCTATTGCGATTAGTAGACCTATTATAATTATAATAATAAATGTTATTTTTAATTTTCGGACTTTTTTACTTTTTTTAAGCATTTTCTCACCCCCATGCTTGATTAATTCTATTATTTTATTATATTAATATAAAATATAACTTGTGAGAATAACTTACATGTGTAAACTTTATGAATAACAGTGACACGAAATTTTAAAGCTTGCAAAATTGAATCTTTATTGTATAATTAAATTTAAAATATAATGAAATTTATATTAGGTGGTATAGTGATGATTAATGAAAAAGAATTAATAAAATTAGCTATTGAGGCTCGAAAAGGTGCTTATACACCATATTCTAAATATAAGGTTGGAGCAGCTTTGCTTACTAAGAGTGGAAAGATTTATAAAGGTTGTAATATAGAATGTGCGGCTTATTCGGCATGTACTTGTGCAGAACGTACAGCTTTATTAAAAGCAGTATCTGAGGGCGACTCAGAATTTGTCGCGATTGCAGTTGTGGGTGGAACTGAAACAGAAACAGATGATTTTTCAGATTATGCTTCGCCATGCGGGGTTTGTAGGCAATATTTAAGAGAATTTTGTGATCCTAAGAATATGAAAGTGATTATAGCGAAAAGCTTAGATGACATGAAGGTATTTACTCTTGAAGAAATGCTACCAATGAGTTTTGGACCGGATAATCTGAAGTAGTTTTTAGATAGATAATTAAAATTTTATTAGCCAACTTTTAGATTATATAACCTTATGTTAAAAATATAATTTTAATTAAGTTGATGGGAGGAAATATGACTGAATTACAAAAAAAATGTGTAGAAATAAGAAAATCTACATTAAATACTATTGGAAATCTAGGTGTTGGGCACATAGGAGGTTCCTTATCTATAGTTGAGTTGCTTGTTGTTCTGTATGAAAAACATATGAATATTAATCCCAAAAACCCTAAAATGCAGGGAAGAGATCGATTAATAGTATCAAAAGGACATAGTGGGCCTGCTGTATATGCTATGTTGAGTGAGAAGGGATATTTCAGCAAAGAGTGGCTTAATACCCTTAATAAGCCTGGAACTAAATTACCTAGCCATTGCGACATGAATAGAACCCCTGGGATAGATATGACGACTGGCTCGTTGGGGCAGGGATTTTCATGTGCTATGGGAATTGCCAAGGCCTCTAAAATTAGAAAAGATGGTGCAGTAATATATACAATAATAGGAGATGGAGAGACACAGGAAGGTCAAATATGGGAGGCTGCTATGTTTGCAGCACATCATAAATTAGATAATGTAATTGCATTTACAGATTATAATAAGTTTCAGCTTGATGGACAAGTAAAAGACATATGTAATATAGAGCCATTAGATGAAAAGTGGCGTTCGTTTGGATGGAATGTAATAGTCGTGGCTGATGGACATAATTGCGATGAAATTGATAAGGCAATTATAGAAGCAAAAAGTTCAGAAAAACCTTCAATGATTATTCTGAATACAATTAAAGGTAAGGGAATATCTTTTATAGAATCTATGGGGGCAGGAAATCATAGTATGCCTATAAGTGAAGAGCAGTGGAAACAAGGACTCAAGGAATTGGCAGGTGAAAACTAATGGAGATGCGTCAAGTTTTAGCCCAAGAGCTAGATAAACTTATGAGTGAAAATAAAAATATAGTTTTAATAGATGCAGATTTATCTAAGCCAAATGGTGTTGCGAGTTTAAGTAAGAAATACCCCGAGCGTGCATTTGAAGTTGGTATAGCAGAACAAAACATGGCTAGTGTAGCAGCAGGTATGAGTAGCTATGATTTCATACCTTTTATAACAACATTTACACCTTTTGCAACTAGAAGAATTTGTGATCAAATAGCAATATCAATGGCGTATGCCAAGCAAAATGTAAAAATTATAGGTTCAGATCCTGGTATAAGTGCAGAATTTAACGGTGGGACACATATGAGTGTGGAAGATATAGGTGTTATAAGGAGCATACCAGAAATTGTAATTTTTGAACCAGTGGATAATATACAGCTGAAAAAAATTTTACCACAGATTGTAAACTATTATGGTGTGGTTTATATTAGGATGTTTAGAAAAGAAATACCTGATGTATTTTCAGACTCTGATGAATTTGATTTATTTAAAGCGAGCAAAATACAAGATGGCAAAGATATATCAATATTTTGCTCTGGGATAATGGTTCAAGAAACAATGGCTGCTAATGAGATACTAAAAAAAGAAGGGATACTGGCAGAAATTATTAATATACATACACTAAAACCAATAGACAGAAACGCTATAATAGAATCTGCAAGAAAAACGGGTGCAGTTCTTACTGCTGAAAATCATAACGTAATAGGTGGACTTAAATCAGCAGTTTGTGAGGTATTAATGGAAGAGTATCCAGTACCGTTGAGATCAATAGGAATAAACGATGTTTTTGGGCAAGTTGGAAAGATGCCTTATTTAAAGGAAGTATATAATATGCGTGCTGAGGATATTGTTGAAAAAGCAAAGGAATTAATTGAATTAAAAGGTAAATAAAGAATGATAAAATAAAAAAGAAAGAGATTAATTTAATCTCTTTTTTTTTGCATTAAAAATTAGAGGCGAGCAAAAGTGACAATTTCAAATATATTATTTAGGACAATAAATTAGGGAATGAAAAAGAGTATAAATAAGTAGCAAAACATATAAATTTAGATTCCAGGGTTATGGCCGCAGAAATTGACAAATTCATAACAATATTATTGAAATATAAATTGTTACCAATTTAAGATATATTAATTTTTACTATAAAACATTAAATTCACCAAGTATTGTTGTATTTATTTAGATAATATGATATAATAAAATAAATTGTATACATGGCATAATAACTATAATTTATGTCAGATTTATATACTTAAAATCAAGGAGAGTGAATTATTAATGAAAAAATTATTATCATTATTTATGGCAGGAATGATGTTTTGTCTTAGTGTTTGTGAGCCAGTATTTGCAGGAGGATTAGACAAAGAAGAAACATTAGAAGATGGAACAAAATTAATCTACATATCGACAGAAAAACTCCCAGAGGCAATAGCATATTATGAACAAAAGAGACAAGAACTTCTAGATGCAAGGCTTACAACCAAAGAAT